>NZ_BATM01000033.1 GCF_000467185.1 Vibrio ezurae NBRC 102218
GGTCTTAGTTACTTCTTTAAACTCAACTTACCTTTAATGCGAGTCTTGCTTGGTTGTTCAGAAGCAGCGGGCTTTGTTTTTGGCACGACATAGTGCTTGTTGCCTGACGGTTTGCTGCCTGAGGACTTTTGGTTTGCCGGCTTGCCATTTGGACGGTGCCTGCTTGGGGTGAACTTGCCATCAAACACTTGTTTTTGCTCATCACGGTTGCGGCGCGCTCTAGAAGCTTGGTTTTCTTCTCGGCTATCGTAGAGTTTTGCATCGGTGGCTTTTCTGATGCGTCGGCCTTTTACATCTTTAGAGGACGCTTCTTCGGTGCCTACAGAGTCGCCGCTCAGCTCAAGCAGTACTTTCACTTCATCATCGGTTAAGTAACGCCATTTGCCGTTAGGGATACCGTCAATGGTGATGTTCATGATGCGAACGCGGCGCAGTTTGAATACGCGGTAATCCAGTGCTTCACACATGCGTCTAATTTGGCGGTTTAAGCCTTGAGTCAATACGATACGGAAGCTGTATTCTGATTCTTTAGTGATTTTACACGGCAGAGTGACGGTATCTAAAATGGATACGCCATTGGCCATTTTTTTCAAAAAGTCAGGGGTGATCGCTCTATCGACACGTACCACATATTCTTTTTCGTGGTTGTTGCCGGCACGTAAGATCTTATTAACGATATCACCATCGTTGGTCAAGAAAATCAGTCCATCAGAGGGCTTATCCAAGCGACCAATTGGGAAGATGCGCTCTTTGTGTCCAATAAAATCAACAATGTTACCCGGTATGTCTCGTTCAGTCGTACAGGTGATACCCGTTGGTTTGTTGAGCGCTATATAGATTGGTTTTTGTTTGGCTCGAAGTGATTTACCATCCACTAGAACTTCATCCCCAGAGGTGACTTTGGTACCCATTTCTGGGATTTGACCATTAATAGTCACTCGGCCTTGTTCAATCAGTCGGTCTGCTTCTCTGCGAGAGCAAAAACCCGTTTCACTGATGAATTTATTTAATCGCTTTGCGTTGTCGGACATAGTTCTCTCTGTTTGAGTTAACCAAGACGCTTTTGATGTCGTTCTCGATTCTCTAGTTTCTTTTCTGTGTTCTTTTTCAACATTACGTACACGGCGCCACTTCCGCCATGAAAGGTTTGAGCTGAATGCACACAGAGCACTTCATTAATTTGTTGTAGCCAAAAAGCCACGTAACTTTTCATCAATGCTGGTGGCGTTGAGTTGTGACCTTTGCCGTGCACAATGATGATGGTTCTGGCGTCGAGTTTTAAGCACTGTTTAAGGAAATGTACTACTTCATCTCGGGCTTGAGTTAGAGTTCTGCGGTGCAAATCTAACTTAGCTTGAATGGGGTATTTACCGAGCCTTAATTTTCGGTAGACACCGTCTTGTACGCCACTACGTTTAAACTCAATAATATCGTCAGGCTTTAGCATTGGTGCATTATCAAGTGTTAGGTATTCTGGTAATTCTTCTTCAATACTCACTGCTGCTTTTTGTCTCAATAAGTGATTTTCATCCACCGTGTGAGATTTTTTGTGTACCGCAGTGTCTTGAGAGAGAGGTTTAACATCTCCCATCATTTCCTGGAAGGAAAAATCATTTTCAAATTCTTCAGACATAGACATCAAGAAATTGTTTGAGATAGGGAGATTATAATTGGAAAAAACGGAACGTCACTTAAAAAAGAAAAACCGAGGCAATTCAAATTGACTCGGTGCAACAAAATAGCCGCAATGATCTAGTGAGGAGATACATCGTTCATTGCTGAACGACCTCTCTATATTAGATTGATATGAAAATGCTATTATGATCTAAATCAAATGTTAATCTTATGTAATTAACTTATGTGTGCTTTTGATGTATATAGTTGGTTTTTGGTATGTTAGAGCGAATAATCACCACTTGATAGCCTCAAATAAGAAATTATAAAATTAGGTGTTGCACAGGGCCAAAATATCCGTATTATACGCCTTCTCAGCAGAACACAGTTCTTGTTGAATCATCATGAAGTGAATACTTTATTGATGAAATCTCGGTGAATAGCGCAGCTTGGTAGCGCATCTGGTTTGGGACCAGAGGGTCGGGGGTTCGAATCCCTCTTCACCGACCACCTTTAGAAACCCCGCAACTTTGTTGCGGGGTTTTGTCGTTTTAGACTATCTGAAAGTACTCGAAATAGGTACTGTCGCAAACTGATCAACCCTCCTTCATACTCTCTTTTTTCATTGCAAGATAAGCGTGTTTTTTCTACTCATGTATTCATTACAATGAGTCTGATGCGTGGTTATTTTTCGTACAATAGTTGCTATAAAGCGAAAACTTGTCTAAAAATTATACACCGTACGTCAGTAAGGATTGTGTAATGTTAGGCAAACTAAACCTTTGGTGTGGTGCTGCGTTATTGTGTGTGGGACCCAATATCTATGCGCAAGAGAGTGCAGAAGAGAAGCGTGACGTCACACTGACAGTTGGTGATGTGATTGATAAACCAGGGGTATTATCTCCCAAGGGGACTTGGTCATTAGAAGGGTCTTTAAGCTTTACACAAAATTCATCCAATCGGGTGTCAGTGGTGGGGTATACCGTATTGCCTACTTTGATCGTTGGCCGTATTGAGGTGAGTGATGCTGATTTTGTAACGACGACGTTTGGTTTAACGGCAAGGCTTGGTTTAACCAATGCTACCGAGTTTGAACTTCGCTTACCTTATGTATACCGAAACGATCAGGTTGTAGTTCGGCCCATACAAGACGGATCACCAGATGTGATTAATCGCTCGAACAGCGGTGGTGCAATTGGGGATCTGGAAGTGGCATTACGTCATCAGTTTAATTTTAATAGCACCCCGTATTGGATTGGTGGTTTGCGAGTTAAAACTCGAACCGGTCGTTCTCCCTATGATATAGAGATTGATGAAAGTACCAATACTCTAAAAGATGTGTCTACGGGTTCAGGGTTTTGGAGTGTCGAGCCCAGTTTAACCATGCTTTACCCATCTGATCCGGCCGTGTTGTATGCCAATATTGGGTATATTTTTAATATAGAAGATACCGTTGAAGTGGGTTCTGATGAGCAGAAAATTGCCCTTGGGGATACCATTTCTATTGGTGGTGGAATGGGGTTTGCGGTAAATCCTGATTTATCATTCTCGTTAGGTGTGAGTCATAAAACGATTTTGAAAAGTAAGGTCAACGGTCAGGAAGCGGATGACGCAAAGTTACTTCATTTAGATTCTTTGACTATGGGTGTGAACCTTAAGATGAATGACCGCTCGTCATTAAATATCAGTGCTCAAGCCGGATTGACGGAAGATACTCCAGATTTCCAACTCTCCTTAAGAGTACCGTATTACTTTTAATCTGAGCCGATGCTCATGACATTTAGAGTCAGTTAAAAAGGTCCAGAGATAACCAGCTCGGCAATATCCTTTACCGAGATTTATTTTTAAGTCATCAATGCGAACAAATGCTATAGGCAAGCCTTTTAAAGCAAGGGGCAAACTAAGAGTGCCCATTTCAAATCATCAATAGTGGTGATTCAGTAGTGCACCTTTGAGACGAATGTCATCTCTTATTTGTTTGTTTATCCCTTTAACTCTAGCATCGATGTCTACGACGGTATCAAGACCAAGTACATTGTTATCAAGTGTATTTTGAATAATATTAATAAGGCTTGAAGTAGAGATAGTTTGGCTTATATAGGATTGATCTGGCTGACTTGGTACATCTTCGACAATATTACCCTCACCAACTTTAACGATGTTTACTAGGCCCGATTGACCAGCCGAAGTAGGAATATTGGGTTTGGATTTTGCAGTAAGCGTACCGTTTTTAAACACTAAATTAGCGATGGTACTACGATAGAATCTTTTACCATTAACTGCGGCGCTGATGCTGATACCAATGTCAACAATATAGTCGTTGGCAAGCTGAAAACCACCGCGAAGTTCAGAAAGAGTTGCGTTATCTAAGACCTGTACATGTGGCAAGTTAATTTCATCGCTAAGTGCTGGAGCGCTATGCAGTAAACATAACGCACAGGTAATGGCGAATTTATGACTTATCATAGGAGCTCCTAGTAATCTCCAGAAACGGGCAATGTAATGCTAAATATCCCTAGAGAGTCTCTTGATATACCTGTATCTAAAGGCGAAGACTGATATAAGGAAAAGTTTTCATCTTGAATAAAACTTTCTCTTCCAATATCGGCTTCACTGCGAACCAATAAAACTAACCCTGAATAATAAGACTGAAAGTCAGAGATAGACATAATCAGCGTGCCTCGTGAGGGATCGCCTAAAATCACTTTGTTTTGGGTCATCCCTTTAATTACGACAAAATGCATATAGCCATCAAAATTAACCAGTGTAATGCCTGGAACCCCGATCTTCCGCAATTGTTCTAAACCTAACTTAAAGCCATCGGATTTTAAGCCGATAGATTGTAAGTAGTACTTCATATCAAGTAAGGAAAACCCACGTTTATTGATGATCTCTTTGTTGCCTTTGTCGTACATAACATTAAAGATCTGTTGTTCTTTTACGGATCGTTGATAGTGGAAGTGTAAAAGTGATGCCAATGCCGCAGAGCCACAGCTAAAGTCATATTGCTGAAGATAAACATCCCCAAACAGGGTCTCTTTGTAACTTTTTACCGGCACTGAGTAATTGGCTCGGTGGGGTAAAAAGTCGATAGCAAGAGTTGATGCTGAATAGATCAGCACCAACCCAACTAGACATTGCTTCATTCTCTTTAGCATGACATCGTTCTACTTGATACTTAGGTTAATTACAGTTGAGTTCTGTATGAGCACGTTATTGCCAGTGTTTTGTATAACACTTGATATACCAGAACTGTCTGCAAATGCACCTGAAGCCATTATATTGCTCCCACTTACTGTATTGTCGGCTACGTTACCATCTAACGCACCATTGATATCTGAAGTTAAATTAGTGACATCAAGCTCAACATGCTTTTGCCCCCTGGATTGCTCCATGACATCAATGGTGACTGCGGAGCTAGGTAGCGCGATTTCTTCAGCCTGTATAGAGAAGGTTAACATCAAACTTATTGTACACAGTGCCGAGCGCATCTTTACCTCCTAGCTAGTAAGGCTTAATTGCCGTGTAGACTAGCGTTGGTATTTACAGATTGTTGGACAAGAGAGTTTGCCCCCGCATTTTGCGCAACAGTTGTAATACCGGCAATATGATGCATACCATCTATTCCGTTCGTTGTTCTTATATTTAGTGCACCAGCTGTGCCGTTAGATGGGCCTTTTCCTTTTGAACGACTAGGTGAAGGAGAAGCATCACTCAGTTCAACTTCATTATCTTTTACATCACCATTGAGGTCTGAGTTCGCCACTACAAAAGTCGCATTGACTTTTAATTCGTTTCTATTATAGCTTTTGAAGCTATCATCAATTTTCAGTGTTTTACTAGAGTCATAGGTAAAGCTGTCTTTTACCGTAGCTGTAGTCGTATCTCCTGCAGGATCATTGTGTTTGTTATCTTTAGCCAATGCATTACCACTAAGTAAAACTGCCGCAAGAGCTATTGCGATATTGGTTTTGTATAGATTCATAATAAGTTCCCCGTTTCCTTTCTTTTCCGCTGAGGGTTATTGCAAAATACTGACGTACTCCCACTGCTCCTCGAGAGTTCTGAGATTATAGGTAGAGAAAAAAGCTCTGGGTTAGGCTGTTGGCTGCCAAAGACGTTGCTAGGGGGGGGGATTAAAGAAAAACATATAAATATCAGTTATTTATTTAGTGTTTTTGTGGCGGTTGCTTTGAGTATGAATAAGAGTGTTAAAAAAGGCTGAATAAAGTTGATCGCTAGTTATGTTTTTAAGAACAAGGGGAAAGTAAGCGCTACCAGTGACTAGAAAGTTACTTCAATAAAAACAGAATCTTAAAATTTTAATGATGGAAAAATGCATAATAATTAAAGAGTCTAAGTGCTAGTTTTAGGGGAGAAAGCATGACGTGAACTAAGCCTTAACTAAGGTTTGAGCTTTCTAAATTAGTTCTCGTGAGCTATATTTTTGTATGAATATTCATCAACAAAGGATAGTGACTTTCCTTGCTATTTATAGAAGTCACTATAAATAGCACGACAGATGAGCACTCGAAATGTACTGATTCTTGCGGAGAATAGTCTCCAAACAAGTCTTTTAGAAAAACAACTGACCGCCAGTCTTCACCTCAATGTTTTTACCTACCTACCAGAAGAGGCCATCTCTAAAAGTCACAGTTTAGTGGCGGATTTAGTGTTGATCGAATATGGCTATTTACACCAGATTAAAAGTAAAAATTTGCTGCCCGATTTTGACATGCTGAACTGGCCGTTAATGGTTCACGATGTTCCACCGGATAAGGTTGATGAAGATATCTTACGTTGGAAATTCTTAAAAGGTGTTCTATTAAAGAATGCACTGCTTAAGCACATCCATGAAAGCATCGAATATATATTCAGTGGTGGGTTGTGGTTGCCTCGTCTTTACATGGAACGATTGGTAAGCAGTTATCGCACAACAGACTTAACGATTGAATCACAAGAGTCTGGGCTCACGTCAAGAGAAAAACAGATACTTGAACTGCTTGCTTATGGCATTTCAAATCAACAGATTGCCTCTCGTTTATTTTTGTCGGAAAGTACGGTGAAAAGCCACATCTACAAACTGTATAAAAAGTTGAACGTTCACTCTAGGCATGATGCGGTAAGATATGCACGAATGAACGATTATTCTTTGACTAAATAATAGAAAACCAACAGCTCTGTTGTGATAGATATCAGCGATGATTTATAGTGAGCAATCTGTGTTGTCGATCACAGTTTTTACTCAAAGATCATTTTAGGACTACAATTAAATCAATGTTTTACAGTGTGATGGATAGCAAGGTCTAATATTAAAGCTAATCAGGTTTTTATTGAGCTTAAATAAGGATATGAAGCTAATGAATAAACGTTTTTTCATCGCCCCATTGATTTTAGCATTCACTTCGACGGCATTTGCTGCTGAGTCAGATAAGATCACTTTTTCTCATTTTTACGGCGGTATTAAGCTAGGTACAGCAAACTACGGAGATTTAGGCTCGGCGGTTACTGATGTGGCAGGTGTGGATGATTCGCCATTTTCTTGGGGCGCTTATTTCGGTATACAGGCATTGCCTTGGTTAGCCTTTGAGCTAGGCTATCATGATTTAGGTGAAGCTGACTTGAAAGATGTTTCCGGTAGTTATGAAGCTAAAACCTTAGACCTCACAGCAAAAGCTTCCTATGAATTTGCTAAGCAATTCTCTGTATTTGGTAAAGTGGGTTTCCAAGCTTATGAGTGGAATGCAAACGGCGAAAATGTGTATGAAGATGATCAAGGCTGGACTCCACATCTTGGTGCTGGGGTTGAGTATCAATTCCATAAAAACTGGTCGGGCGCATTAGAATATACGTGGTACAACGATATTGGTGGCCCTGATATCAACTACTTTGGTATTTCCGCCACATACCATTGGTTCTAATTGTTTGAGTTATTCCAATTTTTAGCATAGAAATTCAGACTCTTAATACATGTATAATGTCGAATGAAACGCATTGATTAGCTGTAATCAATGCGTTTTTATTTGCTGCGAATCGGCTAATATCTCGAGGTATAGAGCTTCATAGATAAGTTGTTATTTTTTGATGTGAATTTAGTTTGCTGATACTTCATTTCGCTTAACATTATCGCTGCCATCTAAGATATGTACTTTTTTTTCACTCTTATTCATGGTTTGTTCGAACATTATCTTATGATGTAACCCTAAGTGTTATTGCTATAAATTATAATGACTTACGCTAATTATTGACTGAATACGAGTCGATCTATGGTGTTGAATTTAATTGGATAATTATCTGCACAGACTAAGATGAAAACAATCCGCCAATTTATTTAACATGCTTGTGCCCCCAATCACATTTTTGACATAAAAAAACCGCATGTACTTCACATAAAAAATAACCGCAATAGATGCAATGTTATTTATCTCTTTGAAAAACAATTACTTATGGTGTTTTTATTGTTTTTTATCTTTGTTTTTGTCCTTAAAACTAAATTTGCAATGCAAATTAACTACCTTTAAATTGTAAAGAGTCCAACTTAAAAAATTAAAATATAACAAGGGATTTACAATGCTTAAAAAGAGTCTTATTGCTACCTCTGTAATAACCGTGCTCGCTGGGTGTGTATCTATGAAGGATTCTCCTCAGGATACAGTGGATAAACTCGCGAATAATCTTGATATTAAATATGAAGTGCTGACAAACCATGGGGCAAACGATGGTCTGAAATGTCAAGACCTAGGTGCTGAATGGGCATCATGTAACCAAGTTAAGATGACACTAACTAATGACGGTGATGCTGTAGAGTCCAACGATTGGGCCATTTATTTCCATAGCATCCGTTTGATTCTAGATGTCGATAGCGATCAATTTAAGATCACTCGAATTACTGGTGACCTACATAAACTAGAACCAACCGATAAATTTGCTGGCTTTAAAGCGGGCGAAAGTGTTGATGTAGTCTTTACTGGTGAATACTGGCAGTTATTTGAAACTGACTTCTTCCCTGGCGCATTTGTTGCAGCTGACGATGCAACGCCAAAACAGTTAGTGTCTCTAAGCAATGTAGACATGACTGATTTTGTTAGTGGCCTTGAAGGCGACAACCTAAAACGTACTCCTGGCGATAATAATGTCTTTGCTACCGCAGCAACACGTTTTGATAAAAACAGTGACGTGAAAAAAGAAGATGTTTCAGCAGCTATCATTCCTGCGCCTGCATACACTAAAGTAAAAGAAGGCACTTTAGACATCGCTGGTGGTTTGAAGCTGGATACTGCGGCATTCTCTGCTGATCAGGTACAAGCGTTACAAACTCGCGCTGACCTATTAGGTGTGAACCTACAAGGTAAAACGCCACTTAAAGTGGCTATCGCGCCAGCTGAATTTAAAGACGAATTTGCTAAAACAGGTGCATACACTTTAGATATCGCTAAAGATCATGTTGAAATTAAGGCATTCGATGAAGCCGGTGCTTTCTATGCAATGCAATCTATCTTTGCTTTAGTGAACCTTGATGCACCAACGCAGCTTCCTCTACTTGATATTAAAGATGCGCCACGCTTTGACTACCGTGGTGTGATGGTTGATGTTGCCCGTAATTTCCACTCTAAAGACGCTATTTTGGCAACGCTTGATCAACTTGCGGCGTACAAGATGAATAAACTTCACCTTCACTTGTCTGATGATGAAGGTTGGCGTTTAGAAATTCCTGGTCTACCTGAACTAACAGATATTGGTTCTAAGCGCTGTTTCGATCTAGAAGAGAAAACGTGTTTGTTGCCACAGCTAGCATCTGGTTCTACAACGGATAACTTTGGCTCAGGACACTTTAGTCGTGCAGACTACCTAGATATCTTGAAGTATGCGAAAGCGCGTAACATCGAAGTTATTCCAGAAATTGACATGCCAGCACACGCACGAGCAGCTGTTGTTTCTATGGAAGCACGTTACGACCGTCTAATGGCGGAAGGTAAAGAAGAAGCGGCTAACGAATATCGTCTAATGGACCCGCAAGATACGTCTAACGTTACTACGGTTCAGTTCTACGATAAGAGAAGTTTCATTAACCCATGTTTAGATTCTTCATCTCGCTTTGTCGATAAAGTGATTACTGAAGTTGCGGCTATGCACAAAGAAGCTGGCATGCCACTAACAACTTGGCACTTCGGTGGTGATGAAGCTAAAAACATCAAGCTAGGCGCTGGATTCCAAGACATTACGGCTGAAGAAAAAGTGGGTTGGAAAGGCAATATTGACCTAACTGCGCAAGATCAGCCATTTGCGAAGTCTCCACAGTGTCAGGCATTGATTAACAGTGGTGAAGTGGCAAACTTTGAACATATCCCAAGTCACTTTGCAGAAGAAGTCTCAAAACTGGTAGCGAAGCACGGTATTCCAAACTTCCAAGCTTGGGAAGATGGCTTGAAATACAGTGAAGGTCCAGAGTCATTCGCGACTGAAAATACGCGCGTAAACTTCTGGGAAACACTGTACTGGGGCGGCGCAACGAATGTGTATCAGTGGGCAGAGAAAGGCTATCAAGTCATTGCGTCTAACCCTGATTACGTTTACATGGACTTCCCGTACGAAGTTGACCCGAAAGAGCGTGGTTACTACTGGGCAACACGTGCAACCGACACTCGTAAGATGTTTGCATTTGCACCAGAAAACATGCCACAAAATGCGGAAACATCTGTAGACCGTGATGGTAATGGTTTTGCGGCGAAGGGTGAAGTTGAAGCGAAGCCTTTCCTTGGTTTATCAGCGCAACTTTGGTCTGAAACAGTTCGTACTGATGAGCAGTACGAATACATGGTATTCCCTCGCGTACTTGCAGCAGCAGAGCGTGCATGGCATGCCGCTAGCTGGGAAAATGAGTACAAAGCGGGTGTTGAATATTCACAAGAGACAAACCTTGTAAATAAAGACGCATTGCTATCTGATTGGACTCGTTTTGCCAACGTTATGGGGCAGCGTGAATTAGCTAAGCTTGAGAAAGCGGGCATTGATTACCGTTTACCTGTACCGGGTGCGGCAATTGTTGATGGCAAACTGGCTATGAACATTCAATTCCCTGGCGTTGCGCTACAGTACTCAACTGATGGTGAGAACTGGGTAATGTACCAAGATGCTCAGCGTCCTGCTGTTTCTGGAGACGTGTGGGTTCGCAGTGTATCGGCAAGCGGGGAAAAACAAAGTCGAGCTACACTAGTGAAGTAATAATGATGTAGGGTGTTTACTTCCTTTTGGCCAGCACAATGTGCTGGCCTTTTTTGTGTCTGTTATGTCAATCGTGCTCAATAACAGACCGTTCTAGCTTGTTAAAATACTCGATATGAACTGACCCCCAATAGTTGGACACCGATTATTGAGGGTCTTTTTATGTCCAAATATAGCCGAGCATTCAAGTGTGCGGTCGCTAAACAATTTTTACTGGGTGAGTGTTCATCTTACGATCTTTCTCACACCTACTCCATTGCACCACCCATAATACGTTACTGGGGAAAAGTGTTTGAGATTCATGGTTCTGATTCATTTAAGCCTCATGATTTCGCTAAAAATGCTCAAACCAAGTTGCATGCGTTAAAAAAAATGTGGACGAATGGCTGGTCTATTAACCACACTAGTGCGGTATTAAATTTTTCCTCCCCTGGAACACTCTCCGTTTGGCTTAAACAGTACAAACAATATGGTATTCAGGGGCTTGAACGTAGCAGAGGACAACCACCAATGAGTAAGCACCCTTTTATCAAACAAAAAAGTGATGATGAAAAGACGCTAGAGGAGCTAAAAGAGGAATTAGCCTACTTACGAGCCGAGAATGCTGTTCTAAAAAAGTTAGAGGAGCTGGAGCAGGAAAAGCATCGCCGAACAAAGAAAAAGCGAACGTAGCTCTAGCTCTTAAAAGCCGTTATCCACTAAAACACCTCTTGCATGCCTTAAAATTAGCGAGAAGTATTTTCTATTATCATGCTAAGGCAGATAACGACACCGAACAGTATCAAGATGAAAAGGATCTAATAGGGCAAATTTACCATGAGCATAAAGGCAGGTATGGGTATCGTCGTATTCACTTAGAGCTGCGAAGACAGGGTGTTATGCTTAACCACAAAACGGTTCAACGGCTCATGGGTCAACTAGGCTTGAAGTCTACCGTCAGACCAAAACGGTACAGCTCTTACAAAGGAGAAGTGGGAACTGTGGCCCCTAATGTTCTTGAACGAGACTTTGAAGCGACGAAACCAGATGAGAAGTGGGTAACGGATGTCACTGAGTTTAAAGTTAAACAGCAGAAAGTCTATCTATCACCCATTGTTGATCTGTTCACACAGGAAGTTGTGGCTTATAAGGTCGCAAAAAATGTACGTCTACCTCTGGTAACTGACATGTTGACAGATGCGGTTGCGACTTTAGATGAAGACGCTAAGCCAATCGTTCATAGCGATCAAGGGTGGCAATATAGGCATAAGAAATATCAGAAAAAACTATCTGAAAGTGGCTTAACGCAGAGCATGTCACGGAAAGGAAACTGTCTAGATAATGCAGTTGCAGAGAACTTCTTTGCCTTACTGAAAACAGAAATGTACCACAACCAGTACTTTGAAGATGCCGATGATCTGATAGCTCATATTGACGAATACATCGAGTACTACAATACCAAACGAATTAAAGTGAAATTAAAAGGCCTGACTCCGATAGAGTATCGAAATCAGGCCTTGAAAGCAGCTTAACAGAAATGTCCAACTTTAAGGGGTCACTTCAATAACAGCGTTAGCATTTTGATTGTAGAATAACGACTTATCGAAAAATTCTGCCTTGTTCTCGAACACTTTTCCTTCGTTACTTCTGAACGCCTACTTAGTGGGATTGGCGTTCTTTTTAGGATAAGAAAACCACCTTTGAACAGCCGTAAACTTAACCTCTATATTCCTCTTGTTACGCAGTTATAGCGCTCTATATACCTAATGACTTTAGTTAGCCTTAGTGCCTCCTTTTCTTATCAGTAGAGGGCGTCTGAGAGTGAATTTTTGATGGAGATTTTCTTTAATAACATAGACTTGCTTGGTTTCTATTGTGTAGTCGCGAAGGGGGGCGTGAAAGCTGGGAATCGTGATAGAGCAGCAACAGCAAGAGCAAGAGGGGGAGTTCGATAGGTAGCAGGAGGTTGTAGAGAGTCGGTGCTGATGGAGTTTAGAAATAAAAGGGGAGACAGTGCCAACTTTCACAAAGAAGTGGCACTGTCATGATGCACGTATATTGGGGGCGTGCATGTATGGTTAGCTTACCGCAAAGCCATATTGAGCGGTTGCTGTGAATTGTGTCTATATATTAACGTTCTAGTAGCCACTTTAAGATTTCGATTCTTTCTGGTTGTGTTGATTTTTCGTACCAGTAAGCCATCATTTCCGCAGGCTTTGAGTTGCTAGAGAAGGCGCTTGTTATGCTGTCTCTGTTTTCAAATGCCCAGTTGGTAAAGGACTTCTGTTGTTCTACTGTCGCCTCGGAGTACCAATATTGCACCATTTCTTCGGCTTTTGACGTCGCGACAACAGGTTCGGCTTGAGCGACAGGAGCTTGTATTTGTTGCGGCACTTTTCCTGCATTGAGTTTAGCCGTCTGGTGAATTGCGTTGATGTAACCGGCAGGAATTGAAAATTCGGTTTTCATTGTGTTGTTGCTGGACGCCAATACAAAATCTAAACCTTCGGTCGATGCGCTGGCAATGTCTTTGTCACTAATAGGGAAGGTGAAGTATTGAGTGGCAGTACAGTGCTCATTACAGCTGGAAGATGATTGTTGGGTGCGGCTTAGCTTGACTTGTTGTCCGTTGTAACTTGCTGACTTATATTCATCATAGCTTTGGAAGTAGCTCACATCCATCTGTACGTAAGAGGACAAAGTTGCTTGTTTATTTAAAGGGTATATATCCACAACTTGGAGTGATGATTTAAGGATAGCTGGACCATTAATAGCTTTTGTTTCCGGTTTATATTCTTTACCTATCACTTTTATATGGTTTAGTTGGGTGTCAACACTGGCAATAGAGTTGCTAAAATCGCTCGATGAATCTAGTGCTGTACATGCACCTAGAGCTAAAGGTATTAATGCGACAATCCAAGTTTTATTTTTATACAGCATGATAAATTCTCTTGTTTAACGGAAATGAAAGTAACCCAATACTGGTCTTTGCGAGTCTTCTTTATACAACGTGAGCCACATGCTTAAAGAAGGTGCTCTTTTACTCAATGTATTTCAACACCCCAAAAGAGGGGTCGATAAAATTAGCGATAATACTTTCGCCTATTCCATACCTTTGCCTCTTCCTTGGCATAAATAAAAAACGCTGACTTTAAGCCAGCGTTTTGATTTTATGTCAGTTACTGAGCCTTAATATAGGGCTAGCGTTCAGAAATGAGACTTAGAAGCCGTATTCAAGACCGAAGCGAGTAACGATATCTGTGTCTTTTTCAGCAGTGAAGTCAGAGCGAGCTGCAACACGTACGTAAGGTACGAAACCGTTAATTACACCCATAACCTGAACAGATGCGATGCTGTTTGCATCATCTTGTTTAGTGCCATCTGTTTCAGAATCAAAGTTAGCTGCGTAACCTGCTTTGATGCCTAGTGGGCCATTCCACCATTGACCGATTACAGAAATCGAGTCTTGAGTTTGCTTACCTTTAGTCGTGTCTGCTTTGTTGTCTACTTCTTCATGCTTAAATGCCGCTGCGATGCCAAAGCCTGCTGGAAGACCAGCTTCAAAACCAACGATGTATGCTGAAGTTTCATCTAGGTTAGCGCGAGTTGCTGCTTCTGCTGCACCCATTAGAGTCACTGTGCTGAAGCTGTATTTAGCGTTACCACTGTAGAAGTAAGCATCGCGAGTTGCGCTACCGCCACCATTGTCGTTGTCATCACGACCAACAGACGCTGCAAAAGTGAAACCGCCGTAGTTTGCAGAATCAAAACGAACTTGGTTCGATTGACGATCGTAGTGACCGCTGATGCCACCCCAATCAAATGTTGCACCTAGACCTGGGTTAGAGAAAGGCCAGTCAACGATTTCATATAAAGGAGTAAGAACTCGACCCACACGAAGGTTACCCCAGTCGCCTGAAGCACCAAGGAAAGTATCACGGAAACCTAGAACACCACCTGAAACGCCGCCGTGTCCCCAGTCTGTGTTATCTACATAACCAGATTCGATTTGCATTGTGATTAGGAAATTATCGAACATGTCTTTAGAAGCACGGAAGCCGATACGTGATTCGTTTTCTACCGCAAAGCCTGTGCTTGCGTCTCTGTTGTCACCCACGTTGTAGTTAACTAACGAGATTGCAGCAACACCATAAGCTTGAACGTTAAAGTCAGAGATGACACCGACTTGGCTTGATTCAGTGTTTGCTAACGCTGAACCAGATGCCAAAAGACCTGTTAATGCAATAGCAATCGCTGTTTTATTGCATACTTTCATTTGAAACTCCTTGTATGGATACAGTTTTAATTGTTTCCTAACCACTTTTTATTGGGGGTAGAGGTTTTGGAAACGTCTAATATTGAACAGTTTGTAAACCCACGTTTTTCTTTTGTTGTCTGTTGTTTATCAGTTTGTTCTGATGGGGTTATATTCGGTTCTGGAGTATAAAACTTCAATATAAACTTAATTTACATCTCGAAAAATGAGATGGAGTGCACTCTTTGTACGAAAAGTGAGCTTTAGATCACTTTTTAAAATTGAACTTTTATATTGTTTTGTTTTTTTTATAAAATATTAACATAAGTCATTGTTATTTAAGGGGTTTATTTTAAGTGTAATTGTGTATAATTCGCATTTATAAAAAGTCCTCTAATAGCTCAAGTTGCTAAATTTATCGATAATAGTCTCAATTAATTTGAGATCTTGTTTAAATAATGTGACTTAATTCTCATTGGAAAATAAAGAAAATTGAATATTTGATGAGTGGGATGCTCTGCCTACAACTGAGGTACTGAGTTAACGTGTAACGGCGAGCTCGCTTCTGGGGGGGCGTTTACTTATTGAGCTAAATAGGCTCAGTATGGCGGGATTTTTTTCTTAATCGCTCACCCTTGTTACCTATCTTCGGCAAGGTTGAAGTGATGCAATATGAAGGTGGTGTGAGCTTGATCGCTATTTTGTTTTGTTTTTTATAACAGAACCCCAAGCAAACTAAAATCGACCTGATATGACTCTCATTTCATGTTGGTTATGACGCTTATTTTGTGATTTTCGTCAATTTTGAATTTATTATCTTATTCTTTTCTTTAATTATATTGCGGCTAACCTTTTGTTATTTATGGGTTAAATAACTTATTAACTTTTTACTGTTTCTTTGAGGTGACAGCAGTCTCAATGCAATTGCTGGCATTGTTTTTTTTCGATGAACTCCCTCACTATTTTAATACGTTGTGACACAGAAGGGGCTCTGTGTAGTGGGCGCTTATGCTCGACACAAGCTGTGGGTCTTGTGCGGCACTTAAAGAGATGCTCAACAATGAATAGTGATACCTAAGCCAAATGTTGGAGTGAGCTCCTTTTCGTTGTGGGTTTGGGAAATCGGAAAAATAATGAGAAAAAATAGGTAACATTATGAAAAAAATTATCGGGTTAAGTGCATTGGCAATCTTGGTTTCGTCGCCGGTATTAGCATCGTCATATGTAACGGGTAACATTCAATTCCACGATGATGGCCGTATTCACGGTTCAAAATCTACATCCACCCTCGAAGCGGGTCATACTTTCGACAATAGCTTAGGTGGATTGACGCTTTACACTGAGTTTGACGGTATACAGTTAGGCGAGATTGTTACAGAAAAAGGGGGAGCGGGTACTACAACACCGGCAATAACCTTAGGTGGTGAACAATCCTTCAATCTAACCGATAACTTATGGGTTGCCGCGGGCTATCAACATTTGATGTCGGCAGGCGACTCTATTCAATACCGCCCTTTGATTAAAATCGGCTATAACTTTGACAATGGTCTATCAATTAGCAATCGAACTCGCGCGCATATTGATGCGACAGATTCTGATGCTGATACCGATTACCGAATGGATAACCGTATCGCTTATAACTTTGCAGATATGGATCTAGCGCTAAGTTACAACAATGTGTATATGATTGAAGCGGAAACCATGGATCACGAGGTTCGTGCTACGTGGACGAGAAAAGGTGTTCAACCTTATTTTGAGTTCCGTAGCCAAGCGAATGGATTGGACAACGCGGCGGGTAGTAGTTTAGTCAACAATGCGTTTGTCTTTGGTGCGTCATACGGCTTTTAAATAATCAATATCGCTGAACGTTATTGTTCATATTGACAGTCAACGTAGCCTTTATCGCCGGACTCGATCAGACGTCCGGCTTTTTGTCCTCATCATAGTTATAGACTGGATGGATAAGGCGATTAAAACTCAGCGCAGATTTCATATGAGGTGAATTTACGCATATTGATAACACCAGTATCAAAGTATAAATATTGCCCTTTGATCCCTAGCAATACCCCACCGAGTTCGGGGGTTTTATCAAAGTTAAGTGATGTGATTTTGGTTGGGTATTGAGTGACGGGGTAGTCGATATCAATAACGTCTGCGTCGAGCTTTTCTATCGCATCTTCACCAAATTGTAGCTGAAGCTCTGCTAATTTAGCTTCAATTTGTGGGATCAACTCTTTGGCTTTTTGTTGTAAGTCGATAGGTTGTGCTTTGCCTTTTAGCATGTTTCGCCAGTTGGTTTTATCAGAGATAAATTCGGCGAGTGCAATTTCAACCAACCCGGATTGTAAACGTGAGCTGACTTTAAATAGCGGCAGTGCTTGGTTGGCACCTTGATCGATCCAACGAGTAGGAATTTGAGTATGGCGAGTAATCCCGACTTTTATCGCTGTCGTGTTGGCAAGATATACGTAGTGAGGAACAAAGCAGTTTTCCTCTCCCCATTGTGGCTCTCGGCAAGTCCCTTTCTCAAAGTGGCAAGTCTCTGGCTTCATAATGCACATATCGCATTTGGCCAGCTTAGTCATGCATGGATAGCAGAAGCCTTGTGAGTAACTTTTTTTGGTTTTTTTACCGCACTCTTGGCAATGGATGTGGCCAGTATGTTTAAGGATAAGCTTTTGCCCAATGAGAGGCATAAGGTCTAATTGTTGATCATCCAGTGGTAACTGATAAGACACTTGCCCATTTTCTAGGGAAGACGTCATTTTTCGGATGTGACCTGAAAGTTGAGCCATTCTGTGTGAGTTCCTATTTATTGAATACTGTTCAGTGTGCCCAGTAGTATACCAATCGTCACCATAAAGTGGTTGCGATAATGAGTTAAGTTTCTTTAAAGCTAAAAAATACCTAGAAGCTAAGCCGTTGTGAGTTATTGAAATTACTGAAAAATAATAAAATCGCTGTAATTTCACAGTTTATTAATGTGATCTAGGTCACATAATTACACCAATAAGTGTTGAGTGTCATAATAATGAAATATTCAGATTGTAATTGCGAGTGGTGTGAACGATATTAGTGGTGGTTGTTAAATAATTATTAAAAAGGAAAGCCTATGCACCACAATACTACAATGATTGAACACTCTGAACTGGGTC
Organism: Vibrio ezurae NBRC 102218; assembly: GCF_000467185.1. GTDB lineage: Bacteria > Pseudomonadota > Gammaproteobacteria > Enterobacterales > Vibrionaceae > Vibrio > Vibrio ezurae. The sequence goes on from NZ_BATM01000033.1 coordinate 18,226, forward strand.
TAATTAGCCGTATCGCTCTATTTTCATTAGCGGCTTTGGTTGTTATCGTTGGTCTGGTTTTTTAATGATAATCAATGAGAAATAATCTCTCATTGTACTGACTGACACTCATTGCTCGTCTAGTGACGAGTTCAATTAAGCGGTTTGCTTTTTGCTAAAACGTCATTTATCTATCGCTCTTTATCTAGAAGCTGTCCCTTTCCGTTGTACATTTGCACTTCGGTGCTAAAATAGCGGCAAATTATACGCTTATTCAAGCGACTGGACTGTGAAAGGTAAATTCAATGACGGTAAAAACTCGTTTTGCCCCAAGCCCGACTGGCTATCTGCACGTAGGTGGTGCGCGTACAGCACTGTATTCTTGGCTTTATGCTAAAAACCAAGGCGGTCAATTTGTACTGCGTATCGAAGATACTGACCTAGAGCGCAACTCACAAGAAGCGGTAGACGCTATTCTTGAGGGGATGAAATGGATGGGCTTGGATTGGGATGAAGGTCCTTACTACCAATCTAAACGTTTTGACCGTTATAACGAATGTATCGACTTGCTGCTTTCTGAAGACAAAGCGTACAAATGCTACGCGTCTAAAGAATTACTAGAAGAAATTCGCGAAGAGCAAGAAGCAAACAAAGAAATGCCTCGCTATGATGCTAATCACCCTAAAGTTGTTGCAGCAAATGCTGCCGCAAAAGAAGGCGATGATTACGTGGTACGTTTCCGCAATCCTAAAGAAGGCAGTGTTGTTTTTGAAGACCAAATCCGTGGTCGTATCGAAATTAGCAATAGCCAGTTAGATGATCTGATCATTCGTCGCACTGACGGCGCTCCTACATACAATTTTGTTGTTGTAGTGGATGATTGGGATATGGGAATCACCCAAGTGGTTCGTGGTGAAGATCATATCAATAACACCCCTCGTCAAATCAACATTTATGAAGCATTAGGTGCGCCTGTTCCGACGTTTGCTCACTGTGCAATGATCTTAGGTGATGATGGTGCCAAGCTGTCTAAGCGTCATGGCGCTGTTTCAGTGATGCAATATCGCGATGAAGGTTACTTGCCAAATGCTCTAAATAACTACTTAGTACGTCTAGGTTGGTCTCATGGCGACCAAGAAATCTTCTCAGAAGAAGAAATGATCCAGCTATTTAGCTTAGATGCGGTATCTAAATCAGCATCGGCATTTAATACCGATAAGCTATTGTGGTTAAACAACCATTACATTAAGACATCTGCGCCTGAATATGTGGCTAAATATCTGCAATGGCACATCGAACAACAGAACCTAAACATTGATAATGGCCCTGCTATCACTGATGTGATTGAGCTAGTGGGTGAGCGTTGTAATACCTTGGTTGAATTGGCTGAGCAAATCCGCTACTTCTACGAAGACTTTAGTGAATTTGAAGCCGGCGCAGCTAAGAAACACCTTCGCGGCGTAGCAAGAGGCCCACTTGAGCTAGCACTAGCAAAAGTAGAAGCACTGGCTGATTGGTCGACTGAGTCAATTAAAGAGGGTGTGATTGCAGCCGTTTGTGAAGAGCTTGAAATTGGCATGGGTAAAATTGGTATGCCACTTCGCGTTGCGGTAACTGGCGGCGGTCAATCGCCATCTGTTGATGCTGTAATGGCATTGATTGGCAAAGAGCGCGTTATCGCTCGCATTAAGCTGGCTCTAGAGTTTATTACAGCTCGTGAAGCAAACGCTTAACGCTCAGTTCATCACTTTGCAATTTAAATGATTTATAAACCGTTAACTTTGCCGTTAGCGGTTTTTTTATTTGAACAAGATCTCGTTTTTCAAACTTGAAAATCAATTTTGATGATTACCGTTGATTTTGTCGAACATGCCCCCATTGTATTGCTACGAGATATTCCTATTACAGGACTCTATCTACAATAATTGAAGAGGGTTTAGGCTCATCTCTCGACAGGGCAAGCCTATGTCGGTAGAATGTCGCGTCAATTTATTACTCTGAGGTCAATTGGAGATGTCTTAAATAAGGTATCGCTAATTGATTCGTTGTTACCTGATTACCTTAATTATGTAACAGCGGCACTCTTTTTGTATTTAGGTGTCTCTTTGGGGCACACACTAGGATGTTGTCACCTGTATTAAAACGGTGACGCTATGCTCAGGAAACTGAGCTTTTGTTGAGGTTTATAAAATAATGCAAGCTACTGTTGAAACTCTAGAAGGTCTTGAGCGCCGTCTAACTATCACTGTTCCTGCTGCTAACATTGAAGATGCAGTGACAGCTGAACTACGTAACATCGCTAAAAATCGTCGTTTCGACGGTTTCCGTAAAGGCAAAGTGCCTTTGAAAATGGTAGCGAAAATGTACGGTAACGCGGTACGTAACGACGTTATGGGTGAAGTGATGCAGCGTCACTACATCGAAACTATCGTTAAAGAAAAGATCAACCCAGCAGGTGCACCTACTTTCGCACCAGTAGACACTACTGAAGGTCAAGATCTTGTATTTACTGCAACTCTAGAAGTTTTCCCTGAGATCGAACTGAAAGGTCTTGAGAACATCGCTGTTGAGAAGCCTGTAGTAGAAGTTAAAGATGCAGACGTAGACAACATGATCGAAACTCTACGTAAGCAACAAGCAACTTGGACTGAAGTTGATTCTGAAGTTAAAGAAGACTCTCGCGCAACTATCGACTTCGTTGGTTCTATCGACGGTGAAGAATTTGAAGGCGGAAAAGCTGAAAACTTCCCTCTAGAAATGGGCCAAGGTCGCATGATCCCTGGTTTTGAAGACGGTATCGCTGGTAAAACAGCAGGTATGGAATTTGAAATCGACGTAGCATTCCCTGAAGACTACCACGCTGAAAACCTAAAAGGTAAAGAAGCGAAGTTCTCTATCAAAGTGAACAAAGTTGAAACTCGTGAACTTCCAGAGCTAACTGACGAGTTCGTTGCTAAATTCGGCGTAGTTGAGGGCGGCATTGACGCACTTAAAGCTGAAGTTCGTAAGAACATGGATCGTGAACTTAAGCAAGCGCTTAAGAGCCGTATCAAAGAGCAAGCGATTGACGGTCTAGCGAAAGAGAACGACATCACTGTTCCTGCAGCACTTATCGAGCAAGAAATTGGCGTACTTCGTCAACAAGCGGCTCAACGTTTCGGTGGCAACACTGACGCAGCTGATCAACTACCTCGTGAGTTGTTCGAAGAGCAAGCTCGCAAACGCGTAGTTGTTGGTCTTCTACTTGGTGAAGTTATCAAAGCAGAAGAACTAAAAGCTGACGACGAGAAAGTGAAAGCACTGATCACTGAAATGGCGACAGCGTACGAAGATCCTTCTGAAGTTATCGCTTACTACGAAAGCAACGAAGAAATGATGAACAACATGCGTAACGTTGCTCTAGAAGAGCAAGCGATCGACGCTATCATCGCTAAAGCACAAGTGACAGAGAAAGAAGAGTCATTTGATGCAATTATGAACCAACAACCTGCTTAATGCTGTTTGGTTTGCGTAGAGGGTTGACTTTTCAGTCACTCTTCTACTAATAATGGTCCGTATGAGATAATCATTCGGGCCATTTGTTTTTAGGGATAGGGATATAACACTATGAGCTACCAAGAAAAAAATGTAATGTCGCCAATTGTGGATGCACTAGTACCAATGGTAGTAGAGCAGTCATCACGAGGTGAGCGTTCTTACGATATCTATTCTCGCTTGCTAAAGGAGCGAATCATCTTCTTGACTGGACAAGTTGAAGATCACATGGCCAATCTTGTAGTGGCCCAGCTGTTGTTCCTAGAATCAGAGAATCCAGAAAAAGATATTTTCCTATACATCAACTCTCCTGGTGGCAGCGTGACTGCGGGTATGTCAATTTATGACACTATGCAGTACATCAAGCCAAATGTGAGCACTGTATGTATGGGACAAGCGTGTTCTATGGGCGCATTCCTATTAGCCGGTGGCGCTAAAGGTAAACGTTTTGCACTGCCAAGTGCGCGTGTAATGATTCACCAACCATTAGGTGGATTCCAAGGGCAAGCTTCTGATATTCAAATTCATGCTCAAGAGATTTTGACTATCAAGAAGAAGCTTAATTCACTGCTTGCTGAACATACAGGTCAGCCAATGGAAGTGATTGAGCGTGATACCGACCGTGACAACTTTATGTCTGCTGAAGAGTCAGTTGCTTATGGCTTGGTAGATTCGGTATTGTCTCGCGGCAATTAAGTCGTCGGTTCAAGATTTTTTGATGTAAACTTTAATCATTGAATTGAAGTTTAAAGCTAAGAGGTTAGCGAATGACAGATAAAAGCAAAGAGGGTGGCAAGCTTTTGTACTGCTCTTTCTGCGGTAAAAGTCAGCATGAAGTTCGCAAATTGATCGCGGGCCCGTCCGTCTACATCTGTGACGAGTGTGTTGATCTTTGTAACGATATTATTCGTGAAGAGATCAAAGAGGCGCTTCCGAAGAAAGAGTCTGAGGATTTGCCTACCCCACGAGATATTCGCGAGCACCTTGACGAATATGTAATTGGTCAAGAATTTGCGAAAAAAGTGCTTTCCGTAGCAGTATATAACCACTATAAGCGTCTTCGTAACGGCGATAAAACCGCAGACGGCGTTGAACTTGGTAAGAGTAATATTTTACTTATTGGTCCTACAGGCAGTGGTAAAACATTACTAGCTGAAACGCTGGCTCGTCTTCTAGACGTACCGTTTACCATGGCAGATGCGACCACATTAACTGAAGCGGGTTATGTGGGTGAAGATGTAGAAAACATCATCCAAAAACTTCTGCAAAAATGTGATTACGACGTAGCGAAAGCTGAACGTGGTATTGTTTACATCGATGAGATTGACAAGATCTCTCGCAAAGCCGAAAACCCATCGATTACTCGTGATGTTTCTGGTGAAGGTGTACAACAAGCACTACTTAAACTGGTTGAAGGTACTATTGCTTCTGTTCCACCACAAGGCGGACGTAAGCACCCTCAACAAGAGTTTTTACAAGTTGATACTTCTAAGATTCTATTCATCTGTGGCGGTGCATTTGCCGGCCTAGATAAAGTCATAGAACAACGCGTAGAAACTGGCTCTGGTATTGGTTTTGGCGCTGAAATTCACGCTAAAGACGAACAGAAGAGTGTCAGTGAAATGTTCAAACAGGTTGAGCCTGAGGATTTGGTCAAATACGGCTTAATTCCTGAGTTTATCGGTCGTCTACCTGTAACCACAACATTGACGGAACTTGATGAAGCTGCACTGATTCAAATTCTTAGCCAACCTAAGAACGCACTAACGAAGCAATACGCTGCTTTGTTTGACCTTGAAGATGTGGAGTTAGAGTTCCGCGAAGATGCACTAAAAGCGATCGCTAAACGTGCAATGGAGCGCAAAACAGGGGCTCGTGGTTTACGTTCTATTCTTGAGAATGTACTCCTTGAAACCATGTATGAATTGCCTTCTAAAACAGACGTTAGCAAAGTAGTCATTGATGAATCAGTGATTAATGGCGAGTCTGAACCACTGATGATTTATGACGGTGGTGATAATCAGGCAGCAATTGCTGAGTCTTAATCGTTCATTCGATAGATAAAAAGCGAGCTTCTGCTCGCTTTTTTTATTTTTGATGATCTATGATCATCTATCTACTGTAGCAACAATCGTAACCACAACGATGGGCATTGCCCTTATTAAGTCGTGTTTTTGCAGTCATTTAAAGCAAAAAGAACGCTATTTTAATAAGTTAACTGATTCTTATTGTTACAGGTATTGATTCTATTTAAAGTGACCTTATATAAAGACCATAAGCCGAAAACGGAAGAGAGATAATTATGAACTTGGAGCGTTCCGAGCGTATTGAAATACCCGTGCTGCCATTACGAGATGTGGTCGTTTACCCACATATGGTCATTCCTCTGTTCGTTGGTCGTGAAAAGTCGATCAACTGCCTTCAATCTGCAATGGATAATGACAAGCAAGTCCTGTTAGTTGCTCAAAAAGAAGCGGACACAGAAGAACCCACCAAAGAAGATTTATTCCAAGTAGGTACTGTTGCAACCATTTTGCAATTGTTGAAGCTGCCTGATGGTACAGTAAAGGTACTTGTCGAAGGCCAACAGCGCGCCAAAGTTCACTCTATTCGAGAAGATGAGTTCTTTGTTGCAGACGCTGAATTTCTGACTACTCCGAAAATTGATGATAAAGAAGAAGAGGTGGTGGTACGCAGTGCAATCAACCAATTTGAAGGCTTTATCAAGCTTAATAAAAAGATCCCGCCAGAGGTATTAACCTCGTTAAACGGTATCGATGATGCACCGCGCCTAGCCGATTCAATCGCCGCTCATATGCCATTGAAATTGGCAGAAAAACAGCGTGTGCTAGAAATTATCGATGTAAACGAACGCTTAGAATTCCTGATGGGAAGCATGGAGTCAGAAATTGACATCCTGCAAGTTGAAAAGCGCATTCGTGGCCGTGTTAAAAAGCAAATGGAGAAATCCCAACGCGAGTACTATCTGAATGAGCAAATGAAAGCGATTCAGAAAGAACTGGGCGATATGGACGATGCTCCAGATGAGTTTGAAGCACTGAAGATCAAGATTGAAGAATCTAAAATGCCAAAAGATGCTCGTGAAAAAACCGAGCAAGAACTGCAAAAGCTGAAAATGATGTCTCCGATGTCAGCCGAAGCGACCGTGGTTCGTAGCTACATCGATTGGATGGTAGGCGTGCCTTGGACGAAGCGTTCAAAGGTGAAAAAGAACTTAGCGAAAGCTGAAGAAGTTCTGAATGCCGATCACTACGGTCTTGAGCGCGTTAAAGAACGTATTTTAGAGTATTTGGCGGTGCAAACTCGCATTAATAAACTGAAAGGCCCTATTCTGTGTTTGGTCGGTCCTCCTGGTGTGGGTAAAACCTCGCTAGGTCAGTCTATTGCTGCGGCAACAGGCCGTCAGTACACACGTATGGCGCTAGGTGGCGTACGTGATGAGGCTGAGATTCGTGGTCACCGTCGTACCTACATTGGTTCTATGCCGGGTAAACTGATTCAGAAGATGTCTAAGGTTGGGGTTAAAAACCCACTGTTCTTGCTCGATGAAATCGACAAAATGTCATCAGACATGCGTGGTGACCCATCGTCAGCATTACTTGAAGTACTTGATCCTGAGCAGAACAATGCCTTTAACGATCATTACCTAGAGGTGGACTACGATCTGTCTGATGTTATGTTCGTAGCAACCTCTAACTCAATGAACATTCCGGGTCCATTACTTGATCGTATGGAAGTGATTCGTCTATCGGGTTATACCGAAGATGAAAAACTGAACATTGCCAAGAACCACTTGCTTGAAAAACAGATTAAGCGTAATGGTTTGAAAGCTAATGAAATTGAGGTTGATGATTCTGCAATTATTGGAATTATCCGCTACTACACTCGTGAAGCGGGTGTGCGTAGTCTCGAGCGTGAAATCTCTAAAATTTGCCGAAAAGCGGTGAAGAATATCCTACTGGATAGCGCACTGAAGAAAGTGGTAGTGAACCAAGATAATCTGAAAGAATACTTGGGCGTACAGCGCTTTGATTACGGTAAAGCGGACGATCATAACCGTATCGGTCAAGTGACTGGACTGGCGTGGACGGAAGTCGGTGGCGATCTACTCACGATTGAAACTGAATCTATGCTCGGCAAAGGCAAGTTGACTCAAACCGGTTCATTGGGCGATGTCATGCAAGAGTCGATTCAAGCTGCGATGACGGTAGTAAGAAGCCGCGCTGAAAAACTGGGTATTGCGCCAAACTTCTACGAGAAACGTGATATTCACGTTCACGTACCAGAAGGTGCTACACCGAAAGATGGCCCAAGTGCGGGTATCGCAATGTGTACAGCACTTGTGTCTAGCTTGACCGGAAACCCAGTTAAAGCAGAAGTTGCTATGACCGGTGAAATTACACTGCGCGGCGAAGTGCTGCCTATTGGCGGGCTTAAAGAGAAGCTATTAGCGGCGCACCGTGGCGGTATTAAAACCGTACTGATTCCTAAAGATAACGAGCGTGATTTGGAAGAAATCCCAGAAAACGTCAAAAAAGATATCACAGTGAAACCAGTGCAGTGGATTGATGAAGTGCTAGCAATTGCATTACAAAATGACCCTACAGGGGTCACTTTCCAAGCGGAACAGTGATAAATAGCAAAAAATAGCATGTAAATTAAGCTGATAGGTATAAATTACTTGTCAGCTTTTTTATTGAACGCTACCTTAACTGATGAGGCTATATCCCTTTCATACCAAGGGCGTGGCTAGATTCATACAACAATGGAATTGACCTACTCTAAATTTCACTCGAGTAGTAATAGGGGAATACATAGTGAACAAAACTCAGCTTATCGAAAAAATTGCAGACAACGCCGATCTATCTAAAGCATCTGCTGGCCGTGCATTAGATGCAGTAGTTGAAACAATCAGTGAAACTTTGCAAAGTGGCGACCAAGTTGCTCTAGTAGGCTTTGGTACCTTTAGTGTCCGTACTCGCGCTGCTCGTACTGGTCGTAATCCAAAGACGGGTGATGAGATTCAAATTGCAGAAGCAAAAGTACCTGCATTTAAGCCAGGTAAAGCTTTAAAAGACGCAGTTAACGAATAATCTGCCTTCAGAACCGATCAGATAGCAAATTATCGCTATCAAACCCTGTATTTATGCGCATCCTACTGGTGCGCATTTCTTTTTCTGATATTATCGAGGCAAAGATTTTTAGAGCCTGAATAGTATACAGGCCACATTTTCGGAGTTTCGCACTATTATGATGGAAAGATTACGCGAAGGCGTAAATAGCATAGCCGTTAAGATCATTCTAGGTTTGATCATTCTCTCTTTCGTTTTCACTGGCGTAAGTGGCTATTTGGGTGGCGGACACAGTTCTGCTGCAAAAGTGGGAAATACTGAAATTTCTCGTCCTGAGTTTGAACAAGCGTATCAAAATGAACGTAACCGAGCTCAACAACAAATGGGTGACTACTTTACCAGCCAACTTGGCGACCCTGCATTCGTGCAGTCGTTCCGTCAGCGCGTGCTGGATCAAATGGTTAACCAAATCCTGCTAGAACAATACGCAGACTCTTTGGGTCTACGCGTAAGCGATGAAAAAGTTCGTGAAGTGCTATTGAGCATGCCTCAGTTCCAAACTGACGGTAAGTTTGACCAGCAAGTTTACCTCGCGGCACTTCGTCGTGGTGGTTACAATGCTGAGAGCTTTGCCGAATACTTACGTAGCGACCTTGTTCGTCAAAAGATTTTGGGCGCTGTTGAGCAAAGTGAATTTATCCTTCCACAAGAAGTAGCTCACGCTTCAGGTCTTTTAACTCAGACTCGTGACATTCGCACTATCACGATTCAACCGAGTGAAATGGCGAAAACAGTTACACCAACCGCTGAGCAGCTACAAGAATTCTATAAGAACAACCCAGCTAACTTTACTCGTCCTGAGCAGTTCAAGATTTCTTATATCGAACTTTCTGCAGAACAGATGAAGAAAAGCGACTCTGTGACAGATAAAGACGCAAAAGACTTCTATGAAAAGAACATCGATCGTTACTCGACTCATGAGCAACGTAGCCTGAGCCACATCTTGATTCAAGATGAAGCGAAAGCAAAAGATATTCTGAGCCAACTAAAAGCGGGTGCTGACTTCGCAACGTTAGCTAAAGAAAACTCTGAAGACATTGGTTCTGCTGAGAACGGTGGTTCTTTAGGTCTGGTTGAGAAGGGTGTTATGGACCCTAAATTTGAAGCAGCAGCATTTGCTCTACAAAATGTAGGCGATTACAGTGACGTTGTTAAATCAGATTTTGGTTACCACATCATCAAGCTAGACGGACTGAAGAGCGCGCAAGCTAAACCATTTGCTGAAGTTGCAGCTGAAATTAAAACAGAAGTGGCTGAGCAAGATGCGGTGAACCGTTTCTACGAGCTGCAAAACAAACTAGAAACAGTGGCATTTGAATACCCTGATTCTCTAGATGATGCGGCTGAAGCTGTAGGTCAAAAAGTGGTAACCACTGACTTCATCTCAAATGCAGACGCTCCAGCGATTCTTAAGTCTCCTGCGGTAATGCAAGAGCTGAAAACCCCTGAAGTAAGCGAAGACGGCCTAAACTCTGCGGTAGTTGAAGTAGACCCTGAGCATATCATTGTGGTTCGTATTGATGACTCTCGTCCGCAAACCGTACTTCCTTACGAAGAAGTTGCTGCGAAAGTAAAAGCTCAGTACCAACAAGTTGAAGGTCAAAAGCTAGCAACAGAGTTAGCGGATAAAGTGGTTAGTGCACTTGAAGCTGGCGATGATTCTATTTTGGCTAGCAATAAGTTGAGCTTTGGCGCGGTGGAAACTGTCAATCGCAGCTCTGAATTGTCACACACTGTGTTTGCTATTCCTCATCCAACTAAAGATGCATTGCACTACGCTAAATCAATTGATACTGCGGGTAATATTGTGGTTATTGAATTGGCTAAGGTGAATACTTCTATTGATGCTCAATACAATGAGCAAATTGGTCAGCAACTGCAAAGTGCTAATGTTCAGCAAGATCTTATGGGCGTGCTGCAAACGCTACGTCATAAGACTGATATCGAGTACTACATCTCTGAAGATGCGCAGTAATTGATCACTCGCTGATACATAAATTCACGGGCCGCACTTAGCGGCCCGTTCTAGTTTTTACCCCATCCTATTCTCAATAAGAACTATCTCTTCTAGGTTAGTCGATGAGGCTATGAGCTTGGCTTGTAGCATTTTGAATCAAACGAAGGAGATAGGGATGACTTTTCCAAATTTAAAACGATATGTAGCGATAGTACTATTAGCCTTGCTGCCTTTTGCTGCATACTCCGCTGATGAAAGTAAAGCCGACCACTATGAAGGGATTGAAATAGAGGTGAATATCAACACCGCTTCTAGTCATGAGCTCGCTACTTTATTGTTGGGTGTCGGAGAGAAGAAAGCACAGCAGATAGTGTCTTACCGTGAAGTGCATGGCGAGTTTAAACACGCCGATGACTTACAACAAGTGAAAGGGATAGGGCAGGCGACCGTGGATAAGAATCGATCGCGTATTCGGTTGTAGTATTATCGTTTAAGCACTTTATGGGCTAGTACTGCGATGGCTAGCCCTGTAATCGACCCTATTAGGTGGGATTCTGTCGAGACTCTAGCATTGATTAACGTTGCTGTAGAAAGTGATATTAGCCCACTGTTTTCTGCCACGATCTTTATGCCTAACCCCGCTAACAAAAACCAACTGCTGCGCTTGCCAGCGGCGATTTCCTGATACGCATACAACGCAAACAGTCCATGCAGTACACCGGAAAGACCATAATAAATATGGGTATCGGTAAAGAGTAGTCCAATCCCAATACTCGTTGATAGAATGGCTATGGCAATAGCCAGTGGTTTCACTTTGGTTTGAAATAAGTGACAGATAACCCATAACCCTGCTAGATTCATGCCTAAGTGGTAGGTATTGGTATGGGTAAAGTTACCTGTGAATATACGCCACCACTGCTGAGACGCTATGACATCGTGCTGCCAGCGTAATGCTTCGGAGAACGAAGGAATCAAAAATACAGCTAACATCAAGCTGAACGCAATGAGGAATTTATACACGTTTTATGTCCCGATACTGTGAGCGCTGTGGTCGCGCTAAAAAAGCTTGCCTGTGCCAATGGATTGAAACGGTTGAAAGCACTGTAGAGGTGGTCATTTTGCAGCACCCTAGTGAGGTGAATCAAGCGAAAGGTACTGCCAAAATCATAGAGTTGTCTGTTTCGCCCTGTCAGTTACTGGTGGGTGAGGACTTCTCGGAGCACCCGCTGGTTAATCAGTGGATTTCTGAGCCAAATACGTTAAATCTACTCATGTACCCATCGGCAGAGTCCGCGGAGCTCAACGCGCATTATTTGTCACAGCGCTCTATATTCGATTCAGCGGCGCAAGAGAGTACAAGCTTGAGTATAAGTACAGAGTGTAAAACACGTTTGTTTCTTATCGATGGCACTTGGAAAAAAGCTTTTAAGATTTTCCAACTTTCGCATAATTTGCATGGACTGAATCAGGTGCATCTACCGACACACTTGCAAGGTCGATACACGATACGCAAAGCGCCGAAAGCCAACGCCTTATCGACACTTGAAGCGGCTTATCATGCGCTGAGTATACTTGACGCGTGCGATGCAACCCCTTTAATTACCGCTTTTGATAAAATGGTAGAGTTTCAAATTGCTCAACTGCCAGCAGGGACATACGATAAATACCTTGGTGGCCGGCATCGTTAACTGGCAAACATTTTTGAATGCAACTTTTTTGCATAGCCGTCAGTCATTGCTGAAATATAGTCACAGATAACTCTAAAGCCCTGATCTTGCTGATCTCTTGCCAGTTGCCATTTCTTTTTGGTTGCTTCAGGCAGTAAGCGTTCAGGATCGCCACTAAACGCTTCAAATAGATCAATGATCACTTGTTGGCCTTTATATTCGATTAACTGAACCTCTGTGGCTTGGATGACGTAACAGCTAACAAAATCTTTGAATACTTTAAGTACCTCTAGCATAGGCGCTCGCAAGGTCGCGTTGTATCGCAATAAAGGATGAACAAAATCTGCGTTTCTGATTTCGGTCACTTCAGCACTGGTGAGTAGCGCATTGACGATACTGCCTATCGCATCTTTACGCAGATAGTGCTCCCCAGAAAAGAGCTGCTCTGTAAGCGGTTGTATTTCGTTTTCCATCCAAGTATGACCGCAATGCGCTAGCCTGCTGGCTGCTGATTCAAGCCATTGCTGCTTAGAGACTAAACCCAGTACGATAGCATCCTCTAGATCATGGACGCCGTAGGCAATATCATCGGCAAGTTCCATGATGGAGCAGTCTAATGATTTAAACTGTGTTTTTTTGGTCACAGAGCGCTGTCCTGAATGGGGCTGCAATTGGCTGAATGCCGTTTTGTCTTGTTCGGATAGAGGGTGCAATACCCAATCAAAATAGACTTGGTCAACATCAAATACCCCTTTTGCTGGCATCCAACGACTGGCTTTGAGCTGTCTCGGGTTATCCACGCCATCAGGGATGCTGTCTCGCTCTACTTTGCTGAGTAAAGCGGGGTATTTTAACAAGCCAAGTAAGGTTCGACGACATAGATTCATCCCATGATGTTGGGTGTATGGCTCAAGCTGGCTGACGATTCTAAAGGTTTGGGCATTCCCTTCAAAGCCGCCATGTTCACGCATCATATAATTGAGTGCGACTTCACCGCCATGTCCATACGGTGGGTGTCCAATATCATGCGCAAGGCACAGGGTTTCAATGAGGCTGGTGGTGGGGAGTATTGAGCTCAATTCTAAATGTTTTGATTGCAGCTGCGCCAGTATCCCAGATCCGATTTGTGCCGCCTCTAATGAGTGGGTGAGGCGAGTGCGATGAAAGTCATTGCTGCCCGTTCCATGCACTTGAGTTTTGGCTTGTAAACGACGAAATGCGGCAGAGTGGAGTACGCGCGCACGATCTCTTTGGTAGGGATCACGGTGATCATTTAGCCGCACTTTCTGCTCGCTATTGATGCGTTGTTGCCAGAGTTTATCTACTTCCATGCAGTGTCATTGCCCATGTCATTTAAATGTCTGTGTCCGCTAACGGTGTCCTTTGTTGTTGAATTAGATCAGTTAGCTAATTTCATCCAACGTTAATTCAAAACTAGCAGAGAAGGTTTTGAGGAAGTAACACATTTCAGGGGAGTCTCTGTCTTGTAGTGTTTGTTCCAGACGTCGCTTCGCCGCTGCAAACTCATGGTTACCTGCTGACAGTTCTTCTAAGCACTTAAGATAGGCGCAAATGCAATCGGCTTGTTTTACCAATGAATGCTCTTCTTCGGTTGCTTCACCACTGATAAGAAAAGGTTTAAAGTCTTCGACCAATTCTTCTGGCACCATTGACAATAACTTTTGTTCGGCAGCGGCTTCTATCTTTTTGTATTCTTTCGCGATGTAAGGGTTGTAGTATTTGACTGGTGTCGGAAGATCGCCCGTTAACACTTCGCTACTGTCATGATACATGCCTAATACCGCAATGCGTTCTGGGTTGAGTTTTCCGTTAAATTTTTTATTTTTAATGATGGCTAAAGCATGCGCCACGAAAGCGACCTGTAAGCTGTGTTCCGAAATGTTTTCTTTTGAAACGGAACGCATCAATGGCCAGCGTTGAATCAGTTTCATTCGAGCTAAGTGAGCGAAAAAGTGGCTTTCGTTGTGCATGCTAATCATCCTTAATGTGTAAAAAAAGAGGCGCTAGGCCTCTTTAGTATCAATTATTGTGTGTATTGAGTAATGAAACGCTCAAAGCGACTGATCGCGATTTCGAGGTCCTCGGCATAAGGCAATGTCACTATTCTAAAGTGATCGGGTTTTGGCCAATTGAACCCTGACCCTTGAACTAACAGCACTTTCTCTTGTTGTAAAAAGTCGAGTACCATTTTCTGGTCATCATGAATTTTGTAAATTTTAGGGTCGAGTTTAGGGAAAAGATACAATGCTCCCTTTGGTTTCACACACGAGACGCCGGGTATTGAAGTGATCATGTCGTGGGCTTTGTCACGCTGTTCGAGCAGGCGCCCACCCGGTAAAATCAGTTCATTGATACTTTGATAGCCACCCAGCGCAGTTTGCACCGCATGCTGCATTGGCACGTTGGCACACAATCGCATAGAGGCGAGCATATCCAAACCATCCACATAGCCTTTTGCAATGTGTTTTGGCCCGCTAATAAACATCCATCCGCTACGGAAACCACAGATGCGGTAGGCTTTTGATAACCCATTAAATGTGACCATCACTACGTCGTCGGCCAGTGTGGCAATTGAAGTGTGAGTTGCACCATCGTAAAGAATTTTGTCGTAGATTTCGTCAGCGAAGATGATCAGTTTATGCTGGCGTGCAATCTCAACGATTTGCAATAGAAAATCTCGACTGTACACCGCGCCAGTTGGGTTATTCGGGTTGATGAGTACAATGCCGCGAGTTTTTGGGGTGATTTTAGCTTTGATATCAGCAAGGTCTGGATACCAATCGGACTCTTCATCACAAATATAGTGGACTGGGGTGCCACCCGAGAGTGATACCGCGGCGCTCCATAATGGGTAATCAGGTGCAGGTACCAGCATTTCGTCGCCGTTATCGAGCAAGGCTTGCATTGCCATGACGATCAGCTCAGAAACCCCATTCCCCATATAGACATCTTCAACATCTAACGATAATAAGCCCTTTTTTTGGTAGTGCTGTACTACGGCTTTACGAGCAGAGTAAATCCCTTTTGAGTCGCAATAACCTTGAGAAGTCGGTAAGTGTCGTAATACATCGACTAAGATTTCTTCTGGAGTATCGAAGCCGAATGGGGCGGGGTTACCAATGTTTAGCTTAATTATTTTCTGCCCTTCTTCTTCCATGCGCTTAGCATGTTTTAGTACAGGACCACGAATGTCATAGCATACATTATCGAGTTTTGAAGACATCTCGATATTTTTCATTGTCAACCCTTAAATTTAATCGATGAGAATAGTATCAAATTACACTAAATTGGTGTTTTTGAGTAGAAAAATCTATGCCCAAACAATTGAGTTATCACGAATTGAGAGCTTAAATTTATGTTTACTCTACAATTGTAGTTGTCCTGCTTGATTTGGCTAATCACTCGCTCTAGAGTAAGCCAATTATTGGGTAATCATAAGAAAAATAGAGGGTTAGGGGTCACATTGTCTCATTTTGCAAATGCTATACAGCAACTCGCCCAACACATTGAATCTGCGCCTATTGATGCTTGTCGTATTGAGGTGCCAGTAGAAGAAGTTTGCACTGATTCCGTTCTTCCTTGGATGGAAAATCAACCTCTTTTCCCTAAGTTCTACTGGCAATCTAGAGACACAACGGAAGAAGTTGTCGCATTAGGTCAAGCAAGAACCTTTAATGAAATTAACCCTGCTTACTCTATGCTAAATCATAAGCAACGCATTTGGGGTGGGTACGCTTTTCCGTATAAAGATAACAAAGGGCGCTGTTTAAGCTCATTCTTCTTTTTACCGCACATAGAGTTGGTTCGACGCAATCAAGATTGGTTCCTTGCGGCCAACTTAATGGAAGACAGAGACGCGGTGCGTCGTGCAGTGTATTTACTGTGCGCAGATACTTTGCCCTTGCCAAATTCGCTGCCAGCGGTAAAAAACGTGACTCATACTCCACGTAAAGCATTGTGGAATAATACGGTTGAATTGGCTTTACAGGCAATTACGACGACTGAGCTAAAGAAAGTGGTGTTGGCTCGTCAAACGACGATTAAACTTGATTCAGCACTAAAAGGTGTTGAACTTCTGGCATTAAGCCGCAAGCAAAACCGCCACAGCTTTCACTTTTTGTTACAACTTGAGCAGGGACACTCCTTTATAGGCTCTACACCAGAGAGATTGTATAGTCGCCGAGGCCAACTGATTGAAACAGAAGCGTTGGCAGGGACGATAGGTCGACATAGTCACCCCGCTCAAGATTTAGAACTTGCAAACTGGTTGATTAATGACAAAAAAAACCTACAAGAGAATCAATACGTTGTAGATGATATTGTCGAACGTTTAACGCCATTTTGTAATAACGTAGAAGTTGATGATGAAGCTCGTTTGGTGAAATTGCGTCGCGTGCAGCATTTAAAAAGGCATATTCAAGCCGAGTTATCAAAGCACGCAGACAAAAGTAAACTTTTAGAAGCCTTGCAACCCACCGCAGCGGTGGCTGGATTGCCACGACATTTAGCGCTTGAGTTTATTGAGCAGAATGAACCGTTTTCTAGAGCTTGGTATAGCGGCTCTGTTGGGTATATTAGCGACCAAAATGCGGAGTTTTGTGTGGCGATTCGTAGTGCGCTAGTGCAGGACGATAACTTACATTTGTTTGCGGGCGCAGGCATTGTACCGGGCTCAGAGGCTGAACATGAGTGGCAAGAACTGGATAAGAAAATGTCGACGTTACTGAGTTTAATCACTGAGCAAAGTGTGTTGGAACAAGCTTCATGAGCAAGCCGGTGCAGCCCCATGTTTCTTTAACGCAGCTTAATCAAGCACAACTGAATCGAGTGTGGTCGGCGGTACTGATTGAAGAGGCTACCCGATTTGGTGCTCAGCATGTGTGTATTGCGCCGGGATCGCGCTCAACACCATTGGCACTTGAAGCCATTAGGCATAATGCACTGACGTTGCATACCCATTTTGATGAGCGAGGACTAGGCTTTTTTGCTCTTGGCATAGCTAAAGCCACCGAGCAGCCAGTGATTGTCATTGTGACCTCCGGGACTGCGGTAGCCAATTTACTTCCTGCGGTTGTCGAGGCCAATCTGACTGGCGAAAGGTTGATATTACTGACCGCAGACCGACCTAAAGAGTTAGTGGGTGTTGGAGCAAATCAGGCCATTGTTCAGCAAGGCATCTTTTCAAGTCATGTAACTCAAGCGCTGGTTCTGCCTAGCCCCAACAGTGAAATTGCGCTTGATTGGTTGTTGTCTGAATCGGCAAACATAATGGCAATTCAAGCCCAATTAAACGGGCCTATCCACATTAATTGCCCTTTTCCTGAACCACTGTATGTGGCTCAAAGCCCCCAATTAAATCAACTTATAGAGCTACCTTCTGGGTGGTTTGACTCAAATCGACCTTATCTCGATGCCGCCCCTGCATGTTCAAGTAGTGAAGATTTACACTGTTGTATTCAGCGTTACAAAGACCGTAAAGGACTGATTGTCGTGGGTAGGCTCACACACGAGAAAGCAAAGCAAGTTAACGCACTGGCGATACAATTGGGCTGGCCTATTTTGTGTGATCCTCAGTCGGGCATCAGTTCTGACTGGAGTGGCTATGATATTTGGTTACAAAGTCCATCTGCAAATAGAGAGCTTGCTCAGTGTCAGGTTATCTTGCAGTTTGGCGCAAGATTAGTGTCAAAAAGGTTGCTCAGTTTTATTAAGCACAGCGTTGCTCGGCCAGATTTTGCGCGATACATACTCGTGTGTGATGAGCCAGGAGTGCTAAATCCCGATCACTTGCCGATGTTACGCTTAGAAGGTGAATGGCAGTTAGATTCAACCCTCCATCTTCAATCATCTAGCCGTGAGTGGGGTGATGGACTCAAAGCGCACAGCATCAATGTACTCACTCAAGCAAAGGGACTGGCTTCAACCACGATTACAGAGATTGAAGTTGCGATGAAACTGCATGAGCTCACTGATGGTTTTGAGCTGTTCTTAGGCAATAGTCTCGGAGTGCGCTTAGTGGATATGTTATCGACAAAGCTCAATAGCCGCGTATTTTCTAATCGAGGTGCTTCGGGAATTGATGGCCTTATTGCTACCAGTGCCGGTGTGGGAGTTGCCTCAAAGCAGCCAACGTTAACGCTACTTGGTGATACCTCATTGCTGCATGATTTAAATTCTCTTTCATTGCTGGCGCAAAGCGGCGGGATTGTATTAGTACTCAATAATGATGGTGGCGCTATTTTTGATATGCTGCCCGTGGATGACAATCATAAACAACGTCTTTATCAAATGCCTCATGGGTATCAATTTAAGCAAGCGGCTCAGCAATTTAACATGGGCTATGCGCGTCCAAGTACTTGGGCGCAATTGCAGCAGTTGGTCGCAGATTTTGATGGGCAGTCACCGCGCTCATTATTGATTGAAGTGGTGACTCCCGCAGGACAGGCTTCTGCACATATAAAATCCCTCAGCTTAAATATCCAGAGCCAATAGATGCCTCAAGATAGCCGTATTCATCCGCCACTTCGTGCGTTTCGTTCTGCACAGGGTAAGCCAACACTTAGGGTGGTATTTGTGCATGGCTTCTTGGGGAGTGCAGAGGATTGGCATTCACAAAAAGATCATCTGCCTATTTGTTGGGATCTCTATGCGATAGATCTTCCCGGGCATGGTCATGCCAGTCAATTTCCCATACCTGATAGTATTGATGGGTTTGTTGAATTTATTGATCAACAGTTGCAACAACTTCCCGATGATAAAGTGCCACTGGTGCTGGTGGGATACTCTTTAGGTGCACGTTTATTGATGCATTTTGCGTTAACCGCTCATCATCGCCCAATGCCTATTGCTGGATTTGTATTCGAGGGAGGAAACTTTGGCCTACAAAAAGGGTCAGAGAAGCAGGAACGTTGGGAAAATGATCGTCGTTGGATAACTCGTTTTTCTGAGCAGACACTTCCTAATGTCTTACAGGATTGGTATCAGCAAAAGGTGTTTGCATCTCTATCAAGGGAGCAAATAAAAGCATTGGTCGAGGAGCGTTCACACAATGCGGGTGCGGCATTAGCACAGGTCATGTCGGTGACTTCACTGGCTCATCAGGATTATCTACGGGATAAACTATGCGCTGCTGAGCAAAACACACACTTAAAAACGTATTATATTGTGGGTGAACACGACGTGAAATTTATGGGCTTGTATACACAAAACAAAGTGCCATTTTCAGTAATACTAGGGGCTGGACACAACACACATAAAGAACAGCCTTACAAATATGCACAAAAGTTGACACAGCTCTTATCCATCGAAGAGGTAAACTCGATATGATGCGCCTCGCACTGAGTTAGTTGGCTTCAGTGTTAGCTTCAATGTCGGCTTAAATATTGGCTTAGGAAATTATAATTATGAGAAAGGCTAATTTATATCGCTATCAGCTTGAGATGGATAGCGGTGTTATTTTACGTGAACAAAAACTGACGAATCGAGAAGGCTGGATTGTCGAATTATCGGAGAATAATCGAGTCGGATATGGTGAGGTCGCCCCCCTGAGCGGATTTAGCCACGAAACCATGGACCAAGCATTTGTTGAAGTGGTGGCTCGATTAAAAAAATGGACAGCAGGAGAGGCGCTCGATAGTAACTCCTCTTATCCTTCCGTTGCCTTTGGTTTATCCATGGCGGAATTTGAATTAAACGGTTTATTGGGCGCAGAAGGGAACTATCAAGCCGCCCCTTTTTGCCATGGCGATCCCGATGAACTCCTTCCTGCATTAAAGGCGATGCAGGGTGATAAAGTTGCGAAAATTAAAGTCGGACTCTATGAGCCTATTCGTGACGGAATTTTAGTGAATTTATTTTTAGAAGCGACTCCTGATATACAGCTTCGACTGGATGCGAATCGTGTTTGGGATTTAGACAAAGCCAAACAGTTTGCGAGCAAAATAAACCCGTCTTTACGCTCTCGTATTCAATATATCGAAGAGCCGTGCAGTGCACCGGGTGACAGTTTGACGTTTGCCATCGAAACGGGCATTGCTATTGGTTGGGACGAAACCTTGCAAAACGGGGTGATGAACCCAGATTTTAACTTGGAGTTTTTAACCGGTGCGAAAGCGATTGTGATTAAGCCTATGTTAATTGGCAATATTCAGCGTTGCATCCAATTGATAGAAAAAGCACAAGCACTTGGGCTTGTCGCTGTGATCAGCTCTAGCATTGAATCCAGCCTAGGGCTATCTCAACTTGCTCGCTTAGCTCATCAATTTACACCAATGACTACACCGGGTTTAGATACGCTACAGTTGTTTAAAGAGCAGTTACATACTCCGTGGCCAGGCAGTGAATTACCGATCAGAAGCTTGAGCTCTCAAACATTAGTTTGGCATCAGAGCTCGGAATAAACCTTGTCCCTCAATACGCTATTTTCCCATCAATCTCCTCTTTGTTATTGGAGCAAATGTTCTGATAACAAAGCGTCGCTAGCGCCCCAAGCGAATGACATCGCTTTACTGTGCCGTGTCGGGCGTTACTCATGGTCAGAGCTTGCCAGTCGTGTTGCAGCGGTGCGACAGCAACTCTTAGAGCAGGGGTTAGCTTCTTCAGATGTATTAATGTTAGTAACGGCGCACAGTTCACTGCAAAGTTTGCTGGTGTACCTTGCTGCACTAGAGGAAGGGATAGTGGTGTCAATCGTCCCTTTATTACCTGAACCTGAACTGATTAAGCGTCAGCAGATATTAGGGGGTTCATATTGTTACCTGTGCCCCACTATAGACTCCCGATTGCTGCCGTTAATGAACAGCGTGCAAGTGGATTTTTCAGTAGGCGGAGACGTGACGTCTTCTGATTCAAATTTCTCTTTATCTCATATTGCCAGCCTGATTTTCACCTCAGGCTCTACAGGGGACCCTAAAGCGGTGGCGCATACTGTCAACAACCACTTAGCGTCAGCGATGGGTTTACAGGATTCATTTCATTTTGATGCTACGAGCACTTGGCTGTTATCTCTGCCACTGTTTCATGTTTCTGGTTTAGCGATTGTTTGGCGCTGGCTGCTTAGTGGTTGTTGCCTGCGTTTAAAAGAAGGACAGGGGCTGGATTTACACGGGGTGAGTCATACTTCAATGGTGCCGACACAATTGCAACGAGCACTGCAACAGCAAACGCCTCTGACACTGCAACGAGTGTTGTTAGGGGGCGCTATCATTCCTCATCAATTAGCCCATGCGGCGCGCGAACGTGGTATAGATACTTGGGCTGGGTATGGACTGACAGAAATGGCATCTACCGTCACGGCCAAAAGAGTCGATGAAACAGACAGCGCAGGGCGAGTGCTGACTAAGCGAGCCATTAAGCTTGAAGAGCAAAGGATTTTTGTCGCAGGTGATACTTTAGCCGTAGGGTATTGGAAAAATGGGAGTCTTTCCCCCTTACCTCTACAAAATGGTTGGTTTGATACACAAGATCTTGGTGATTGGCAAAATGATGAACTTGTGATTGTGGGACGGGCTGATAACTTATTTATTTCTGGTGGTGAGAATATTCACTGTGAAGAAATCGAACGAGTATTGATGAAACATCAGTCGGTAGCACAAGCGTTTATCATGCCCATAGCCGATCATGAATTTGGTCATAGACCTATAGCGTTATTGTCACTTTCACAGGAAACGCTTACCTCTGAATTAAAGCAGCAACTTAATGAACTTTGCTTAGCTCATCTGCAAAAATTCAAATGCCCCATCAACTACTTACCTATTCCTAGCCATTTATTAAATCAAGGTATTAAGGTCTCTAGAGCCAAACTGAAAGCTTGGTTATCTGATACCAACCTTACTCAATAACGAGCCATTCTAGCGTGTTAACATACTCGGTCACTGCGTTATTCCTGAACACTGACTTAGCATAGTTGGTATAAACAACACATCGAACGTTTATAGCGCACTTTTTATAACAAAACCGTAGAGTTTTGGTTTTTATAGAATCATTTAGTTATGACATAGTTCAAAAGAGTTTTTTTCAAACCGCAAAGATAGCGTCATAATCCTAACCAATGAACAGGGTAACGTGTCGCTCACCGTATTGTTGGTCAGCATCCGTTACCAAGCAATGGAATGGATTATGTATTTTATTTGGACACTGGTTGCGGTTTGTCTCGGCGTGGCGTTTGCCGATCACGGTTTAGCAGGCTCGATTGCACAAGCGCTAGGGTTTGCATTGGTAGTCGGTATTGCCTTTGCTAACGGTGGTAAAGCATCAAAGAAAAGCAGTGACTGGTTTCTATCACGAGTGAAGCCAAGTCATTATGACAAGGTGCTCTAAGTAAAGTGCTATAAGTAAGGCGTGATTGGTGTCACCCATACATTATGGGGTAGATAATGTATGGGCGTTAACGCAAGCTTAATGCAGTAGCCAGAGTAATGTGCCAACCGAAATGGTTAGCCATAACCCAACCCCAAACAATAAGGGTTTTAATCCTGCTTCTTTAACTTGTTCTAAAGAAATTGCCGAACCAATCAAGAATAGACAGGCTACGAGCATTTGTTTGGCGACTGAGAACGTTAGGTGATAAAACGCATCAAACTGTGGCAGTAGATCACTGATAACCACCGCACCAATATACAAGAAGATAAAGGTAGGGATTTGCAGTTTGTGTTTTCCTTTACCGAAATACCAAGCACTGCCTAGTGTCACTGGAATAATCCACAACGCGCGTGCCAGTTTCAATGTGGTTGCAGTACGCAACGCTTCCTCACCATAGGCACTTGCAGCCCCCACCACCGACGATGTATCGTGAATCGCGATCGCCGCCCAAACACCAAAGGTGTGTTGGTCTAAATTCAAAGCATGGCCAATAACGGGAAAGACAAACAGCGCGATAGAATTGAGTATGAAGACTGTCGCCAGCGCTAAGCCGGTTTGGTTGGCATTCGCATTGATGGCTGGAGACACCGCGGCAATTGCGCTTCCTCCACAAATGGCGGTACCGCTGGAAATAAGATATCCCGTTTTTTTATCAATGCCCAGTTTGATCGCAACCCAAGTTCCCACTAGTAAGGTAATGAAAATCGTGGTCATGATCAGACCTATACCACTAGAGGTCGCTTTGAGTGCTTCTGATAAAGAGATACCAAAGCCCAAGCCGATAATGGAATAGCTCAGTAGCTTTTTAGTCCATTTCGCAATCGGTAAATGAGTTGGGACCAACCCTAATTGAGATAATATTAAGCCGAGAATTAATGCAGAGGGAGACTGCAAAAAAGGAGTAAAACAAAAGGCTAATACAATAAAAAAAGGAATGTGCTTTTTAGTAAATAACGACATAGGCTTAGGCATGTTTAAATTTTCACTCATGATAACGGCCTCAAACGAAATACACCCAGTTATTGTAGGGTTTAGTACCCATTGTTCTATGGAAAACACTGTATATGCTATCTAGTGATTAAAAAGAGTGTGATGCAGTACTAGATTGCAATAAACTTTAACAACTCTATGCTGAAACAGAGTTCATTTATTCAGTGCTAATAGGTAGTATTGAATGGAATCATAGAAACCAAAGAGAGATTATGAAACGCATTTTTTCGATTATGGCTGTATTGCTAGTATCCGTCTCCATGGTGTACTCACCGGTGACTGAGGCAAAGCGATTTGGCGGCGGTAAGTCTTTTGGCAAGAGCTTTAAAACGGCTCCTGCACCTAAAGCCACTCCAACGAATACTAATTCTTTAAACAATAAAGGGACTCCGAACTCAACTTCACGAAAAGGTGGGTTAATGGGAGGTCTTATGGGCGGCCTGTTAGCAGGCGGTCTATTAGCGGCGTTCTTTGGTGGTGCGTTTGAAGGAATCCAGTTTATGGATATCCTAATTATGGGTTTGATTGCGTTTTTCGCCTTTAAATTCTTGCGCGGTATGTTGGGAGCAAAAGCGGGCAGTATGAGCCAGCAGCGCCCTGCGTATTCAAATGGTCCACAAGGTAACAGTCAGTTTAAACAACAAGCTGAACCGCAATCGTTTACCGAGCAAAAACCGTTTACTGAACCAGCATCTGCGGCCGGATTTGGAAGTTCAGCGCACTCTGATGTGCCTCACAACTATCCTCCTGGTTTCGATCATGCTGCGTTCGTTACGGGCTCTCGCGAGCACTATCGTACCCTACAAGGCGCATGGAATTACAATGAGTTGGAAACCATTCGTGAGTACGTTTCTGCCAGTTTGTTTGAAGACTTAAAAGCAGAGCGAGCATCACTACAAGGTGAGCAGCATACTGATGTGATGTATGTGGATGCTGAAATTGTACGTGCAGACTACGATGCGAGCAAAGCTCAGCTTAGCTTGCAATTCACCGGCCGCTACCGCGATACCGTTGAAGATGTAGAAGAAGATATTAACGATATCTGGCACCTTGAGCGTGACCTGACTCAACCTAATGCACCTTGGTTGATTGTCGGTATTCAAGCTTAGCGCTTTATTCAGAGTCAATATCCAATGGAAGGCCGGAACGAAAGTTCCGGCCTTTTTTGATCTTGCAAGTTGGATAATTAGAATTCAATAAACAGAATTTATTATGAGCACGTATACTTTATGACACTAAGCGTACGAAGAAACAGGCTTTTCTTAGTGCATTTTTCAAAAAGTAAGAGGAATACAACACATGAACATTATCCTATTTTTGTTGATCGGTGCTTTAGCAGGTTGGCTAGCAGGTAACTTCATGAAAGGCGGCGGCTTTGGTGTGGTGGGCAACATTGTGGTGGGTGTTTTAGGTGCGGTTGTTGGTGGAACTGTCTTTAGTGCCGTTGGTGTTGCAGCTGGTGGTATCGTTGGTTCTTTAGTTGTGTCGACTATTGGCGCAATCTTGTTGCTTTATATTGTCGGCTTTATTAAGCGACTTTAATTGCAATACTAGGCATTTTTTAGCCTAGCTGTAGATTATAATGCTTGAGAGCTGCGCGAGTGTTTTGATGGTAGAGTTACGGCTCATCGAAAACGCCTGATAACAACGCGCTTTGTTCTCAGGCATTTTTTCTTTGTGCTTCTTGAGCGCATATCTTGTTTTAGATAAATCACGTACTATATGCCCACTCACTTCAATATAGATTGCTATGACCACTATCCCAATTAAACAAATCTCTGAACATTCCTCTAGCGAACCTGAAGTCGCATGCAGTACTTGCCGTGCCAGTTGTTGCCGCTTAGAAGTGATGATCATCACCGATACAGGGGTGCCAGAGGAGCATATCGCAACGGATAAATGGGGCGGTGAAACTATGTTGCGTTTAGAGGATGGTTGGTGCTCTGCGGTGGATAGGGATACGATGCTGTGTACGATTTATGAGAATCGCCCGTGGATCTGTCGAGAGTTTGAAATGGCGTCTTATGAATGCCGTAATGAATGGGAAAATCGTAATTAGGCGTCATAGCGACCCAGACCACCCCCTCCGGTATCTACCGACTCTCCTGTCTTTAAGCGCTGAATATCAATCACATTAATCACTAGCATGACTCACTATGATGGGCGTCATTGCTGTGATTTGTTTGCGCCGTTGGCTAAACAAAAAAAAGGCCGGTATTTAAAAATACCGGCCTTTTCAATTTTAGTCAGAGAGCAACAATTATTGAGTTGCTTGAATTGCTGTTAGAGCAACTGTGTAAACGATGTCGTCTACTAGTGCGCCACGAGACAAGTCATTAACAGGTTTACGCATGCCTTGCAGCATTGGACCGATAGACACTAGGTCTGCTGAACGCTGTACTGCTTTGTAAGTTGTGTTACCAGTGTTTAGGTCTGGGAATACAAAGACAGTTGCTTTACCTGCAACAGGAGAGTTAGGTGCTTTAGAAGCCGCTACGTTCTCCATGATCGCTGCATCGTACTGTAGAGGACCGTCGATCACTAGATCAGGACGTTTTTCTTGAGCAAGTTTAGTTGCTTCACGTACTTTATCTACGTCTGCACCTTTACCTGACTCACCAGTAGAGTAAGAGATCATTGCAACGCGAGGGTCGATACCGAATGCCGCTGCAGAATCTGCAGATTGGATTGCGATTTCAGCCAGTTGCTCAGCTGTTGGATCTGGGTTGATTGCACAGTCACCGTATACCAATACTTGATCAGGCAGAAGCATGAAGAAGATTGAAGAAACGATAGACGCATCAGGTGCAGTCTTGATGATTTGGAACGGAGGAACGATAGTGTTTGCTGTAGTGTGAACTGCACCAGAAACAAGACCGTCTACTTCGCCATTCTCAAGCATCATTGTGCCTAGGAATACTGAATCTTGTAGCTTCTCACGAGCAACAACTTCAGTCATGCCTTTCTTAGAACGAAGTTCTACAAGACGTGCAACGTAGTTTTCACGTACTGCATCAGAATCGATGATTTCAACGCCAGCGCCTAGCTCAACACCTTGTTGTGCTGCAACGCGACGGATTTCTTCAGGGTTACCAAGAAGTACACAGTTAGCGATACCGCGCTCAGCACAGATAGCCGCAGCTTTAACTGTACGTGGCTCATCACCTTCTGGAAGAACGATACGTTTGTTCGCACGACGAGCAAATTCAGTTAGCTGGTAACGGAACGCTGGTGGGCTTAGACGACGAGATGCAACAACACCTTCAGTTAGAGTATCAATCCAAGGACCATCGATGTGGCTTGCAACGTGTTCGTTAACGAACTCGATACGCTCTTTATCATCTGCTGGTACTTCAACGCTGAAGCTTTGAAGGTTTAGAGACGTCTGCCAAGTGTTACCTTGCGCTTTGAAGATCGGTAGACCAGAGTCTAGTGCTGGTTGACATAGACCGCGAATTTCTTCAGGGATGTCGTAACCGCCAGTCAGTAGGATTGCACCGATTTCAACACCGTTCATTGATGCAAGAGCGGCTGCTACGATTACATCTGGACGATCTGCTGAAGTAACAAGCAGTGAACCTGGTTTGAAATGCTCAATCATGTTTGGTAGAGAGCGTGCACAGAAAGTGATGCTCTTAATACGACGAGTAGAGATTTCACCTTCGTTGATGATATCTGCTTTAAGGTGTTTAGCCATGTCGATAGCGCGTGTAGCGATTAGCTCAACACTCCAAGGCACACAACCTAGTACACGTACTGGGCTAGTGTTGAAGATTTCCATAGACTGGATGTTTGCTTGCTGAGCTGCATCTGATTCATCAAAGATTTCAGATAGGTCAGGGCGAGTACGGCCAGCTTCATCTACAGGAGCGTTCAGTTTGTTAATGATAACGCCTGAGATGTTTTTGTTTTTCTTGCCACCAAAGTTTGAAACAGCAACTTCGATACGCTCTTTAAGTTGAGATGGGTTGTATGTGCCTGGAGTAGCAACGAACACGATCTCAGCGCCAAGAGTTTTAGCAATTTCTTCGTTCACTTGGTTAGCAAACGGGTGCTTACGAGTTGGAACAAGACCTTCAATCAGGGTCACATCTGCGTCGTTAATTTGGTTGAAACGCTCAACGATTGTTTCTAGCAAAACGTCAGTTTGCTCGTTACGGATAAGCGCTTGCGCTTCGTCCATTGGCGTTGGAGTACCAATCTTAATATCGTTGTTTGATTTAAGAATAGTAGATGTTAGATCCGGTTGGTTGCCACCTGTACGTGGCTGAGCGATAGGTTTGTAAAACGAAACGTTTACACCTTTGCGCTCCATAGCGCGAATAACGCCCATGCTAACACTAGTAAGACCAACACCGGCGCTAATTGGGACAAGCATAATGGTACGAGACATAGTCTGAAGACCTCGAAATGTATGAAAAAGTCTCAGCTGGGGGAGCAGCTGAACCAAAAGTAAACAGGTGAGGAAATCCTCACCTGTTTAAATTAATTAAAGACCAGCTAAACGTGCTGTGTCTTCTGCAATAACTAGCTCTTCGTTAGTAGAGATAACCATTGCTGGGATACGGCTGCTAGCAGCAGTGATAGTACCTTCGCCGCCGAAACGCGCTTTAAGGTTTGCTTCACCGTCTACTTCGATACCGAAGATACCAAGACGGTTTAGAACCATCTCGCGAATAGGAGCAGAGTTTTCACCGATACCACCAGTGAATACGATAGCGTCTAGACGACCTTCTAGTGTTGCTGTGTAACCTGCAACGTATTTCGCTAGACGGTGACAGAATACGTCCATCGCACGAGTCGCTTCTTCTTTCTTACCGTAGTTGTCTTCAACAAAACGACAGTCAGAAGTCACTTCAGTTAGACCTTGTAGGCCAGACTCTTTAGTTAGCATAGTGTTGATTTGATCCACTGTGTAACCTAGAGAATCGTGTAGGTGGAAGATAACAGCAGGGTCGATGTCGCCACAGCGAGTACCCATTACTAGACCTTCTAAAGGAGTAAGACCCATAGAAGTATCTACACATTTGCCGTTTTTAATCGCACAAACTGAAGCACCGTTACCTAAGTGACAGTTGATGATGTTTAGTTCGCTTTCTGGCTTACCTAGTTGCTCAGCTGTTTCACGAGCAATGAATAGGTGAGAAGTACCGTGCATGCCGTAACGACGGATGCTGTGCTCTTTGTATAGGCTGTAAGGAAGCGCGTATAGGTACGCTTCTTCAGGCATTGTTTGGTGGAAAGCAGTATCAAACACAACAGACATTGGTAGAGCTGGGAACGCTTTTTGTGCTGCTTTAATACCAACGATAGCGGCTGGGTTGTGAAGAGGTGCAAGTGCTGCACAGTCTTCGATACCTTTAACCACTTCTTCAGTAACAAGCATTGATTCAGTAAATTTCTCACCGCCGTGAACAACACGGTGGCCAACAGCACCAAGCTGCTGAGATAGTTCAGGTTTAGAAGCTAGGATAGTGTCTACGATAAAAGTTAAAGCTTCATCGTGTGCTGCACCATTACCTAGTGCTGCTTCGTGTTTGCCATCCAGTTTCCACTTAATACGTGCTTCAGGAAGGTGCAGACACTCTGCAAGACCAGTAAGATGCTCGTCACCATTGTCCGCGTCAACGATAGCGAACTTAAGAGAAGAACTACCGCAGTTTAAAACTAAAACTAGCTTTGACATGTTTGTTTCCTGTATTTCATCTGATTTTTCAGAAAGAATGAATTTAGTCATTATGAGTAGTCACATATTCGATGTAGGATGCTACTCAGTATCAATTGCAACAATATTCCCTTTGTTGACCGTATACCTGTTTGGTTACGTTTCAATCCTTGCTAACGGGCCTCTCTGTCGCCTAATATGTAGTTAAGGACGAAGCTTTAGATGAGACGCTGACAAGGATAGCGATAATAGGCAAATATAACAAAAAAAATTGAAATTACTTTATCATTTATCAATTTTTTATGTTTATTTTTTAATTTTTAAAATAATTTTTAGCGATTTAGTCATGATTGGAAAAGTTGGAATGTTTCACAGACTGAGGGACGGGCAGGTGTACATGAACCTCTGGCCAATGAGAAAAGAACTCTCACCTATGTTCCCTGAACATCGTGTTATTACGGCGACTCGATTTGGCGTTCGCGTCATGCCTGCGGTGGCAGCAATCAGCGTATTAACTCAATTTACTTTTCATAATGGTGCTGGCTTACCTCAAGCCATCGTGGTCGCATTGTTTGCGATTAGTTTGCCTATTCAAGGTTTTTGGTGGTTAGGTACGCGCTCGAATACACTATTACCTCCTGCACTCGCCACCTGGTATCGTGAAATCCATCAAAAAATTCTAGACTCTGGGGTTCTACTAGAACCGGCTAAAGCGAAACCTCGTTATAAAGAGTTAGCGCAACTGCTCAATCGAGCGTTTCGACAGCTTGATAAAACCGTACTAGAACGCTGGTTCTAATCTTTCCTATTTTTCTCATCAGGAACGTAATAACGCGATATTGCGTTCCTGAAGCTCTTCATCTCATTTCTTTATTTGGTTCGCATTCTTTTTTGTGACATTTTCTTAACATCTCTGCAAATGCGAGAGATAAATCACATACCGCGCTTTTATTTTGCATCTCATACTGGTAATAATGGAACTCTAGAGTTTTAAGTGAAACTGATTTCATTTAAATGCGGGTCGTGGATGGACAACGATAAGCTTTGCTCATGTTTTAAAAATGGATACCCAATACAGCTTTGTTTGCTGAATCAAGGAGTGAATATGAAAACAAATAAGATGATTGCGACTGCCTGCCTAGTCGGTGCAGCGCTACTGTCAAGCACCAGTGTCATGGCGAAAACAGCCAAAGTGGCCGTTTCTCAAATCGTCGAACATCCCGCTTTGGACGCGACACGCCAAGGTTTACTTGATGGTCTAAAAGCGAAAGGTTATGAAGAAGGAAAAAACCTAGAGTTTGATTACAAAACCGCGCAAGGTAACCCTGCAATCGCAGTACAAATCGCCCGTCAATTCGTGGGTGAAAGACCGGATGTATTAGTCGGCATTGCTACTCCAACAGCGCAAGCCCTAGTCTCTGCCACACGCGATATCCCTGTCGTCTTTACTGCTGTTACCGATCCTGTAGGGGCAAAGCTAGTCTCTCAATTGGAGCAGCCAGGTAAAAACGTCACTGGTTTATCCGATTTATCACCGGTTGCTCAGCACGTAGATCTGATTAAAGAAATCCTACCAAACGCAAAAACCATTGGCGTGGTGTACAACCCCGGTGAAGCGAATGCCGTAAGTCTTGTTGAATTATTAAAAGTGGCAGCGAAAGAAAAAGGGTTAACGGTCATCGAATCTACCGCGTTAAAAAGTGCAGATGTTCTTTCAGCCACTCAAGCTATCGTTGCTAAAGCTGATGTGATTTACGCACCGACAGACAATACGGTCGCCAGTGCGATCGAAGGTATGATTGTGGCAGCAAACCAAGCGAAGAAACCTGTATTTGGCGGTGCGACCTCCTACGTTAAAAAAGGCGCTATCGCCAGTCTAGGATTTGACTACTATCAAGTGGGCGTGCAAACAGCGGAGTATGTTGCTGCAATTTTAGATGGCAAGCAACCAGGGACACTGGACGTGAAAATCGCACAAGGCTCTGATATCGCGATTAGTGAAACTGCGGCGAAAAAGCTTGGCATTACCATTCCTCAATCAGTCGTCACGCGAGCGACTGAAGTTAACTAAATCAATGAGCCAGTCTGTTTAGGCTGGCTTGTCGTTCTGCAAAGTCGATTTGTGGAACTTTGATTAGCAGAGGAGTATGTATGTCTGCTTTTGCATTTTTTGGGGCGCTAGAATTAGGCTTGGTGTATGGCCTTGTCGCATTGGGCGTTTACCTGACTTTTCGAGTGTTGGATTTTCCTGATCTGAGTGTTGATGGCTCCTTCCCTATGGGGGCCGCTGTTGCCGCTACGGCGATTGTTGCTGGGATTAATCCTTGGCTTGCTACGGGCATGGCCATTATTGCTGGCGGTGTTACTGGCTGGGTGACGGCTTTTCTTGCGGTGCGTTGTGGCATTTTACATTTACTGGCGTCTATCTTAACCATGATCGCCGCGTTCTCTATCAACATCCGCATCATGGGTAGACCCAATATCGCGTTGTTGGGAGAAGATACCATATTGACGCCATTTGAAAGCCTTGGCGATCCTATGCTTGTTCGTCCTGTCGTGGTGGGGATCTTAGTATTGCTGGCGGCATTTTTTATTGTTCGCCTACTTAATAGTGATTTTGGACTGGGACTAAGAGCGACGGGCGTAAATGCGCGTATGGTTCGAGCGCAAGGTGGCAGCACGTCATTTTACACCTACTTTGGTCTTGCACTATCTAATGGTTTAGTTGGTTTTGCGGGTGCGTTATTTGCTCAAACCAACAGCTTTGCCGATGTTACGTCCGGCGTGGGTACCATTGTGGTGGGTTTAGCTGCGGTTATTCTAGGACAAACTCTCATTCCGGGCCGTAAGATTTGGGTGGCTGTCGCGGCTGTTATTATTGGTTCGGTGTTGTATCGATTGGCCGTTGCTTTTGCTCTTAGCTCTGGAATGTTTGGCTTACAAGCGTCCGATCTTAACTTGGTGACCGCAATTCTAGTCGCTGTGGCATTGATTGCGCCTAAGATGAAAGCGAAATACAAGGCCAAACAACAGTTTCAACAAGCGCGTAATGATAAGGAAGGGGCATGATTGAACTAAAAGATATTCAGGTCACGTTCAATCCGGGCACTATTTTAGAAAATAGAGCATTGCGCGGCGTGGATCTGGTGGTTCCTGAGCATGAGTTCTTAACCGTGATTGGCTCCAATGGTGCAGGGAAGTCGACCTTATTAGGTGCGGTTACGGGTGAAACCCCTATGGTAGGGGGCAATGTGATTATCGATAATATTGATGTTACACGTCGCAGCGTTGATCAAAGAGCAAGTCTCTGTGCTCGCGTTTTTCAAGATCCGCTCGCGGGCACGTGTGGCGATTTGACCATCGAGGAAAATATGGCGCTTGCGTATCGTCGAGGTCATCGCAGAGGTTGGAATTTAGCATTGTCGAGTAAACGCCGAAAGCTTTTTCAAGACCGTATCGCCATTTTAGGCTTAGGGTTAGAAGATAGACTTGGAGACAGCATTGGGTTGTTGTCGGGCGGGCAAAGACAAGCCGTCAGCTTGGTTATGGCGACCTTGTCTGACAGTAAACTATTGCTTCTTGATGAACACACCGCCGCGCTTGATCCTCGAATGGCAGCCTTTGTTATCGATCTTACCAAGACCGTCATAAAAGAGTTTAACCTCACCGCAATGATGGTGACGCACTCGATGAAAGACGCATTAGCCTGTGGAGATCGAACCGTGATGTTGCATCAAGGGGAAATCGTATTGGATGTTGCAGGTGAACAGCGTGCACATATGGGAGTGCCAGATCTGTTGGAAATGTTCAGCAAAGTTCGCGGTGAAGAGCTGAGTGATGATGGGTTGTTATTAAGCTCGTAAGTGTTCACATTCAATGAATGTGCTCATCAGTAGATAAAGCGCGCTGTGTTTTCATCGAGGAAGCACAGCGCTTTTTAGTCAAATACGTTCAGGCAAATGCGTTTGCAGTCATGAGCGCGTTTATCTAGCGTGTTAAATAGATAGCAACTGTTGTTGATAGCGCTGGATATATTCCACGATAGGTTCGGCAGTATTGTAGGTACGAATGTGGTGGAACAGTTCTTTCGCTTCTGGATATTGCTGACGTAGATAAGAGAACCACTGTTTAACGCGATTTGGGTAATAAAGTCCTTTATCTCCCTTCATTTCATACTCTGAATATCGAAGTAATAGCGCGACAACTTCAATCCACGGCATGACCGCATGGTTGTGTTTGACGACATTACCTAGATTTGGCACGTTAAATGAGCCTCGACAAACCATTAAGGAATCAATTCCGGTTTCTTCTTGGCAGCGTTGACCATCGGCATAGTTCCAAATCTCACCATTGGCGATAAGAGGCATCTGGGTATGCTGACGAATCTTCTGCAAGTAGTCCCAACGGATCTGATCGGCTTTATAGCCACCGACTTTAGTTCGAGCATGAATCGTTAATTCACTGGCACCTGCGCTTTCTACCGCATCGACAATCTCAAAGCAGTCATCTGGGTTTTCCCAGCCAAGGCGAATTTTGGCAGTAACGGGGATCTCGCTTGGCACAGCCGCTCGACAGGCGTTGATGATTTGATACATCAACTCCGGCTCTTTTAATAATACCGCGCCGCCTTTGCTTTTATTCACCAGACGAGCAGGGCAACCAAAATTTAGGTCAATCCCTGCCGCGCCGAGGTTGTAGGCTTTAAAGGCATTCTCAGCCATCCATTGTGGGTGTTGACCTAGAAGCTGCAAGTGTACCGGTGTGCCTGCTTTCGTTTTTGAACCTTGCAATAGTTCAGGACAAAGCTTGTAGAAGGAGCGATCGGGTAATACTTGGTCGCTGACACGAACGAATTCGGTGACACATAAGTCAAAGTCGTTGATATCAGTAAGGATTTCTCGCATTAGATGATCGAGAACACCCTCCATAGGGCCAAGTACAAGACGCATTATTCATTCTACCTTTGTGTGCAGGAGGGCGGATTTTAGAGGGTTTTGAGTAAAATGTCACCGACAAATATAACTCGCAGCACGTAGTGTAGAAGCGTAAGCCATTTTCACTCATACTAGAGAAAAATTAGCAGAGTGCATTTTATGAGTGATTTAATTAACCTCCCACCACAGATACAAGAAAGTCGCTATTTTTGGGAAGGGGCAATACTTGCCGCAAACCTAACAGTGAAACCTTTAGAACCTGAAGCATGGGCACAACCTTTGTGCGGTGAAGGCTTTATAGAGGTAAGACCTTTGATTGTTGAACATATTAACGCTCAGTATGCTCGCCTAAAAGCCAATCAATATTCGGCACTTGAGTTGACACAAGATAATGCAGAACATTTAGCGGATTTGGCCGAGGGATTTCTTAGTGTTTGGCCAATTGTCGAGCAAGAGTGGCAATCTCAGGAACTCACTGATGGCACAGCAAGAATGCTCTCCGCATTATTAACCACATTGTCATTGCTGGTGGACGAAGAGCAAACGCATGCTCAGATGAAACAAGCGGGTTATGAAGATCTTCCACAACGAGCCGATTTACAACCGCAACTGGATTTAATGATTAACGAGGTTGCACAAGCGGCTGATGAGTTAATGGTGGGTAACAAAAGCCAAACTTTAAATCCTTACAAAGGTGTTGGACGGAATGATATTTGTCCTTGTGGAAGCGGTAAGAAGTTTAAAAAGTGTTGCGGTGCATAGCCTTCGCGTTTGTTACATGACTCTTATATCGCTTAGAAATAGCACTGAAAAGTGCTATTTCTAGTTTATGGACTCATTCTATTTCTTTGATTATGTAACCTTACTCCTTCCTTCTATAGGGTTACATCACCAATCTGAATACGCATTCCTTTTATTTTTCATGGATATTTATCCTTATATATCAATTGGTTGAATACCATCTGTGTTAGGCGATCGGCGGTATCCCTGTCTATTATTTTACGATGCATATTGTTACCCGTATCATCGCATGGCATCAAAAGTAACAAATAACTTTCCAAATATGAGGTCTGTAACCCCTTAAATTTGGTAATAGTTAAATTTAGTTACAATTTAAACTGTGATCATACTCACTATATTTCATTGAATTGAGCCTGTTTTTAGCGATCTAAGTCCCGTTTCTAATTTACCGCATAAGATGGAGCTCACATTTTACACTTACTACACTGAATGTTACCCGTAATATCTGTATTGTAATATCTAGAAACAGTTACTAATGAATAGAAATAATTAGTAGTGGATAGCAATGGCATCAAGAGGCTAATAATGAAAATTTCAGATATATCCGTTTATGTTTGCTGCCCAGATAGAAACTTTGTCACGGTAAAAATTACCACTGATGAAGGTCTATATGGTCTAGGTGACGGGACACTGAATGGGCGAGAGCTAGCGGTCGCATCATACCTTGAGAATCACGTTGCACCTTGCCTGATTGGTAAAGATGCGCGAAATATTGAGGATATCTGGCAATACCTTTACAAGGGTGCTTACTGGAGAAAAGGTCCAGTAACCATGACGGCCATTGGCGCAATTGATATGGCGCTTTGGGATTTGTTTGGTAAATACACAGGGCAACCTGTTTATCAGTTACTGGGCGGTAAGAGCCGAAAAGGCGTCAAAGTTTACGCTCATGCAAATGGTGCTTCTATTGATGAAGTGATTGAGCAAGCGGCTGGTTTTATTAAAGAGGGTTATAAAGCGGTTCGTTTGCAATGTTCTATCCCTGAAATGGATGGCACTTACGGCATTCTTGGTGACAAAAAAGATTACTACAAAATGCAAGGTGACCGACACTTGCCACCAGAGCAACCTTGGTCAACTAGAAAATATTTAAACTTTATCCCAAGCTTATTCAAAAAAGCTCGTGAAGTTCTTGGTTGGGATGTTGAGCTTGTACATGACGTACATAGCCGATTAACACCAATTGAAGCGGCTAAATTATGTAAAGCGCTAGAACCTTATGACCTTTTGTTCCTAGAAGATGTTATGCCTTCTGAAAACCAAGCTGAATTTGCAGGACTGCGTCCGCATTCAACAACTCCGCTTGCAATCGGCGAAACGTATAATTCTATTTGGGATGCAAAAACACTGATTGAAACGAACAGTATTGATTATATCCGTTGTGCAGTCTCTCACTTTGGGGGTATTACACCGCTAAGACGTCTCGCTGATTTCGCTTCTCTATATCACGTTAAGACATCACCTCACGGTGCTCCAGATCTATCACCAATAGCATTAATGGCGCATTTGCACTTTAACTATTGGGTTCCAAATTTTGGAATACAAGAATTTGTGGGCTTCGGTACCGATAAATTAAACAGTGTGTTTGATTATGACATCTACGTTGAAGATGGATTAATGAAAACAAGTGATAAACCTGGTCTTGGTGTTGATTTCGATTTTAGTTCTGTTGAGCAATATCCATATAAACGCTCTTACCTACCGGTAAGCAGACTTGAAGACGGAACGCTATCTGATTGGTGATAGGCGTTAAACGGTAAATAACGGAGCGACAAAATGAACGTTGATTTAGTCATTATCTTAATATATTTCGTATTTTTAACTGCAATAGGATTTGCATTCCGCAGTGCTTCTACCTCAACAAGTGATTACTTTAAGGGTGGCGGTAAAATGCAATGGTGGATGGTAGGTGCAACTGCATTTATGATGCAGATCAGTGCAATGTCATTCACAGGTCTAATGGGTAAAGCCCTTACCGGTGGTGTAGCGGTTGCAGTGGTATTTTTTGCCAACGCAATGGGTTACTTTGCTAACTACTTGTTCTTTGCAGCTAAAGCACGTCAAATGCGCGTAGTGAGCCCAATTCAAGGTATTAGACTGAGATTTGGTCGTGTGAATGAGCAGGTATTTACTTGGGGTATCGTACCTGTAAACATCATTCAAGCGTCTATCTGGTTGAATGCACTTGCCGTATTCGTGAGTCCTGTACTTGGTGTAGATTTAAGCACAACCATTATTATCTCTGGTTCAGTGGTTGTATTTATGTCACTGGTCGGCGGTAGCTGGGCGGTAGTTGCATCAGATTTTCTACAAATGGTGCTATTAACTGTAATGACTTTCTTTGCAGCTGTAGTTGCAATCTGGAAATCAGGTGGTGTGTCAGCAGTGTACGCGAACGGTCTTCCAACTCACGCTTTTGTGGGTGAAGGTTACAGTTCAATGAGCCTATTCATTGGTTGGTTTATCCTGATCTTCTTTAGACAGTTCTTCCAAACTAACAACATGATTGATTCTTACCGTTATATTGCGGCTAAAAACACTAATCACGCACGAAAAGCAGCGATCCTTGCGGGTTCTCTTATCCTAATTGGTCCTTTCATTTGGTTTGTTCCAGCACTGTTTGTTGCGGGTCACTACCCAGATGCAACGACTTGGGGTATTGATGTTCTAGGTAACAAACTAACCGATGCAACGTACTATATCTTTGTTAAACGTGAAATGCCTCTAGGTATGATTGGTCTGCTTGTCGCGGCAATGTTTGCAGCAACAATGTCTTCAATGGACTCAGCACTTAACCGTAACTCTGGTATTTTTGTTAAGAACGTTTACGAACCTTACTTCGGTAAAGGTAAAGATGAGAAACACCTAATGCTTGTGAGTAAATTATTCACAGCAGGTCTGGGCTTCTTAATCATCGTGGCAGGTCTGTACATGACTGCATTGAAAAACTACGGTCTGTTTGATGCAATGATGTTGGTTGGTTCGTTGATTACGTTCCCAATCTTAATTCCTTCAATCTTATGTTTCTTTGTTAAGAAAACACCTGATTGGGCTGGCTGGGGTACAATTGTTGTAGGTCTATGCGTATCAAGTATCATCGCATTTGGCATTACACCTGAGTTTGTTCAGCATATGATGGGCATGGATCACCTACCAACTCCACGTGAGTTTGCAGAATTCAAGTCTGTAACAGCAGGTACTATGGGTCACATGTGTATTACACTGCCGTTCTTCTTCCTAACTCGTTTGTTCTACAAAGAACCAACACCAGAGCGTGCGAAGGAAATCAACCAGTTCTTTAGCAACGTTGAAACACCAGTAGTGACTGATGACGAAGATGAAATTACAGAAATTGATGATCTTCAATACCGTGTACTAGGTAAAATGCTTCTAGCCGCTTCAGCTTGTATTGCATTACTAGTCTTCGTGAACAACCCATTGTGGGGACGCTTCTTGTTCCTTCTAATGTCAGGCATGGTTGGTACGCTTGGTATGGTTCTTTACAGAAAACGACACTCAAGCCAACAGCGCAAATTGTCTAAAGTGACATCCAGTTAAGACACT
Source organism: Vibrio ezurae NBRC 102218 (assembly GCF_000467185.1). Lineage (GTDB taxonomy): Bacteria > Pseudomonadota > Gammaproteobacteria > Enterobacterales > Vibrionaceae > Vibrio > Vibrio ezurae. Next base: position 56,850 of record NZ_BATM01000033.1, read on the forward strand.
GAGTAAAGTGAATTAACCAAAACCTCTAACTGATATCTCAGTTAGAGGTTTTTTTTGTATTGAGTTTATACGTGGCAAAAGATGAGTTTTAGCAGGGGAAGACAAACCACGGTTATGTATTATTGGTTCTACGGTTCTACGGTTCTACGGTTCTACGGTTCTACGATTTATAGTTCTAGTCTTCCTAGCGTTTTAAGAGGGGGAGCAGGGCACACCGTCAGTCGATGTGTTAAAAGAATCGCACTGACTAACCGCTGTAACAGAGGCATAGAATTTACCCTGTAATTGACCGCTCTAACCGTGCCAATGTTAGCGGTTGTTGCCTTTGATTGAGGCTGATGTTTATGGTTGCTGAGAGGGGGAGGTTTTGCCTAGCGTGGCCATGAGGTTGTGTTGTAAGAACGGTGACTCATCGTACTCAATGGTGGGTTATTCTAGCTTGATAAAATACTCGATAGCTGCGTTACAATTTTTGATTGTAGAATAATGACTTATCGAAAAATGCTGCTTTGTTCTGGAGCATTTTCCTGCACTATTTCTGAACGCTTACTTAGTGTGATTGGTATTAGTCATTGATGTTAAACTGCTTGCTAAAGCTATCGCGTTTTCATGTTTGACAAGTGATGAATCTGAGCGAATGCGGGCTACGAATAAAAAAAGGCTTCGTAAGAAGCCTTTTCTCTGTTTCAACGCTTGATGGAGTTATACGGCAACGGTGATTTGACCGTTCGGGTATGAAATAATCAAGGTGTTATTTTCTAGTTTACACTCAGTCAGCGTGTGCTTAGTACAGGTAAATAGAGCTTGATGTAAGCTATTTTGTGGGAGTTCCCACTCAAAATGCGAAACATCTTCAACCGCATCTGATTGAATGACCGCCCCTGAGACTGGCTCGTTATAACCATGTTCTAGTGTTGGTTTCACTGTTGGGTGATTGAGCTGTGAGCAATGATAAAGTAAGTCGTCGTTGGTGAGTGTGACATCACAATCGAGTATCTTGGTGTCTAAGTAACTATGCATTCTCCATTGAACGGGAGCGGCGTGCATCAACTCGATATGGTCGTACACCACAATTCCAATCTCAGCAATGAAAACCACGGTGCGGATAAACTTCTGCACTTGGCTATAGGCTGCGGATAAATCCAATTGAGCGTAGCTGTAATCATTCCCCTGTCCTTGAGCTGTCACATGCGCAATCGCGGCTTCACTGTCCAGTATCTGGCCACTACCGTCTATTAAAGGTAGGTTGTGCGCAAGGGTTGTTCTGGTCCAAGTGGTATGGTGCGAACTGCCAAAACAGTAACCATAACTTCCCGTAGGAGTCAGTACGCCTAAGTTCCCATCAAATAGCGCGATATTGCCTTGATCGGCATGGCGGTGTGAACTATTGCCAAATAGACTGGCTCTGTATAGCAGTGCAGAACGCTCAGTACCTGTTTTTCCTACGCCAGCATCACTATAAAAGCGATGTTGTACTGATGAGTCAATGGCTTCGTTACTCTCTTTGCTTACAGGCTGATTTTGGTAACCTATTTGTGCGCGAGTTGGAATGATATCGAGTAAGTGCAAAGAATAACCGTTTATCTCTGCTTCCAGTTGCTGGCTAGCGTGTTTAGCTTGAACGTTGCCAAATCTTTCAGCATAGATACGCAAAGGGTTCTGCGAGAAAAACCCCGGCCATTCGACACTTTCTCTTCGACACCAAAATCCGTCGCCAAAGGGATGAATATCATAGTCTGGAACGACAAAGTCCATCGCAAATTGGCTGTAATTTTTATAGAACGGATGTTCATAGAAGGAAAACTGGCTAAGACGCTCTACGGCTAAGAAAAATGGATGATGCCATTTAGTGTAACTTGACGAATAGAAAGGGCCTTCCGCCCAACTGCCATCACTGCGACCATAAAACGGAAGAATACCTTTATAGATCATTAACGCATATTCTAACCATCGACGACAAATATCCGCATCATATTCTTGATGTAAAACCAATGCTGCTACGCCTAGATAGCCGGGAATCCTAGAGGTATGAGAGTGTCCAGGAAACTGATGAAACTCGTCACTTTCTAAACGAAGTTCCATTTGATGCGCCATACGGATAAGCATAGGTCGAACCATAGACTTTTCAGGTTCGGTGAGTAGAGGGGATAGCCAATGATAGGCCAAAAATAGGTTGCGACATAACGACAGACCCACTTCATCACCCCAAGTACAAGGTCTCATTACCGAAGCTGTGCCTTCTGGGCTCCATTGTGCCAAAGTGAGCAAGATCTCTCGTGCTCGAATACCACTTTGTTGGTCGTCCCAAATCTTAAAAAGTAAAGTACTGGTGATTAGGTCTCTGTCTATCCACAAACGGACGTTGTCGATGGCCGTACGTTTGCCAAGCTCTTGCCCGCGACGATGGTGGTTGGGGTATTGAATATCGTCGATATGGCAGCCTAATGCTTCGGTTTTCTTTAAGGTGTCATAACTAAATTGTGCAGCCGCTCGTACGCTATCAATATCGTCATCAAAATAAAGCATGAATTGAGGTTGATCGCATAGAGCAAATAGTTGCTCTGCTGTTGGAGGTAAATAGTGGGGGGATTGTTCATCTATGAAAAAATGAAAGGTGTCAGAACACTCTTCATTGCTATCGATGAGTGTCCATTTGTACTGTCCATTTGGTAAATGAAAATCCAGTTGCAATGGGGAGGATACACCATCCCATTGCCAACGTTTCTCGGTTGAAAGACATTCTAAAACCAATCGGTAAGTGTCTTTGCTTTTCGGCTGTGGCCAGTTAAAACTGGGCGGGTTCGTTAGGGCGCGCTTTCCATCACTCGGTGATAGAAACAGCTGAAAATCGTGATGTCGTTTGATTTCGAGCATTTATTTCTCCTGCTTAAACCAGTGGTACTCTCCAGTTTCAGAATCAATCTTACCAATCACTTTTGCTGGGGTTCCTGCTGCAATAGAGTACGGAGGAATATCGGTAGTAACGACTGAATTGGCGCAAATAAGAGAGCATTTGCCTATATCATTTCCCGGTGTAATCACTACACCACTAGTTAGCCATACGCCATCGCCAATGATGACTTTACCGGCTTTCTTATCGGTTCGAGCGCTAAAGCAATCGTCTTCTGCACTATAAAGATGATTAGAGGCAACAATGCTGACATGTGGGCCGACAAGAACATTTTTACCAATAGTCACGTCACCATTGATATAGCTATTGATCCCAATATAGGAAGCTTCACCAATTTGGTTTTGTCCTATACGAACAATAGCGCCTACGGCAATACGGACTTTTTCGTTGTGAAAACCCAATATAGATGCACGGGCACAATCATCGTGAAGGTTATTGCTTTTGTTTAAGTAGAGAGTGAACTTTTTGAATTCCTCATCGCTGAGGGGACCACCATGTACAGCTTGTACCGATGGGAAATCAAAGCCAGGCTTTTTCATGAGAAATACTCTTTGTATTTAGTTAGGTTATCTATGCTGAACGTGTCGATTCGAAATGTATACACTTAATACTGAGTTATTAGTGTGAGGGTGGTATCGGTTTATATCGTTAATAAAGGCAATGGAAATTACGTTTATTAACGATAGATATAATGATACTTACGACTAGGTAATTATTTAACTACGCCGACCGTCAGTAATAGATTTGCAAATCGACGTTTTTCACCTGTCGCAATGACTAAAAAGGTGTCAGTAGATTTGATTTGATCGTAAAACGGTTTTCGAGGTTGATGGCTAATGGGAGTACCTTCTGGAAGAATATTGACATATTCATCGTAGATTGTATTTTCGAAGTCGTCAGGCCAAGTCATCATTTCGGCGGCTTCTACATTGATTAGCTCAGTAACCCCTTTAAGTACGTCTATTGCATTCAGCATATCTGGAGCAAAGTTCAGATAGATGATTTCAGCTTTAGGGTTTGAGTTGGTGACGAATGAAAAATTACCATCGGCAATAAGGATCTTTGCTTTGTGTCCACACTTAGCCAGTGCTGATAATAACTCGGGATGGGTAATGTTTGTCTTGATCATAATAAAAAAGGCTCCTAAAAAATGGCACAGCGAGTAGCTGCGCCATTGGATTTAAATTACATGCGGTATACGCCACCATTGATATCTAGTGTCGCACCAGAAACAAAGCCGTTATATTCAGACGCAAGGTAGGTAATCGCTTTGGCAACGTCTTCTGATGTGCCTGCGCGACCTAGAGGAATACCACGAACGGTTTCTTCTGCTGATTCTTTAGTTGTGTGCTGATCGTGGAAGCGTGTGCCTAAGATAAGGCCAGGAGCAACCGCATTTACACGAATACCAAATTCGCCAAGCTCAGCAGCAAGTGAGCGAGTCCAAGTAAGCACAGCGCCTTTAGTCATAGAGTAAGTTAATGAACCTGAGTGACCGCCAGAGCGACCTGCAAGAGAAGCTAGGTTTACAATGCTGGCGCCTTCAGTATTTTCTTTTAAGTAAGGAAGAGCAGACTGAGTCACGTTTTTCATTGTGGTCATATTGACATCGAACACAGTTTGCCAGTAGTCAGATTCGATCTCACCTAGCCATTTTCTTGCAATGATGCCACCCACGTTGTTGATTACGATATCGATACCACCAAGGAATTCAGCCGCATCATTGACACAAGCAAGTGCATCACTTTCGTTGATAAGGTTTGCAAATCCAAAGCTGGCTTTTTGTCCACGAGATTCAGCCAGTTTGACGAGCTCTTCAACACCTTCTGTACCACTAAAGTAATGAGCAAAAACATCACAGCCTGATTCAATCAGAGCCTTTGCTGTTTCATAGCCAATACCTTGTTCTGCACCAGTAATGAACACTTTTTTGTTCTTCAAACTTCCCATTTTAGATCCTTAATAAGTTGTTAGTACTTCAGAGGCCTTTAAGTGTAAGGAGTAACCCTAACGTGCTTGTAAGTAGACTCTAATATGCGCTTTTAAAAAATAAGAACAGAGGCATACGCCTCAATCTATCTTTCAGATTTGGTCATAGATACAGTGGATGAAAACTCTATACCTATGATTTATAAAATAATTTAGCCCCCGATGACTTTAAGTTAATTGAATGTTATCGGTAACTATTGGTTTTAGTATAAATAACCAACGCAACATTACAAGTAATCAAGTAAAAAACGTGAAGCTGATCAAGTGTATATTCTGGTTTATTATGAAATTATCATTTACATGCTTGTAGATGTTTTGTATGAGAATTCAATGAAGAGTACGATTTCTAATCGAAATCCGATGAGATGCAATGATAATCCTTTTTTGATAAAGGACGTCATTTAATTAATGATGAATTTGTGTCATTTATCGGCAGATATTGTGCACTATCTCCATAATAGCAGTGTTAACTCTAACGGTATTATATGTTACAGTAACAGCCTATTTTTGAGGTGAGCACAGAGTAATGAGTGAAAATAAGCGGAAGTCTCGGGCAACGCTACAGGATATCGCTGATCGTGTTGGTGTGACCAAAATGACAGTCAGTCGTTTTATGCGCAACGAAGAATCGGTATCAGTGAAGACTCGAGCAAGTATCAAGGCAGTGGCTGAAGAGCTTGGATATATCCATAATCGTGCGCCTGCTTTATTGTCAAAATCATCAAGCCGATCCATTGGCGTATTGCTTCCATCATTGTCTAACCAAGTATTTGCTAAGCTAGCTCAAGGCATTGAGTCAGTGACGAATCGACGTGGCTATGAAGTATTGCTTGGTCACTACAGTTATGAAAGTGAAATTGAAGAAAGAAAAATCGCAACACTGTTATCCTATCAGGTTGATGGTTTGATTTTGACTGGTACTAGTCACTCTAAAAAAACCTTGAAGATGCTTGAAACGGCAGGTGTTCCTGTCGTTGAAGCGATGGAACTTCCTGAGTCTCCTATCAATATGGCGGTGGGGCTTGACCATAAAATGGCAGCCTATGACGCTGTTAACTTGATGATAAATAAAGGTAAAAAAAACATAGCTTACTTTGGTGCTCGACTTGATAGTCGCACCAAGCTGCGTATGGAAGGGTACGACGAGGCTATGGTTGAGGCTGGACTTGAAAAAAATCATTTTTTAACGTCAAGCCGCTCTAGCTTTACAATTGCGCGTGACTTATTAAACCGTGCTTTAGATGATTGTCAGTATCTTGATGGTATATTTTGTACCAATGATGATATCGCTATTGGGGCTATTTTAGCCTGTAATGAAATGGGCATAAACGTGCCAGAACAGATCAGTGTCGTTGGTTATAATGCTTTGGATATTGGGCAAGCCATTACTCCAAAATTGACCAGTGTTTACACTCCAAGGTATGAGATAGGAGAGCTTTCCGCTGAGCTTTTATTAAATGCTATCGAAGGCAAAGAGCCTGAAAAGCGCATTAATGATCTAGGATATACCATCACAAACGGCAAGAGCTCTTAATACTCTGATAGTGATTTTGGGCAAAAAACTGTGCTCAGAATCACTCTTTTCATCATAAACACTCAGAACTTTCCTTGAATATATTCACAAAGACAGAACTTACAGGTAAGATGTTACCCATAACAAAAATGATGTTACCGATAACATCTCATGTGATGAGTATCGAGTCCATTGCAAAAAGCTTACTAGAAGAGGTTTAAATGGAAGGTAAAAGTATTGTAATTATGGGCGTTTCCGGATCAGGAAAATCAACAATTGGTGAGCTTCTTGCGGCTAGATTGTCAGCGAAGTTTATTGATGGTGATGATCTACATCCAAAAGCAAACGTTATAAAAATGGCCTCAGGTACTCCACTTGATGACAGTGATCGTACTCCGTGGCTAGAAAGAATAAATGATGCGATCTATAGCATTTATTCTAAAAATGAAACCTGTGTATTTGTCTGCTCTGCATTAAAGAAAAAGTATCGTGACGCTATTCGAAACGGTAATGAAAATGTGAGATTCGTTTTCTTAGAAGGTTCGCAAGAGTTAGTGCTTGAACGTGTGCATATGCGCAGCAGTCATTTTATGAAATCAGATATGGTAGATAGTCAGTTTGCGATTCTTGAACAACCTGTCGATGAAGATGACGTCATAACGATTGATATCTCTTTGTCGGTCGATGAGATGTTAGATGATATCTGTAGCCGTTTAGGATCATCGATATGAATAAAACAGTAAAACAAGTTACCGCTAACCTTATTGAAAGAAGTCGCGAAAGCCGTGCTGAGTTTTTAGAACGAAGTCGTTCTCAATCTGCATTGGGTAAAAACCGTGCAGGGCTTTCTTGTGGGAATTTAGCTCATGCGGTTGCGACAAGCTGCAATAAAGAAACGATTTTAAATCTTGTGAACTCTAATGTAGCGATTATCAGTGCCTATAACGATATGGTTTCAGCGCATGAACCTTATCGTAATTACCCTGAGATTATTAAAGCTACGTTGGCTGAGTTAGGTCATTCAGCACAAGTCGCTGGGGGCGTACCTGCTATGTGTGACGGCATCACACAAGGGCAAGATGGAATGGATATCTCTCTGTTCTCCCGCGATTTGATTGCTCAAGCGACAGCCGTCTCTCTGAGCCATAATGTGTACGATTCCACTTTACTACTGGGTGTATGCGATAAAATTGCGCCAGCAATGTTAATGGGCGCGATGTCATTTGCCCACTTGCCAACCGCATTTGTACCTGTGGGGCTTATGGCTACAGGCATTAGCAATGAAGAAAAAACCAGCGTTCGTCAAAAATATTTAGCGAAGGAAGTGGGCATTGATACGTTGCAAAAAATGGAGTGTAGTGCTTATCACTCTCACGGTACATGTACCTTCTATGGAACGGCCAATACTAACCAGCTTGTTTTCGAAGCAATGGGCTTGATGTTACCAGGCTCTGCGTTCGTATCACCAGATAGCGAACTTAGAAACAAATTGACCAAAGAGGTGGCCGTCAGAGTCGCTTCTTCTACGCTAGGCTCTTCAAATTACCGCCCATTACACGATGTGATGACTGAGAAAAACATCATCAATGGCATTGTGGCACTGCTTGCGTCAGGAGGCAGTACTAACCATACGATTCATATGGTGGCGATTGCTCGTTCTGCGGGTATCTTGCTGAATTGGGATGACATTAGTGAGCTTTCAAGTGCGGTACCGCTATTAGTGAATGTTTACCCTAACGGCTCCGAGGATATGAATGAATTTCATCGTTCGGGCGCTGTACCTGCGCTATTAAAGCGACTCAACGAGGATGGATTCTTAAACCGTGATGTGCTGACTTCTTTTGGGGAGTTTGAGGATCAGCTTAAGACACCGCATATTGACAATGATCGTTTGTGTTGGAGCGACAGTAAAGGTACGACTAATGGTGACGTCATCGCTTTAAGTGGTGAATGCTTCCAAGACACAGGCGGCATCAAAGTACTGAATGGCAATATAGGCCGCTGCGTGATTAAAGTATCCGCGATTGCAGAAGAGTTCAGAAAAGTAGAAGCGCAAGCTAAAGTTTTTACTTCTCAACATGATGTTGAAGCTGCTTATCAAGCGGGTGAGCTTAATCAAGATTGTATTGTGGTCGTGACTCATAATGGTGCGGCATCGAATGGGATGCCAGAGCTGCATAAGCTGATGCCGATTTTAGCCAATGTCCAGAAAGCAGGCTTTAAAGTCGCCTTGATTACGGATGGTCGCTTGTCTGGCGCATCTGGCAAAGTGCCGTCGGCTATTCATATGTCACCTGATGCGGCTAGAGGCGGTGCTATCGCTCTTATTCGTGATGGAGATATCTTAAGCTTAGATTGTGTCGCAGGGACGGTGAATAACTTGTCTGATGTCAGTGGTAGAGAGTGTGCTGAAGTTGACACTGAAAGTCAGCAATTAACCTTTGGCCGAAACTTATTTACCTTAGCGAGAAACAACGTTTCGTCAGCGGAAGAAGGAGCGAGCTTTATCTTATAATTTGTAAAACGAACATTATTTCAAATCATTCAAATCACTAGTGGTGCAGGAATACGATGAATTCCTTGTTGCCCCTGCATGACGTGAGTTTATGCAGAAAAAACGGGAGCTGATAAAATCGGCTCCCGTTTTTTATTCCGTTTTTGTAAGGGCTATTTGCTAGCGTGATGCTTCTTTAGTCCAACAGCTTGTAGCAATGTAAATAGGATAGCGACAACAAGGCTTGCACCAAAAATAATCACCAGCCACTGAGGCATAGATAGGTCTAAAAATGTCCAGACAATCTTGCTGCATGTACCTGTGGGTAAAAACATCCAAGGAACCCATTGGTCAAGGGGAGCCCAGCTTGGAAAATTAACAAAAATATCGCAAGTATTAAAAGGAGAGGGATTAAATTGGTAGCTCACATGCTCTAGGGCTAATGATAGACCTTTTGCACTTGAGGCAATCCAACCCACTAAGCCTAAGCCTCGCAGAATGGAGTTTTTAGGTTGAGATATACCGATGATACCTGCAATCGCAATTCCTAGCATTGCTACGCGCTCATAAATACACATCACACAAGGTGACAGTAGCATTACGTGCTGGAAGTAAAGAGCACAAAGTTCAAAAGCGATCATGGCTATTATCAGTAAAAGCCATGAAATACGAGAGCGAGAAAACTGATATAAGTTCTCGAGCATGAATCTATTTCCTTATATACATCTATATACGCGCAAAAAAGCCAGTGTGGACTGTCGTTCGCACTGGCTAATAACAGTAAGTTCTTTTTAACCCTTTAAAGCGGGCAAATCAATAGAGTATCAGTCTGGAAATAAGTTCCCTAATGATGCACCGCAGAACTTGGAATATCGATAACATGCATCGGTGGATCTGAAATCCAACCAAAATCAGTAAAGGTTGCTGTCATCGGCTCCAAGAAGAACATAATCCCCACCATACCGACTAAAGCCAATACTATGGTGTATGGGAACGCCATGATAACCATTCTTCCGTAAGAAAGACGAATTAATGGTGCAAGAGTTGATGTCAGTAGAAATAAAAATGCCGCTTGACCGTTAGGTGTCGCTACTGACGGCAAATTTGTTCCCGTATTGATGGCAACAGCAAGAAGATCAAACTGCTCACGGTTAATCACGCCATGTAACAGGGCCTCTTTGACTTCGTTTATGTATACCGTACCGACAAAGACATTATCGGAAATCATGGAGAGTAGGCCATTGGCAATATAGAACAGCACCAGCTGTGTGCCTTGATCTTCTACCGCTAATACCGCATCGATAATGGGTTCAAAGAGATCTTGCTGAATAATCACGGCTACAATGACAAAAAAGACCGCCAATAGTGCTGTGAACGGCAAGGCTTCTTCGAAGGCTTTACCCAGAGAGTGCTCTTCGATAATACCGGTAAAAGAGGTCGCTAAGATAATGACTGACAATCCTACGAGACCGACCGCTGCAACATGGAAAGCCAGACCTACGATGAGCCATAACGCAATCGCGCCTTGTACCCAAAGCTTGGCAATATCTTGTTTAGAACGGCTCTTTTTCTCTTCTTCGTTGTAGTCTTCAAGAATGGTTCGTACATGTGCTGGCAGCTCTGAGCCATAACCAAATATTTTTAGTTTTTCGACAGCTACAGTGGTTAATAACCCCATCACAAGCACGGGTAAAGTAACGGGTAACATCCTGATGATAAACTCACCAAATAGCCAACCGGCTTGATCGGCGATAATCAGGTTTTGGGGCTCACCCACCATGGTCATCACTCCACCAAGCGCCGTACCGACCCCTGCATGCATAAGTAGTGAGCGTAGAAATGCACGGTATTCGTCAAGATCATCACGAGTCAGCTCTGTAAGGTGTCCATCTTGAGTATGATCATGCTGAGTGCCGTGACCTTTGCCGGAAACGACTTTGTGGTAAATCGCATAAAACCCCACGGCAACACTGATTACAACCGCGATGACGGTTAAGGCATCTAAAAATGCGGATAAGAAAGCAGCCGCGGCGCAAAAGGCGACGGATAGCAAAGCTTTAGATCGAATGCCGAGTAGAATTTTGGTAAAAATAACCAACAGCAGCTGCTTCATGAAGTAAATCCCTGCCACCATGAAGATAAGCAGTAATAATACTTCGATATTGGCAACCAATTCATGCTTTACCATTTCAGGCGTCGTCATCCCAATAGCGACAGCTTCAATTGCCAACAGCCCTCCAGGCTGTAATGGGTAGCATTTGAGTGCCATTGCAAGGGTGAAAATAAATTCAACCACCAGTAGCCAACCAGCAATAAAAGGGTCGACTAAAAAGAACACCAGTGGGTTAATGATCAAAAAGGCCACTATGGCTAGTTTGTACCAGTCAGGGGCTTTTCCGAGAAAGTTTTTGACGAAGGCGTTTCCTTGGCTCAAAGGCATAATGCTTCTCTCTTAAAAGTATGTATATCTGATTGCGTCGATTTTATACGACCTATCCATGTGACAATCGGATTGAGCAGGTGGATAAACTTGGGCATTAGCGTATAGCGGGATGTTGACTGAAGTTAGCCCGATCGTACGTGCTAGGTTTGCAATTTACATCCTGTAACACTCATGTTGCTGGCGCAATATTTACTCTAAATAGTTTGATAGTCAATCAATTCATGCAATTTATATTGTGTTTACATTAAAAAACCATATAAGGCTGGGTTCATATGTAAGTTTCATGTTTTTAGTGGCGATCTTGTTATGCAACTTGAGTGTTATTGTATGAGAAGTAATTATGTTTCATAACCTTTTGTTTTTAATTGGTTAATTAAAATGCTGTTGCTAATCTTGTTGTGTGACTAATTGCTTATTGTTGGCTTTTCATTTTAGTCTACTGACTGTTGGGCGTATTTCTTTTGAAAAAATACTATTTTCCATTTTTTTGATGGTGTGCGCAGTGGTAAGGGGAAAGTCGGAGAGTCCGTCATATTTCAAGGCTCATAATATTACTCATTTTTGTAATTTTAGATTAGGTGGTATGATGAGTCATATTTCGTGAATTTTGAGTTGGAACTTCCAATCTATGGTTATTAAGGCAAAAAGCCCAGCAGGCTTTGCAGAGAAGTACATTATTGAAAGCATTTGGAACGGACGATTTGCTCCTGGCTCGATCTTACCCGCTGAACGTGAGCTGTCTGAATTAATTGGTGTTACACGTACCACTCTTAGAGAGGTTCTACAACGATTGGCACGTGATGGCTGGCTGACCATTCAACACGGCAAACCAACAAAAGTGAACCAGTTTATGGAAACCTCTGGTTTGCATATTCTAGACACTTTAATGACGTTAGATGCGGATAATGCGACCAGTATTGTGGAAGATTTACTTGCCGCTCGCACCAGCATCAGCCCAATTTTCATGCGCTATGCGTTTAAAGTGAATAAAGAGCAATCAGAGAATACGTTACGACGCGTGATTGAGTCTTGTGAAGCACTGATGCAAGCAGATTCGTTTGCAAGCTTTATGGATACTTTCCCATACGCTGAGAAAATTGCACAAAATATCAAAGAAGATAATGAGAAAGATGAGCAAAAGCGCGATGCTATTTTAATTGCGAAAACGTTCAACTTCTACGATTACATGTTGTTCCAACATTTGGCTTTCCATTCTGGAAACCAGATTTATGGCTTGATCTTCAATGGGCTAAAGAAACTTTATGATCGTGTAGGGGCTTTCTATTTCTCAAGCCCAGTATCACGACAGCTTGCGCTTAATTTTTACAAAGACCTATTATTGGTCTGCGAAGAAGGCAATCGCGACCGTATAGCCGCTATCGTGCGTCAATACGGTATTGAAAGTGGTCAACACTGGAATGAAATGAAAGTGAGCTTACCCACTAACTTCACTGAAGATGATAGCTAACCGCACTGTTGTCTAAGTCATATAACTTTCTAGGCCCTGCATGATATGCGGGGCTTTTTTCATTAATTAGATTCGTACCAACAAGTCATCCATCGTGCACATTATAAGACCAATCACAATAAGTAAGTGATCAGAAATAGCGATATCTTCAAGTGAAACGTCTGCGAATGAACGACTAGGGATTTTAATTTCCTGAATCATCAGTCTATTCGGGTGATAAAAGTCTGCTCATCATCCACAAATGCCACAAAGCCGCCGTGATAGATAAACACTCGACCGCGCCCTTCAACTAAACAGGCAAGCTGTGGGTTCAAATCTTCTTCGTTATCCTGACTTTGAAAAGTGCCAGTATCGGTGATCACACCACTAAGTGCCGGCAAATATCCATAAGTACGCTTGGCTTGATCAATCAGGCTCAACTCGCTGGTGGTTGAGAAGCAGGAGGGGATTTTTCCAGCGTCTTCAATGAATATAGTTTTCAGTTCTTCAAAAGCGGTAATCACCAGCCAGTCGATGTCATTAACATGATGGATAAACATAGAGTTTCTCGATAATTCTGATGCGGAGATTTTATCACTATCAGGGCAGAACCGAGTAGAGATTTAGTGGTTAAAGGCTGTGATTCTGTGCCATCTCTGGATATTCTTTGTAAAGACAGGAGGCGAAACGTGACACGTATTCGTTATATATCAGTGGGTTGTAATGTATATTGATGAATGCTAGGTAAATGAAAAACGAGCAGGTCTGTGATTAATCATGTTGCGTGTATTTTTTGTGTAAGCCGTTAGCAATCAGTTGTATACCTAAGTCTAGTCATAATTATAGGGAGGAAGTGATGGAACTTAATAAGTATCAATTTTTCATCATTGGTGAATCCGATGGGAAAAACTTTACTTTCCTTGAGATGGATATAAAGGGCTTCCAAAAAAATAAGGATGAACTTTTGTCACAAGGTTTTTTTGTTGATGGTGAGGTAATACTGGCTAATACAGCAGAAGAAGCTGTGGAAAAGTATAAGCAAGAGCACCAAAAAATTCTAAGCGGTGGTATTGCATCTAGGCACCCGTTCTTGACCTTTTTTACTATGCTTGGTGAAAAGCTGCGTCAGAACCAGTAAGTTTCATCCCCCTAAACCTAATTCTAGGGTGACATGTCAGTTATAAGTGGCTCTGTAGTCGTGGTTGACTCAGGGCAGTGACCACTAAAATGAAGTCATTTTCTTTTGTAAAGTATGCGATTCTCCTATCTAATTTTTCACTACAGCTCATTTAGGTTTTCTAGTGGAGTATTTCTTAAAAGTACCACGAGCAAAGCTCTTTTAAGCTTTCTGATATAGAAATTGTGTTACCTGTACTCTTTACAATCGCAATCAGACGGTCACTCGTTCTGGTATTTGCAAACAGGGGTGATCCATTTTTGTTTGTGGTTAGTATAAGTCGTTACATGAAAGATTTTTTGCTTTGCTAAGGTCTATTTAGCTATCTTCATCTCATCGATTTTAGGTGGTAGTGGGGCGAAGTGTTGTTCGCGATAGTAGATTTGCTTTGTGGGAATTATCGTGAAGTGAGTGCTTCCTTAGAGGTGAGTGATGTAAATAGAAGTAGAAACAATAATGACTCTACATTTATTTATTATTAACCAGCGACTAAAATCTAAGGGCGTTCCTAGCTTTTAATAAGTTAACCGAGGGCGTTGATATGAACCTAAAAATCGGCTTTATAACCATCTCTATAGTGGCGTTTTCACCATTTGTTCTTGCTCAAGAAAAGGTGTTTAACGATGTTATTAACGGTAATCACTCTGTTTTAATTGCAGAAAATAGCAGTGGTTCAAGTTCTGAGAGCAAAGAGCAACTCTTTGAGCCTAAAGGTATGCAAGACAATAATATGCTTGAGGCTTATGAGAGCAAAGTCATGGATGAAAACATAGAGGAAACCATGGATGACAAGCAAGGCCATCAACGAATTCACCATAAACGGGCTTAGTTTCCCTTTATATCGAGTTCTTATTTAAGCCGCTTTATGATGATAAAGCGGCTTTTTACATTAGTGAAAGACATGTGAATGAGCCTGTTCTATCGGATGCCTTCTCTCAGTGAAAATCACGGGAACGACTTGCCAGTTGTATTAACTCATCACTGATATCAATTAGCTGGCCTGCGATGACGTGTATGACATCCCCTTCTTTTTCGATAATACCTTTTACTTTTAATATCTTAGCCGTTAAATAACTCTTCTTTTGTGCCCTGGCTGTAGCTTGCCACACCACCACGTTTATATTGCCAGTGTCATCTTCTAGAGTGAAGAAGGTGATGCCGCCAGCGGTATGAGGTGATTGTCGCCCTGTTACAACGCCGACAACGGTGACCATGGATTGATGGGGTTGGTGGATTAATTGATTCTGTCGAATGAAGTGGCCTAATTTATTCTCTTTTTCTAAAAGGGTAATAGGATGCTGACTCAGCGATAGCCCTGTTGCGGAATAGTCTTCAATTAAAGCCTCATAATCGTTAGTCTGAAAAGTGTATTCTAGGGGAGCAGAATCACTGTGTTGCTGATTGAATAGAGGGAGATCTTCTACAGAATCCATTAGTTGCCAGCGGGTTGAGTAACGATCTCCTGCTAACTCACTCAGTGCATTGGCCGATGTCAGCGCGTGTAATTGTTGTCGATTAATGCCTATATTTTTGATTTGCTGCAGATGAGTAAATCCATTATGTGGGCGTGCGGCCAGTAGTTGTTCTCGACTAGTTTGAGACAGCCCTTTAATCAGCCTTAAGCCTAATTGAATTTCACTGACCGCATTGTTTCTGACGATGCTGTGTTCATTACAGGAGCGATTCACGCTAATCGGATGCACTGTAATACCATGTCGTTTGGCATCTTGTAGTAGCTGAGAAGGTGAGTAAAACCCCATAGGTTGGCTATTGAGTAGGGCCGTATAAAACTCAGCAGGGTAATAATGTTTGAGCCATGCCGAGCAGTAAGCTAACACAGCAAATGAGGCGGAGTGACTTTCGGGAAAGCCATATTCACCAAATCCACAAATTTGTTCGAAGATCCGCTCTGCAAACTGGTTGTCATAGCCACGAGATCGCATTCCTGAAATGAGCTTCTCGCGAAATTTAAATAAGTCGCCATTTTTTTTCCAAGCAGCCATCGCTCGACGCAGTTGGTCTGCTTCACCGCCACTAAATCCAGCAGCCACCATCGCCAGTTTTATTACTTGTTCTTGAAATATGGGGACGCCTAAGGTTCTAGCAAGGACACTTTCAACCTCTTTTGACGGATATGAAATGGCTTCTTCACCGTGTCTTCGTTTTAAGTAAGGGTGAATCATATCGCCTTGTATCGGGCCTGGTCTTACAATGGCAATTTGAATGACTAAGTCGTAATAACAGCGCGGTTTTAGGCGCGGTAACATGCTCATTTGAGCTCTTGATTCTATTTGAAAAACGCCAATGGTATCGGCTTTCTGTAGCATAGCGTACACCTTGGGGTCATCTTGTAGGCGAGTTATATCGGCGATGCTCAATTGACGTTGATGGTGGCGTGCAATTAATTGAAAGCAGTGTTGGATAGCACTTAACATCCCTAGAGCAAGCACATCGACTTTGAGCAAACCTAAACTTTCAAGATCGTCTTTATCCCATTGAATGATGGTTCGTTCAGGCATAGCTGCGTTTTCTACTGGTACCAATTCATATAGGGGACCTGCTGAAATAACAAAGCCGCCAACGTGTTGAGATAGGTGGCGTGGGAACCCGATAATCTCATCGACTAATTGGATAAAGAGTTGCCCTTTTAGCGAATCGGGTTTGAGCCCAAGCTCGTAAATTTGCGCTTGCCAATTAAGTCCGACATCACGACGGTTAATATTTTTGATAAAAAAGTCGAGTTGAGTGTCATCAATCGCTAATGCTTTACCGACTTCTCGAATCGCACTTTTTAACCGATAGCGAATCACTGTGGCGGCTAACGCCGCTCGCTCACGTCCGTATTTTTGATAGATGTATTGGATCACTTCTTCGCGGCGTTGATGTTCAAAGTCCACATCAATATCCGGCGGTTCATTGCGCTCTTTACTGATAAAACGCTCAAACAGTACTGATATTTGTCTAGGATCGACGGAGGTAATTTCTAAGCAGTAACATACGACAGAGTTTGCCGCAGACCCTCGGCCTTGATAGAGGATGTTCTTGCGTTTAGCGAACATCACAATGTCATGAATGGTTAAGAAAAAATGCGCGTAATTGAGTTCATCAATAAGTTGGAGTTCTTTATCGATGGTGGCTTGCACAGCATGAGGAACACCATTAGGAAATCGCTGTTGTTTCCCTTGTTTTACTAACTGGCATAAGTGTGCAAATGGCGTCATAGATTCAGGGACGATTTCAGCGGGGTATTGGTAACCTAAGCTCGCTAAATTAAAAGAGCAGCGATGGGCGATGTTGTGCGCTTCTTCGAGCCACTCTCTACGAAAGAGTTTACTGAGCTTTTCTTTATTACGCAGACTTCGCTCTGTATTGGTCAGTAGGTGCTCACTAATGCTGGCGACGCTGGCATTATGCTTAATAGCAACAAGAGTATGTTGCAGTGCTAGGCGCGTTGCATTGTGCATTAATACACCACCGCAGGCGGTGATAGGGATCGCGTATTGTTCTGCGATAGTTTGGTTGTATTTTAGGTATTGTTTATCAGCATGAGTCAGGTGTCTTTGCAACCCAAGCCATAACCGAGAATGATGTTGTTTGGTTAACCATTGCGCCCATTCATGATCGTACTCCTTCATCTGCGGTATCCAGATAATAAAGCAGTGTTTGATAGACAGTATGTCCCATTGAGATAGTGAATACTCACCTTTGCTACTGCGTCTGCGTGCATTGGTAATAATACGAGCTAACTCAGCATAGGCTTGTTGATCTGGGCAAAGTAATACGATTTGGCACTCTTGGTTTAACCAAAACATACTACCGACGATTAACTTAATGTTTAAGTGGTGGTTTTTTATTGCAGTATGCGCTCTTACCACTCCAGCTAAAGAGCATTCATCGGTTATTGCAAGTGCGGAGTAGCCAAGAAAGTCAGCTTGCGTTATTAACTCTTCAGGGTGTGAAGCACCGCTTAAGAATGAGAAGTTACTCTGACAAAAGAGTTCGGCATAGTGCACAGTGGCTTGGTTCATTGGGTTAACCTACTACAGCTGAACAGCAAAAGATAAGTCAGTCATTAGCTGAACACTCCTTGGATAAACCATTCTTTACTTGGGGTTCTGTATACCCATAAGCAGCGTCCTCCTTGCTCTCTAGCAATAAAGTAATCTCTATTGATAGGATTGCCATCCCACCATCCACTTTGTATCCGCTCTGGCCCTTGCATTATCTCAACGTGGCTGTGTAAAGGTTGAGGAACTGGATAAATAAAGCTAGGACGGGTAAGCGTTGACTGAGCTTTATTATTTGGCTTGGAAAAAGGATCAATATAACGGGTACTGGCCTCTGGTCTAGGGTCGTTATTGGAGGTGATTCCAGTTATTGCGGTTTTACCTAGTTTGGCTTGCAGTAAAGAGAGCAACTCTAAAGGCGAGACTTCTCCAGTATGCTGATCAAATAAATCACTTTTGGTCGCGGGTGTTTCTCCCGTTCGAATGGCTTGTAGGCGAATCGATAAAATAGGAGCGTTTAATTGGGTTGATTCAAGAGTCAGTTTAGACAGTTGCAACCACTTACGCGCTTGGTAATCTCCAGCAGCAGAGTAAAAAGTGATGTTTTGTTGTGATTTATCTCTTTGGTACAGGCTGAGTTGTATCTCATAAGCCACTTTATCTCTTAGCTTTAAAAAGCACTCCATTTGTTCTAATAAACAGGTTAACGGTGCCATTAAGCTGTGAGTATGTTCAATCTCAAACAATAAATTAAGGTGCTGATTAAAGTCAGCGGGAGGGTGGTAAAACTGCACAGGGTGCTTAAATTGTCCTAATAAGCGTCCCACATAATTCACCACTTGAATATCGAATCGACGCGCAATATCGGTCATGTTCAGTGCGGTTAATTGAGCTAAATTATGCACGCCGATACGAGCTAGTTTTTCTATGTTTGATGGACTGAGTTCTGTTGCCATAAGCGGGCGTTGCAGCATAGAGTGTTCAATAGCCTGCTTATCATCGGTAATGTGATCGTAGTGAGTCTCGGCTAACAGTTTTGCTGCCAAAGGAGAGAAAGCCGTCGCGTAGTGATAGTGTAAATGCAGTTGATCGAGGTGCTGTGAAATGGTTTTCCAGTAGCTTTCGAGGTTGCGATACAAGGTGAGCATATTGGATACTTTGAGCAAGATTCCTTGCTCTGTAAATAGGGTCATATCCGAAGTGTACACATAGAGCCATTGGGCTATTTGTTGTAGTTTATCGACTTCGATGGCTTGTTGGTACGGCAGTACCTGTAGCTCGGCACACAGTGAAGCGGCGCTACCTAATCCCATTCCTAACTGAATGCCTTTATCAGAAGCGGCTTGATTGAGTTGGACAATTTTATGCTGTTGGACAATACCGATAGCTGGGTTCTTGAAATCTTGGCACTGAGAGTCAAAGCTAGAAGCGTGCTCCTCTTTGGGATTAGTCCCCAAATTCGAGTGAGAAAACAGCGTGTCTAATTGCAATTGTGGAAAATGAATATACAGCCATAGGTTCATGCGTGTTGCCTTTTGCGTCGAGGAAAAGGAATGACTTGATGCGTCGGCTTTTCTGTACAAAGTTGCGGCCAGCGGTGGCTAAAGTCGATAGTAAAAGAGTGCTGTTGCCATCCTCCGCGACGTTTATTTACGCTCACTTTAACTCCATTTTCTGTGGCCTCTAGCTGTACGCTAAGAGGGATGGGTAATGAACAGCGATTTTGGCGGTCAAGATTGAAATGCACACTTAATGCTCGGCCTTTTTCAGCCGCCACTTGCAGACGTCTTGCTTGATGAACTTCTAGCTGTGGGTGCCACAAGCATACACAAGTGCAACTGCCGCTTTTTAAGCATTGCTCTGCGGCCCATAGGTCATGCTCGGTACTATTGATGACCAAGATATTGTGCAGAGCTATTCCTTCTGCTTCAAAGTAATGAGCACACGGTGGCGCTGGTGGATTAATTAACACTAAGGAGCGATCTTGAGTGTTTGATTGCAGCATAGGAGTCAGTAGCCTTAGCTCACCAATACCAAATTCAGATTGGATCTCCATGAGTCCTGTTTTTGGAAAACCCTCTAAATAGGTATCCCATTCACTAAGATAAGATGGTTGATTGATAAGCGGGATGCTTTGTTCTGATCCCTTCCAGATCAATTGCTTACGTTGTAATAAATCAATAATATTTTGCATAATAAACACCTGTATATATATGCAGTATATTTAACTTTATGCGAGACGCAAGTGGCAAAGTCGATCTGTCGTTGAATTGATTAGCTATAGGTGTAATACCCATCGTACTAAATAACGGGCCATTCTAGCTTGTTAAAATACTCGATAGTGGCGTT
>NZ_BATM01000032.1 GCF_000467185.1 Vibrio ezurae NBRC 102218
TATTTCCTAACAACTCTCAAAAGAAAGTGTTTAGGAAATGGTGGCTACTGCGGGATTTGAACCTGCGACCCCATCATTATGAGTGATGTGCTCTAACCAGCTGAGCTAAGTAGCCATTACCATATTGTCATTTCTCAACCCTGTTATACAGTGTCGAGAACGGAGCGCATTATGCGTATATCACAGGAAAGCGTCAATAGTTTTTTTGAAGATTTTGTTTCTTATAGTCTGTTCGAACTATTTTTAAACAAAGCGCCCTGTTTTTATGCAAAAAACATCTAATAATGTGCAAAGTTAGACCGTATTGAAACGAGTATCATAAAGAGGCATTTAAAAGGCAAAGTGCCTCTTTTGTTATTGATAAGTGGCGGAAATGAGCGATTGTTTTTCCAGCTAGAATGACCACTTACTTAGTACGATTGGTATTAAGTATTATCTTTGGTGTCGACCACTATTAAAAATGGTGAGTGAGTGAAACTGTGCAGTAGAAATAAAAAAAGATCGCCGTAGCGATCTTTTTATGTTTTAACGGATAACTGAGAAAATCAGATTAGACGTTAAAGCGGAAGTGGATGACATCGCCATCTTTAACCACGTAGTCTTTGCCTTCTAGACGCCATTTACCCGCATCTTTAGCGCCACTTTCACCTTTAAATTGGATGAAATCGTCGTAGCCGACAACTTCAGCACGAATGAAGCCTTTTTCAAAGTCTGTATGGATCTTACCTGCTGATTGTGGCGCTGTTGCACCTACAGGGATTGTCCATGCACGTACTTCTTTCACGCCAGCAGTGAAGTAAGTTTGTAGGGTCAGTAGATCGTAACCTGAACGAATAACGCGGTTTAGCCCCGGCTCTTCAATGCCCATATCGGCTAGGAATTCAGCACGATCTTCATCATCTAGCTCTGCCATTTCTGATTCAATAGCCGCACAAACAGGAACAACAACGTTATTTTCTTTGGCTGCAAATTCACGAACAGCGTCTAAATAAGGGTTATTTTCAAAGCCATCTTCAGCCACGTTAGCAATGTACATCGTTGGCTTAAGCGTTAAGAAGTTTAAGTAACCAACAGCCGCCAGTTCTTCTTTGCTTAGTTCAATCGTACGAGCCATGCCGCCTTCAGTTAGAACCGGAAGTAGCTTTTCTAAAACAGCCAGTTCAAATTTAGCGTCTTTATCGCCGCCTTTTGCTTTTTTAGCATTGCGGTGCATAGCACGTTCACAGCTATCAAGATCAGCCATTGCAAGCTCAAGGTTAATCACCTCAATGTCTTCGATAGGGGATACTTTACCTGATACGTGAACGATGTTTTCGTTCTCGAAACAGCGAACAACGTGTCCGATAGCGTCAGTTTCACGGATGTTAGCTAGGAATTTGTTACCTAGACCTTCACCACGAGATGCACCCGCAACCAGACCTGCAATGTCTACAAATTCCATTGTAGTTGGCAGAATTTTTTGTGGATTTACGATTTCAGCAAGAGCGTCTAAACGTAGATCTGGCACAGGAACAACGCCTGTGTTTGGTTCGATAGTACAAAACGGGAAGTTTGCCGCCTCGATACCTGCTTTGGTAAGCGCATTGAAAAGAGTTGATTTACCAACGTTTGGAAGACCAACGATGCCACATTTAAAACCCATGATTAAAACCTTATTCTGCTTTGAACGTGTGTAAGCGATTTTGTGCTTTAGTTAAACCGTCTTTCAGTAATATATCTAAACTGCGGACGGATTCGTCGACTACGGCATCAAGGCATTCTTGCTCTTTGGCTGGAGCTTTGCCTAATACATAGCCCGCCACACGGTCTTTATGACCCGGGTGTCCGATGCCGATGCGTAGTCGGTAAAATTCTTTGTTGTTGCCCAGTTTACTTATGGAGTCTTTCAGTCCGTTATGTCCACCGTGACCGCCCCCTTTTTTGAACTTGCCTACACCTGGAGGTAAGTCTAGTTCATCGTGGGCAATCATTATCTCTTCGGGTTTTATTTGATAAAACTTAGCCAGAGCTGAGACTGATTTACCAGAAAGATTCATAAAAGTAGTTGGGATTAGCAAGCGAAGATCTTGGCCATGAACCAGGATTCTGCCTGTTAAACCGAAAAATTTCGGTTCGTTTTTTAGTGTCACATTATGGACTCGAGCTAACTCTTCGATTACCCAAGCGCCTGCATTATGACGTGTTCTAGCATATTCGGGGCCTGGGTTTGCCAGGCCAACAAGTAATTTAATTTCTTGGCTCAAGATTTAACTCTCGTAAATGTAGGTGACAACAAAAAGCGCGATATGATAGCACGCAATATCAGTAAGAGTAAAAAGTAACTAATAAGAGTAAAAAATCCCGGCGCTTAATAATAAGTACCGGGATTCAGGATATTATTCTAGTTCACAATAACTCACTCAATATTCGAGCAATTAGAGCATTATGACTTAGTTGCTAAACATCGCAGAGATAGACTCTTCGTTGCTAATGCGACGAATTGCTTCTGCAAGCATGCTAGATAGAGTCAACTGAGAGACTTTACCTGTTGCTGCCATTTCTTTGCTTAGTGTAATTGAGTCTGTGATGATCACTTGGTCAAGAACTGAGTTCTTGATGTTTTTCGCAGCAGTGCCAGAGAACACAGCGTGTGTTGCGTAAGCAAATACACGTTTAGCGCCACGCTCTTTTAGAGCTTCAGCCGCTTTACATAGTGTGCCACCTGTATCAATCATGTCATCAACGATCACACAGTCACGACCTTCAACGTCACCAATAAGGTTCATTACTTCAGAAACGTTAGCGCGTGGACGACGTTTGTCTACGATAGCAATATCAACATCACCAAGTGCTTTTGCTGTAGCGCGAGCACGTACAACGCCGCCTAGGTCAGGAGATACAACAACAGGATCTTCTAGGCCACGGTTGATCATATCTTCAAGAAGTACTGGAGTACCGAAGATGTTATCTACTGGTACATCGAAGAACCCTTGGATTTGCTCTGCGTGTAGGTCGATAGTTAGAACGCGGTCAACACCAACGTTAGATAGGAAGTCAGCGACTACTTTTGCTGTAATTGGCACACGAGCAGAGCGCACACGGCGATCTTGGCGAGCGTAGCCGAAGTAAGGGATTACAGCTGTAATACGGCCGGCAGAAGCACGACGCATTGCGTCAATCATTACTACCAATTCCATCAGGTTGTCATTGGTAGGAGCACAGGTAGATTGAATGATAAATACATCGCTACCGCGAACGTTTTCATTAATTTGTACAGCGACTTCGCCATCAGAAAAACGGTCAACGACAGCATCACCTAGAGAAATGTATAGGCGGTCAGCAATGCGTTGGGCTAGTTCAGGTGTAGCGTTACCAGCAAATAGCTTCATATCAGGCACGGTGGAAACCTCAAGGTTGCGTCCAGTTAATTGGGTAGTGTTTGGGCAGATAACTGCGCCAATGTCAGGTGCAAAGGAGAAATATTGTTTCCTTGTGCAACAAATGCTGTTGTATTTTCGGGAAGTTGTTTTAGTATGGTTTGTGCCTCTAGTTGAGTATCAAACTCAGAAAAAACGCAAGAACCTGTTCCCGTCAATCTTGACGGCGCGTATTGTAACAGCCAAGAAAGTTGCTTATCAACCTCTGGGTACAGTAAACGCACTATTTTTTCGCAATCGTTTTCGTAAGGGGTGCTTTTTAGCTCTTCCCAACTGCGTTTTTGTGTATCTCTTGTTAGATCTGGGTGACAAAATATCTCCGCTGTGGAAATGCTTTGATTGGGTCTAACGACCAAGTACCATTTTTCTTCTGGTTTAACTTTAGTCAAAGATTCACCCACCCCTTCAGCAAATGCAGAAAAACCTTGTACAAACACAGGGACATCCGCCCCTAAAGTTAAGCCCATTTTAGCCAATTCAGGTAAAGGAATATCAAGTTGCCATAGAAAGTTGAGCGCGACTAAGGTAGTAGCAGCATTGGATGAACCGCCACCAATCCCTCCGCCCATAGGCAAAATCTTATTGATGTGGATATCAGCGCCAAGGGAAGAGGGGACTGAAGATGCTGAGCGTTTAAGACTCGCTTCTTTTAGTGCCACCGCCGCTTTCCAGATGAGATTTTGCTCTACAGGCACACCTTCAAGCTCAGGTGTAATAGTGATATTGCCGCTGTGATTGGCTGTAATGGTGAGCTCATCACCAAAGTCAATGAACTGAAATAGGGTTTGCAAATCGTGGTAGCCATTGTCACGGCGACCGGTAATGTACAAAAACAAATTTAACTTGGCTGGCGATGGCCAAGTAGTCGTGCTGGTGATCATTGTATATCCCACTTACTGATAACAATATTCAGTTTTATTGGTTGTCTCGATAGAGTCATCTTATTCGGTAACAGTAACGTCTCGGTTTCTTGATAGCTTTTATAGTCCATCAACCAGGTTTGTCCACCACGGGTCTGTTCTAATGAGGCTAATGTACCGTTCTCTGAAACTTGGAAGTCATCAGCGGCGGTGGGTTGCCCTTTTATCCAGTCTTGCATATAGACAATCGGTAGACGCATACCTGTTAATTGATAGAACAAGAGATCGGCATCTTTATCGAAATAGCGTTTTCCGTGAATGTCCGTCACCGTGGCACCTTGCTCATTTATGTTTAAATTGAGCACGGTTTTGCCTAAAAACGTGGAAAGTCGCAATTGGCTTTGTTGTGGTGTTTGCTTCCAATGGAAGTTTAAACTTTGACGCTGAGTCGGGTCGATGTAGCCCAGTTTTCCAGAAAGAGTAAAGTGCGAAAGCTTGGTCAGTTTTGCTTGATGGCTTTGATATTCGACGCTGTGGGTCGGAAGCGGTGGTGTGGTTTCACAACCAAACAGTAACAAAACAATAAAGAAGGGGGTAAACCTGCGCAAGCATTTCAAAATAGGAGACGTTTGAGTGATTTGCATGTCAAGAATTAGAGCTCTGATTCAAGGTTTAAGCTAATGATACAATAAAGCCCCTTTTATTGCTGTAGTGGTTCAAGTAAAATTGCGTTTTTCTTTTGTATGTCTAAGTAGTAAATGCCTTTATTGACTATAGGAATCAATCACAATACCGCTTCGGTGGAGCTGAGAGAGAAAGTCGCGTTTTCTCCTGATAAGATGAGCGACGCCTTACAGCAGCTGAATTCTATGTCTGAGGTCAAAGGTAGCGTTATCCTATCAACGTGCAATCGTACCGAACTGTATATTGATGCCTCTTCAACAAATAATATCGTTGATTGGCTTATCGATTTTCATCAAGTGAACGGTGATGACTTAAAACCCAGCCTCTATTATTACAGTGATGAAGAAGCCATTCAGCACTTGATGAGAGTATCATGTGGTTTAGACTCTTTGGTGTTGGGTGAACCTCAGATACTTGGGCAAGTTAAACAAGCCTATGCTAACGCCAAAGAATATGGCGCGGTAAAAGGCAATTTAGATAAGTTATTTCAAAAAGCCTTTTCCGTGGCGAAACGGGTCCGTACTGAAACCGATATTGGTGGGAACGCCGTTTCTGTTGCGTATGCCGCATGCACGCTAGCGAAACATATTTTTGAGTCACTGGAGCGCTCTAAAGTGCTCTTAGTTGGCGCGGGTGAAACCATTGAGTTGGTTGCCAAGCACTTAGCCGATACCGGATGTCATCAAATGACCGTAGCTAACCGAACGCGTGAACGTGCGGCAGGTTTGGCAGCGCAGTTTGATGGGCAAGTCATCAGTTTGAGTGAAATTCCACAAACACTGGTTGAGACCGATATCGTGATCAGCTCTACCGCCAGCCCTTTACCGATTATAGGGAAGGGAATGGTAGAAAGTGCGCTGAAAATTCGCCGACATAAGCCTATATTGTTTATTGATATTGCGGTGCCTAGGGACATAGAGTCCGAAGTCTCTGAATTGAGTGATGCGTATCTTTATACTGTGGACGATTTGCAATCGATTATTGACCAAAATATTGAGCAACGCCGAACAGAAGCGATTCAAGCAGAAAAAATTATCGCCGTAGAGAGCAAAGAGTTTAAAAACTGGTTACGCTCTCGCAAGGCGGTAGAAAGTATTAGGGATTATCGCCGTGCGTCTGATTGTGCGCGTCGTGAATTACTTGCCAAAAGCTTACAAACATTGAGCATGGGTGGTGATCCAGAAAAAGTATTATTAGAGTTAAGTAATAAGTTAACCAATAAACTGATTCACTTGCCGACTAAAGCGCTTCAAGAAGCGGCTGAGCAAGGGGCGTTGGATGATTTAGCTGTAATAAGAAAAAGCCTTGGTCTTGAAGACCTATAACTATTTTTAAGAAGAATATGAAAGCATCGATATTAGTAAAATTGGAGACGTTAGTTGAGCGTTATGAAGAAGTGCAACACCTACTTGGTGATCCGGATGTTATCGGTGATCAAAACAAGTTTCGTGCACTATCAAAAGAGTACTCTCAACTAGAGGAAGTCACCAAATGCTTCCAAGCTTATCAGCAAGCTCAAGAAGATCTTGAAGCAGCGCAAGATATGGCTAACGAAGACGATCCTGAGATGAAAGAAATGGCTCAGGAAGAAATTAAAGATGCAAAAGCCAACATCGAGTCTTTGACCGATGAGCTACAAATTCTATTGCTACCAAAAGATCCAAATGATGAGCGTAACTGTTTCTTAGAGATCCGTGCGGGTGCGGGTGGCGATGAAGCCGGTATCTTTGCAGGCAACCTTTTCCGCATGTACTCAAAATTTGCAGAGAAGAAAGGTTGGCGCGTAGAAGTCATGAGTGCTAATGAATCAGAGCAAGGTGGTTACAAAGAAGTGATCGCGAAAGTCTCTGGTGATGGCGTATACGGCACCATGAAGTTTGAATCTGGCGGTCACCGCGTACAGCGTGTTCCAGAGACTGAATCTCAAGGTCGTGTACATACTTCGGCGTGTACTGTTGCGATTATGCCTGAGATCCCTGAAGCTGAGCTTCCACAAATCAAAGCCAGTGATCTGAAAATTGATACCTTCCGTTCATCGGGCGCAGGTGGTCAGCACGTTAACACCACAGACTCTGCTATCCGTATTACTCACTTACCAACAGGTACTGTGGTTGAGTGTCAGGATGAGCGTTCACAGCACAAAAACAAAGCTAAAGCGATGTCAGTACTGGCTGCTCGTATTATTCAAGCAGAAGAAGCGAAGCGCGCGGCTGAAGTGTCAGACACTCGTCGTAACCTATTAGGCTCTGGTGATCGTAGTGACCGAATCCGTACGTACAACTATCCTCAGGGACGTGTATCGGATCACCGCATCAACTTAACTTTATACCGTCTAAATGAAGTATTAGAAGGTGACATGCAGGCATTGATCGATCCTGTTCTAACGGAACATCAAGCCGATCAGCTTGCTGCTCTTTCTGAAAACAACTAACTCGTGTCTTTACCTTGCCTACAAGAGTCGCTAAATACAGCGACTCAGCGTTTGCTTGAGTCTGGTATTGACTCTGCAAAGCTCGACGCGTCTGTCTTGTTGTGTCATGTATTGCAAAAGCCTCGTAGCTATTTGCTTACTTGGCCTGAGAAAGTGCTGACAGAAGCGCAGTATCAAGATTTCAATGCCCTCATGGCGCGCCGTATTAAGGGAGAACCCATCGCTTATATTACCGGCGAACGCGAGTTTTGGTCTTTAGCGCTTAATGTATCCCCGACAACGTTGATTCCACGTCCTGACACGGAACGATTAGTGGAATTGGCATTGGATAAAATAGGCTCGACACCGGGTAAAGGACTTGATTTGGGAACAGGTACAGGTGCTATAGCGTTAGCGTTAGCGTCTGAGTGCCCTCACTTTGAGTTTATTGGTGTGGATATTCAAGACGATGCGTGCGTGCTAGCGACGGGTAACGCCAATAAGCTGGGCATTAAAAATGCACGATTCTTACAAGGTAGCTGGTTTGATCCCGTTGCAGATGAAGGGCGTTTTCAGATCATTGTTTCCAACCCACCTTACATTGATGAGCACGATCCTCATTTAGTGGTGGGGGATGTACGATTTGAACCCGACTCGGCGCTGGTGGCTGCTGACAATGGGTTGGCAGATTTACGACACATCGCTAAACATGCTAGAAATTACCTTGCCGATGGCGGCTGGCTGTTGATGGAGCATGGCTTTGAACAAGGCGAGCAGACTCGACAAATATTGCTGGATATGGGCTATCAGTTGGTATCCACTGAACAAGACTACGCAGGTCAAGATAGAGTGACCTTAGGTCAATTTAAAGGAAGAAATGAATGTACGTAGCATTAAAAAATATCCACCTGATCTTAATTGCATTGAGCGCAGGATTATTTATCACTCAATACATTTTAATGGTGACTCAATCTCCATTACAGAATAAGAAATTCATTAAAATTACGCCGCATGCAGTGAATGGCTTGCTGATTTTATCGGGCATTTTATTGCTACTTGTTACGGGGTGGGTGCCATTTAGACCTGGTTCTGAGTGGCTAACAGAAAAATTTACCTGCGTTTTGGCGTATATCGCTTTAGGCGTGTTTGCTCTGAAATTGGGTAAAAACCAGCTATTGCGAGGTTTTGCCTTCTTAGGTGCGTTGGGTTGGTTATTAATGGCAGCGAAGATCGGCATGACAAAAATGCCGATACTTATGGGGTAAACGATGTCAGATCTGTGGTTTAAAGGTCTCGATGATTTGGAATTAGTCGAAGGTGCTTTGCGTCTTTGTGCTCAAGTCGACCCTAGTGTTAATGCAACATGGGTTGAGTTGCAGCTAGAGAAAATGCTGGATGAAGCAGAGCAAGAGCTAGCGCGAGAAAGTAATGAAAAAGCACGCTTTGATGCTCTACTGCGCCTGTTTTATCAGCAGTGGGGTTTTAAAGGCGACTACGAGAATTATTTTTCCTCTGAAAACGCCTTTATCGAAAAAGTGTTGCAACGTAAAAAAGGTATTCCCGTCAGTCTTGGGGCGTTATTGCTATTTTTAGGGCGTAAACTGGGCTTTCCTATCAAAGGGGTTAGCTTTCCTACTCAGTTCTTATTGGTGGTTGAGTGGCCACACATGAAGCATGATTATGTGAACCCTTTTAATGGTGAATATGTCGCAAAGCATACTTTGCAATCTTGGCTTAAAGGTGCAGAAGGTAATTCAGCGATGTTAAAACCTGAGCACTTACAAGTGGCGGATACATCCACCATTATCGGACGTTGGTTAGGCGTACTCAAAGGCGCATTGATGCGAGAGGAACGCTATACTCAAGCTCTAGCATGCAGTGATTTAGCATTGAGTCTAGTGCCAGAAGATCCGTATGAGATCCGCGATAGAGGCTTTATTTATCAGCAATTAGATTGTTTTCAAATTGCGCGTAAAGACTATGAGTTCTTTATTGAGAACTGCCCAGAAGATCCTGCGGCTGAGATACTTAAGCTACAGCTAAAAGCAATTAATGACGAGCCAGTGGTTTTACACTAGCGCTCAATAAAAAGAGAGATGGATATGGAACAAAAAGTCGTTCAGGTTGGTGATATTTCAGTTGCTAATGACAAGCCTTTTACGCTGTTTGGTGGGATCAACGTTCTTGAATCTCGCGATCTGGCTATGCGTGCTTGTGAACAGTACGTAGAAGTGACCGATCGCTTAGGGATCCCTTACGTATTTAAAGCGTCATTTGATAAAGCAAACCGCAGCTCAGTCCACTCTTATCGTGGTCCTGGCCTTGAAGAAGGGATGCGCATCTTTGAAGAATTGAAGTCTACTTTTGGCGTTAAGATCATCACTGATGTACACACAGAAGCACAAGCTCAACCTGTATCGGAAGTGGTTGATGTGATTCAATTACCTGCTTTCTTAGCGCGTCAAACTGACCTTGTTGAAGCGATGGCAAAAACAGGCGCCGTGATTAACGTTAAAAAACCTCAGTTTATGAGCCCAAATCAAGTGGGTAATATCGTTGATAAATTTGCTGAGTGTGGCAACGACAAGATCATCTTATGTGAGCGTGGCGCTTGCATGGGTTACGACAACTTAGTGGTTGATATGC
The DNA here is from genome assembly GCF_000467185.1 of Vibrio ezurae NBRC 102218. Lineage (GTDB taxonomy): Bacteria > Pseudomonadota > Gammaproteobacteria > Enterobacterales > Vibrionaceae > Vibrio > Vibrio ezurae. Next base: position 10,017 of record NZ_BATM01000032.1, read on the forward strand.
TAGGTTTTGGCGTGATGAAAAAAGTGTCTAACGGCAGCCCTATCATCTTTGACGTGACTCACTCACTGCAAATGCGTGACCCAAGTGGCGCTGCCTCTGGTGGTCGTCGTGAGCAAACAGTAGAGCTTGCTAAAGCAGGTCTCGCTACTGGCATTGCTGGCTTATTTATCGAAGCGCATCCAGACCCAGATAAAGCGCGTTGTGACGGCCCTTCAGCATTACCACTGGATAAACTTGAGCCGTTCTTGGCGCAGATGAAATCTTTGGATGATTTAATCAAAAGTTTTGCACAGATAGATATTAAATAGAGTTTCTATTCACAACTCTGTGATACTTTTAATAAAAACGGGCTTTGCATTCGCAAGCCCGTTTTTTTGTTGCTATTTTTTGCATACACATCTAATTGAATAGTAATGGTTGCAAATGAAATCACTCGTATTAGCAATAGCAGTAGGGACGCTAGCCGTAGGTTGTGCATCAGACGATATCGTGGTCAGCAACAATGACGACGTGCAAAAACTGACAATCCTACATACCAATGATCACCACGGTCGTTTTTGGCCAAACAAATACGGTGAATTGGGTATGGCGGCCAGAAAAACCCTGATTGATCAAATTCGTCAAGAAGTTGAATCTGAAGGTGGCGCGGTGTTGCTACTATCGGGTGGTGACATCAATACGGGTGTACCAGAGTCGGATCTTCTGGATGCAGAACCTGATTTCAAAGGCATGACCTTACTGGGCTACGATGCGATGGCGATTGGTAACCATGAATTTGATAACCCATTATCGGTATTAGAAAAACAGCAACAATGGGCTAAGTTCCCGATGTTGTCGGCCAATATTTACGAAAAACAGAGTCAACAGCGAAAATTTCAGCCTTATCAAATGTTTGATAAAGACGGTTTAAAAATTGCGGTTATAGGCTTAACCACGGAAGACACTGCCAAAATCGGTAATCCTGAATACATCCAAGGCTTAGAATTTAGAGACCCTAAATCTGAAGCAAGACAATTGCTAAAAGAGATTGAAACTCGCGAACAACCGGATATTACCATTGCGGTCACGCACATGGGGCACTACCAAAACGGTCAACATGGTGGCAATGCACCGGGCGATGTGGCTCTTGCTCGTTACTTGCCAGAAGGCGCACTTGATATGGTGATTGGCGGTCACTCCCAAGAGCCCGTGTGTATGGAAGGCCCAAACTTGGTGAAAAAGAACTTTAAGCCGGGGGATGCCTGTCAACCAGACCAACAAAATGGCACTTGGATCATGCAAGCCTTCGAGTGGGGTAAATACGTTGGGCGTGCTGACTATGAATATTCTGATGGCGAGCTAGAGCTTGTTCATTATGCGTTAGTGCCGATTAACCTGACGAAAAAAGTGGAAGTGGATGGCAAAAAACAGCGCGTAATTGTTGGTGAAAAAATCGAAGCTGATTCAGACATAGAAGACTTCTTAACGCCATACCAAGAGCAAGGGCAAGCCAAACTGAATGTGAAAATAGCGCAGTCCAACGGCAAACTGGAAGGGGACCGTAATAAGGTTAGGTTTGAGCAAACTAACTTAGGTCGTTTAATTGCCACTGCGCACATGCAACGTGCTAAAGCGGATTTTGGCGTCATGAACTCAGGTGGTGTGCGTGACTCTATTGCCGAAGGGGACATTACCTACAAAGACGTGCTGACAGTGCAGCCGTTTGGCAACATCATTACTTATGTCGATATGAAAGGATCTGAGATTTTAGATTACCTAAATGCAGTCGCGACTAAGCCAACCGATTCAGGTGCGTATGCACAGTTTTCTGGTATTTCGATGACTGTGGCAAAAGATGGGGTGAAAAACGTCAAAATTGGCGGGAAAGTGCTAGAAGAAGATAAAATGTATCGCTTCAGTGTGCCAAGCTTTAATGCCGCTGGTGGAGACGGTTACCCTGTGATTAAAGATCACAGCGGTTTTGTTAATACCGGCTTTGTTGATGCCGAAGTATTGAAGGAGTATCTTGAAACGAATAGCCCTATTGATATTCGACGTTACGAATCTCGAGGGGAAATGACTTACGAATAGGACAAGATAACATTATGACACCTGCTGTACGTTTATTGAAAAAGAACAAGGTACCCTTTGAACTTCATCAATATAAGCATGACCCTAACCATGACAGTTTCGGACAAGAAGCCGTAGAGGCTACGGGAAAGCCCGCCGAGCAGGTGTTTAAAACCCTTCTTTTCTCTGTGGATGGCACCGCCAACGGCCTTGGAGTTGCGGTCATCCCTGTAAACACCAAGCTCAATCTAAAATTGGCTGCTAAAGCCAACAAACTGAAAAAAGCCGCTATGGCAAACCCAGAACTGGCACAAAAAGTCACTGGCTATTTGGTCGGGGGCATTAGTCCTCTTGCGCAGAAAAAACGTCTGCCGACTTTTGTTGATCAGAGCGCCCAAGCGCTGACTTCAATGTGTATCAGCGGGGGTAAACGCGGCTTGGAAATTGAGATCTCTCCTAAGCACCTAGTCGAGCAGGTACAGGGGAGTTTTGTCAGTCTCGGGGACTAGAGGGTCAAAAATTGTTTTAGTGAGTATATTAATCTAACTTATTGTATTTGGGATAAAATATAAATAATTAGAGTTATGTTTACAGTAATAAATAAAAGCATATTCTTATGATTGAGAATATGCTTTTATTTTAATATGAAAACTTAAATTTTATAACATAATTCTAAAAGTTACATCTAATGCTTTTATAACTAATAAGTATAAAAATAGGTATATAAATATGATTATTATTCTAAATCTATATTTATTTAAAATATCTAATCTTAATTATGTATACTATATCTAATGATGATAGCTAAGCTCTTTAGTTTATATATCAGGAAGCTTTCTTTTAACATGAGGGTAACTTATATCTAATAAAAAAAAAGCAAAGCGCATAACAAAATGAAATTTGATTTCATTTAACCTGATCAGGAATAAAAATGAAAAATATTGCCTTTATTTTAGTTTTAGCCTCATTACTTACTGCTTGTGATAGCAGTGATTCTTCGACTAAAACTCTTTCTTTGAACAAAGATACCCCTAAAGCGAGAGTGATCTTAAAGGAACAGACAGTCCCTATGTCGGAGTTGACTTCAGCAACTAAAGTTATACCTATGATAGGTTTGGAATTGGCAACCAAAACAGTACCAATGGCTAATCTGGTATCTGCGATTAAAACGGTATCGATGACTGAGTTGACGCCTGCTACTAAAACGATAGATATGACTGAGTTGACGCCTGCTACTAAAACGATAGATATGACAGATTTGAAACCCGCTATTGAAGCAGTACCTATGATTGATTTGTCTCCTTCGACTCAAACGGTGACAATGAGCAACTTGACACCGGCTAAAAGCGTAATATTGAAGTCTCCAATACAAGATTACCCTATCCCTGAGCAAGTAAAGGAAATCTATGCTAATTCAAATAAATTTGCGATATTAAAACATGATGGTTCCGTTGTAACTATTGATGTAGATAATAATAACCAGCCAAGAATTAGTACTATTCTTGATGAAAATGCAATAGCTGTTTACCCCTCTGAGCATGCGTTTGTTATCCTTACAAAGGATGGTTCAGTTTATTCAAAGGGATTTGGCTATGTGGGATACCCTAGCTTTAGTGAATATTCAGGGTGGAGTTCAACGGATCATACGAATGCAATTCGAGTACATAATGCTGTTTCTGTATCAACCCATGGTGATAATGTTGCAGTCTTGAAGCGAGATGGTTCTATAAAAGTTTGGGGACATCAATGGGAGACAACAGGAAGAAATATTACTGGGACTTATAAATCTGTAGATATTGGTGATGCATCAGTTGCATTGTCAAAAAGTGGTTCTATCGCATTATTAAATAGAGAGTATCATGATCAATGGATAAATTTTGATACTTCTATTAATCAAAATATTGTAGCTTCGGGTGACAACGGATTATTATTTTTAGAGGATGATGGGTCAGTATTCCGAGTATATCGAGCAGCTAACCGTTTACCTGAATTTCAAACTATCGTCGATAGCGGAGCAGTCGCGATTAAAAGTAATCCTTTAGGAGTTGTAGCTATTCTTCGAAGTAATGGCTCAGTAGTTACTTTTGGAGACATAGATCAATTCGGAGGAAAACTACATGTTAGAGGTCTCAATTATGGTGGAGATAGTTCTGGTGTGTCAGAGCAATTGAAGTCAGGTGTACGTACCTTATATTGTACTTCAACAGCATTTGCAGCTCTAAAAGTAAATGGTTCAGTTGTTACTTGGGGTAAAGATGGTGGAGATAGTTCTTCTGTTTCTAATTCTTTAGCTAGTGGTGTGGTATCTATTTACTCAACAGCGTTTGCCTTTGCGGCATTAAAAAATGATGGTTCAGTTGTTACTTGGGGAGCTTCTAAAGCTGGTGGGGATAGTTCTTTGGTAGAGGATATGCTTAAGGCTGATGTCCAAGCCATTTATTCAAATTCTTACGCATTTGCTGCTTTGAAAAAGGATGGTAGTGTTGTTACTTGGGGTAGTAAAGTATCTGGAGGTAACTCTATTTCAGTACAATCTCAATTACATGATGTTATTTCAATAACTCCTTTAGATAGTGGAACTCAGGGGGCGTTTGCGGCTATAAGAGCTGATGGAACAGTTGTGATTTGGGGACAAAATCAAAATCAAAAAGTTTTCTCTAGTCCAATGACAAAAGCTTACGCGCCAGATCCAAATAAAGATACGGATGGCGATGGTCTAACTGATGATTTTGAAATGTCATTTTGTGATTATTCTGTTGTAGGTAATGTTCAACCATGTCTTGATCCTGGCAAGTGGGATACTGACGGTGATGGTGTTTCAGATGGAAAAGAGTACAACTTAGGTCAAAATCCACTAAACAAAGATAGTAATTTGATGAATGCATCTCAATCTCTTACTCATTTATCTGATGGTTATGATGGTATTCAGGATATCGACCAAGATGGTTACCCAGATGGTTGGCGCTTGAAGTGAAGTATTAGTGTGAGGTGGTAATTATTTAACTCTATATTGGTTGATTTCTGTTTAACTTAACCAATATAGAAAAATTGTAATCTTCTAAAACAACAATGCCCGAATGATAAGTTCGGGCATTGTTGTTTTTATAGCATGCTAGGTTTATACCA
>NZ_BATM01000031.1 GCF_000467185.1 Vibrio ezurae NBRC 102218
GTAATGGCTGAAGATTGATGTCTGGGTTCGCATGCTTGAAGCTAAGGAGAAATATACGCCATTCGTGAATAACTTCCGTCGCTCTATAGGCTTTGGGCGATAACTTCAGTATCTGAAGCAATCCACTTTTAAACAGAAACCGCAGTATTGGCCAAGATGCACGGCGGGCTGTTTTCTCCGATATACCGATGCTCCCCAGGTTATCGAGAGAGCGAGGCGATATTTTCAAGTCTGACGATAACATTTCCTTAAAGACTTTAGCTTTGGATCTTGCCGAAATACCAAAGCCGAGAAAACGAGCGAACTCATCAAATGATGGAAAGTAGATAGTATTAGGAGTAATTGGTTTTAGTGTCACCTTTTGCTTCATAGTCTTTAGTCCCTATTCCTTCTAATAAAATGCTAACCAAAAAACAAAGTCAAATTACTTTACTAGCCTCTTACATTAGAAAACGTCGGTCAAACGGATCATATTTTGATTACTGAAGTACAACCACCCAGCTCATAAAGAGGCAAACGTTCGTTAGGGGATGCCTGCATTTGTATCCAATGCCTGCGCCACATAATTGATTAGAGAGATGGCCTTTAAGCCATTCACTTTGCTTCCGTAATCTAGAGATTCTCCATGCAATACCATATGCCTATTAAGCTGATTAAATCCATCTTCTCGTTCATACTGAGAGGCACCTATGGGAGTATTGGAAGCCAAAGGGCTTAATAGTGCAGCCTTGTATGTCTCAGTAGCGATTTGTTCTACATAGATTGCGGTTTTAGGTTTCTTGTCCTTTTTCATAAATAAATACTGATCTACTACTTCTTTGCATATTCCATCAGTTTGTGCGAGTAATACAGGGATCGATAAGAAGTATTCACCTCTGCGATGGGCTTTGAATGCCGAGGTTATAATATGCGATCTATGAGGGAACTGACTATTGAAGAAGTTTTCTATTTCGTTAAGTTGGCTTTCAAAATACTCTACAAGGGCTTTTTCTACATCGTCATTTTTCCCACGTGATATTGCGGTCTTTATTTCCCAAAGGCTTGGTAGTGACATATTGAAATCTAAATACCACCCATGTTGAGCCAGTAGTAATAGAGCTTCTTGGGTTTTGTGAGGAAGCTCTTCAAAAGAACGTTGAAATTCTTCTAAAGCGGGTGTAATAATTCCACTTAGAGATTCTTGGTATTGTTGTATTTTTTTTGTATAAGGGCTTAGGTCAGGTAATTGATAGTTAGGTATTTTTATAGCTTCAAATGTGTTTTGCAACGACCGTTGTTGTTCTAGGAAAGGTTCCAATTGGAACTTATACTTGTTCTGTAATTCAAGAGCCGGATTGAAAATATTTTCTACTACTCTCTGCATTTCAAGAGTTGGCCGCAAAGTCTTTTCTACGGCTTTTTGAGCCTCTATAACTGGCTCAAACTGCTTATGAATCCGATCCGAAATTTTCTTCCATTGTGTGAAGTGCTTTTCCAGTCCATCCATACCATCTCTATTCATTGTTACGAAACCCTTTGGCCATTAACACAAGACAACAAACTAAATACATAATCTGTCATTAACAAAAATAGGTCAATTAATGACAACAGAAGTATGTACTAAACTTTGAGCTGGCACATAATGGGGCAAAGCTGTGTTAGCACTAACGCATCAAAACATATCTGAATAAAAGTGAGTTTGCCTGCATTCCCTATCTGTAGTTAAAAAGAACAAACTTAAAAACCTACAGAGCACTAAAAAGGAACTCCTACGAGTTCCTTTTGGTATGAGCACCACCAAAGCGTAATGCTTTGCACTTTATGGCTTTTCTTATATCCGTTAAACCAAGCTAATTATTGGTTTTTATTGATACTCAGTTGAGTCCCCGATTTGCAACGGAAAGTATAGTATCGACGACTCTCATTAAACTTTGATAGTCCTTCACCGGAACAATAATCAACATTAATATCGCGCATGATTTCTAATGTCTTTTCACTGCTCAACGCAAACTTTGAACCGTCGGCACAGATGATACGCACTTTACCATCATCGCTGACTGAGTAGAGTGAGACTTCGGTATTACATAGTTCAAATGAAGCATCTAAATAATTGTCTTCTTGTGTGTTTTTATCGGCACAACCCCAAACAAACAGAGCTAACACGGCGCATACTATGAGTCGCATGAAACGACCTCCCTTATAAAAATTAAGCATTCCTTTACGGTATCTTAGCCCTCAATTGACCATCCTAGCGTAGACAAACGCGCGCTAACGGTGTTTTTCTGGCGCTATTTTTGCTCAGTTAATGACTGTGATTGTTATAAGCATAATTGGGATACTCCAGAAAGCAAAAAAGCACTCGAATTGAGTGCTTTTGTCACTTGTTGCCTAAGAAGTCATAGACGTAATCGTTCAGGCAATAGTTTACGCAATAGAAAAGAGTTACTTAACTTCTTCGCCTTTCGCTTGCAGATCCGCATGGTACGATGAACGGACAAATGGACCACAAGCAGCGTGGGTAAAGCCTAGTTCAAGTGCAATTTCTTTTAGCTCATCAAACTCTGCTGGTGGCACGTAACGCTCAACCGGAAGGTGATGGCGGCTTGGCGCAAGATATTGACCTAGAGTAAGCATAGTGACGCCGTGCGCTCTAAGATCTTTAAGCACCTCAACGATCTCTTCTTTGGTTTCACCCAGTCCCATCATCAGTCCTGACTTAGTCGGAACATCTGGATGTTGCTGTTTGAATTTTTGTAGCAATTCTAAAGACCACTTGTAGTTGGCACCAGGGCGAACTCGACGATACAGGCGTGGCGCAGTTTCAAGGTTGTGGTTGAATACATCCGGTGGGTTCAGTTTTAGCTCTTCAAGGGCTTTGTCCATACGGCCACGGAAATCAGGAACCAGCGTTTCAATGCGAATGTTCGGGCTAAGTTTGCGGATTTCGGCATTACAGTCAGCAAAGTGTTTTGCGCCGCCATCACGTAGATCATCACGATCAACAGAGGTGATCACCACATACTTTAGCTTCATGTCTTTGATTGTTTGTGCCAGCTTCTGCGGCTCATCGGCTTCTGGCGTAACAGGACGGCCATGGGCAACATCACAGAATGGGCAACGACGAGTACAGATGGCACCTAAAATCATAAAGGTAGCCGTGCCGTGGTTAAAACATTCAGCCAAGTTAGGGCATGAAGCCTCTTCACAGACTGAGTTTAAATTGTTTTTACGCATTGCAGACTTAATGTCTTGGATACGTTGGCTATCGGCAGGCAGCTTGATCTTCATCCATTCAGGTTTGCGGAGCACTTCACTGCGCTCAACTGGAACTGTCTTGGTTGGGATCAGTGCCATTTTATCTGCGTCGCGGTACTTGACGCCTTTTTCCATTTGAATTGGTTTACTCATCGCATTCTGCCATTTCTATTACGTCGGTGTATTCCAGTAGAACACTGAGTTCTTTTACTAGAATACTTTGAATATTGGTACGTTGCTGTTCGGTGGTGAAGTCAGCAACCTGAGCCATTTCCAAACCTGCATAACCGCATGGGTTAATGCGTAGGAAAGGGGAAAGATCCATATCGATATTGAGAGCTAGACCGTGAAAGGAGCATCCCTTGCGGATTCTAAGCCCTAGGGAGCAGATTTTCTTGCCATCCACATAAACACCCGGTGCATCTGGGCGTGCGGCGGAGGTGATCCCTAACTTTGCCAGAGTTTGAATCACGATATCTTCGATATGCGTGACTAACTTTCGGACGCCTAGGTTACGTCGACGTAGATTCAGTAGAAAATAGACCACCATTTGCCCCGGCCCGTGGTAGGTCACTTGGCCACCGCGGTCGCTTTTTACCACAGGGATGTCACCAGTATTGAGAAGATGCTCTTCTTTACCTGCTTGGCCTTGTGTAAAGACGGGGTTGTGCTCAACAATCCACACTTGATCAACGGTATTATCGTCGCGTTCATCGGTGAATCGGTGCATTCGCTCAAAGACGGGTTCATAATCTTGGCGACCAAGATGGTGAATTTCCAATCGATTTATCAATGAGAGTGGGGTGCTATGTTCTTGTTTTTCTATGTCGTTAGGCAATTCGTTATTTCCCTGAATCATCTATATCGATGTAGGCACATTACTAGCAAGTTGCTGTCATTTCTACTAGAAAAAGAAGATCTTGCTATATTTGTATGATTAAAGGCGTAGCTAAGGTAAGCATCAGTTATAGATCAATCACTTAGACATTCGCCAATTTATCAGCGCAATTTAAAGAACAACACGCACGATTTCAATATCGCTCAGTTCTTTATACAGTGTTTCAACTTGTTCAATTGAAGTGGCTGTGATCGTGACAGAGATTGCGTTGTAAGTCCCTTTACCACTTGGCTTAATAGAAGGACTATAGTTACCAGGAGCATGACGTTGGATTACTTCTAGTACGAGATCCGGCAGTTCTGGTTTAGCATAACCCATTACTTTGTAGGTAAATTGGCAGGGAAATTCCAATAGGTCTTTCAGTTTTGGCTGCTCTTGCATGGTTACGACTCCAAATGAAAATGGTGTGAAAGGGTCATTCAAGGCGCGCATGTTACTTTGAATGAGCGAAAAACTCAATATGAGGTCGCATTGCTTACATATCAAGCTAACGCCCAATAAAAAAGGAAGCACTGTCATCAGTGCTTCCTTTTAGTGTGTTCTGTATCTCAGCGGTTTAATTAAAACCAGCTGTTGAATAGCAGCACGAGATAGTCAATCAGACGGCTAAATAGACCACCTTCATTAACGTCTTCTAAAGAAAGTAGTGGGTATTGTGCAATATCCTGACCATCAACTTGGTAGAATACGCGTCCAACGACATCACCTTTCTTAATTGGAGCTTTAAGTTCTTTATCTAATACGAAGCTTGCTTTTAGATTTTTTGCAACGCCACGAGGCAGTGTTACATAAGTGTCTTCAGCTAGACCCAATTTAACGGTGTCTTGGCTACCCATCCAGATTCTTTCTTCTGCAAACACTTCACCTTTTTTGTGAGGCGCAACAGTTTCAAAGAAACGGAATCCGTAGTTTAGTAGCTTTTTACTTTCGGCTTTACGAGCGTTAGAACTCTTAGTTCCCATGACTACAGCAACCAGACGCATTTGTCCTTCTGTACCTGAGCTGACTAAGTTATATCCAGCCCCACTTGTGTGGCCTGTTTTGATGCCATCAACGTGCATGCTTTTATCCCAAAGTAGACCGTTACGGTTGTACTGGGTAATGCCGTTATAAGTAAATTGTTTTTGTGAGTAAATTGCGTATTCATCTGGCACGTCACGAATCAGTGCTTGGCCTAATAGTGCCATATCGTAAGGTGTTGAATATAGGCCATCGTTATCCAGACCATGCACGTTTGCAAAGTGTGAATTTTTCATGCCGATAGATTTCGCCCATGCATTCATCAGATCAACAAACGCATCTTCAGAGCCTGCAACGTGCTCAGCCATTGCTACACAAGCATCGTTACCTGATTGAATGATGATGCCGTGGTTCAGCTTATCAACGGTAACGGTAGTACCCACTTCGATGAACATTTTTGATGAATCAGGAAAGTTCTTCGCCCATGCGTTTTTACTGACGACAACTTCATCGTCTTTAGAGATGTTACCGCGTTTTAGCTCTTGGCCGATAACGTAACTGGTCATCATTTTGGTTAAGCTTGCTGGGTGAAGCTTAGTGTTCGCTTCTTTTTGAGCAAGAATCTTACCTGAGTTGTAATCCAACAGCACGTAGCCCTTTGCTGCAATTTGCGGTGCATCGGGAAGTACGATCGGTGCCGCTTGTGAGACTGCACTAAACGCAATCGAAGCTATAGCACTAGTTACAGCAAGAGATTTGAGTGATTGGGTTATTTTTTTCATCTTGATTGTGTAATGTCCAAAGTGAAGGCAAAACTGTTTATAAAGTCGCTGAATCAATAGTCTAAACCTAAACCAGTGATACGGCTACTTTGCTCGCCAAAGAGTGATTTTTAATCCGTTCCTAAGTGATGCCAATCGTAGTAATCAACTTTTCATTCTAACGGCTGGAGAGGCTTGATAATCATATTACAACGGCGGATTGTAGCGTCGCTACTCATCAAAGGTTGCATTGTGTTCTCAAACATTTCTCCTGCGCTATCGTTGATCACTTAATTACTGTGATTGATACTATTCAGGTTTGTGCTTTTTAATAAAAGCAGTCGGATGTCCATTTTTTTGTAGCTTCTCTAGAATTTGTTGTGCCTTTATTGCGCTATCAATTGGGCCGATAAAAATTCTATTGATGCTGTTGTTCTTTTCTACATAGCTAGGTTGTTGGTACTCACTAGCAAGTTGATCAGATAACTTTTTCGACGAAGTGGCATTCCCCAAACTCGCTACTTGAATGATATAACGAGGATGAGTATTCGACGTCTTATTACCATTAGGCTCAGGCTTAGTGGAGATGTATTCGATCTCTACATTAGCGACACCTGTTTGTATCACTCCAAGCTTAGTCGCTGCAGCGTAACTCAGGTCAATTATTCGACCTTCATGGAAAGGGCCTCTATCGTTAACTCGCACGATTGCCGTCTTACCGTTATCTAAATTTTTTACTTTGACGTAACTAGGAATAGGGAGGTTCTTATGGGCTGCACTCATAGAATACATGTCATAAGTTTCGCCGTTTGAGGTCAAATGGCCATGAAATTTCTTGCCATACCAAGAGGCTTTTCCCTTCTCCTTAAAACCCTGCGGATTATGTATCACAGAATAGGATTTGCCACGCACTGTGTAATCTTTGTTTCCACCTAAACTGTACGGTTCATAGCGAGGAGTTGCGTCTTCGATATGCTGTAAAGTGATTGGAGAATCGGGTGCTACATCTTGCGATAGTGCGTATCTATCATCTTGAGAACTTGAGCATCCCGCTAGGATAATCAGAGGTAGACACATTATTAAAATTTTAAATCGTTGCATTAATTTGCCTTTGAAAGCATTTTTCTATGGGTTTGAATAGACATCAATATGCCGAAACCAGCCATCAAGGTCACCATGGAAGTACCACCATAACTGATTAACGGCAAAGGAACGCCAACAACAGGTAAAATCCCACTCACCATCCCCATATTAACAAAGATGTAAACGAAGAAGCTCAGTACAATACTGCCTGCCATCATGCGCCCAAAGGCGGTTTGAGCTTGGCTTGCAAGGTATAACCCTCGGCCAATGATAAATAGGTATATACAAAGTAGTACGCTAACACCTATTAAGCCCCATTCTTCGGCGATCACGGCAAAGATAAAGTCTGTGTGACGCTCTGGAAGAAACTCTAGCTGTGATTGGGTTCCATGTAGCCAGCCTTTTCCCATTAAACCGCCAGAACCGATGGCGATTTTACTTTGAATAATATGGTAACCGGCTCCTAGAGGATCCGACTCAGGGTTGAACAGAGTTCGTACCCGAACTTTTTGGTATTCCCGCATTAAGAAAAACCACAGTATGGGAACAAACGCCCCTACGGCAAGAGCAGCGGAAAGAATGATCTTCCAGCTGATGCCAGCGAGGAAAATCACGAATATACCAGAGGCTGCAATCAGTATTGATGTTCCTAGATCGGGCTGTTTAGCAATTAAAATAGTGGGTAACATCACCAAAATAAGGGAGGTGACCAGTACTCTAAAACTAGGAGGGAGCGGACGATTACCTATGTATCGCGCAACCATCAATGGCACGGCCAGCTTCATTAACTCTGATGGTTGAAAGCGTATAAAACCGAGGTTAAGCCAGCGCTGAGCCCCTTTTGAGGCCTCACCAAAGAAGATCACTCCCAATAAGAGTATCAAACCTCCTGTGAAGAGTAGCGGGGCCAGTGTTTCATAGGTTCTAGGGGTTATTTGTGCCATAACCACCATAACGCTAAGAGCCAGCAACATACGCATCATCTGGCGTTCCATCATGGCAAGGTTTTGACCACTAGCGCTATACATGATGACAAGAGCACAGCCCATTAAGACTAAGATGCCCAATATTAAGGGCAGATCTAAGTGCATGCGCTCAAATAGAGAGCGGTTCTTGCCTGTTTCCGGATCTAGTTTCATTTTTCAGGCTCAATATAGTGAGAGTTTTTATCTAATAACATATGGTCAAATATTTGTCTTACCACAGGAGCACCATGGCTTGAGCCGCCCCCTGCGTTTTCCAGCACAACCGTCACCACGACCCGTGGGTTTTCGTAAGGTGCAAATCCTGTAAACAAGGCATGGTCACGTAAGTGCTCTGCAATTTCGTCAGCATTGTATTTTTGGTCTTCTGCCAGGCCAAATACCTGAGCGGTGCCAGATTTGCCTGCACTTTTATATTGTAAGCCTTGGAAGGCGTGACGCGCAGTGCCTCGCTTACCATGATTCACTAAGTACATGCCGTGTTTCGAAATAGTCCAAAACTCTTTTTTTACCCCGGTAATGGGCGGATAAAGCTCTGGCTGTTTAAACTCTTCAACGGTTTTATTGTTTTCGACGCGATGAATTGTCGAACGCAGCAGTTGAGGCGCCATGACTTTGCCTTCATTAACCAATACCGATGTGGCCTTGGCTATTTGCAGTGGGGTCGCGGTCCAATAACCTTGTCCGATACCTACAGGGATCGTATCACCTTGATACCACGGGGTTTTATGGCGGGAGCGCTTCCATTCACGAGTTGGCATATTCGCCTTGCTCTCTTCATAGATATCAATACCCGTATAATCACCAAAGCCAAACTCTCCCATCCAAGTTGAGATGCGATCGATGCCTAAGTCGTAGGCTATTTGATAGAAGAAGGTATCTACAGACTCTTCTATTGCTTTATTGATATCCACTTCACCATGCCCCCAACGTAGCCAGTCTCTAAATGGACGAGTTTTCGAATTGGGGATACGCCAGTAGCCCGGATCGTTGCGAGTGGTTTTTGGGGTAATGACTTTTTCTTGTAGTGCTGCCACGGCCATAAAAGGCTTCACTGTAGAAGCGGGCGGATAAATACCCAGTGTGGCCCTGTTTACCAGTGGACGATTAATATCGTTGAGTAATGCACGATAATCCTTGCCTGAAATACCGTTCACAAATGCATTAGGGTCGTAACTTGGGCTAGAGACCATCGCCAGAACGGCATCGGTATGTGGCTCAAGAATAACCGCACTACCACGACGTTTGTCGAGCAGTTTAAATAGGTAGCTTTGTAGCTTGATATCGATATTGAGTACAATATCGTCACCGGGAATAGGTGGCTCATATTTTAGGGTACGAATGACGCGACCACGGCTATTCACTTCCACTTCTTGATAGCCCGGCTTACCATGTAAAGTATCTTCATAGTAGCGCTCGATACCCAGCTTACCTATATCGTGAGTGGCGCGATATTCATGCAGTTTTTCTGCTCTAGCTAAACGCTGTAAATCTCGGTCATTAATTCTGGATACATAGCCAAGTACGTGAGTCAGAATTTCACCGTAAGGATAAAAGCGTTTTAAAGTGGCATTTACTTCAACACCAGGAAAATCTTGTTGGTGTACAGAAAATATGGCGACTTGTTTTTCTGTCAGTTGATTAAGCAGCGGTACTGATTTAAAGCGTCGGGTACGCTTACGATCACGCTCAAAGCGATGTATTGAATCTTCTGAAATAGGAAACAGTTTTTGCAGACGTTGAATGGTTTCATCCAGATCAGAGACTTTTTCAGGAGTGATCTCAAGGGAGAATACGGGTCTGTTTTCCGCCAGTACAATGCCATTTCTGTCGTAAATTAAACCGCGGTTGGGCGCAATGGGCACAATCTTGATGCGGTTATCATTGGAGCGGGTTTGATAATCTTTAAACTGGTTTACCTGAATGTGGTAAAGGTTACCGATCAGTACGCCAATCAGTAATAAAATACCGATGAAAGCGACTAAAGCTCGACTACCAAATAATCGAGCTTCAAATTTATGATCTCTAAAGTGAGAGCGTTTACGCATCATGCTAGATTACTCACGATGATAAGGGTGGTTCGCGTTAACGCTCCAAGCTCGGTATAGGCTTTCAGCCATTACCACTCGCACCAGAGGGTGAGGGAGTGTTAAAGGGGAAAGAGACCAACTTTGTTCAGCGGCTGCTTTACATGCAGGCGCTAAACCTTCTGGTCCACCGATAAGAATAGAAACATCACGAGCATCGAGTTTCCAACGCTCCAACTGTTGTGCGAGTTGCGGAGTATCCCAAGGTTTACCTGGAATATCTAAGGTCACAATTCGGTTTCCTTTAGGTACTGCCGCTAGCATGGCTTCGCCTTCTTTTTGTAAGATGCGCGCAATGTCAGCGTTTTTACCTCGTTTACCAGCAGTGATTTCAATCAGTTCCAGAGGCATATCGTTTGGAAAACGACGCTTGTACTCATTAAAGCCTTCTTCTACCCATTTTGGCATCTTAGTGCCAACGGCAACGAGTTGGATTTTCACAGATTAACCCCAAAGTTTTTCTAGTTGATAAAGTTCGCGGTGTTCTTCTTGCATCACATGAATCATGGTCGATCCCATATCTACGACAACCCATTCACCTTCAAGTTCACCGTCCATACCTAAAGGCTCAATACCGTTCTTTTTCGCTTCGCTAGCAACATGCTCGGCAATAGAGGAAACATGGCGCTTAGAGGTGCCTGTGCAGATAATCATGTAATCGGTCACGCTAGACTTTCCTTGAACGTCTAGGGTCACGATGTTTTGTGCTTTTATATCGTCTGCTTTATCAGCCAAAAAGTCTTTTAATTCCTTGCCTTGCAATGCAGGCTCCTTATCAATAGTTTGAGTTGGAAAAGTATATCGTGCTTATTACTAAGCGTTTTGCGGCATACTTAGATTGAGTGTTAATTGGGTCAGTATTGGCCATACGCTCGTGTCATAATCCGTTTTCGCTGTATGTTCTGCTTCTGCAAGAGTGCAGACCATCGAATATAAAGAGCGTGGTGTATGGCGGTTAAGCGCGGCGGTATACAAAGGGCGTTTGTTGTTCCAAACGCGGTATTGATCAAATACTTGCTGCAAACTCTTGTGGGCTAATTCTTGCTTATAGCTCATCAATGTATTGAGCTCTTTTTGTAATGTACGCAATAAGATAACCGCTTCAATCCCTTCACCGTGTAATTCGCGCAAAATACGCTGGCTACGCTTGGCTTTTCCTTCAAGCATAGCGTCAATCCAGTTAAATGCCGTAAAGTGATTATGTCGACTCAGGGCTGATTCTATACGAATTAGCGTCAAGACTCCGTCAGGATAGAGTAAACAAAGTTTCTCTAAGCTCTGACTGAGGGCGAGTAGATTTCCTTCGTGCCACTGAGCGAGCATTTGTACTGCTTCTGGATCGGGTTTTAGCCCTAATTTATGGCAACGCTGCAGAACAAACTGAGGTAGGCGCTGTGCGTCTGGGGTTAAGCAACTGATCCACAGCCCATTGGTATTGAGTGCTTTGAACCATTTGCTGTTTTCTTGTGCTTTAGTGAGTTTGCTGCCGATGACAATCAATATGACGTCAGGGTTAAGCACTTGCTGTAAGTTAAGTAACTCTTTGCTGATGCTTTGATTGACCCCAGACTCGGGCAGATCCAGTTGTAAAATCTTTCGTTCTGCAAAAAGACTCATTGAGTTGCAGGCATTAAAGATCTCATTCCAATCGGTTTGTGCCGTAATAGCGAAACGAAAGGTTTCACTAAACCCTTGGGATTTTGCGTGCTGTTCGATGTGCACTTGTGATTCTTGCACCAATAGAGCTTCACTGCCAAAGATCAGGTACACAGGGTGTAATTGTCTTTGTAAAGTATTCTCTAGTTTGTCAGCAAAGATACGCATGATGACTGTCTACTCCGCAGCAGGCGTTTCAGCCTCTGTGGTCGTAGAGGCATCGCTTGATGAATCCGTAGTGGCTTCATCTGCTGGGCTGTCATCATTTGCTGTCGTACTTTGTTGGGATACCGGTGCAGGATCGGATTTCTGGTACTCAGCTTCTAGTGTAATTTGATCTTTGGGTTTTGAATCTGCATCAACAATGGTGCCGTCTTCGCCAACAAAGAGCTCTGGATCTTGGTTATCAAGACCATTACGTAGGCGGGCGAGTTGTCGAATAATTTGGCGAGAGGCTTGCTTACGCATTTCGTTTTCGAGCATCTCTTGTTCAACAGATTTTGCCAAGGCAGTTAATGGGTTATCAAGATAACTGCGACTCACTTGAGTGGTAAAGGTTCGAGAGTAGATCTTAGGAACGATCACTCGGTAGGTCACCACAAGCTTGATCTCTTTCTCTGCTGCTCGGCTATTTTGATATAAGGAGAGTGTGCGATCACTGAGGCTTTCTGATAGCAGATGCAAGTTCGTTACATCGGCGGCAGGAGTCACTAACTCAATATCGTTATTTCTCAGCTCAGTTTTAACGTCCCTGGTCATTTGAGAGAAATCATCATAACTGGTGAGAGACATCGCACCGACTTCTTCGGGAACGAGGTAATTGCCACGTAAATGAAAACCACACCCACTGAGTAGTGATGCAAACAGTAGAGCAATAGCTAGACGTAAATAGGGTAGGCGTGCAATTTGAATCAAAAGAATACTCTCTAAAGGAAGTTCGGCTTTTATCGTGCTTCTCTAGGCCAAAATATGGGTTTTGAAAAGCACCATAAAAAACGAAATGTGAGGGCGCAATTATTCGCCCTCACACTAAGGTTAGATTAATTTGCTACAATATTCAGCAACTTACCTGGTACGTAGATCACTTTACGCACAGTTTTATCTTCAATGAACTTAACTACGTTTTCATCATTTAGACCCAGTTCTTCAACTTGCTCTTTTGATGCATCAGCAGCAACGGTTAGTTTGGCACGAAGTTTACCGTTTACTTGAACAACGATAAGTTTTTCGTCTTCTACTAACGCTTTTTCATCAAAGGTTGGCCATTGTGCGTGATCGATATCGCTGCCACCTAATGCTGTCCACATTTCAAAGCTGATGTGCGGAGTGATTGGGTAAAGCATGGTCACAACCGCTTTTAGTGCTTCATCTAGGATAGCGCGATCTTGAGCTGATGCTTGTGGCGCTTTCGCCAGTTTGTTCATCAGTTCCATGATAGCGGCAATCGCTGTGTTGAAGGTTTGACGACGTGCAACGTCATCGGTCACTTTAGCAATAGTTTTGTGTACGTCACGACGCAGTGCTTTTTGCTCAGAAGAAAGCGCTTTAGCGTCTACTGCTTCGGCAGCGCCTTGTGCAGAGTGCTCACGAACCAGTTTCCAAACACGTTTCAAGAAGCGGTTAGCCCCTTCAACGCCAGATTCTTGCCACTCAAGAGTCATGTCAGCAGGAGAGGCGAACATCATGAATAGACGTACTGTATCTGCGCCGTATTTGTTCACCATCTCTTGTGGGTCGATACCGTTGTTTTTCGACTTAGACATTTTGATCATGCCTGAGTGTTCAACGTTGCGACCTTGGGTATCTACAGCTTTTTCAATGCGACCTTTACCGTCACGTTCAACAGTCACATCAGTAGGTGCGATCCACTCTTTAGTGCCTTTTTCGTTAGTGTGGTAGAAAGCATCCGCTAATACCATACCTTGACAAAGCAGTTGCTTGAACGGTTCGTCTGAAGTGACGTAGCCCGCATCACGCAATAGTTTGTGGAAGAAGCGCGAGTACAATAGGTGCATACAAGCGTGTTCGATACCACCAACGTATTGATCAACAGGTAGCCAGTAGTTGGCTTTTTCTGGATCGAGAATATCGTCAGCTTGTGGTGAACAGTAACGTGCGTAGTACCAAGATGATTCCATGAAGGTATCAAAAGTATCTGTTTCACGCAGTGCTGGTTCACCATTGAATGTGGTTTTAGCCCATTCTAAATCGGCTTTGATTGGGCTTGTTACGCCGTCCATTACTACATCTTCTGGCAGGATTACTGGCAGTTGATCAGCTGGAACTGGGTGAACTTCACCGTCTTCTGTAGTGACCATTGGGATTGGTGCACCCCAGTAACGTTGACGAGATACGCCCCAGTCACGTAGACGGAAGTTAACAGTTTTAGTGCCTTTACCTTCTGACTCTAGTTTGGCTGCGATAGCATCAAACGCGGCTTGGAATTCAAGGCCGTCAAATTCGCCTGAATCAAACAGTACACCTTTTTCAGTGTAAGCTTCTTCAGAGACATTAAGCTCAGAACCATCGGCTGGTTTGATCACTGGGATGATGTCTAGGCCGTATTTAGTGGCAAATTCGTAGTCACGTTGATCGTGTGCAGGAACTGCCATTACAGCGCCTGTGCCGTAATCCATTAGGACAAAGTTAGCCACGTAAACAGGAACTTCACGACCGTTCAATGGGTGAATAGCAGTAAGGCCTGTCGCCATACCTTTCTTCTCCATTGTCGCCAGTTCAGCTTCGGCTACTTTCGTGTTGCGACACTCATCAATGAAAGCGGCAAGCTCAGGGTTAGTTTGAGCGGCGATATCAGCCAGAGGGTGACCTGCTGCGATGCCCACGTACGTTACACCCATAAGAGTATCAGGACGAGTGGTGTACACCTCTAAGTCTTGTTGACCTTTAACTTCAAATTTAAGTTCAACACCTTCAGAGCGACCAATCCAGTTGCGTTGCATGGTTTTTACCATGTCAGGCCAACCGTCAAGGTTGTCTAGATCATCAAGTAGCTCTTGTGCGTACTCAGTGATTTTAATAAACCATTGTGGGATTTTTTTCTGTTCAACAGGGGTGTCACAACGCCAGCAGCAGCCGTCTTCAACTTGTTCGTTTGCTAGAACCGTTTTATCGTTTGGACACCAGTTAACAGATGAAGTCTTCTTGTACACTAGGCCTTTTTCGTACAGCTTAGTGAAGAACTCTTGTTCCCAGCGGTAGTATTCTGGAGTACAAGTGGCAAATTCACGGTTCCAGTCATAACCAAAGCCAAGTAGCTTAAGTTGGTTTTTCATGTACTCAATGTTTTCGTAAGTCCATGGCGCTGGAGCTGTGTTGTTCTTAACAGCAGCGTTTTCTGCTGGTAGACCAAAAGCATCCCAACCAATTGGCTGCATCACGTTTTTACCTTGCAGGCGTTGGAAACGAGATACTACATCACCAATGGTGTAGTTACGCACATGGCCCATGTGGAGACGACCACTTGGGTAAGGGAACATTGAAAGACAGTAAAATTTTTCTTTGCTTGAGTCTTCAGTTACAACAAACGTTTTGTTGCTGTCCCAGTGCTGTTGAACTTTCTGTTCAATATCTTGCGGGTTGTATTGTTCTTGCATGGACGCTATCCGTTTTCTAGGAAACTATTAGAACGATTAAAATCGTGCATTAGAGATCCGCTTAGAATACCTAATGCAGCCAAAAGCAACAACCACAAAGCTAGCTTTAAACGAGGATATTTGCGTTTATGCGTCTTGCTGACAGGCATGAGTGATCATTTTAATGACGAAATGAAACCAGACATCGCTTTGCTATGAATTCGCAGTGAGGTTCTTACTGCATCAGCAGAAACTAGAGTGGTCATATCTGAGAGGGGATGTGAGCGCTTTCTATAAATGGCAATAAATGCGGTTATAGGGACGCTTATTTATTAAATTTGTGAGAATTACAGGCTTTGACTCCCTCCTAAGAGACTAAAATAAAGATATTCAAACGGTATTTTTGCGATCTTCTACTGTGAGATGATCGTCACAAGATAAGGAGTTGGTATGCCAAAACGCCAATCAGGATATGAAAAGTTATTGTCGAATGTGGTTGAAACACTCAAACACAGCCCAGAAGAGATTAACAATGTTATCGCGACTTCAGAGAAGGTAGTGGAAGCGGCCAATGACATGACCAAAGACGAACTGGCGCTGGTGTCTGCCTATGTTAAGTCCGACTTGCAAGAATTTGCCAACAGCTTTGAAAAAAGTAAATCAGGGCCTTTTTATCTTATGATTGCCAATACGCTGTGGCAGTCATTATCGGATATTACGGATAAAACCAAAGTTGAATGGGTTGAGTTCTTCAAAGACTTAGATCATCAAGGTGTGTACAACAGTGGTGAGTTGATCGGGCTTGGTGTGTTGGTGTGTGAAAAGTGCGGGCATAAAACCACTTACAATCATCCCACTGAAATTATTGCATGTACTCAATGTGGGCACGATGAGTTTACTCGCTTACCTCTTAAACCTTAAATCTCAAACTTAAACTTAGGTGAGTGAGGATTAAGTCGCTCAAATAAAAAGGCTAAGTGGATCATACCGCTTAGCCTTTCTTTATTGCTTAAGTTTGCACTCTATTTATTGACTGCGTTTCAGTCTAAATAGTGCGATCAGCATTATGACGAACACCCATATTTTCAGTGGTAGGCCACCCAATAAAACATACGGAGTTTTGCCGTTAGTGGGTACCACAGTGGTGCGTAGAACGTCTTCTTTAAACTGAGGAAGCTCTGCGGTAATTTTTCCTTGATAATCTACAACGGCGGTGACGCCATTATTGGTAGATCGAATGACGGGCATACCGAATTCCAGTGCTCGCATTCGCGCTATCGCCATGTGTTGCAGTGGACCAATCGAATCACCAAACCAAGCATCGTTAGATAGGGTTAAGATGTAATCCGTATCATTGGTGATGTTGTCTCGCAGTTGCTGACCAAAGATGATTTCATAGCATAGTGCAACCACCATATGTGCGCCATGCGCCACGATGTTGTTTTGAATGTACTCGCCGCGATTAAAAGACGACATCGGCAGATTAAAAAACGGCGCGAGTGGTCGGAGAATATCTTCAAAAGGAACAAACTCACCAAAGGGTAATAAGTGATGCTTATAGTAGTGAGGCTGAGTGAGGTAGTCGTATTCACCTGATGGCGTCATACCTACGGTTGTCACACTGTTGTAGTAGGTTTGTTGGGCTTCTTGGGTCAGTACGCCAGTAATGACTGCCGAGTTATTCATGCGAGCCGCTTTATCTAGGCTTTTCATAAACTCCGTCACTTCCCCTTCAAAGGCGGGAATGGCTGCTTCTGGCCAAATGATAATATCCGCATCCCAGTTTTGACGGGTATGATCCATATACATCATGATGGTCGGCCAGCGATGACTTGGAAGCCACTTAGTTTCTTGGTGAACGTTCCCTTGAATTAGTGCAACGCTTTGAGCGCGGTGGTTATCTGGCGTTACCCAGTGCGCGAAATAGCTCAGTGTACAGAGAGCAAATAGAGCAACAGGTACCCATAATTGCTTCGCATTTTTACGCTTGATAGCCAGTGCCGCAGTGCTGGCTATCGCTACAATGGCCATACCGACAAAATCAACACCACCGATAGGAGCAAGCCCCGCGATTGGTGAGTCTATTTGGCTATAGCCTAGTAATAGCCATGGGAATCCTGTGAAAACCCAGCCTCTAAGCCATTCACAAATGAGCCAGAGTGCAGGGGCAACTAACAGTGCACCAAACCAAGTTTTATGGGCTTTAAAACGACTGTACAATGCCCCAAATAGAGCGGAGTAGATCGCGAGGTAGGCCACAAGCAGAGTCATGAGAAATACGCTAGCAATCTTTGGCATACCACCAAAAGTATCAATGCTGACATGCACCCAGCTTATACCCGTAGCAAAAAGCCCAAGCCCCCATAGGTAGCCGAGTAGGGCAGAGTAACGCCATGATTGACCGCTGAGTAATAAAAACAGCAGTAAAGGGCTAATATACGCAAGAGGCCATAGGTTATATGGGGCAAAGGAGAGTGTGGTGCTAGCGCCAACAAAAACGGCCGCAAGCGGCCGCATTAGGCGATGAGTCATTAATGATTTCATCTTACTCTTTGAGTCTGTTTTGCTAAAGGTTACATGCTATGTAAGAGGAAGCGATCACTCGCTGTGCTCTTTCACAGACTCAGTGTCTGGCACAGTAACCTGGAGTTGAATAATACGACGGTTGTCCGCAGAGGTGACCTTAAAGGTATACTCTTCCATCTCGACAATTTCGCCTCGGCTTGGTAAATGACCAAATTGAGTCATCACCAGACCACCTACAGTATCCACTTCTTCATCGCTGAAGTTAGTGCCAAAGGTATCATTGAATTCTTCGATAGTCGTCAGGGCTTTGACAGCAAAAGTATGTTTACTCAGCTGACGGATTTCTAACTCTTCTTCGTCGTCAAATTCGTCTTCAATCTCACCGACAATTTCTTCAAGAATATCTTCGATAGTCAGCAGTCCTGATACCCCCCCAAATTCATCCACGACAATCGCCATGTGGTAGCGTTCTTCGCGGAATTCTTTTAGCAGGCGATCGACACGTTTACTTTCAGGAACAACAACCGCACTGCGAATCACTTGCTCAATGTCGAAAGGTGCACTGTCAGAGCCGAGATATCTCAACAGATCCTTGGCCAGTAAAATGCCTTCTACATGGTCTTTGTCTTCACTAATGACGGGGTAGCGTGAATGCTGTGCGTCAGTAATTAGGTTGATCAAAGTATCAAGATCGTCAGTACGTTCAACAGTCACCATTTGTGAGCGAGGGATCATGATATCTCGAACTCGTTGTTCAGATATCTCCATAACACCTTCTAGCATATCTCTAGTGTCATGATCGATCAGATCGTTTTCTTCCGAGTCACGAATGACATCGACAAGTTCTTGACGGTCTTTAGGATCCACTTGAAAAAGATGGATTAGACGTTCAAAGAAGGATTTCCTACTCGGACCTTCTGATTTTTCCTTTGAACCCTCTTTAGAGGGCGAATTGTCTTCGCTGTTCATTGTCTCTCAACGGTTGGCGCTATCAGATGTGTAATAGCTCACTGTCACTTAGTTAAAAGTTACTCTTTTTCTGCTAGATAAGGGTCTGCAAACCCTAATCCTTGCATGATTTCAGTCTCTAAAGACTCCATTTCCTCAGCTTCATCATCTTCAATATGGTCGTAACCCAGTAGATGCAAGCTGCCATGCACAGCCATATGAGCCCAATGTGCAATCAGTGGCTTTTGCTGCTGAATGGCTTCATCTTCAACCACTTGCTTGCAAATGACAAGATCTCCAAGCAAATTAATTTCAACTTCTGGAGGTGCTTCAAATGGGAAAGATAACACATTTGTGGGTTTATCTTTACCACGATAATCGTGGTTAAGCTGGTGGCTTTCTTCCACTTCGACAATACGTATGGTTAGCTCAGCATCTGGTTGAAACTGGGTAATCGTGTATTCGAGCCAAGATTGAAAATCTTGCTCTGAGGGTAATTGACTGTCGTCTTCGACAGCCAATTGTAGATCCAGATAAATGGCCATTTATTTATTTACCAATTGTGATTGTTGCTGAGAATGAACGGCCGCTTCAGCGACAAGCTTGGCTTCTCGTTCTTCACGCTCTTGGCGACGACGTTGTTCGATGGCTTTTTTCTCTTTTTGGTCTTGAACTTCCCATTTTTCATAGGCGTTCACAATGCGAGCCACAACAGGGTGACGAACCACATCATCGGCAATAAAGAAATTAAAGCTAATGTCGTTCACATCAGAAAGTACTTCGATAGCATGACGCAGGCCTGATTTAGCTCCGCGAGGCAAATCGATTTGCGTGACATCTCCGGTGATAACGGCGCGAGAATTAAAGCCTATACGGGTCAAAAACATCTTCATTTGTTCAATGGTGGTGTTTTGGCTTTCATCCAAGATAATGAACGCATCATTTAATGTACGACCACGCATATACGCCAGTGGTGCTACTTCGATAACGTTACGCTCAATCAGCTTTTCTACACGCTCAAAACCGAGCATTTCAAATAAGGCATCGTAAAGAGGGCGCAGGTATGGGTCGACCTTTTGGCTTAAATCACCTGGCAGGAACCCCAGTTTCTCACCGGCTTCTACCGCAGGGCGAGTCAGCAAAATACGTCGGATTTCTTGGCGCTCAAGGGCATCGACTGCCGCCGCAACGGCTAGGTAAGTTTTACCTGTACCGGCAGGGCCAACACCAAAGGTGATGTCGTGAGTGACCATGTTCATTAAATACTGCGCCTGATTTGGCGTGCGAGGTTTAATCACCCCTTTTTTCGTTTTAATGAACACTTCTTTGCCGTGGGCAAATTCGGCTTCGGCCGCTTGCTCCAACACGCCACTTTCTTTTACTTCAAGATGGATTTGCTCTGGTTCAATATCAGGGATATTGCCGCGAACAGGTGCCGTTTGAACATAAAGTCTTTTGACGATATCAAGCGCCGCAGAGGCGGTATGAGGCTGGCCGACGATAGAAAAGTGGTTGCCACGATAGTTGATTTCAACGCCAAGACGACGTTCTAGATGTTTGATGTTGTCATCAAAAGGGCCACAAAGGCTAGAAAGACGGTGGTTGTTTGCTGGTTCTAGATCGATCTCTAGGGTAACAATTTTATTGCTCAATTGTGCCTCACATTCGCTGAACTAAAAGAGCCTAAATAGGCCCTTTTAGTATAGCTTGAGTGCTTTACCAACCGAAATAAAAATCTGTCATTGTTTCGAGTTGATCAACTCGAAACCCGAATCAGGGTGATTATTTCGTTTAGTCTTGTTCTAAGGTGTAAAGGTCGCTACACCTAGCTCATCTTCTTTACGAGTCTTAGTCATCATCTCTGTTGGAGAAACAGCGATACGAAGATCCATTTCCGCTTCTGTGCGAACGAGTTCACCACGTAAAGAGTTCGCAAATACGTCAGTGATTTTCACATCAACGAATTGACCAATGAGGTCAGCACTGCCTTCAAAGTTAACGACGCGGTTGTTCTCGGTACGGGCACGAAGCTCCATAAGATCTTTCTTAGAAGGACCTTCAACGAGAACACGTTGCTCTGTACCTAACATTTGGCGAGAGTAACGCATAGCTTGCGCATTCACCGTTTGTTGTAATTCGTATAAGCGCTCTTTCTTCTCTTGCTCGGTTAGGTCGCAAGGGTAATCCGCGGCCGGTGTACCTGGGCGTGGAGAGAAGACAAAGCTAAAGCTCATATCAAAATCAACGTCGCGAATAAGCTTCATTGTGTCTTGGAAGTCTTGGTCAGACTCACCAGGGAAGCCTACGATGAAATCAGAGCTAATTTGAATATCAGGACGAGCTTTACGCAGTTTACGAATAATTGATTTGTACTCGATAGCCGTATGTGGACGCTTCATCATGGTCAAAATACGGTCTGAACCGCTTTGAACTGGCAAGTGTAGGAAGCTCACAAGCTCAGGAGTGTCTTCGTAAACCGCAATAATATCGTCAGTAAACTCAAGTGGATGGCTGGTGGTAAAACGAATACGGTCGATACCATCAATGCTTGCAACTAAACGCAGCAAGTTGGCGAATGAGCAGATTTCTCCGTCAAATGTTGGTCCACGGTATGCGTTTACGTTTTGGCCTAATAGGTTAACTTCGCGAACACCTTGCTCGGCAAGTTGGGCGATTTCATAAAGTACGTCATCCATTGGGCGACTGACTTCCTCACCGCGAGTGTAGGGCACTACGCAGTAAGTACAGTATTTAGAACAGCCTTCCATGATAGAAACGAACGCGGTCGCGCCTTCTGCACGAGGTTCTGGAAGACGGTCAAATTTCTCGATCTCTGGGAATGAAATATCCATAACTGGAGCATCGTTACTTTGTGATTGCTTGATCATCTCTGGAAGACGGTGCAAGGTTTGAGGGCCAAAAATCACGTCCACATAAGGGGCGCGTTGACGGATATGGTCACCTTCTTGGGTTGCTACGCAGCCACCAACACCAATCACAACGTTGGGTTTATGGTCTTTTAATGTTTTCCAACGACCAAGCTGGTGGAACACTTTTTCTTGTGCTTTTTCACGAATTGAGCAGGTGTTTAGTAGTAATACATCCGCTTCTTTCGGATCTTCTGTTAGCTCAAATCCATTAGCCGCATTAAGCAGGTCAGCCATTTTTGACGAATCATATTCGTTCATTTGGCAACCCCAGGTTTTGATCAGAAGTTTCTTACTCATTGCATTCACACTCGTGTTAATTAATCACTTTTAAACTGGCTATATTGCTCAGTATTTCGCCATGTATAGCCATGGCAAGCCGCGTATTGTACTGGCTAAATGCCCCTATGACTAGAGTTCAAGCTTAATTTCCGTACATTGTCAGTTAAGACGTTGTTTGTATTGTGCGGTCTTTTTATTTGAGATTCTTCAGCTGATGGATAATACGATGAAGAAACGTACTCATAGCGCAGTAAATTGAGTGCTAATGCAGGTAATAGCGGGGACTTTTAAGTACAATCGTATGATGATAGAACGATGTAAAACGGCAAAGGATAAGACGAATGCACTTTGATGTGGCAGTGATAGGTGGCGGTATGGTGGGGGCTGCAACAGCTCTTGGCTTGGCAAAACAAGGTAAGCGAGTTGCGGTGGTTGAGGGATATAAACCTGAGCCATTTTCTGCATCACAAGCACTGGATATTCGAATCTCTGCAATATCAAAGAGCTCGGTGGATCTACTGCAGCAGTTAGGCGCATGGTCACATGTTCAGAGTAAGCGAGTTTTCCCTTATATGGGACTAGAAACTTGGGAGTTAGATAACTGCCGAACTCGCTTTGATGCATCGTCCTTACAGCTACCTTTGCTAGGTTACATGGTCGAAAATCGTGTGTTGCAACTGGGTATTTGGCAAGCACTGCAGGCCTATTCTAACGTGAGCTTTTATTGCCCTGACGCTTTAGTGGATATGAAGGAAAGTGAACTGGGTAAGCAAATTGAATTGTCATCGGGTGAGCAGATTCGCGCCAGTTTAGTCGTGGGCGCGGATGGGGCAAATTCAAAAGTAAGGCACATTGCAGGGATTGGCGTGACGGCGTGGGATTATCGTCAAGACTGCATGTTGATTAACGTAGAAACAGATTGCGCTGACACCGACGTCACTTGGCAATGGTTTACTCCACAAGGGCCAAGATCGTATCTTCCTATGGGAGCAGGGCAAGGTTGTTTAGTGTGGTATGACTCCCCTAAACGAATTAAACAATTGAGGCAACTGACACCCGAAGCCCTAAAGCTGGAAATAGAAGCGTGTTTCCCAGAACGTATTGGCACAGTCAGTGTGAATAACTTTGCTTCTTTTCCCTTAAAACGCCGTCACGCACAGCATTACTGTAAAGAGTCTGTGGTGCTAGTAGGAGATTCTGCGCATACCATTAACCCTTTAGCGGGGCAGGGTGTCAATTTAGGCTTTAAAGACGTGCAGGGCTTACTTGAGGTGTTAGAAGAGGGTGATTACTCACTCGATAACCTTAAGCGATATCAAAAACTAAGAAGAACCGATAACTTGCTGATGCAAACAGCGATGGATGCGTTTTACTTGGGGTTTAGCAATAACATAGGCCCTGTAAAGCTATTGAGAAATATGGGATTAAAGTTAGCTGATCGTTCTGGGCCAATAAAAGACCAAGCATTGAAGTATGCGTTAGGGCTTTAGCATTTTTAGCATTTAGTTTTTCAATAAAGTGAAGGTCGCTTGGCAAGGAGCGGCCTTTTTAATGTCCATTTTCTATAGGCAATAAAAAACCCGCCTAAAAGACGGGTTTTTTG
>NZ_BATM01000030.1 GCF_000467185.1 Vibrio ezurae NBRC 102218
GGGCAAGGGGATTTTGAATTACCAAAGGGTGCATTACTTCAAGATTTACCAGATGGCTCAAGTTATATTAGCGCTACAGTGACTGATAAAGCGGGTAATGTAGGGAAGTCGACTGAGACAGTTATTGTGGATACAACCCCACCTTCTGTATCGGTTCAAATTGAAAACATTGCGAAAGATGACATTATTAATCTCACTGAGTCTCAACAGAGTACGATTGCTGTAACAGGTAGTGTGACAGGTGAATTTAATCCTAGCGACAAAGTGATAGTTACTATCGATAAGACGCCATATTCAGGCTCTATTGATAGTTCTGGGCACTTTACTGTTGATGTACCGAGTAGTGAATTTACCGGGCACACTCAAGTTGAAGCATCCATTACGACTCAGGATGCAGAAGGAAATACAGGCTCAGATACGGATAGCCATAGTTATATTATTGCGACGGATATTCCTTTAATTACGCTAGATCCGATTGCATCCGGTAATGATAGGCGCCCAGCTATTTCGGGCCATGTAGAGGTTAGTTCGCACAAGGCCATACCTCAGGATACGGAAGTAGACATTCAAATTCGTGGTGAAGCAAAAATCTATAAGGTTTATACGACAAATGAAAATGGGGATTTTGAGTTACCAAAGGGTGCATTAGTTAAAGATTTACCAGAGGGTGCAAGTGATATTATTGTTACCGTGACAGATAAAGCGGGCAATGTTGGTATGACGGCTGAGCCTGTTGTAGTGGATATCACGGCCGGGAAAATCACAATTGATGACCACCTTGCTACTGATGATGTGATAAACCAAACCGAACAAGGTCAAGACTTGATTATCTCTGGTACCACGTCAGGTATTGAAGATGGTCAACTGGTGACGGTGAACTTTAATGGTCAAAATTATCCAGGTAGTGTCACTGGTGGTAAATGGAGTACAACGGTAGATAAAGCACACCTGTCCGGTCTAACTAGTGGTAGCTCTTTGACGATCACGGCAAACGTGAATGATAAAGCGGGTAATCCAGCGCTAGAAGCGAGCCATAATTTAGTCGTTGATACGACAGTGCATACACCAGTAATTTCTTTAGATTCTACTTCAGATACATATGGGCAAGATCCTACATCAAGTGCTATTCATATTGGCAGTGACTCAGATCTTATTACGAAAGATGTGACTCCTACGTTCTCTATTACAGGAGTAGATGTTGATGCTGAGTCCGTTGAGATATTTGATGGAAAAACTTCTCTTGGGTTCGCTCACAGGGATGGGAAAGGGCTTGAACATTGGAGTTTTACTCCGCCAAAAGATGCTGGACTAACAAAAGGTATTCATCATATTACAGCAGAGGTTACTGATAAGGTTGGTAACCATGCATCGTCAATAGCATGTGATGTGACAATTGATACTGAAAATCCCAAGCCAACACTATCTGTACACAATGCTAATAACAACAATGCTAGTCCAATACTAACAGGGACAGCGGAAGCGGGCTCTATAGTAGTTATTAAAGATGGTAACGTTGAGCTCGGTTCTGTATTGGCGGATAAAGATGGTAATTATGAATACGATATGTCTAGCCCAGAGCATGCACATGTATTAGGGGAGGGAGCACATGAGTTAGTTGCTGAGGCTATAGATAAAGCTGGCAACCTTAATGATTCTGATAAGGTGAGTACAACAATTAAACCAGAGTCTAAATTAGTTTATGCAGCTCCTGGAGAAAACATAAATGTGCATGATGGTGCGCGTTTAATTTATGGGACATTAAATACCCATCAAGCAAGTGCCCCGGTTGATCATGATATTCACCTGACGATTGATAAGCATGAGGTAACTATTAAACAAGATGGCACTATTGTTGCTCCTGGTTTAACGATTGATGATGCACATCAATTTTTACTTGACCACCCCTATTCAGGGAATGTAAATGGCGGTGATAATCATATAGTTTCATTTTCCGGAGTAGATGATCTTTTAGCCCATACTTCGAATTCGAACCTACAAAATGGCGTGCAATCAGTTAATGGTGATGGGTATTATTTATACCTTCCTGGTAAATCATCAGACTACACATTAAAAAGTGAAATTACCGGTAGCGGTGGTAAATATAATATTAGTGGTGGCTTGCATGGGCATGGTATAGATATCTCTAGTATGAATGGTGTGAGAGGGATTATATTCAGTGATGGGGAGACACTTTTAGCAAGTTCTGAGCAAACGTTATCACAAGGTTCATTGGCAAAATCAGTAACAACCGAAACATTCCACATGAATACTGATACATTTTTGCATACGACATCACCTGTTCCAGACAGCCATAGAGTGGTGCTCTTAACAGGAAATGGAGAAGATTCTACAGAGTTTAAGATAATTGCTGGTGATGGAACGGTAATAGCAACAAATAAAAACCTGGATAAAGGCGACCCTATTGTTATTCATGAAAACCAACTTAAAGGCTTACATATTGAAATTCCAAAAGATGGAAAAATCGATTTGCATTTCGAGGGACACATTGAACACAGTGGTCAGCAAATTGGTGATACTTTACGTTGGCACTTTGTTGTTGATGAGAATAAGCACGTAGGAAAAATCGATGATGTTGAATACGTAAAAAGTCCTGACGAACCCGCTCAAGACACCCCAGAAATTGATCTAAATGCCTTAGCCGACAGTTCATCAGATCATCATAGCACTGGAGCCAGTGCTTATTTGGATCAGCTCGGGATTGATGCTCAGCATCATGCGCAAGCTAATGATCAACCGAGTGATATTGATGTTGTTTTAGGCCATGATCCCGCAACTAGTGTTGATGACCATGGCGTACCGGTAGTGGATCATTCAATTCAGCCTGATCATACTCAGCATCAAGATGATGACGATCCAACGAAACATCATCACCAGACTGATACAGGTACTGTTGATTGGGGATCTAGCCACCATTAATAGAATATCGAGTCTTAATGGCTCGATTTACAGCTCTGACTGAAATGCCAGTTGTTTATGTAGTGCCTGACATACTCGTTAGGTCTCACATAAATCGCTGGCTTTTTTATATAAAAAAATAAGGAAAATAAATCAAGGCCAAAAAATGCAGAAATTATTACTGATAATAGTAACTTAGACTATATTCATTTTGTTGCATGGTTGTTGTGGAATCTAACTTTAGAAAACTGAAACTAGCAACGTATCAGACTAAAATGGTGTAACAAAGTATGAATATATATAACAGTTCCGGTTTAATATCACTAACAAAAACGAATGTCTCTTGAAAGGCATAGTAGATATTTTACAAACTATAAGCACTCGACAATGAGTTGCACTGATATGTGAACTGATATTTATAAAATTGGTAGTAATGAACCATACTTTATCTAAGTGTAAGCAGTGGTGGTAAAATTAATGGCAGATTCAGAAAAGAACAAGCAAGCTACAAAAGTTTCTAACAATGAAGGTACGAGAAAGAGAGCTAAAAAAGCTCGACGCCTTGTGGTACCTCTAAGCTACATCTCGCGTAGCAACTCAATGGCGCTTATTCTACCGTCTTATCATGTCGTTGATACAGGTCATCATAATGAAGACAATACCCCCGATCTTTTGCATCACACGGAGTATGTAACTCATACTTCGCAGAATAATTATGTGCAATCTGAAACAAAAGGTTCACAGGCGGTTAATCCCCAAACAACGAATCAAACTGCTGCAACGACTGAACAATTTCAGCCACAACATCATGTTGAAAATACGGGTGGCCATCACTATCACTACGTAAGTCATTATGGGAATCAGATTACACCTGTTGCGGGTATTTCTACCTATGGCCAGATGATGACGCCTCCAGCCATCTCGGTTAATTCGCACACCTATACTTCTTCTGGACAGCCAAATACTTCCTACTTAACTCCTCCTGTTATTGGAACGCCACAATCTGGAGTTGTTAAGGAAGATACCACACTTGTCACCCACGGAACGGTTGATGCACATAGTGCTCAAAAAGGAACAGGCTTATCGTTTACTCCTGATAACTTACATGGTCAGTATGGTGAATTTGCTCTAGATAAAAATACGGGTGAATGGAGTTACACTTTAGACAATAGCCATCATCAAGATCTTGCTTTAGGTGAATCGCATACCGAAGTTTTACATGTAACGATTACTAATAATTCTGGCGTTTCTGTCCATCAAGATATTACGGTTACAGTGCAAGGCACCAATGATATTCCGGTTATCACTAGTCAGACACAACATGATGTCACAAAAGAAGATGATACGTTATTTGTTAAGGGGCAGGTAACGGCAACGGATGTGGATCATGGCGCAGTATTGACTTATACACCGGATAATTTGCAAGGTCACTATGGTGTCTTTACCTTAAATTCCAGTACTGGGAAGTGGCATTACACTTTAGATAATGATGCGCACCAAGCTCTGGCTGAGGGAGAGTCCCACAACGAAGTATTACTGGTTACCGTCACTGATGATAAAGGTGGAACGACTACCCAGCAGGTCACCGTTACTGTTGAAGGGACTAATGATAAACCCGTACTACATACGGACATGCATACTGGCGATGTCAACGAAGACGGAACGCTATTGGTTCGAGGTCAAGTATTAGCCAGTGATGTCGATCATAATGCTAAATTGACTTATACCGCAGGGCATCATCACGGCGTGTATGGTGACTTTACCTTAAATGCTGATTCAGGCACATGGACTTATACGCTAGATAACAAGCATCACCAAGATTTAGCCGCGGGCGAAACCCACACTGAGTCTATGTTGGTGACAGTGACTGATGACAAAGGCGCAACGGTCACTGAAACGGTTGTGGTGACGGTGACAGGTACTAATGATAAGCCCGTCATCACCAGTCATGCCCAAGCTGATACTGTGAAAGAAGATGATGTGTTATTTGTACAAGGTCAAGTCACGGCAAGTGATGTGGACCATGGCGCAGTACTGACATATACCCCTGATAATCTTCAAGGTCATTACGGTACGTTTGTATTAAATGCTAGCTCGGGTAAGTGGCATTACACCTTAGATAATAATGCTCACCAAGCCCTAGCACAGGGTGAATCTCATACCGAAACCATGCTGGTCACGGTAACCGACGATCAAGGTGCGACCACCACCCAGCAAGTGACGGTCACAGTTGAGGGGACCAATGAT
>NZ_BATM01000029.1 GCF_000467185.1 Vibrio ezurae NBRC 102218
CGCACTGACGGCTCTGGTGAGTTAACGACAGTGGAAGTGACTGACGGCACCACCACAGTAACGGTGGATGCGACACAAGCTACAATCGATTCAGCGACAGGGCAGTTCACATTAAGTGGTGTCGACTTATCGGGTAAAGGTTTAGTGGACGGCGTATTGACTGTTAAGGCGACAGCGACCGATGCGGCCGGTAACACCAGTACCGGTACAGGGCAGGCGACGCTTGACGCGCATGCCCCTGATGCGCCGGTATTGACTGCGCCTTCACCAAGCAATGATTTAACGCCGACCTTGCACGGCACGGGTGAGCCAGGTTCTACCATTACCTTCACCGATGGCACAAATGCCTTGGGTCATACAGTGGTGGGCACGGACGGTAAGTTCAGCTTTACTCCAACCACTGATTTACACGAAGGCAGTCAGGTTACAGCCACAGCTACCGATACCGCGGGCAATGTGTCTCCAGCGACGACGGTTGATACTAATATTGATACCACGATTGGACAGACCACTGTTGAGATGACCGATGGCACTGTGGGTAGTGTCGATCACCCTAACAATGACATTGACACTACTGAAATGAGTTCAGTAAGTATCAGTGGCTCAATTGACCACACAGATGGTACAGAGCAATTGACCTCACTGAGTATCAGTGACGGAACACATGTCATGACCCTTGATCCTCAGTCGGTTACAGTCAATCAAAAAACGGGTCAATTTACACTCAGTGGTGTGGATCTAACAGGTCATTCATTTACGGACGGCACGCTCACCGTGACAGCGATTGCTACCGATGCGGCAGGCAACACCAGTCCGGCATCCGCCACCGTCACATTAGATACCTCAGCGCCAACCGCGCCGACGGTAGATGCGATTTTACCGGGCAATGATTTAACGCCAACCATCAAGGGTACAGGTGAGGTAGGCAGTACGATCACCTTTACCGACGGCACGAATGAGTTGGGCCATGTGGTGGTGGGAAGCCAAGGTACGTTCTCCTTTACGCCTTCAACGGACTTAAAGGAAGGTGATCACATTACAGTGACGTCCATCGATAAAGCGGGAAATACATCGCCTGAAGTTAAGGTTGCGAGCAACATCGATACCAGTATTCAGCCAACAACAGTCGATATGACCGATGGCACTGTTGATAGCGTAGATCACCCTAACCATGACATTGGTGCTACTGAAATGAGCTCAGTAAGCATCAGCGGCTCAATTGACCACACAGATGGTACAGAGCAGTTGACCTCACTGAGCATCAGTGACGGAACACATGTCATGACCCTTGATCCTCAGTCGGTCACAATCAATTCACAAACGGGTCAATTTACACTCAGTGGTGTGGATCTAACCGGTCATTCATTTACGGATGGCACGCTTACCGTGACAGCGATTGCTACCGATGCGGCAGGCAATACCAGTCCAGCATCGGCTACCGTCACATTAGATACCTCAGCGCCAACCGCGCCGACGGTAGACGCGATTTTACCGGGCAATGATTTAAAGCCAACCATCACGGGTACAGGTGAGGTAGGCAGTACGATCACCTTCACTGACGGCACGAATGAGTTGGGTCATGTGGTGGTGGGAAGCCAAGGTACGTTCTCCTTTACGCCTTCTACGGACTTGAAAGAAGGCGATCACATTACAGTGACGTCTACGGATAAAGCGGGAAATACGTCGCCTGAAGTTAAGGTTGCGAGCAATATTGATACCACACCAGGTTCAATTTCTTTTGACAAGAATATCTCTGGTGACAACGTGCTTAATCATGTTGAGCAGGGTCAAGACTTGGTGATTTCTGGCACAACAACGGGTATCGAAAATGCCCAAGTTGTTACAGTGCACTTTAATGGTCAGGATTATCCAAGTACGGTAACCGACGGTAAGTGGAGTGTGACGGTAGATAAAGCTGAATTAACCGGCTTAAAAGAAGGTGAATCTCTTTCTATTACTGCAGACGTGAAAGACGTGGCAGGTAATGCGGCTCAGCAAGCGATACATTCATTAGTAGTCGATACTAGTGTGAATGCTCCGACTATTTACTTTGAAAGTACCGGTACCGACAGCGTGTACAATCAAGCCGAAGTGGGTACGGATAACACTATTACAGCGACCATTGATTTACCAACGGATGCGGTGGCAGGAGATACCGTCACCATTGACGGCACCGCTCGTGTATTAAGTGCAACAGACATTACTGCTCAACACATCACTCAAGAGGTGTCGCCAGGCGCATCAGTTACTGCCAGCATCACAGACCAAGCGGGGAACGTATCGGCGTTGATCACCGAGACAGCGGCGAGTGCGGATGTGACGCCACCGACGGCGTTAGTGGTGTCCTTGAAGAACGATACAGGCCATTCTGCGACCGATTTGATTACCAGCGATGGTGCGCTTCAGATTGCGGGTACAGAGCAGGGCGCTTATCTGGAATATTCATTAGACGGTGGTTACACGTGGACTTCAGGCTTTACGCCAGTTGAGGGTCACAACAGTGTGAGCGTGAGACAAGTGGATGTGGCGGGCAATGTGTCAGCCGCCAGTAACGAGTTGGTCTTTACTTTAGACAATGCAGTGACAGCGCCGATAGTGGCACTGACCCACGATACTGGCACCAGTGCTACTGATGCCCGCACGAATGATGGTGCGTTAGATATTACTGGCACCGAAGTGGGTGCGACAGTGGAGTATTCCATCGATGGTGGCACGACGTGGACAGACAGCTTCACGGCTGTTGAAGGTGGGAACAGCGTTGCAGTGCGTCAAACGGACGCAGCGGGTAATGTGTCGGCCGAGACTCAATTCAGCTTTACCTTAGATACACAGGTGACGGCGCCAAGCATTCACTTTGAAAGTACCGGTACCGACAGCGTGTACAACCAAGCTGAAGTGGGTGTGGATAACACTATTACAGCGACCATTGATTTACCAACGGATGCGGTGGCAGGAGATACCGTCACCATTGACGGCACCGCTCGTGTATTAAGTGCAACAGACATTACTGCTCAACACATCACTCAAGAGGTGTCGCCAGGCGCATCAGTTACTGCCAGTATCACAGACCAAGCGGGGAATGTTTCGACACCTGCTGCTGCAGCGGTGCCGACTGCGGATACAACCCCACCTTCTGTATCGGTTCAAATTGCAAGTGTTGCCACGGATGACATTATTAATATCAGTGAGTCTCAACAAAGCACGATTGCAGTAACAGGTGTTGTAACAGGTGAGTTTAATTCTAGTGACAAAGTGACCGTCACTATCGATAA
The DNA here is from genome assembly GCF_000467185.1 of Vibrio ezurae NBRC 102218. GTDB lineage: Bacteria > Pseudomonadota > Gammaproteobacteria > Enterobacterales > Vibrionaceae > Vibrio > Vibrio ezurae. The sequence goes on from NZ_BATM01000029.1 coordinate 3,273, forward strand.
AACACCATATTCAGGCTCTATTGATGGTTCAGGGCACTTTACTGTTGATGTACCTACGAATGAATTTACTGGGCACACTCAAGTTGAAGCCTCCATTACGACTCAGGATACAGCAGGAAATACAGGCTCAGATAAGGATAGTCATAGTTATATTATTGCGACGGATATTCCTTTGATTACGCTAGATCCGATTGCATCCGGTAATGATAGGCGCCCAGCTATTTCGGGCCATGTAGAGGTTAGTTCGCATAAAGCCATACCTCAGGATACGGAAGTAGACATTCAAATTACTGGTGATGCAAACACCTATCGTGTTCATACGATGAACGGGCAAGGGGATTTTGAATTACCAAAGGGTGCATTACTTCAAGATTTACCAGAGGGCTCAAGTGATATTACCGCTACTGTGACAGATAAAGCGGGTAATGTCGGTATGACGGCTGAGCCTGTTGTAGTGGATATCACGGCCGGGAAAATCACAATTGATGACCACCTTGCTAAGGATGATGTAATAAACCATGCAGAACAAGGCCAAGATTTGATTATCTCTGGTACCACATCGGGTATTGAAGATGGCCAACTAGTGACGGTGAACTTTAATGGTCAAAATTATCCAGGTAGTGTTAGTGGTGGCATATGGAGTGCGACGGTAGATAAAGCACATTTAGTGGGTATTACGGACGGAAGCACATTGGTGATTACTGCTGATGTAAATGACGTAGCCGGCAATAAAGCGATCCAAGCTCACCATGATCTAGGTGTGGATTTGAGTGCTAGCGCCACAATTCAAGTTGACCCTCTCTATCCTATCAATCACAACACTACAGGCAACGTTATGTTTACGGGGTCAGTCAGTGGTGATGCACAAGCAGGTGATGTCATTACGGTTGAGGTAAATGGGCAAGAGTTTACAGGCCAAGTGTTGGCAAAGGCTGGGCATTTAGGCTTTGGTGTAGATGTTCCTACAAGTGTATTAAAAGCGCATCAAGGAACGTATTCTGTAAGCGTAACATTGAAAGGCGAAGACTCTCATGGCAATACGTATATCGGTACGAGCCAACAAGATGTAACGGTCGATTCTGTTGAAGGCACGATTGCCATAAACGACCACCTTGCTAATGATGATGTAATAAACCATGCCGAACAAGGTCAAGACTTGGTTATTTCTGGAACTACGTCAGGTATTGAAGATGGCCAAGTAGTGACCGTACACTTTAATCATCAGGATTACACTACAACAGTGCAAGGTAATCAATGGAGTGCAACTGTTGATCACGGTGATTTAGCGAATCTCAATGACAGTGCTAATTTGGTCATCACGGCAAACGTGAATGATAAAGCGGGTAATCCAGCGGTAGAAGCGAGCCATAATTTAGGCGTTGATACTCATGTGGGTGTGCCAACAATACAGTTCCCTACACCGACGAGTACCAGCGGTGAGTATAACGCTGCAGAAGTAGCTGCAGACGGCACTATAGAAGCTACTATTGTTCTACCAGCGGATGCCGTTGCTGGCGACATATTGACTATTGGACATGTCGATCAAATATTGAGTACGGCAGACATCAGCGCTCAACAAGTGAAAACTCAAGTTACACCGGGTGCAACCGTAACGGCGACCTTGACTGACCAATCTGAGAATATGTCGTCACCCGCTACCGAAACGGCGCCGACTGCGGATACAACCCCACCTTCTGTATCGGTTCAAATTGAAAGTGTTGCCACGGATGACATTATTAATATCAGTGAGTCTCAACAAAGCACGATTGCAGTAACAGGTGTTGTAACAGGTGAGTTTAATTCTAGTGACAAAGTGACCGTCACTATCGATAAAACACCATATTCAGGCTCTATTGATGGTTCAGGGCACTTTACTGTTGATGTACCTACGAATGAATTTACTGGGCA
>NZ_BATM01000028.1 GCF_000467185.1 Vibrio ezurae NBRC 102218
TCAATCTGCATTTACTCAAGCGATATCAGGTACAGCGCCAGTGGGATCGACTTCAAGTGCGACACACAATGGCCAATTCAGTGTCGATACGCAGGCAGGCACCATTGCAGTCAATACTGGCCTCACAGTCAATAAAGATGACGTCCTAAACCTTGCAGAGCAAGGACAAGACTTGGTCATTAGTGGTAGCACCAAGGGCATTGAAGACGGTCAGCATGTCACTGTGGAGTTCAATGGTCATAAATACGGCGACGCGGGTTCAGGTGCACCTATCGAAGTGCACGGCAACCAGTGGACATTGACTGTGCCCCATGCCGATCTTGTTGGTATTAAAGATGGCGCATCGCTTGAGATCACCCCTTCAGTAAGTGATGCAGCAGGCAACCCTGCGACTGTAACTGACGGTCACTTAACAACGGATTTGCATGCGGATGCAGGTATCAGCATTAATAGCATCAATGGTGGAAATCCCATCAACCAAAAGGATGCCAAAGGCAATATTCACGTATCAGGCACGGTTGGCGGAGATGCTAGTGTGGGTGATCACGTTAGCATTGAGATCAACGGTCATACGCACAACAATGTGTTGGTCGAAAAAGGCAATGTCTTTAATTTAGATGTTGATGGCCGTGAGTTTACGACAGATAGCAAAGGTCATGCTGTGACGTCTGGTCAAGTAAAAGCAACGGTGACAGGTACAGATGTCGCAGGGAATGCCTTTACTCAACCGGCCAATAGCCACTTTAGTGTTGATACCGATATTACGCCTGTGACGCTCGATCTAACCGATGGTACGGATTCAGGTTCAAGTCACACAGATAACATCACCCATGGTGATGCCAACGGCAAGCTCATATTTAATCTGGGCTCTGTTGATCCAGATGTTGAACCGAAAAACGGTGGTGTGGTGGTTAAAGACGCAGCTGGTAATATCATTACAGGTACCTTTAGCTCAACAGCAGGTAGCAATGGTGCCACACAATGGACTTTCCATACCGATACCACAGCTTTGCCAGACGGTCAGCATACTTTGCACACCGAAGTGAAAGATGCGCACGGTAATACAGCAATCGGCACGCCGATAGATGTCACTGTTAACACATCTGCCTCAGTAACAATTACAATTGATCCAATCACGCAAGATAATGTAATTGATACAAGTGAAGCGGGTGGTAAAGTTCTTGTTTCAGGTAAAGTTACGGGTGACTTTACTGATGGTGATACTGTTACATTGACAGTTAACAATCATAAAGTAACGGGCGTTGTCGATGCGTCTGGTCATTATAAAATTCCTGTCGCAGGTTCCGATCTAAAAACTGATACACTGGTCATTGCGAAGATTGATACAACGGATGCCGCGGGTAATACTGCAAGTAGTACAACTAAGCACCCTTATACAGTGGATCTTGATCCAACGACATCTGATTCGACATTAGCCTTGTATGAGCACCACTCTCCGTCTAGCACAGCGCCATATACTATGACATTGCCTGATTTTGGTAGCCCACAAGATGAGGATTTAGCTCATGCTCACATTGTCATCGAGTCATTACCTAATAATGGTCATCTCGAGCTAAATGGGAAAGCGGTTAAAGCGAATACTGAATTATCGGTAGCGGATATTAAAGACGGTCATGTGCAGTTTGTACCTGATTCACAAGTGGCAAAAGCAGATATGACGGGTCATATTGGCTTCCATATTAAGGATGCAAAGGGGCATGAAAGCAGTTCTCATCACCTAAGTGTGAGCTTACATGCTCATGCGTCACAGCCAGTATTTAATTTGCAGACACACTCAATTAAGCCAACGGCATCGGGCGGGGCAAAACCGGCGACACACACACGCAGTTATGCTGTGGATCTGTCTGCCCATGGCTATGATAACGATGGTTCTGAAACGCACACTTTAAGCCTTGAAGCACATGATGATATGCACTTGTATACCGCGAAAGGTGCTGAGATTAGTGTTGTCGGCAGTGGCAGTCATAAGCATTGGGATCTATCTGGCCTAAACCAAACAGAGTTGAAAAATCTACATATTAAAATACCTGACAGCTATACAGGCGATCTGGTATTGACCGCCAGACTGGAAACTAAAGAGGCGCAAGGGGAAGAAACACATACCACGAGTATGGATGTGACGCTGCAAACGCCACCTACAGCCACTGACGGCCATTTCTCAACAAATGAAGACACCTCTCACACGCTGACAGTGACTGACTTTGGTACTTATCATGATGCTGATGGCTCAAATGCTGCTGATACAGGCTATGTAGTGATTGATGAATTACCAGCAGGAGGTCAGCTACAGCTAAATGGTCATACGGTGACACTACATCAAGCGATTGATCGTGGTGATATTAGCAGTGGCGCTCTCAAGTTCGTTCCTTTATCAAATTCAGATGAAAATGTGAGTCTTAAGTATCATGTGCGTGATAATGCAAATAATGACGATTCAACGCAGCATACACTGAAGATCGAAGTTGATTCGGTTGCAGATAAACCGACTTTATCGGTAGATTTGGGGGATGTTACTTATCACGCTAAAAGCAAAGGTTCGTCAGCTTATACAGAACATGAATTGAAAATCACCTCAGCACTGACAGATACAGACAGTAGTGAAAAACTGAGTGTTCAGGTTGATACGAAAGGCTTGCCTCTTAATACAGAACTGTGGCAGTCAGGACAGAAAGTCGATGCAAAAAATGGCCATTGGGATCTAGATACGTCGCATCTTGATGATGTGACACTGCATGTTCCAACCAGTGGAGGCATTACATCGGCCTTTGATCTCACCGTTCGAGCAACAAGCAGAGAGAAACATAATGATCACAACGGGGTTAATACCACCCATAATGAGCTCACTAGTGTGCATGTGCCCAAGCTTCAAGTGCTGCATCTAGAAGGCGGTTTAGGTCATCATACGGATAAAGATGCTATTCATACGCAGCATGTACCGTTAACAGGTGTACCTGCGGAGTTGGCACAGGGTGGTACAGCGACCCCTGATAATATTGGTCATCAAGGTGAACTCAAATTTGTGAATGGCCAGTGGGAATATCAGATCACAGATGAGCATTCAATTCATGGTAATCAAGAGCGCTTTACCGTGACTCCCCCTTCTGGTACCAAAGGCGAGCCTACCACGGTGATTGTGGCAGTAGATGGCTATACAGATGAAAAAACAGCCACGCCACCGGCGCCGAAAGCTATCCCTGATCAGGATAAAGGTCTTAAGGGTGACTACTATGGTTATAATGATCATATTGGTGGAAAAATTGGTGACGTCCCCGATGATGCCGACCACCCAACGGCGCATAACGATAGATATGTAGGCGATAAAGTAGAGCCGTACATTCCTAATTGGTACAAGCATGACGACGATGCTAAGTATGGCAATATTGCTAATCTTGACGAAGTTGAGCATGTTATTGCGGATCGGAAGGGCAATCCTGACGCAACGTTTGTCGCTAACCAATTAGATTATAAACTGGAAGAAGGAGATCACTTCAAAGGAGCTAAGACAGCTAATAGCGCAGGTCAGGGGGGATTAGGGAATACCGATCTGAACCATTTACATGATAAAAACCATCAAGATCTTAAACAAGGTGTTTATGTCAAAGCGGGTGATCATGTTGATGCACATGGCGACGCTACGCAGGTTGCTATGCTAGATTTCTTAGATGGACCTCTTGGTCAAAATACCGACAGTCATACTTTAATCGCTCATAGCAATGGTGGTCATGAAGCTGATGGTCCTGATTCCCATCGCACTTCAGGCTTTGGTTCAACCACAGATGCAATTATTAAACTATCGGGCGTGTTAGCCGTAGCTGAGTCGGGTGAGTATGACCTAAAAGTGACTTCAGATGATGGTTTTGTACTCTTCATCGATGGCATGCAAGTAGGCAAAGTGGATTCAGTGCACTCGGCTCGTGCAGATGACTTCCACTTCCATTTAGATGCAGGCCAGCATCAGATACAAATTCTGTATTGGGACGCTTCTATCGACGCAGTCTTAAAAGTGCAGATGCGTAAGCACGGTGATACTGACTTCCCTGTTCTTGGTGAAGATCCGACAGATAAGATCGCCATTTTCCAGCATGAACAAGCAGCACAGAAACAAGGTGAGCGTGTGTTCTATTCGTATCAAAATGGTGTATGGGAAATTCAACAGCCTGTACACAAGGATGGTACCGAGCACGGTGATCATATTTCGGGTCTTGCGGGCATTGATGTAATTGATGCGAAGGGCGGCGATGATACGGTTTATGCTGGAGAAGGTCATGATATCGTCAACGGTGGCGCAGGGAATGATGAACTGTTCGGTGAGGGCGGTGAAGATACACTACGTGGCGGAGTAGGCGATGATCAGCTCGATGGTGGCAGTTCAAGTGATACTTTCGTTTGGCGTGATGGTGATACAGGTCATGATACGGTTAAAGACTTTGAAGTGAAATGGACCGAAGATGTAGTAGTTGGTACAAAAACTAATGGTAACAAAATTCATTCTGAGATCGTCCATCCTGGTGATGTGTTAGACATGCGAGGTATGGTGTCGTCAAAAAATGAATTGGTTGCAAGTTTTGACGGACACAATAACCTTGTCATCACGCATGGTTCTGGTGCACATCTAACCAGCATTACCTTAGAGGGGGTAACCGCTCAGTCAGTGTTACACCACAGTGGTAAAGCGAGTGATGTACTTAGCCAACTATTTACCAACGATCAGATATTGATAGGTACACCACCACAAAACGACGTTGTCGGGCAAACGACACCTCAAAGTGCAAGTGATGAGCCAGAAGATATACCAACGGTAACTATTACCGCGCCAGAGCAAAGTGATGTGCCAGATGACGTACCTACAGTCACCATTGCAGCACCAGAGCAGCATGATGTCGCGACAACGAGTAACCCATACCTAGATATGGTGCAAGCTCATGCTACGCAGCAAACACATCAGCATCAAGACGTGCCCGCAGCTGCGTCTCCTGCTCCTGTGGCAAGTCATGTGCAAGGCGCGAGTGTGTCAGATGGTGCTAGCCATTACCTTAATATGGTTGGTGTCGATGCAAAAGAGGTGAAGGTTGAGCACAAGAAGCATGGGGATGATCATCTTCATACTCAGAAGCACTTTGCGCACAATCCGCTGGCCGATGATTTCCAAGACCCTAACCATGGACAGCATCATGGGCATGATGCGTTTGCGAATCCACTTGAGGATAAGCATGACCATAAAGGTGACAAGCATCATGATACTAAGCCACATGATCTTACTGAGACAGGCAGCCACAACGGCAACCACAATGCTCATGATCAGATGGACAACCATTTAGTGGATCCGACGACTCATCATCACAACAGCTAGTTGAGAGTCTGAAGATACAAAAACCAGCCTGAAAAGAAAGTCGCCCCAATAATTGAACAGCAATTATTGGGAGCGACTTCAAGAGGCTGGTTTTTATTTAGATTAATGAAAGATTGACACCCATTACACCAAATAAGTGATCAGAAATAGCGCAAAAAAATGCTCGAGAACAAGGAAGAATTTCTTGATAAGTCGTTATTCTACAATCGAAAATTCTAACGCTGTTATTTAACAAGCTTGAGTGAGGCGTTACTTCGTACGAATGGTATTAGATCGTCACTATACTTCTTTTCACACTACGCTCCGCCAACAAAAAGAAAACCAGCGCACATAGGATAAAGGCTGAGATGGTGTAGTAGTAAGCGTTGTTACCAGCACCTGATAAGCTAGCTGCAACGGTTGCTCCCGTAATTGAGCCTATGATCCCGATAAATGACATAAAAGAAGAAGCCGAGCCTTTATTTGTGTTTTGTTTGTTTAAGATAAATTGGGTTAAAGGTGGGTTGAGTACACCACGGAAAAAGCTAAATAAAGCCATGGGAACAATAAACAATATTGGCGCACTTAAATGCGTTAAAATACTGATTTCTGAAGCTAACTGATGGTGTACTTGTACATACCCTAAAAAAACAAACAGCGGAATGAGTGCGGAAGAGCAAAACATCATGCGGTAGACGGTTTTAGGCACGTCTTTGGTTATGTAGGCGGACAGGAAATTACCCAGCATTAGGCCCAGCATCACGGGTATGTTGTAGAGTACAAACTCAGCTTCTGAAAGACCAAGGTTGGAGCACAGCATAGACACTCCCGCCGTTATCCACACTAAAAAAGCCGCTCCACAAAACGCTGAGCTTATTGAGATCAGTAAAAAATCACGCTCTCGACTCATCTTAAATATCGCCCAGATATTCTGGCGCAAAGAGGGCGTTGTACCATTTTCTGGTAGCTTACGTGTTTCTGGCATATACGCATTAAGCAACAGTAAAATTAACACCATAAACACAGAGTTTGCCCAAAAGGTAAATTTCCAGCCGCCGATTTTCATAAGAGCGAGACCGATAACTGGCCCAGCCATTGGCGCCAATATAACAATAGTGGCAGAGAGCCCAAGGGCTTTGATAGCGTCTGCATTCGTGTAGTGTTCGTTGATGGCGGCATAGGCCGCGGCAAAGATGGCGCAGATTGCAAGCCCTGTCACTGCTCGCCAAAACAGGAACCAACCAATGCTGGGGGCGAAGGTAACCATCGAGTTCGCGACGATAAACAGTGTTGCACCAAGAAGTAGGGTCGGTCTACGACCAAATCGGTCAGACAGCGGTCCTGCAATTAGCTGAAAAGCTAAGGTGAGCCATAAAAAGGCGGAAACCCCGAGTTGCACCGTGCCATAATCGCCTTCGGCAAAACCAAAATAGTGTGCTATTTCTGGGATCGCCGGTAAAAAAGAGTCATTACTGACGAAGACGGTGAAAGTATACAGAGACGTAAGGATATAAAACTTACGTTGAAAAAAGCTGTGTATCATAGGATATGAGGTCTATAAATGGGGTGAGCTCAGATGAGATCTGACGCGTTAGTTTAAAAAAGAGTCCCCCTTTTATTAAACCGCAATCAAACTGCCTCGGCAATTTGTGCGCCATAGTAGCAATCCAATTCTCAAATACAAGGTAAGGCTATCTTGCATTTTTGTTAGGTGCTCTGATAAAAACCCATCGCAGTAAATAGCGGTTCAGTGTAGTGGGTTAAAATATTCGATAACAGCGTTGATTTTTTATAAGTAGAACAAGGGTTTATCGAAAAGCGTTGCGCAATGCACTTGAGTTATCCGATGTATCGCACCTATCCACGACTAAAAGTAGCGGATAGGCAGTACTCGGAAATGCGTATTTCGCAGAATCAGCAATAAAGGCGAGGATAAAGCCTAGGCAAACTCTTTTTGCAGATAAGTGATGATATCTGAGGATTCATACATCCAAGTTTCTTTGCCATCCGCGGTAATTTTTAAGCAAGGCACTTTGATTCGCCCCCCTCCAACTTGCAACTCTTCACGTGCTTGGCTGTCATCTTTGGCGTCTTTTAGCTCAATGTTGATTGATTGACGTTTCAATTCACGTCGAACTTTTACGCAGAAAGGGCATGCTTCAAATTGATACAAAGTCAGGTCTTTTGCCTTAGTATCGGCACTTTGCTGAGCTTCAGTGGTGCGCTGGACGCCTTTAGGTGAAAAAAGAAAATTAAGCAGTAAGATAATCTTACCTAAGATAATTCGAATGATCTTCATGGATAGGTTGGGGCTCAGAGTGTAAAAATAATGAGCACCATGCTGAATGAAAAATTGATCTTAGTCAATTTGTCTCATGTGGCTTTGGCTCACATTTCAACTATTTATGTTGCGGCGTTACCCTTTGCCGGTGAGGTGTTAGTACTATTATTTACAGTGTAAAGAAGCCCTTGCTTTATATAGACTCAGGCACGATGGCGCTTACGTAAGCGCAGAGCTTCACGAATGGATACCAGCGGTAGTGAGGATTATTTATTGGTAAGCTTAACGTGCTTGCTAATGAGTGAATCTAATGCATTTTTGCTGGTTTTTGACAGCTTTTGCATAAAGGTGAACTCTGGGTTGGAAATGCCTCTGCGGCTGAGTTCTTCTAATATTACCATCCACAGTTTGGCGGTCATTTCTGAATCGGCTAATGCGCGGTGAAATACTCCATCATGTTCAATGTGTTTATAGCGAATGAGATCACCGAGCTTGTGAGTAGGGGCTTCTTGATATAAGCGTCGTGCAATAAGCATAGAACATGCAAATTGCCCCGAATATTTAAGTCCCAATAAATCAAGTTCTGCATCTAAAAAGCGTTTATCAAAAGAGGCGTTGTGCGCCACCATGTTGCTATCGCCAATAAATGTGGCAAATTCACTCATCACTTCGGCGCAACTCGGTGCGCTACGCAACATATTGTTGCTAATGCCAGTGTAGCTTTCGATAAATGAACTGACGCGAAAACCGGGGTTCATTAATTGTTGAAAGGTGTCTATCACTTGACCGTCAATCAGCTTAACCGCACCAATCTCAATAGCTCTATCGCCCATATTGGGTGACAGACCTGTGGTTTCAAAATCGAGGACAATAACGGAATTGGCGGAAGAAGGCATAAATACTCTGAGGCAATCAAAACAAAACGGGGGCATTCTAACACGTTAGAAGCTGAGTTTCTTGTGGCTATGACTTGGAAATTGATCGAACAATCAGTAGGGTATGTGCATCATCCAATCCAAGGAAGTACCATGCTCGGAAATACGTTTATTAATGATGGTTGCTGTTATCAAAACCATACATTTGAAGTGCCACTTAGTTACAGCGATGAAAGCTCTCAAACATTGTCACTTTTTGCCAGAGAAGTGCGTTTATTAGGTGACGAAAACAGCAGCAAACCTTGGTTACTGTTTTTTCAAGGAGGTCCGGGATTTCCATCGCCTAGACCTAATGGGCATTCAGGCTGGTTAAAAGTCGCGTTGCAACGATACCGTGTATTGTTACTTGATCAGCGCGGTACAGGTCACAGCAGTGTAATTACTCATCAAACTTTAGCGCACCTAAACAGCGAACAACAAGCTGAGTATTTAACGCACTTTCGCGCGGATAATATCGTTCGCGATGCGGAAACCATTCGTCAGCAGTTAGGTATCGATAAGTGGGCGACATTAGGGCAAAGCTTTGGTGGATTTTGTACGTTAACTTACCTTTCGTTGTTTCCAGATAGCTTATTACAATGTTATGTCACTGGCGGCATTCCCTCTATCGACCGTGCCATTGATGATGTTTATGAAGCGACGTTCAAGCGTACAATGCAAAAAAATAAAGCGTTCTTCAAACAGTTCCCACTAGCACAATCATTGTGCCAGAAGATTGCCGACCATTTGCTAAGTCATGAAGAATTTCTGCCGAACGGGCAAAGATTCACAGTGGAACAATTTCAGCAAATCGGTATTAATTTTGGTGTCAGTGACACCTTTTTACCCACCTACTATCTGCTAGAAAGCGCCTTTGTCGAAGTTAATGGATCGCAAGTTCTAAGCTATGAATTTTTAAATGCCATGCTCTCAGAGCAAGCGTTTCAAACCAATCCTATCTATGCCATCTTGCATGAATCTATCTATTGCCAAGGTTTTGCTTCGCAGTGGAGTGCGCACCGAGTTAGGCAAAATCATGCACAATTTAACTACCAGTCGGGGCAGCCGTTTTACTTCACTGGCGAGATGGCATTCCCGTGGATGTTTGAGCAATATAAAAACTTACAACCACTGCAAGAAGCCGCAAACACACTGGCCAATAAAAACGACTGGCAACCTTTGTATCACGCAGAGGTATTGGCAAACAACAAAGTGCCTTTAAGCTGCGCAGTGTATGCCGACGATATGTTTGTTGAAATGGCATTGAGCATTGAAACGCTCAATAGAATCCCGAACTCACAAGCGTGGATCACGAATGAGTATGAACACAACGGCTTGCGTATGGATGGAGAACGAATCCTAAGTAAGTTGTTTGCATTTGGCGATCAAACGTTAGCAACCTTGGAATAATTGGCTAATCGAGTACGATGAGCAGCTACTTATAAGTCACTTATGTAGCTGTTCTTTTTAGCAGCCGGCATAAATTTAATTTTGTTGTGATCATTATTGAGAACAGCTAAGTCATTGCAATTTAAAAACTGGTACAATTTATATATCTAAAACTGTTGAGCGAACATCAATATGAAATTAGAGCAAGCTCTAAGTATTCTTTCTAAATCATCGCCTTATGCGGTAAGTACAGAAAGAGAGCATAACCAAGACATTTTGGCTGATTTTAAAAGCTATATGTACATCACTACAGACATAGAAAGTGACTTTAAAAAATCGTTAACTTCAGCTAAGAAAAACGACATCATATTTTTGTGTGGTAGTAGTGGAGACGGTAAATCTGAAATCTTGACGCAGTACAGTAAAGCGTACCAAGCGACTCATGAATTTCATCTTGATGCAACGCACAGTTTTAATCCTTGTCAGACCGCGATAAATGCGTTGGATGAAAGGTTTGCCCAATTTAAAGAAACTGATAAGCCGCTTGTTATAGGCATTAATATTGGGATGTTAGGAAATTATGCTGAAGAAGGTGCAGAGCAACACAATGATATTAAAGCATCGATCAAAGCATTCCTAGAACATCAACCAACTAATATTCCTGACAATCATATATTCTTAGATTTTGAGCAGTACCCTAAGTTTACCTTGAGCCATGAGACTTGCACGTCTGATTTTGCTGCTAGGTTTCTTGCGCGATTAACTGATTCAACGTTAGATAACCCATTTTATGCACTGTATAAAAATGAAGTACATAAATCAGGGCACAACAAACTTACCGCCAATTACGCTTTGTTGGGTTTAGACTCCGTTCAAAAAAACGTGATCACTTTGCTATTGAAAACACGTTTGATAAAAGATCGCTTTCTGACGGCGCGAGCTCTACTTGATTTTGTTTTCCAGATTTTAGCGGGTGATGGCTATTTATTTGATAATTTGTTCTCTGGAGCAGATAACGAATTGCTTGAGCATATTCAAAGTTTTGATCCAAGCAATATTCATACTCGTAAGGTGGATGAGTTTGTTCTTCAGTTTGGACTAGGTATTGAAGATAAAGGCTTTGTGCAGCTTAAAGATAAAGTTAAAGCTCTAGGTGTGTTTGATGTGCTAAGCGCAGCTTCATATTTGCGTATGGTTTACTTGTTAAAAGATGAAGAAGAGTTCTTAAATGAGTATATCAACGAACTAAAGGTAGATTTTGATAATTTGCTAGTCGATAAATATGCAAACATATGGTTACTACATCGAGAATTTGATGGTTCGGCTCCACAGAAAAAAGAGCTCAATAGATTCTATAAAGATACTTTAATAGCAGCAGTACATCGTTATTGTAATCGTAATTCCCCGTCACTTGATAAAGACCAGTTTTTTATCTCTGAATACAATGGCTTTAAAACTGCCGTAGAGTTCGAGGTAAAACCAGATTTCTTCTCTATTAAAACTCAAGCTGTAAATAAAATTGGTTCATTTAATGCACATATAAAAATTGATGAACACTCTCTTTCACCAATGCCAATCAGTATCAATTTACTTGAGTTATTGGAAAAAATTAACCAAGGGTATCGTCCAAATAAGCATGATAAGAATGCCGTTCTTTTATTAGACGAGGTGATTGAGCAAATTATCACCGTAGCGAACGAAAAAAACACTTTGTTTATTCTGAAAGATGATAAGCGCTACAAGGTTATAAATGAAGACAATGAATATTTTGAAGTGAGTGGTTTATAAAATGACAATGGATAATTTCACCCAACCATTTAATCCATATTTACCACAATCGGTAGAGGAAGTGCCCAACAAAAATAGCTTGAGTAGCTACTTGCCAATTAGAACTAAAGGTAATGACTTTGATGTAAATGCAGTTATCGGCTTGGTACTACGAGGCTTGCTGCGTAAAAAAGTCGAAGGTTATAGTTACGAAGAATTTGTTTCTGACTGCCAAGAAGCATTTGCAGAAAAACTTGGTGAAGATGAATTCTGGCACGTATTAAAAGAAATGTACTTTGATAATAAGGACATTTTTACAGTTAGTCCTGAGCTCCTTTTATTTCGTGCACAAAAAGGTGAGTTTTCAGCAGGTGACTCGCGTGTTGCTTCTATGTTTACAAACCTACTGCAGAATACACGTGTTGAAGAATTTGATGCCAAATTGAATTTTATTGAACGTGAAATGCTTTCTACCTTACGTAATAAAATGAAAGCTGACTCATCACTAAAGGCAAGTGAAGAACCTTATTTACCTTATCTATCGGAAGCATTTCGTGACGATCTTAAGTTTTTGGCACGTCGTCCTAAGTACTTACTCAATGAAATAGAGGCCTTCCTATCCTTCTATGGATTTGCTTATACAGCCCAGTTGAGCCTAGCATTAACGGACTGGTATAGCGGTCAAAAGCCTGTGGCTAAACCATTGTATTTCATTATGGATCACGAGCGTGCCAGTAACGAACGTACTCATATTAAAAACCATGGTTACAAACTATTCAATGAGTCCTCAACTCGATTATTTCCAATGTTAACCATGCTTGAACTTCTTCAGCCAAGGTCCGGCGATAAGAATGTGCTAAAAGTACCACTTTGGGCAATTTCTAGGGATATCCAAGACTCAAAATACCTTCATCTAAAAGATAAATTAGAGAACTTTGCTAGAGCATTTAAATCACAGCGAAATTTAGATACCACTTTAATTGAATCAGATTCCGCAATTGATTGGTTAGACAATGTAATGAAATTAGCAGTAGCACAGTTTAGTGTTGGTGAACGATTTAATATCAATAAAAGATATGTAGTAGAAGTTGAGAAAGCTCTTGCCTCTCCTTTCATTCAAAGTCGAGGACGCAGTGGTCGAGTACTGGTTTTAAATCAAGACTACTTGATTTTATTGACTAATTTAGTTGTGGGAGAAAAGGACAAAATTCGCTTCTATGAACTGATAGCCGCTTTTGAGCAGCGAGGTGTGTTCGTTGATAAACAAACAGAACAAGAACTAATTAAATTCTATGAGCGCATCGGAAATGTAGAGCGCATGAGTGATAGTGGAGACGCAGTTTATGTCCGTAAAACAATTTGAGACCTTTCTAGTAGAGCAGTTTTTAGCGGATGCTAAAACACACATTAAGGCTGGTTTCCGCTATCAATTTAAGTCACCAGATAATGAAAATAGCAAGCGACTATATCAGGCTATGGTTGCGCATTCATTAAGCAGTATTGATGCATCTAATGACATTAAACTGCCGTTTATTGAATTGTCTGGCTGTAAAATTGTGCCAATCATACATAGTGAGAACCCTGCTGAATTTGATGGTTTTACAGAAAACTATATCTCACATTTACGTGATGAAGTGGCTAGCCAGTCTGGATACTTGAAAGGCTGTGCGCTGGTGGTTATTCATAATAGTTTGCTGGACACTTTGATTAACTCAGCGGAAGACTTAGCCCAAGTAGGACAAGTTTGGAGCGCCAAAAAAATCAAAGAGGCGATGAAGGGGTTAATTGATCAACAGGACAAAGGTAAGGATGTTTCATATTGCCTGCTTGATGACCAATTTGATGCAATCCTCGAAGATGGTGCCACTATGTTTGGGTTTGAGTCTCTTTACAAGGCTGTTGAAGATGGTGATTTACGCTTTAATGAACTTGGCATGTTTGATGATCCTCTTGTTGCTGAAATGAGAGGTAATCCTAAACAAATCAAAAAGCGTTTAGAAGATAACCGTACGCTTTATGAAGACCTTTCCTTTGAGGTAGAGCATTTTAGCGGGCAGCTTCAAGATCGTTTGAAATTATTCGGTGAGAAGTTTATTAAAGAAAATTTCTCAGAAACAGACGCTTGGAAAGACGTCGAATTTGAAGCGTATTTGCAAGAAAAAAAGCGTAATGCACAACAACAGCTTGTCCTTGAAGAAGAGCAGGTTAGTGAAGGTATGACTATTACCGCTCGTCATCGCTCTGAAACAAAAGCAGGCATGCGTGATCGACATTTAATCATTGAGTTAGATGAAGGAATAAACGACTTTGAGTTGAAGTTGATTTTCCAAGGTGTAAGTAACTTAGATAAAAGCCAATTCAAAATTCAACCAGCAAAAGCACTTCACAACAATGAGCTAATTACTACTCACAATGGTTTGAAAACGTCACGTGCAAGTTTAAAAGGGACATATAAACACGAGCCTTTATTTTTTAACTTAGCATTGAAGCGTGAAAATAAATCAGAGGTATATAACTTTCGTTGCTTAGTCGTTCGCAAAGGTGAGTTTTATATCGAACCGTTTAAAAACATCTTTTTAGTTGAGCCGGCAAAAGCGAAACAACGTTTAACGTTGAATATGGAAAAGAACAAACTGCAAATCAGATCAAATGAAGGTCTGTCTTGTTCATTAACTGATGCGAAGCAGGTGGTTGATGTAGCAAATTACTCAGTTGTGGACTTTGAAGCTTTAGCTAATGAAGCCGATGAAATTGATTTTTCAGTTAGATCTGGTGATAACCAACTCAAGTTTAATGTAGAAGGGGCAGTGGCTACTGATTCTTTGAGTTTACCGTTATTAGTAAATAGAGGTCGCTACCATAAGCTGTTTAAAGACGCTTATAACGGCGAGTTTTATTCGCAAAAAGGTAAAGTCGGCATTGATAACAGTGAATTTGTCGTTCCTGGCCTTCGTTTAAAGTTACTTCGTTGGGAAGAAGAGTTTATTAATCAAAAAGTGCTTTCTATCTCGGACTATGGCTCTATTGAGCTTGAAGAATTAAAAGCTATTGATATTGCTATTTTTACTTCTTATACCGAACTATTTGATTATCTAGAGAAACGCCGTAGCACGCCGTCACTTGTTTCCTGGGGTGATGAGTTTACCAATCTTGTACAAAACATCATTGATGCATGTTTAGCCTATTTTTCAGCGATCCCAACAGGCAGTATGCTGACTAAAGATCAGAAAATAGCATTACAGATTGGTTTAGTGCATTCCGATGGTGAAGAGTATTACTCACCATTCCATCCGTTGATATTGGCATATTATCTAAATTTAAGAAATGAAATCAGTGCTGACCAAAGCTTTGCACAGCTGCCTGATGTAACGTTTGAGCGTTTGTCACCAAAGGGATTGTTACCCTATGTTTATCATCCAAAACATGAGTTTGCGTATAATCAGCAGGTAAAAGAGAATTCATTTTGGATTAAGAGTGTACCGCAAGAAAAAAGCTCACTTACTTTCGTTCGTAAGCTTGTAAAAGAAAAAATCGGTGAATTTCAAACTGCATTTAGCCAACTTTTTACTGGTTCAGAAAAGAGCATCATTATCAATGCAGTCAACCAAGACAGTGCTGATGAGCTATTTATGGGGCTAGTGGATTATATCCGTAGCAACCAAGAACAGGCCGCTTCTATCCATATTAACCTATATGACGATAAGCTGGCTTTTAATGCGTTTGACCGATTTGCCGAAACAGCCAACTATGATGAATTAAAAGAATGGTTGGAGTTGAATAAAGGGAAAATTCGAGAAGTGGCAGATACCATTATCGATATTCTTCGCACACGTCTGACTTACAGCAAATTTACTAATGCTCAGGCTGATAAAGAGGGGCAGTCTTATGCTCATCTCTCTTTTTTCCGCAATAATGGCAAAGTGGATTGCTCTGATATTGCTATTGAAGATATGGCTTCAGGTATCGCATGTGACGGTTTATTAACGGGGGATGCTTCCGAAAGTAAATCTGGTTCGTATTTCACAGGTTTTGGCTTAAAGGGTACAGATTATCAAGATCATCCACACTTAATGATGGCTAAGTATGTAGGCGCACTATTAAAACCTGCATTAAAACCAAACACCCAATATCACGGCGCAAATGCCGTCGCACTTGCGGTAAGTGAAGATTTTAAAGGGTTACTGGAGCGTTCATACGATAGCTCTATTTGGACAACTATTATTGACCCTAAAGTCACATTGGACTTCTTCCACAGCAATGAAGATGTGGTATTGATTCATTATTCAGATCAGTACACTAGCTCATCGAGTTACGATGCAATTACTGTAACGGCACAAAGAGATTTGTTCGAAAAAGTCATTAAGCAAGGTGATGGTGGCCAAATCAATGAATTTAATGCATTCAATGGTGATTGGTTGCTGAAAATGATGACTTGTGCGCCAACCATCAATAAAGAGCGAAAAGGCGTTATTGGTGCCTACAAGTTTGTGACTAGCCTAGTGCACGACTCTGATATTACTTGGGTAC
The DNA here is from genome assembly GCF_000467185.1 of Vibrio ezurae NBRC 102218. Lineage (GTDB taxonomy): Bacteria > Pseudomonadota > Gammaproteobacteria > Enterobacterales > Vibrionaceae > Vibrio > Vibrio ezurae. The sequence continues at coordinate 16,229 of NZ_BATM01000028.1, forward strand.
CACTTTCAGTTGCTGAGATGATCCGAGTATCGGGTAATATCGGCCTCAAGATGTCAGATAGTGAGTTTTCTCGTAATGTTCAAGGGTATAAGAAAGGCGAAATCTCTGATGATGTATTGCTTGTAGGCTTCAAGGGCCAAAATATGTACCTGTTGCCTGTGGAAGTAAAAACCGGCTCAGTACCTAACTACACAAAAGCGGTAAAACAATCTAAAGAATTACTCCGTTATTTGAGTGAAGATCTATTAGGCGAAGATGATCTTGCGAGTAAACTTTACCGTGGTCTATTTATGCGTCAGGTTTTAATGCAGATAGATAAGTACCGCTTGTATAGCGTATTTTCTGACAATTACTTTGATTCACTATTGGCTAACAAAGAAGAGTGGTTAAAGGGTGATTATTCTCTGGCGAAAATAGCAGAATATCCAGAAGGGTTTGTAGTTAGCCACCTTGAGGGTGCAAGTTGCTTGCAACCAGATTACCAGATGATGGATGGAGTTCTAAAGGTTGATTTACCTATGGGGCTACTTCCTCGTCTTGTAGAAACCCCTTTGCAAGAGGTACTGGGTGATTTAGATGTAGTGAAGCTTTGTCATGTTCCAAGTGAATATGTGCTAAATGGTGGAACTCAATTAGAAGGATTATCTGAACTTTCAACAGACAAACCAGCACCGGTAATTGATAAGTCTGACGCCGAAAGGTCAGTTGAACGTAAAGAATCTATTGTGAAAGAGAAGCCTACTCCAATTGTTGAGACATTGAAGGTTGAGTCTAGCAACAACTTGAATGTGTTATTTGGTCATAATGCTCTAACACAAGCACCATTAAATTGGGAACCAACCAATACCGCCAAATTTATGAATACTAATACGGGCATAATTGGCACCATGGGTACGGGTAAAACCCAGTTTACTAAATCAGTTATTACCCAACTTCACCGCAATCAAACCGATAATGTAAACAGTGCACCAATTGGTATCCTTATTTTCGACTATAAATCAGACTATGTTGACGATAAATTCCAACAAGCTACTGCTGGTAAGAAGTTTAATCTTCATAAGCTGCCATATAATCCATTGAGCTTATTTGGTAACACGCCAATGCTACCTGTGCACACAGCCCGTGGCTTCTCAGAAACTATGGGTAAAGCATTTAGCTTGGGGCAAAAACAACAACTACGTTTGCGTAAGCTGGTGGGCGAAGCATATGAGTTAGCGGGTATTCGTAAGGCTGATCCAAGTACATGGTCAAAGCCTGCCCCAACTATTTCTCAGGTGTGGGACTTGTTTATTGAGACGGAACCAGATGAAGACTCATTATATGCGGCACTTGAGAGCTTATATGAGCTAGAGATTTTTGAAGACGACAACACCAAGTGCATGAGCCTTTATGATTTGGTTGATGGCATCACGGTGGTTGAACTTGCAGGTTATCCTTCAGAGATCCAGAACCTTGTTGTTGCACTTACCTTAGACCTTTTCTACTCGCAAATGCAGAAGAAAGGTAAGCCTGAAGTGCAGGGTGATTTACGTCAAATTACGAAGATGATCCTGGTGGACGAAGCAGATAACTTCATGTCTCAGAACTTCCCAAGTTTACGTAAGATCTTGAAGGAAGGTCGTGAATATGGCGTAGGTGTCATTCTTTCAACACAAGAGATCACACACTTCCAAACGGGTGAAAATGATTACTCAAGTTATGTTCTGACATGGGTTATCCACCGCGTGGCAAAGATTCGCCCACAAGAGCTTAAAGCCATGCTTGGTGTTAATGAAAAAGCTGAGCAAGACAAGCTAATGGAAACCATCAATAAGCTAGAGAAACATTGTAGTTTATATATTGATGGAGCGAAGAAGATACTGCCAATGAGAGATAGAGCGTTTTGGGAGTTATTTTAGTAAAACTTTGATTTAAAACGCACTTTTTGATTTTTCTTATTACAATTTGATGCATCAATAAAACATTTATATAGAATGAAGCTCTGTATATTATTCTAAATTTGGATTGTCTAATGACGATAACTGATGCCATAACAAAAGTTTTAAGAGAATCGAAAGAACCGCTAGGTCATAAGGAAATTTATAGAAAGATAGTTTCCCGATCATACTATTCTTTTGGTGCTAAGGATCCTCAAGCTGTTGTTAGAAGCAAAATAAGAAAGCACTGTTATGGTATAGATTTTCCGAGTGCTAGCCCTAAAAAGCTATTCATGCAGGTTAATGGTCAAGTAAGTTCAAGAAATGCTTTATACCAAGTTTGGGATGGCAAAAAGAAGGAGCTCGTCTCAGGCCATATGGTTGAAAGAGATGAGCTTCCAGAGGAAAAGATACATTCTGCCTATATCGCACACATAAGTGCTGTTAGTGAACAACTATTAGAACATATTAAGTCATCTGAACCTGAGTTTTTTGAATTCTTAGTTGTCAAGTTGTTATTAAAAATGGGATATGGTTGGGATCAGTCCACTTCTGGAAATGTCGTTGGTGGTAAAGGTGATGAGGGTATAGATGGTATTATTAATGAAGATAAACTTGGCCTAGAGAAAATATACATACAAGCTAAACGTTATGCTGATAATAAAGTAAGCCCTTCTGAAATTAGGGACTTTATTGGAGCTATGGCAATAAAAGGAGCTAGAAAAGGAGTTTTCTTCACCTCTTCTAAATTTACAGATCAAGCTACTCAACATGCATACGCTGCTCAGAATATGACTATAACACTAATTAATGGTGAATCATTAACTGAGTTATTAGTACAGTATGGTCTTGGTGTCGCAGTTGCCAATAATTATAAAATATTTGAAGTGGATAAGAATTTTTTTACAAATGATTAGAAGAATTAATTCTTATTCTTTATCTAAATTAATTGTATAAGTATAAAGGCGGAAAATGGCTAATATTAACGATTTTAAATTACTTAGAATTAAGTCTGTTAATTGTTATAAAGAAGCGGAAAGAGTTCTAGGAATATCAATAATTAATCAAGTAGAGCAAGCAAGGTTTGGTTTTTATTTTTTTATGTTAGATATTCTTTATGGTGTGAATGATATTGAAGAAGCTAGAGGGTTTATAACAGATACCAACTTTAATCATATTATCTTAGGTAATAAAGATGATGATGGTGGTATTGATGCAGTATATATTGATGATGATGAGAAAGTGGTTAATTTATTTAACTTTAAGTATAGAGAAAAGTTTAATATAGACTCTAAACAAAAATTAAATGATGTGACAACTTCGTTAAAATATATTACAGCGTTAGCTGAAGGTGATATTGGCCATTTTTCAGGAAAACCTCGTGAATATGCAGAGGAAATAAAGAAACTATATAATTCTAATGAAGTTTGGAAAACTCGAATATACTTTGTAAGCAATGACATGTCTACCGTAGATGTTTCAGATCCGCATATTAAAAATATTGCTAATTCTTTTGATGTAGAAGTCAGTGCTATTTCTCTTAAAGAAATTTCAGAAATGGTTTCTATAAGACCTGAACCAATCAGTGCGACTTTAGTTTTGCCTAATAATGCATTGATGTCATATAGTGAAAGTGACTTGTCATCTTCAATTTCATATATTGCGAGGCTTAAAAGTAGTGAGATTGTTCGGATTACATGTAATGACAAAAATCTAAGGCATAATCATAATTTGGAGAATTATAAAGAGTTAAGTGATGTAAAGCTTGACTTCGGTGTCTTATTTGACAATGTTCGAGGATTTGTTCAAAAATCAAAATATAATGAAAATATTAGAGAAACATTAAAAGATAACCCTTCAAAATTCTTCATGTATAACAATGGAATTACAATCGTTGCTCAAGGTATCGAAACAGAATCAATAAACGGTAATACTAAGCAAAAAATAATAATTGATAACTTCCAAGTATTAAATGGTGGTCAAACTGTAAGAACTATCCATAACTTTAATTCACAACATGAAGACCACATAACAGACTATTTACCGTCAAGTGAGGTACTTGTAAGGATATTTATGACGGGGAAATCAAATACCGGAGAGATTAATAAGATTGCCGAATTCACCAATAGCCAAAATTCTATTTCACCTGCTGATCTTAAGTCTTCTGATGAAAGACAAATTCAAATAGAGAAATACCTGAAAGAAAAAAATATTAATTATGTTAGGAAGTCAGGAGATCTGGGTAAAGGTGATGGGAATTACGAACGCAGCATTACAATGATAAAATTTGGTCAGTTATTATATGCTAAGCAGGGTTTTCCTGAAAAATCCACAAGTAGTAAGAAGAGTATTTTTACTAAAAATTATAATATAGTTTTTGGTGACAAAAATTTTGATATTGATGAATCTGAGATGCTTGTGACTGATTTTTACTCCATCAAACACGCATATGACAATTCATCATATGAAAGCTTAGATATCAAACACTATTATATTATTTACCTTAACCAGATATTTCCGGAAGTTTCAATTGAGCATAAAATGGATATTCTGGAAAGCCATGTCCGAGGATATAAAGTCGATAAAGATACGTCAGATGTCCGAAAGATGAGCCAGACTCGATTTAAAGAAGAGCTTTTAGATAAATTTTAGTGCTATGCTGTTTATAAGTATAGAGGATTCTAAATGATAATTTTAGCTATTGAAATAAGTAAGCTCTCAATAGCTAAAATTCTAATTATACTGAATTATTTAAAGGGAGCGACTAAATTCTTGACAAGATTTATGAGTTCGAATTGAAGCAATCCCATCCTCAACATGTGCTGCCCAAGCTTGTTGATACTCTTTAGTATCAAGCTCCGGGTAGTACATCTTCAACATTAGCTCAGTCACATCACTAGTCTCACCAAGCCAAGTGTATTTATCTAGTACAAGTGAGCCGTCTAATTTTGCTTCTTGCCCTTGGTATCGGAAATCACTTTCAATTGAACGGAAGAAAGCGATACGTGCTGATACGTTTGGCGTAACTCCCGTGTAACCTTTTAGCTTTTTAAGCTGCTCTTCAGTTGTGCGGGTTAAGTTCATGCGGTTAGGTAGCATTACACAGCCTCCTTGGTTGATTCTTTCCAGAAGTATCCTTCTTTAAGCGTTGAAGACTTAGTTGCTCCGTCAAAACAAATCTCGTAAGTACGAGCTATATCGTCTTGGATAAGGGTAGTGTAATTTTTATCGATTTCTGTATCCGTTGATAGAATCACAACTTGATGGCTAGCTGTTGGGAAGTAGTTCTCAACAAGCTTATCACGGTGATGTGAATCTAGTCGGCCTAGGGGTGTATCAATGATAATTGGTAATTTACGACCAGAAGTACGTCCAAGTGCTTCTAAAATTGAAATTGCATAAATTTGCTTTTCACCGGCAGACATTGCCTTACGATTAATTTTAATATCGTATTCATCGATTAATTCTACGTCAAATGTCACTGGATTAATCGAAGCAGACAGCTGTAGGTCTTCTTTGCGTGCCAGTTTTTTGTATGATTGTACAACCTCATTTTCTAGCTGGTTAACACGAGCTTTGGTGAGTTGTTCAGCAAATTTTTCTAATAGCAATATAGAGTTTTGAGCGTTGCTAACGCTTTGATCCTTATTGGACTGATCTTTATGTTTATCATGAAGTTTTTGAATTACGCGGGCAGTGTCTAGAGCCAGACGTAGCTCATGTTTAGCCTTTTCAAGTAAGCTGTGATATTCAACGATCAGTTTTTCTTTTTTCTTATCTAACGCTCGTACGTCAGCAAATAGCTCTTGTACCTGCTCTTGCTCGGGAGCACGGGCAATATTATTAGATGCGTAGTCTATTTCTTCTTCGACCTTTTGCAGGCGCACTCGTGCCTTATCAAAACGAGAATAAGAGTCTTCAGATAGTTTTGTTATCTGGTAATCAATGGTATTTGCTTGGCGATCAGATATATCTAATAGAAGTTCTGTAGAGTCTAAGTTGCCTACGTGGGCCTTGAAACTGTCGGCGATTGCATTTTGTGCAATCTCGGTATCAAAGCTAGGATATTTAGAGCAAAGTGTTTCTAAGAACGACTCTAATTCGTTGCCAAAACTTTGTTTCTTCTTGATTTTCTGCTCTTGCTTGAGCTGAGTTTGTAACCTTTGCATTGCTTTTGGTGCCAAAGAAAAAGGAAGATTTGTTTCCATTTCCATTCGAATTTGTTTTTCTAATTCGACTTTTTCTCTTAGCAAACTTTCAACTTTCTGTTGTTCATCTTCCCTAGTTTTAGCCCAAGCACCGCCATTTTGTGACAGTTTGTTCTCTAAGTGAACGATATCACGTGATACTAATTCGATTTGAGTATCAACAATGTCAGCTTCGCCACGCAGTTTCTCTGCATTGCGCTCGTGGCCTATACGTTGTTCGTCTAGCGCATTCATCTCTGCTTTTAAAGACTGACTTAGTGCGGCTGAGCCTTGTTTTTTCAAGAAGATGTTAAGGTCACTCTTGAGTTTGGCAATAACATCGAGGCCAAGTAGACGACGAACAGCGGTTCTTAATACACTGCCAGATTCATCTTCTGCTAATTCAGCTATTTTCTCGCCATCAAAGAAGAATAAGTCTGCGATACCTGTTGGGATGAGCTCATTAAGGAAGCCTTGGCATTGTTCGTAGTTTAGTTCGGGTATTAGCAAACCATCTTTTTCAAGACAGAGGTTATCTTTTTTGCCTCGCTTCCAGCTACGTATTACTTTATACGTATTCTCTTTACCGTTTTGGCTGTACTGGAATTCAAGCTCAATAGAGGCGTTATCTTGAACGCCACCATGGCCAACTCCTTTATGAATCAGCTCCGATAGTGCTTCTGCATATTCGCCATTTGATAGTAAGTGGCTAAATGATTGGCGTCCAAATAAGGCTAAGCGAACCGCCGTTAATATTGACGTTTTACCTGCGCCATTTAAGCCGCCAAATAAAATAATTGGTCTTTCTGTCCCTTCAATCGGGCCGTTTTTACTTAGACGAGCAGGGGCTGGGCGCAAGTTAATTTCATGCACCCCGCGAAACACGCGAAAGTTGTTTAAAGTTAGTTTTGTAATCAACATTTCAGTATTTAAAACTCTTTTTGAAGCTGTTTATCTAGGTCAGCAAGCTGCTCGTTGTAGCGCTCGATTTCGTTTTGGTGAATATCAAATTCAGCTTTGCTTTGTAATGAAGCATGCTTTAGTTTGATCTCTTCCAAGCTTCCCCAGTCTCGTTTTAACAGTGATGCGATTTTATTTGAAATACCGCTACGACGACTTAAACCTTCCATAGAAACCTCAAGCTCAATGAGCTTCATGATCATCTCTGGTGTTATATCAAAGTGTTCACAAAGTTCTTGGATTAATTGTGCGTCATCTTTACCGAAGCTTGCGTTATCGTCATATACCCAATCAAGGTCATAACCGTAGATTTCTCTAAAAAGAGTCGGTAAAGAGTCGTCCCAATCAGGCTCGTTTGGATCATGAATCCACTCCTGACGAATAGCGTGTAACTCAGGGACAGTGATCAGTTCAATCTCTCGTCCTTCCGATTTAAATTTCTTATCTAGCTCAAGTAATTCGCGGAGCCATTGGCGACGATATTTTAACCAGTATGGGCCAGGAACATGTTTACGCTCTACTGCAATATCTTCGCCTTCTTTAGCGTATTGGTAGCTTACTTTACCGGTACGACGTTTGTGGTTTCTATACTCTGCTTTATTGGCCGGATCTGTAGTCATTGACAACTTATTTCGGAACTCAAGAAGCGGTGACATCCATTCTTCACCATTTTGGATAAGACTTTCCATAGCGCGGTCTTTGGTTACGACAGTACATGTCCAACAACCAAAACGAGAATTACCACAAGATGGGGTTGTTTCATCTATTACCATAGGGCACTCACCTTGGCCTGAAGAATCTTTGTAAAGATTCCAAAGAACTAGGTTTTTGCCACCCCAAGGATTTTCCCATTCCAAATCATAATTATCTTTCCAGATATTTCTTGTGCCTAATGGCGTTTCTTTTGTCTCTAGATGGCATAGGCGCAAAATCTTCCACACATCATCGACAGCCCATGTATCAATAGGGGTATAAATGAATGCATTGGCTAAAGTAGTATGACGAGCTAGACGGGAACCATCAATTTTATGCTTAGCAATGACTTGAGCACGTGACGCACTTTCTTGGCTGCGAGATCCTAGAACGACAATGACTTCATCAAACTGCGATACTTTACTTTTGATGAAATCACTAACAGGATCAATTTTCATTCGTTCTGTACACCAACGAAATGAACGAGTTGGTGCTGGGTATCCTTTACCAAGAAGACTTGACCAAAATGTTTGATCGGACTTAGGTACCACTTTATGACAAGTAATTGGTAAGTTGTCTCTTTGCGCTCCTTTTTGAATTGCAGCTAAAGAGTCTTTAATGTGGTTTACAACGACAGGCGTTTCAACCAAGGTATCAGAGGAAACAACAAAGATGGGCTTATGGCGTTGTTCTTTCTTTAAACCAAGTAGTGCGATATACACCAAAGACATAACCGCTGAAGAGTCTTTGCCCCCACTATAGCCAATTACCCAAGGGCGATTGTCTGCGCAGTAAACGCGTTGTACATCAGCCACGTAGTGACTGAGTTTATTGTTTGCGAACTCTTCAATATTGATAAATTCTTGGTATTCTTCGGCAAGATCTTCTGCCAATTTTAGCTCGTGTATCATGATAACTGCTTCTCTAGAGCTTTTTCTTCTGGGGTTAGAGGTAACCCAAGTTCTATTTTTAATGCGTTGGCTGTGAGTTGAATATTGATATTCGACTTACTCAACTTTCCGTGGTTCATGCTTCGTTTTATCCACTCAGGATTGGTTTTCAACCAATTGACATCCGCAAGTTGTTGAAGCTTTTCTTTCCATAGCTTTGGCTCTTGACACAATAGGTGTTTACCTAAAACACCTATTGCATGTAAACCAACGCCATGTGCGTGCAGGTACTCTTGGCGAAGTTGTGCTGGAGATACTTGTTTATCAATCACCATTTGCCAATCTTTAATATGGCGAGTCACTTCTTCCCAGAATTCAAATGCTAATTGTTTTTCTTCTTCACTAAAGCCATCTTTAGGGCCCTTACTTAGAAGGGCGCGGGTAGATTGTTTGATGCTGCTCAAAGTGAAAAGCTTATTGCTCTTCGGACTTATGTTGGATTTCTCCATTTCAGTCATACCGATGAAAGGTTTAACTGTGGTTGCTAATTCACGCGCAAGCTCAGAGCTTTGATCTCTATGGTCATATAATGTACCAAGTGAGGGACTAGGCTTTACAGCGTACTTATTGAGGTCTGCAAACATTTGCTGGCTTCTGTCTAAGCCTTCATCAATAAAGAACAAAACTGGGATGTTGTCTTGACCAAGATCAGGGTTCTCTTTTAATGCTTCTTCTATTGCTTTACGACGGTGCTGCCCATCGTTAATTAAAATTTGTGCATCCATCGGTATTTGAAGTGTCCCTAAGTTAGGAGCACCTTGATGATCGTTGAATGATATATCGACACCAACAGAAGCAGTTAACGCTGAGAACACATATTCCTTAGGATTGTCGAGTAGATACTTAACCATGTCAGGAATGCGGGTTTTATTGAGTGTACGTTGAGCTCTTAGCTCAGGAGGAACATCATCTTCGTTGTAACTAAATATCTTAGGGATAATTCGAAGTGGACATGTCGCAATGTAAAATGGACGTCCCGCTTGGATACCCCTAACAGCAGGAAAAGAGTAGCAATAGCCAGAATCTTGATTTTGCATAGTTAGCTCGCAGTTACATATTTGTCTATGACATAAAGTATATGTCAAAAAAATGACAAACTGATCCTTTGGTTTGTCATTTTTTGGTTTTATCTATGCGAATTGATACATAGGTATGTCAAAATCGATTGGTAATTTTACCGCTATGTAGCTCATAATTCTATAGAAAAAATAGGTTTTTACCGTTGTTTAAAGTCCTTATCTTGTGCTTAATGTAAAGCCTTTGATTTTTCGATTATGTTTGTCTAGAAGCACTTCAAATTCCGGCCTTGTCATCTGCGTTTCTTCGGTAAAATCAAACTCCATGAGTTTTGCTAATCGCTTATCGAAGCTCAACTGTTTCTTGTGATTTTCATGCTTAGAAGACATATAAAGGTGCTTGTTAAGTAGTGGGGGCCTACGAGTTTCATTCACATAGTCAAAAAAATCGATATCTTGTTCGGCCATTTTTATTTTTATGCGCTCGTTTAGGAAGGGGACTGACTGGTTAAAATCATCATATGCTGTGAGGGTGAGTTTCCCTGACCGAATATGGATTTTTATGAGGTCGATCTCTTCATCCAATTCACCATACATCTGTAGTCCAGCTCCTACATAAACACGTAATAGGAGTGGTAAATCATTGATATAGTCACGGTGCAGAATGAGGGAGTGACCTTTGTTTAAAAGGCTCGCAGGCAATAGTTCGTGAGCTTTTTCACATTGCTTCTGGATTAAGTCAACATCGGCAATAGCAAATAGCAACTCAGCCGCTAGATTGACTGCAGTTTTATAATCATTAAAGAGTGCCTTTATGTCGCGCTTAAGAGTTTCGTGTTGCTGGGTGTAAGGTTTTCTTTTTTCAAATAGCGCCATAGCAAAATACACAAGAAGGTCTTCCTTGCGGTTTTTCTCTGCATGTTCAAACTCTTTAGCATCAAATATTTCTTGTAGTAGGTTGAACACCTTTTTATGCGAGCCGATAAGTTCTCGAATTCTTGAAGACTGTTCAAATTCATCATTGGCGGGGAGGCGACCTAGAGATAAACAGGTGCTCCAAAATTCATTAAAGAGCTCTTGGTGTTGGGTGATGAGTAGTTTAGCTTTGTCTTTGGTTTCAATGGGAGCGGGTGAGGTTAGCTGTTGCCATTTATGGTAACGTTTATACTTACTTTGTAGGTATTGCTGCTCTTCTAGTTTGTCTTTAAAAATGTAGAAAATGCCAGGAGCGACAGCGAGGGCTTCTTCTTGCAGGCTTCTTTCGAGGTAGGCCTTTATCTCTGCTTGAGCATAATATTTTTGAAAGGTGTTGCGAGAGGTGATTACGCCATCTTTATAAGGCTTGAATTGTGCGATATGGTTTTCGTTAGCAAGCATGACGGAGACTACGAGAAATTTATCGGCTAAATCCCAAGCCCCGAGTAGTGCTTCTAATCTTTCATCTTGATTTTCAATTACATTCAGTACAAAACCTAAATTAACAATATCTGAATTGACTTTATCGCTGTCTGGTTGAAAGTTTGGGTCCCAACCTAATGCATCTAAACCATGTGCCTCTAGTTCGGTGAGGTCATCACCTCGGCCACAGCCATAATCGAAGATAGAACAAGAACCATTTAGGTAGCCATGTTTCACAAGAGTTTTCATCGGAGCTGATAGCTCATGTCTAACAAGTGCTGTTTTGTGCCTATCTATGGTTTTTGCTTTATCCTGTATGACAGCTGAGCTACGAAACAAGCGGCCGTCAACTAGCTCATAACCATGATGTGCTATTAAGTTTTCCCAAGACTGTTTAAAGCCAATAAGGCGACTATTTTCATAAAGGCCTGCATTTTTCCCTTCTTGGGTAAGAGTAATAAAGTGCTCATAGTAAGCATTGGTTGATAAAACCATAGTCTCTTTGCGATGCAAGATGGGGGGATTATCCGAATCTTCATAATTGGTCAGTTTATGAGTTAGTTTGGCTAGGTTGACGTTTAAACTGTGCTTTAGAGCTGGATAAGAATCAGTATAAAAGGTTGGGTAATATAGTAACGATAAACGAAAATCTTTTTTGAATAGTTTGATTAAATTCCAGTTTTTGTCATCAAAGTTTAATGCTTTGGCTACCGCAGGGATAAAACTTTGTAGTGCAGGGGGGATAGCTTCAAATGCGTCTCGGTGAATGTATACAGCATCAGGTAAGTGCTTACCCATTTTGATGTCTGATACAAGGTTTGAAAATTGAGAGGCGTTCATGAGGCATCCTTGCATTTTTCTTAGTCAGTAAATAGCTCCAGAGCAGAAGCTCCTATACGGGATTGCCCTGCTACTCTAGTTCCATCTGCTTTAGTTTTTCTAAATTGAACATAGCGCGTATTATCAGGACCTATGCTGACATGCAGTGGTCTATTTGCTCCATAATAATACAATCGGTCAAAGTTTAGGTGCTCGATAATGAATTTAGCAATCTCATTCATTCTATTTTCATATTCACTCAACGTAATATCACAGGCTGCCCCGTCTCTTTTACATATACGGTTCCCTCGCAAATTTAGCTCCATTGATGCATGTTGATCTATTTTAGGTCCCATATCTTTGGGGGAATGTTTCGTGAGCCAACGTAAAAGCTCTGCTGAGTTGAAACCGTAGCTGATATGTAGTGTGCCAAATTGCTTTTGGAGTGGAACGATGATATCGGATGTGAGTTGCTGTAAATATTGAGTACTATTTTCATTAGGAGTGTTATTCCCTGAAAATTGAGGGTGCTTTAGTTTATGCCAATTTATGAGTGGCAATAGTCTCTCGTCTGGTAAAGGCATAATGTACTCCAAGCATGAGGTTACTAACGTTCGGTATATTTGAATATTTATCTTTGAAAATCAATGCTATCGCAGACACACATTCCCGACAAATCCACAGAGTGATATATTGCTCACTCTGTAGATTTATTACATCGTAGAGACAATACATTGAACACAACAAAGATTTTTCTGCTTAGACACGGTCAAACACAATGGAATGTTGAGGGGCGACTTCAAGGACAGAAAAATTCTCCATTGACTGAGGTGGGAGTGCAGCAGTCTATTCAGGCTCGAAAACTGTTGGAGCAATTTGAAATACATAAGGCGTATGTCAGTCCTTTGCAGCGTGCGGTGGATACGAGTGACATCGTATTGGAAGGCCGAGATGTTGAGGTGGTTACTTCTGAAGCCTTGATGGAAATAAGCCTTGGATCATGGGAAGGTAAACTAAGAGGGGAGGCTGAGGTTTTAACGCCGGAGCAATATCAACTTTTTTTAAACAGTTCTGAGTATTTTGCACTGCAAGGTGCGGAGACTTTTCAGCAGCTTCAAGCTAGGCTGGTGGCGAAATTAGACGATATTTTTGCTAAAGAGGCGTGCACAAATATTATGGTGGTTTCTCATTGGATAGCGATCAAAACCATACTTGCTCACTATTTAGATATTCCTCTTAGTCGATTGAGTGAGATTGCCGATCCTGAAAATGCCACGTTAATTCAAATAGAAAAAGACGACAATGGCAGTGTTGTTGTGAAGTTGTAGCTCTTTATTGCTTCTTCATTTCTACATTTAGCCGTGAAAATGCAGTGAGGCGTTAGGCCCCACTGCGTCTAGAGACCATTAGAATCGTAGATCAAGATCAACGTAGTAATTGGTTTCTTTGCCCACTTTAGTCGTGGTGGTGACGTTTTCAGCATTGATATACTGGCCATCAAAGATATTGTTAATACCAAATTTCAATGTGGCGTCATTTAGCACTCCCAATGGCAGTCCAGACTCTTTGATGCGCCATATGCCAGAGACATTGGCTTGAGTGTATGAATCACTGACGTAAAAGTACTCGGTTGTTCCCCACATGAATGATTCTGGATTTTGATCCGGCTCGAACCAGTGATTGACATCAGCTCCAAGAGTTAAGCCTATGTCTTGGAAAGTATAAGCGGCAGCGATGCGGACTTTATCAGCAAATGGCGTGACTTTTTCCTTGGTTTCTTTGTCATAAAGATCAAGGTGTTCATAGCTGGCTGACACGCTGATGTTATCTAGATCATAGGTCGAAGTGAGTTCTACCCCTTTACGTTTTGCATTGTCAATATTGGTGTATTGCGCGTACATGCTTTGATCAGGAGACTCGCCCAGTTCTGGCAGTGTTTCTAGCGCAATCATGTCGTTAATATTGGCATCAAAATACATCAGTTTTATAGACAGTCGATCGCTTTGGGTAAAGAGTGCATTGTTAACGTAAGAGATACCCCCTTCAAATTCTTCTGACGTCTCAGGCTTTAAATCAGGGTTTGGTAAGTACCAATAATGGATGTTTAGTGGTCCTTCTGCGCCTGTTTCATGAGGTGAAGGCGCTCTAAATGCAACGGAGTAGCCCCCTAACAAATGCAGGCCATTTGCAATCTCATAGCTGGCTGCAATACGTGGCGAAAACGCATCGCCAGTGAAGTCGGCATCAGGGTTGTTGTCCACTTTGCGATTGAAGTAATCGTAACGGGCACCGAGCGTAAATTCCCAATCTCCAACTTCGAGTAGATCTTGGGCATAAATACCCCAATCGTTGTATTCGCTAGGCATGGTGTGAAACTGTGAGGCAACACCATTGGAGCTGTACGACGCGTCGTCTTGACGATGATGATAATCAATACCCATCACCGCAGTGTGGTACAAACTACCGGTGTAGAATCGAGAGATGTTTTTAACCGATAGGCCAGCACGAGACTCTTCGTTCGCATAGTGTATGTGTGTGCTATTGTTGGTATTGATGTAGTCGCGATCATACTCTGATTGACTTACATAAGACGCAACTTCAAGGTCAATAAGATCATTGCTAAATGGAGCGTAGCTATAATTAACAGTCAAGTCAGTTTGAGTCAGTTCACCCACCGTTGGAATGCTAGTATCTGGGTGATTTAGGCTATTCCAAGCTGTTTCTACGTCGCTGTGATAGTGGAATAAGCCGAGCGCAAGACGCTGTTCTTGCGAAATATTCCATCCTAGGTTCACATAGGCGGTTTTGGCTGACTCATCATTTCCAACGGTATCGTATGACTGGGTGCCGCCGTCAGCTAACTTAATATCACCAAAGTTGGCTTCTTTGCCATATAAGACAAAGTCAAATTTCCCGCTGTCATCTTGTCCTGCAATCGCACCTCTATAGCTGTGCATATTATTAGATTCGTATCGCCCACCGACCATTCCAGCAAAGTTTTCGTCATTGACAAGGTAGTCTGATGCGTCTTTTAATCTCATGCTGATAACACCGCCAATAGCGCCACTACCATATAAAATAGAGGATGACCCTTTTACTGTTTCAACGCGTTTTAGTAAATCAGTGTCACTTCTGAAGCTCGAAACTTGGTTGGAAAATAATGCACTGGATCTTGGCACACCGTTTTGCATAATAATGACGCGATCGTCATCATTGAAACCACGAATATTAAACTGTTGCCCGATATTACGACCTAGATCTGATCCTGCATTAATACCAGGGACCGCGCTTAAGCTATCCATAAGATTAGCGCTGGTGGCCAGTTCGTCTTCAGTGACTATATTGACCGAACCTACATACTCTTGCTGCTGGGTATCAACGCGGTTTCCGATGACTACCATAGTTTCATGTTCAGCTTCATTTTTTGGATCATGATTATCTGCGTATGTCGCATTAGCAAATGCTGCTGCGATAACGACTGCCAGATATTTTTTGATCATAATGTTTGTAACTCCCTACAAAATAACGATTAATCGATGCTAATGAAAATCATTCGCAATATAATGGCTACATATGAAAGGTGCATCATATTATTGATATTTTGTATGAAAAGTTGAATGAACATCAAAGTTATTCATTGATTTGGCTTATGGTTGAGTTAAGTAGGGGGGGGATTTCTAAGTCGGTTGCACCGAAATGTAAACGTGATTGCGTGAGCTTGAATATTGCAAACGCTAACAGTAATCGTTATCATTAATAAGTTATTGAAAGCGAAGGTGCTGAAAATGAATGCTAAGAAAGCACTAAAAAAGCTGAAAAAGAAATCAGAGAAAAAAATTAAGAAGCAAGGGGTTGAGCAGCTTAAGAAGCTCAAAGTGAATGCCACTAATAGCCGTCGTAATGACTCAAGTAGCGCCCTAAAAAAAGACATCAATGATAGTGTCAATAGAGCTATTACAGGTGTTGTTCATGAACTTGCAACGCCTTTGTTGCCAGTATTATCATGGTTTAATGATCATCAACACAAGATTGAAGTGGTGGAATCGCCTTTGCGAGAGCAGCTGGAAAATTCTACTTCATCTTCGAAACCAATCCCTAGTCCCCAAAAATCTATTTTGCATGTTGCGCTTAAGTCACCACCTTGCAAACGATGTCCTGCGTTACAAAATGGCATATGTAAGTGTGCGGCTAAACGTTTTAAGCTTTCAGCATAAATACTGTTTGGATAGATATCATTTGAATATAGAGCGGGATTATTCTTCAGCCTGTTAGGCGAAGTTGAGTATAGCTCTGCTAAGTGATGGACCTACTAGGCGACTGAGTGCAATTCCAGCAATGCTTTTTGCTAAAGTTTTAGTGCCAGTTATGGCTGCATTTTCAATCAGTGACGGTTTTTCCGTACTCTGCATCCAGTGATGACTTTCTAAAATCTCAATTAAACTCTCACAATCCAGTTCTTTATCATCAAAGTGAATAGCCACAGAACCTGCATGCTTTTTGTAGGTTACTTTCTGTATAGAATCGATTTCTTTTAGCTGTTCTATGAGTTCAATCACGGTTTTAGGGTTATTTTTGATATAGTCAGATCGCACTCTAACTCGTTGATTTGTCTTGTGAATATAAGTATTCATAATAATCGCACACCAAATGATAATCATTTACATTTCTGATACTAGCATTTGAGTTCAGTCAGTGCAAAAAAATTCAATTCAACTTGTAATTGAGTGCACAATTAGAGAAACTGCATACAAACACTGGTCGTATGAGTTTTTATGTAACGATTTGTGTTAATTCTTATAAATCATAGGTTAATGGTTATGGAACAGTACGTTTCAAGGGTATTGAAATTAAGACGATGGGTAAAAATTAGCCATCATATACCTGGTAGAGTGCGACTTAAGTATAAGCTTGGTATCGTCGCACAACTTAGCACCTTTAAAAGCCAAGATATTGAAAAAGCACTTCAGTCAGTACCTGCATTTAAAAACTATCAGCTCAACGCAAAAACAGGAAGCATCCTCATAGAATACGATCCGGTCACAATAGAACCTGATTGGATCGATTTACTCTTTTCCGTTAATGAAGACGATGTAGAAGTGGCTTGCCGCAATATTGCTGAGCGTATAAATAATAGCGGAGATTGTTAATGGAAGATAAGCACCCTTCTTCTGATCCGTATGAAGCGTATTTTCATGCGATGTTAGAAATGCAAAAAGAAATGGCAAAGTCTTATGTTGCTATGCAGCAACAATTGGGTGGAAATATGCCGCCAATGATGCCACCAATGATGCCACCAATGATGTCACCATATATGGCTTCACAATATCCACCCAACATGATGCCACATCAATGTTGTAGCCAGCCGCCGATGCCTATGCAGCAACAGCAGTTTCAACAACCGCCGTCTCCGGCGTCGCAACCTCAGGCACAACAACCACAGCCGCAGGCTACCGAATCTTCAGACACTCATGACGCTCTTTTTGCGCAAGCACAAGTCATGCTGGATGATGCATTAGGTGAAGATGCGGGTACGTTTAATGAAATATTAGGAACTTTTGGTATGAGTGATAAAGAATTTTGGAAAGGCGCAATGATTGGCGCAGCAGCGGCAATGTTATTGGGTAATGAAAATGTTCGAGGCAAACTAATGGGTCTCGTTTCTGGTGCTGGCGACATGCTTAAATCAGGTACTGAAGGTGTGAAGGATACTGCGGTAAATACAGCCTCTTCAGTAAAAGAGAACATCAGCACAAGTAGCGAAATTTTCCGAGATACTGTTTCAGCGGGTAAACAAGGTTTTCAACAGTCTGTAGAGAAGCATAAAGCTGAGACAGAAGTAAAAGAAGAAACGGCTGAACCTGAAGAAACAAAAGAGCTATAAGCCTATGAGTAACTCAACAAATAGATTGAGTTCTGCAAATAGAGCAATGTTGGTCGGTGCTATCGCAGGTGGTAGCACCACCGTTATTCGTCAATGGAACCAACATAAGGAAGGCGCAATCTCAACTAATGAACTGGTTGGAAATGCAGCCAAAACGGCTCTAAAAACAGGAATCGCTTCTGGCGCTACAACGTTTGTCGCAGAGAAAATGGCGGGCCGTCCTGCTTTATCTATGCTGACTATTTTGAGTGTTGGAGCGGCAAGTTTGTATTTATTAGATCAATCATCAGGATCAAAAAATGGCAATTAATCCATTTGCAAGTAGTGCACCAGCAGAGCAATCATCACAAGATGAAGCTGCGCAAAGCGAGACTACTCAATATAAAAACCAAAATACTAAGACTCATTTTGCTATGGGTTTAGCAGCCGGTGCTGCTGTTGCTTACTTACTGACAAATAAGAAATTTAAGCAAGGCGTTGTGACCACAGGTGAGAAAGCATGGTCTAGCGTACGCGGTGAAGTTGAAGAATTAAAAGAACGTTTAGAAGATACTCAAGCTGAACTTGAGTACTACCGTAACCTGCATAAGGGTGAAGAATGAACCCCATTAAACTAAAGCATCACGTCCCAGGACGAATTCGCTTTAAGGTCCCTAAACTAAGACACCATGCTGATATAGGTGCTTGGATTAAAACCAGTTTAATGGCTATTCAAGGAATCTCTCTCGTTCGCGTTAATGAGGCCGCTTGTTCTGTTGTTGTCGAATATGAGACACAATTACTTGACTACAGCATTGTAGAACAAAGGTTATCGCATCTTGATTTTTCAGAAGCAACCACTGAAGAAAGCGAACATGAGTTCACCCGTGGTGATATAGCAATGAATGTCATTGGCACTATATCAGCAGCATTATTACCTCAAAAATGGGGCGCAGTGACCACCGCGACCTTGATTGCACCAACATTACTTGAAGGTGTTAAAGAGCTAAAAGACAAAAACGTATCCGTGGAAGTTTTAGATGCTATCGCAGTGGGGCTTTCTGCTTGGCGTGGTGACTATAAAACGGCGATGATGACCCAAAGCCTAATTAGCCTTGGCGAGTATATGGAGCAGAAAACCAGCCGCAATAGTGATGAACTATTGGCTGACTTAATGCGTCCTAAAGATACCATTGTTTGGCTTGTGCAAGATGGGGTAAGAACGCAAGTTAACTCAAGTACTTTACAAGAAGGTAATGTCATTGAGTTAGCTCCAGGTGTTCTCATCCCTATTGACGGGACTGTGATCAAAGGGACGGCTCTGATCAACCAGTCTTCACTGACGGGTGAAAACGTACCTGTTCGCCGTGAAGAAGGCGCCAAAGTTTATTCTGGCACTCTTGTTCACGAAGGCACCATTCTTGTTCGCGTGGACAAAGTGGGTAGTGAAGCGACCACAGCGCAGATTGCGAAACTGATTTATGACTCTTTGAGTGAAAAAAGTGAAATTCAGCGCGTAACTCAAGATATGGCTGATCGCCGAGTTAAAATCACATTAGGTATTGGCGCTGCTGTATTTGCTCTTACCCAAGATATTAACCGCGTGGCCTCGGTATTCTTAGTGGACTATTCATGTGCACTGAAATTGAGTACCCCTGTGACCTTTAAATCAATAATGTACCGCGCTGCGCAGCAAGGTATTTTATTTAAAGGGGGCAGTGCCATTGAGAAAATGATCGGCATCGATACTTGTGTGTTCGATAAAACCGGTACGCTCACTCATGGTGATATGGAAGTGACAGATGTCATTCCTTTGTGTCCTAGCAAGAATGCACGTGACTTGTTGGCGATTGCTGCATCGGTAGAAGAGCACAGTAATCACCCATTGTCACAAGCAGTAGTCAATGCGGCAAAACACAATGAATTACCTCATATTGAGCATGGTGAAGTCGAGTATGTTATTGCTCACGGCTTAAAAACAACCTTAAATGGCAACCTGCTAGTTATGGGTAGCCGTCACTTCCTTGAGTCGCATGAAAATGTCGATTTCAGTCTTGTTGAGGAGATCATCAAACAGTATGAAGCAGAAGGTCGTCACCTTATTTACATCTCAAATGAGAGTACATTGATAGGGATGATTGGGCTTCGTGACCACTTGCGTGAAGACGCATTGCAGACGTTGACTGATCTTCGCAAACTGGGTGTTAATGAGTTAATCATGATCACAGGTGACAGTACGTATAAAGCTCAGATTCTAGCGGATGAATTACAGCTTGATCGTATGTACGCTCAAACCGTACCTTCTGAAAAGTCATCGATCATCGAATCGTTGCAACAAGAAGGTAAAAAGGTCATGTTCATTGGTGATGGTGTGAATGACGCGCCGGCTTTAACCGCAGCTGATGTTGGTGTTGCCATGTGCCGTGGAACGGAACTGGCAAGGCAAGTAGCGGATATTGTGTTGCTAAAAGATGGACTTTACGGAGTCGTTGAAGCGAGAGAGCTGGCAAATATTGCAATGCGAGTGATCCATTCTAACATCAAACTAGCAGAGTACATTAACAGTGGCATCATGTTAGCCGCGGCGTTAGGTTATTTGAACCCGACCTTAAGTGCGCTACTGCACAATGGCACAACCCTTTCTATTTTAGGGCGTTCTGCCGCACTGCGTCGCGCTTAGAAGCGATGATAGAGAATAAAGGCAAAAGTTGGGTTTTCCACACTTTTGCCTTTTTTTATGCCCACGAATATCAAAAATTCCTGCCTTGTTCTCGAGCATTTTTCCTGCGCTATTTCTGATCACTTACTTAGTGTGATTGGTATTAGATATTGCAAAATAGATAAGGTATGGTTACCTTTTCTCAGTCATTTGATATCTCATGCCTTCCGATAACGCTCTATTTACTACGATGCAAAGCATTGGCTTTGCTGTTCCTAAAGATCAGGCAGGCATTGCTTGTGACGCGTCACACTTAAACGCCTTGTGCGAGAGGCTACTGCCCTTGTATCAACGCTCAAAAACTCAATATCCACAGCATACAGATCAGCAACTATTGTTAGGTTTATTGACCTTACACCGTGAAAAGCAGCTACAACAACTACGTTCTCAGCACTCCAGCTTATTGGCAATGCAACAAGTGATTGATGATTCTCTTGAGAATGAACATGCAAATTGCTTCAAGTCTCCTTTAATTATCGACATTTGGTTGAGTATGCACTTATGGCTTTTTGTACAAGGGCAGATGAAGATTGATTACTCTTTGGCATGTGATTACGCCACTGAAACGAGTGATCTTTTAGTCCCATTTTTACCGTTATCAGCTAACCAGCTTCGCAGTGATTGGCTTAAATCTTATTATGAAGGTAAAGAGACGATGCAAGCACTATCTAAACAAAATCGTGGGATAGGGTATTGGGTTAGACGTGTATTAAAAAAAAGTAATCAGTGATGATAAACTCTGTTAGTTAACGGTTTTTGCAAAATGAAATTTACCGTTTATTCAAGTAACGCAAACGTTTGCTCTTTACTTATCCTAAAAATTCTTTAAGATTTGCGCCCATATCAGATTGTCTTTTTATCCCTCCAGAGGACCATATGCTGTCGGACATTGAAATCTCACGCTCTACCCCTTTACGCCCCATTTCAGATGTCGCAACCGCTATAGGGTTGCACAGCGACGAGATTCAAACTCACGGTCAACATAAAGCAAAAATTAGCCTCAAAGCTTTAAAACGTCTTGAAAACAAAAAGACGGGTAAATTGATCGTTGTTACTGCCATTACTCCAACGCCACTGGGCGAGGGGAAAACGGTGACTGCCATTGGACTTGCGCAAGGTTTATTCAAAGTAGGTCAGTCCGTCATGACCTGTATTCGTCAACCTTCTATGGGGCCTGTATTTGGCGTCAAAGGTGGCGCAGCAGGTGGCGGTTATTCTCAAGTCGCGCCTATGGAAGAGCTAAACTTGCACCTGACTGGCGATATTCACGCCGTTACGGTTGCGCATAACCTAGCGTCTGCGGCTATTGATGCCCGTATTTATCACGAGCAGCGCAAAGGCTATGACGATTTTGAAGCTCGCACAGGGCTTAGCGCATTGCGCATTGATACTGACTCTATCGTTTGGAAACGCGTTATTGACCACAACGATCGCGCATTGCGTAAAGTGACAGTAGGTATTAATGATGAAGGCAAAACCATTAACGGCTATGAGCGTGAAGATGGTTTTGATATTTCAGCGGCTTCAGAGCTAATGGCAGTGCTGGCACTGGCGAGCGATCTTAAAGATTTGCGCCAGCGCATTGGTAAGATTGTTGTCGGTTACAACCTTGAAGGTAAAGCGGTGACAACTGAAGACCTTGGTGTTGCCGGAGCAATGACAGTGAGCATGCGTGAGGCGATTGAGCCAACGATGATGCAGACTTTAGAAGGCATTCCAACACTGATTCATGCTGGACCATTTGCCAATATTGCGCACGGTAACTCTTCAATTATTGCGGATAATATTGCCACCAAATTGGCTGACTTTACTGTCACTGAAGGCGGTTTTGGTTCGGATATGGGCTTTGAAAAAGCCTGTAATATCAAAGCGCAAGCCTCTAATAAAGCGCCTGATTGCGCGGTGATTGTCGCTACCTTACGTGGATTAAAAGCAAA
Organism: Vibrio ezurae NBRC 102218; assembly: GCF_000467185.1. Lineage (GTDB taxonomy): Bacteria > Pseudomonadota > Gammaproteobacteria > Enterobacterales > Vibrionaceae > Vibrio > Vibrio ezurae. Next base: position 38,684 of record NZ_BATM01000028.1, read on the forward strand.
CTCAGGGTTATACAGTTTAAAACCGGGTCAACCGATCCCTGACAGCATGTATGAAAAAGACAGCGCGGCATTAGAAGCCGGTTTTGCGAACTTAAAATGGCATATTGAAAACGTGACTAAGTATGGCGTTCCTGCCGTAGTTGCGATTAACCGTTTCCCGCAAGATACCGATGAAGAGTTGCAACAGCTGAAGAACATGGTTGAGGCACTGCCGTACTCGGTGGAAGTCGCCGTATGTGAAGCCTTTGCGAAAGGTGGCGCTGGCGCGGTTGAGCTTGCCAATAAAGTGGTTGAGCAGTGCCATAACACTCCGGCGCAATTTACTCCTTTGTATCGCATGAATCAGCCTCTTGAAGAGAAAATCATGGCGGTGAGTGAAATTGGCTACGGCGCGGCGTCTGTTACCTTGAGTGACAAGGCGAAATCGCAATTGGCTCAATATAAAGCCTTGGGTTTTGATAACTTAGCCATCTGTATGGCAAAAACGCCTATGTCTATTTCAACCGATGGTTCAGTGAAAGGCGCACCGTCACAGTTTGATGTGCCGATTCGTGAGCTTCGACTTTGCGCCGGTGCAGGCTTTATCTACGCGCTGTGTGGCAACGTAATGACCATGCCGGGGCTTCCTGATAAGCCAGCCTTTATGAATCTTGATATTGATGAAGATGGTAATATTACTGGTCTTAGCTAAATTTTCAGCGTTCGCTTAGAGCAAACATTAAAAAGGCATACTCTATACAGGTATGCCTTTTCTATTTGGTTTTTACTAGGTGATTGACTTGTTACTCACAAGGCGGCGCAAGATGAATCATTGCCAAGCCCCCTAATGAGGTTTCTCGGTATTTCTTGTTCATGTCTTTACCGGTTTGATACATGGTGTCGATGACATCATCTAGCGAAATCAAACACTTACTAGAGCGTCTTAATGCCATACGTGAGGCGTTAATCGCTTTCATTGCGCCCATAGCATTGCGCTCGATACACGGCACTTGTACTAGCCCGCCAATCGGATCGCAAGTCATGCCTAATGAGTGTTCCATGGCAATTTCTGCCGCAATACAAATTTGCTCATTACTGCCACCGCGAAGGGCGGTTAATCCAGCCGCCGCCATGGAAGATGACACTCCCACTTCGCCCTGACAACCCACTTCTGCGCCAGAAATAGAAGCGTTGGTTTTGTACAAAATACCAATCGCGCCAGACACCGCCATAAAATCTTTAAGCTGTTTAGTGTCGAGCTGTTTGATAAAGCGATGGTAATACATCAGTACCGCAGGAATAACGCCAGCCGCACCGTTAGTCGGTGAGGTGACCACTTGACCGCCAGCGGCGTTTTCTTCACTTACGGCAAAGGCAAACAGGTTGATCCAGTCAAGGATTTCCATTGGGTCATTTTCTACAAGAGCATTTGCTTCTAGCTTTTTCAATAAGTTAGGCGCGCGGCGCGTGACGTTTAATCCGCCATCTAAAATACCTTCGGTCTCAAAACCGCGCTCCATGCACAAACGCATTACTTTCCAAATCTGATCGGCTTTGGCATCAATTGCCGACATGTCTTGGAATACTTGTTCATTGCGCAGAATCATGCCGCCAAGGCTGAGGCCATTCTTTTCTGCTTGTGCCAGCATTTGTTCGGCGCTATTGAAAGGGAATGGCACATCAACATCAGAGGATTTTTTGCCTTGTTGCAGCTCTTTTTCCGTGGCAATAAATCCGCCGCCAATGGAATAGTAAGTCTCAAAACCAATGCGAGAGTGTTGCTCATCGAATGCCGAAATAGTCATGCCATTTTCATGTAATGACAGATTGTTGCTGTGGAATAAAATGTCTTTATCGTAATCAAAATCAATCACATGGTGATTGGCGATGTTGAGCTTTCCATCCTCAATTGCACTGTGCATTTGCGCATTGGCGCTAGCGATTTTGATGGTATCGGGGCGGTTTCCCAACAAACCTAAAATAGAAGCGCGATCAGTGTGGTGACCTTTACCCGTTAATGACAGTGAGCCGTATAAATCAATTTGAATGCGCGCGACTTGTGCCACATTTTGCTGAATAAGTTGCGTAAAGTAATAGCCTGCTAACATTGGGCCGTTAGTATGCGAACTAGAAGGACCGACACCTATTTTGTAGATATCAAAAATTGAGTACATAATTTTTACCTATTACAACATATTGGCTCATTGCCAATTAGGAATAACAAAACACAGTGCGAAAAACATTGTCGCATGACAAGATGCTGATTATAGGCTCGCGAGTCTGTGTTTCTGTTGTTTGATGAAGTCCTTTTACTGCGGAATATAGTGTTCCTATGAAGCGCCAATTTTGGCTTCAACACCAGACAAACTAGTCTAGGCCATCTAGGATGATTAATCCTTTCAGTATGGCTGATATCAATGCTTATATCACTAAGTATACTGCCAAATGTCATGCTTTCCTTTTTCTATCAATGATAAAGTGACAGAAGTTAATATTTTTATCTAAGGTTTTAGAAGATGCTTTATTGTCCTGCGTGTGGGGCGCAACGTTTAGCCGTTCACGATAACCAATTTATTTGCAGTGATTGTGACTTCACTTTCTTTCAAAATATGGCCGCCGCGGTGATGGCGGCGGTGATAAAGCAAGACTCACAACAGCACACTCAGTTGTTGGTTGCTACTCGCTCGCGCGATCCCGGTAAAGGGCTATGGGATTTACCGGGTGGATTTGTTGATCCCGATGAAAGCGCGGAGTTTGCATTGCACAGAGAGTTAAAAGAAGAAATTGGCGCAGAGCTCGCCTCGGCGCAATATTTAACGTCTTTTCCTAATACTTACCCTTATAAAAATGTCACCTATAAAACCTGCGATATGGTGTTTATCGTGACATTGGCCGACGGTGCCGAGGTTGTGGCTAATGATGATGTTGAAAGTTTGCAGTGGTTGCCGTTAGCAGAGATAGATCTGTCTCAGTTTGCGTTTGAGTCGACCAAGCGGGCGGTGTCTGCGGTGCAAGATAAATTACTTGCCAGTGAAAGGGCGTAGTAGTCCAAAACTCAAGTGATTCAATTGCGTCATTGAAAGGGATGCGCTAAATCTTGCCTCAAGCATGTAGCGCATCTTTTTTATGAGCGATAACAGTATTCGCAATAACAGCGAGCTACTGCCACATCACCAATACCGCCGCGCAGGCGACCAACACTAGTGCGAAGATATCCTTTTTTGGAATGCTTTCTTTAAGATAAAAGTACGACACAAGCATAGTGAAGAAAATCTCCACTTGTCCCAATGTTTTTACGTAAGGCACGGTTTGCAACGACATGGCGCTAAACCAACCAAAAGAGCCTATAAAACTGGCTAAGCTAGTCATGACCACAAGTTTAGGTTTGCTAAACATCTGTTTGAGTGTATTACGGTCTTTTATGAGTAAGTAGCCTGTCAACAAAAGGGTTTGTAGCAAGATAACAATGAACAGCACCCATGCTGCGCGATGTGGAAATGGCAAACTTAGACTTAAACTTGCCTCTCTTATCCATAATGACGTCAGTGCGAATGCGGTGCTACAGGCTAAACCTAATGCCGCTGTATTAAGCGAAATACCCCGAAATCCTTTCGGGCAACTGAGGATCAAAACCGCGATACCGCCCAGCAAAACTCCCACCCAACCTAAAAAGGTCAAGCTAGTGCCAAAAAACAGTACCCCTAGAAACGCCGCAACAGGCGCTTCTGATTTTGCCAGTCCTGCGCCAATCGCAAAGTTGTTTTGTTTAAACAACAGTACCATTAACGCGGTGGCGACAATTTGCATGATGGCCGCCGCAATTAGGAAAAACCACGAATAACCGGTAAAGGTTGGCATAGCGGCGGGTTGCCATTGATAGAGGGCGATTAAATACAATAAGGCGAGGGGGCTTGCCCATAGAAAGCGTGCCAGTGTAACGCCACTGACATTTAGGGTTTTACTCAATTGGTTTTGAAAAGCGTTGCGCCATGATTGGCTAAAAGCGGCCAAAAAGGTGAAAAAGATCCAGCTCACGTTCGTCCTTAGAATGAGTCTTTAATAGAGTGAACTATCCTACAGACACAAAGCGTTAAACCATAGGTTTTTATCTATTCCTCCTGTTTTATATGCGGTAATCTTGAATGCAGTAACTTTGTATACGGTAATCTTGCATATATAGCTTGGTGTAGTCAGCTACTGACGGTCACACCAAGCAGACTAAACTCATTTAAAACATGAAGTTATATAGATAACCTGCGCCCATTGCCATTCCTAAAATCACCACTAAAAAGGCCGCAATTAATGGGTTCTTAAATATAGATTTAAGCAAAATAACCTCGGTTAAACTTGCGCCTGCACTGCCAATAATTAATGCCATTACTGACCCTAGTGCCATGCCTTTTTGCACCAATGCCGCACTTAAAGGAATCACGGCTTCTGCGCGAATATAAAGGGGAATACCAATAATGGCGGCAATAGGAATGGCGTACCACACTTTGTCACCGGCGTATTTTGCAATTAGGTCGGTTGGGATGAAGCCATAAATGAATGAACCAATCAAAATACCGACCAAAAGGTAAGGAAGTACTTGCTTAAAGTCTTTCCAAGTGGATGCCCAAATACGAACCCAGCGGCTTGGCTCTGTTTTTTGTAGTGAAACCGTACCATCACAGTTGGTGTTTAATTGCAGTGTTGGTTCTGGTTGTTGTGTTTTATCGGCATTTGCCGTGCCTGAAGTACAGCAAGAAGTACTCGCTATCTTTGATTTATTAGGTTCATTAGGTACATTAGATTCACCACAACTTTCACTACTGCTCTCAGCACAGGTATTTGTTGCAGAGCAAGAGGTTTGCGCACTGTCTGCTTGGTAAGCTTCTTGGCGTACATACTTTTCAAAACCCAACTTTTCCAGTACATACCCTGATACCACGGACACTAACATAGCAATGGCAAAATAAAATATCGCCACTTTAAAGCCAAAGGTGACCACAAATAAGCCAATAATGACGGGGTTGAGTAACGGGCTGGCGAATAGAAATACCATCATAGGCCCAAACCCTGCGCGAGCTCTTAGTAAACCTTTTAAGAAGGGAATGGTTGAGCAAGAACAAAACGGCGTTATCGAGCCTAAAAGAGCGGCAACAAAGTATCCTCGTCCATTTTTTGAGCTCAGGATCGATTGGATCTTTTGCGGTGTAATGAATTCTTGTAGTACTCCTACCAAATAACTAATGGCAAGAAATAAAAGGGTCAGTTCTGCGGCCAAAAATAGGAACATGTGTCCTGCTTCTTGCGCCATGCTTAATAATTGGTTGTTCATGGTGTTGCTCTCTATATTTCGATAAAATTGGAATTATAGAAATATGAGTCGCTATTACAAGTGTTTATTTCTACAAAAGTCGAAATATAAGGTAATGCATTGAATTATAGTGAAATTTTATTTTGATTCGCTGAGGCAATATTCGTCTAGACAGCATTCGTCTTGTAGGAAATCGATAACCTGTTGCAGGTTTTCGTACTGAGCAATGCAAAATAAGGTGCGACCTTCACGTCTTTGAGAAAGCAATCCGGCAGAAGATAAGTTGGAAATATGATGAGAGAGCGTAGAGCTAGGGATATTCAATTGTTGCTGAATATCGCCAACAGGCACACCTTGATGACCGGCTTTTACCGTCAATTTATAAATACTGAGACGTGTGGGATGACCAAGTTCTTTTAGTGCTTTGGCGACGTATTCTAGTTGCATGCTTCTCTCCTGATAATAATTCCATGCTAGTGGAACTATCTAGGTGAAGCAAGCATGCATTGCCTTATAGAGCCCAGTTTAGTGCTGGCCAGCCGTTGATGTGCGCGGCTACGGCAAGTTGTGGGCAAGGGTTGACCACAAATGTGCTATCGGCACGTAAACACATGGGTTTATCGTTAATAGAATCGGAATAAAACACGATGTGATGCTCTTTATAGCTAGGATGCAGTTCTAGCCATTGCTCTAAGCAGGTGACTTTCCCTTCGCGATAAGTCGCAATGCCTTTAATTTGGCTTTGCAGGTAAGAATGATTGCTTTCCAGTTGAATGCCGTAGGCGTGCTTTATACCTAGCATTTTGGCAATCGCTTGCACCAGATAATCAACGGTGGCTGAGATAAGCACCACAGTCGTGTTTGACTGCTGTAAATTATCCAGCAGATCTTTGGCCTGTGGAAAAACCAAAGGCGCAATGCATTGCTGAGTAAAGTTATCGGCGAGCACAGCCAGATCAGCGTGTTTGATCTTGGTCAGTGGCGCAGTGGCAAAATCTAAATATTGCTGCATATCCAGTTTGCCTTTGGCATATAAGCTCATCAATCTTTGGTCTTCGGCTAAAAAATCAGGGTCTTGAATGATGGCATGTTCGACTAGATATTGATGCCAGAGCATAGCGCTGTCTCCATCGATAAGTGTATCGTCTAGATCAAAAACGTATAGAGACTGAGTCACTGTGTATCCTTTTTTAAAAATGAGGTCTTCGGGGGGAGAAGGCGTCGCGCGCAGCAGCGGACGCCTTATTTGTGCTTACTAATTTAAGGGCGTTCGCCAGCGGCTAGTCGGCGCTCGATGTCAGCGACAACTTCTGGAAAGTCTGCAATAGTATCAATCAGATAGTGAGGCTGACTTTTTTCAAGCTTAACTTTGGCTTTTTGGCGAGCTAGAGCAAGAGTTTCTTCATTTGCATTAAGGTATTGCTCTAAAGTAAGACCTGCTTCATTACCAGAAAGTAGCAGTCCTACTGTCCACATACCGGCGTTATTGCCTTCGTCGATCCCCGGCGCGGCATCATCGACTTTAATGCATTGACGCACATCAGTAACGCCCAGTTCAATGACGTTTTGCAGTGCCATAAATGGAGCAGGGCGTCCGCCTTGTGGTAAATCATCAGTAGCGATCACGCAATCAGGATGATAACCATAATCTTTGGCTGAATTGACCAGTATATCCATCACTTGTCGAGGGTAACCCGAACACGAACCAATCTTAATACCTTTTTGTTTCAATGCGTTGACAACTTCTAACGCATGAGGAATAGGCTCTGCATGATCGGCAACTTTCGCTTTTTGCAGTGGCATAAAGGTTTGGTAGATGCGATCAATATCTTCGCTACACATGGCACTGCCAAAACGTTCAATCCAACGTAGCTTAACCGATGGAATGCGCCCAACAGCTTGGATATGATCCCACTTACCTAGACCCATTGGCTCTCTGGCTTCATCAAGAGATAATTCGAAATCGAATTCACGCTTGAACGCTTCAACAAAAATACTGGTAGGGGCAAATGAGCCAAAATCGACAATGGTTCCCGCCCAATCGAAGATGACAGCTTGAACAGTTGAATTAGACATAGTTAAAGTCCTTAGATACTTTTTTAATGGCATTTTCGAAGAGGGTTAACGCTTCGGTAAGTTGTTCTCGAGTAATGATTAAAGGCGGGCTCAGTTGAATAACATTGCCTTGTGATACTTTGAAGCTCAAACCATTATTGAGGCATTGGTAAAGCACCGCTTCAGCCTCATCAAAGGCTCTTTGTTTGGTGATAGGGTCACACACTAGTTCAACGCCCCATAACAGGCCGATGCCTCGCACATCGCCAATTAGAGCATAGGTTTGTTGCATTCTTTCTAGTTCGCGCTGCATAAATTGCGCATCTTGACGCACTTTTGGTAGTAGGGCTTGTTGCTCAATTTCATTGATAGTGGCAAGCGCCGCGGCACATCCCAGAGGGCTTTTCTCATGGGTGTAGTGCCCTAAAGAGACCTTAGCTGCCGTGTTGTACTTATCTTGAGTGACCATAGCGGCAATAGGTACAACGCCGCCGCCAAAGCCTTTCCCGATACATAAAATATCCGGTTCAATGTCGTACGCTTGGTAGGTAAACCATTCGCCACAGCGGCCCATACCATTGGGGATATCATCGATAATCAGCATCACGTTGTATTTGTCACAGATTTCTCTGACGCGCTTCCAATACGCCTTGCTGGGTACTTGTACGTCGGTATTGCGCACCGCTTCAGCGATAAAAGCGCCTACGCCGCCTTCTTTTTCAATCACATATTCAAGGTAGTCTGCATAGTGCACATCACTGCCGTCAGGCGAGGGCAGTGCGCCGCGATAACTTACCGCTGGTGGAATGCGTTCAACGCCCGCCATTAAAGGCCCCATGCCTTCTCTAAAGCAGGCTTCTCCGCCAACCGAAATCGCGTCTAATGAAGCGCCATGAAAAGAATCCCATAGCGAAACCACTTTGTAGTTTTTAGTTACGTGACGGGCAAGTTTCAACGCCATACCAATGACGGAGGTGCCACCGGGAGCAAACAGCACTCGGTCTAGGTTTCCACCACAAATTTGGGTCAGTTTTTCCGCGCACTCAATAGCCGTCGAGTGGGTGAAGCGTCGCGGGGCAAATGGCAGTTGTTGTAGCTGCGTTTGAATAGCATCAATCACCGCTGGATGACCATGACCTAATTGATGAACATTATTACCATGAAAGTCCATATATTGCTTGCCTTGCGCATCTTCAATATAGATGCCTTTCGCGCCAACTAATGCATCCAAACAAGGCGTCGACATGGCCTGATGCAGAAATACTTGGCTGTCACGTGCCAGTAATTCATCGGTGCGTGCGTGTTGTAAACCTCTATTCCACTGCTCACGGGCATCTGTGGTATTGATATCTCCCTCACTTCTAAAATGCGAGGATGGCGCATCAGTAAACGTCGTCATGATCAGTTCCAATACATTGCTTTAGCTACGGCGTTAATGAGTCGATGAATATCATCAGGAAAGACGTCACCAATATTGCCAATGCGGAAACAATCTGCGTTTGACACTTTGCCTGGGTAAATTACAAACCCTTGCGCTTTAAGGCGGTCGTAAAACTCTTTAAATTGATACTCACTGTGCGAGGGTGAGTAAAATGAAGTAATAATCGGCGAATGCAAAGGCTCATCGAGCAAAGGCTGAAACCCTAATTGACGCATACCTTGCACCAAAATTTGCTGATTGGTGGCGTAGCGATGGGCTCTAGCGGAAACTCCGCCTTCCTCTTCTAGTTCAAGCAGTGCTTGATAGAATGCGCGGACTGTGTGTGTCGGAGAGGTAAAGCGCCACTTACCATGGTTCTCTTGCATGCATTGCCACTGATCATATAAGTCTAAGCTCAGCGAGCGAGCTTGACCTTGGCACAGTTCTAATTGGGATTGTTTAGCAATGACAAAGCCAAAGCCGGGTACGCCTTGAATGCATTTATTGGCAGAGCTGATCATAAAATCGATATCCATGTCGCCGATATCCATTTCAATTCCGCCAAAGCTGGACATAGCGTCCATAATGACCACTTTGTTGTAACGTTTTGCCAGTGCCACAAGCTCTTGTACCGGATTTAACATCCCAGTGGTGGTTTCACAATGTACGATAGCAAAGTGAGTGATATCAGGGTCGTTAATGAAAATTTGTTCTACTTGCTCAATAGAAGGAAAAGTGGTTTCACTTGAGCTCATCACATGCTGATCAATATGCAAATATTCGGCAATTTGTGAGATGCGTGCGCCATATGCGCCGTTATCAATAACAAATAGCTTTCCGTTTTTCGGAATCGCTGAACCGATAGTCGCTTCGACTGATGCAGTGCCGCTCCCTTGCATCAATACACTCGTATAACCAATGCGCGAGGTGGCTAATTTAACCAGTTTGCGGCGGATTACCTCTACAACGTCTTTATTGTAGTCATCATCCCAAGTACACCAATCTTTGAGCATTGCTGAACGTACTGATTCTGAGGTTGACAGTGGACCTGGAGTAAGTAGTAGATATTCGTTTTTCATTTCATTTTGGACTATACCATTGCTTTGTTTTTACTTTAACACGTCGAAACCTACTCGCAAGTCTGTTTTGATTAATTCATAAAAGTTTCATGTAAAGCGGTGATTTGTTCGTTATTACGACGAATTATCGTAAAACTGCCATTGTTTGTTCATTGATTCGTCATCTTTGGTGCTTAATCTAACGCTAAATTTACTGGTGCAGACCAAATTATATTTTAATAAGGGAAGAGAGATGAACAAGCGTTTTATTAAAGGCTCATTGGCAACAATGATCGCGATGTTGTCAACCAACGTATTGGCCGCAACTGAAGTGACGGTTTACACTGCATTTGAAACAGATATTCTGGCGAAGTATAAGAATGCATTTGAAAAGTCTAACCCTGATATCAAAATTAATTGGGTTCGTGACTCTACGGGCATCATGACGGCTAAGTTATTGGCAGAAAAGAAGAACCCACAAGCAGAAGTAGTATGGGGCCTTGCAGGTTCATCTATGGCACTGCTTAAAGAAGAAGGCATTTTAAAGTCGTACACGCCACAGGGCCTAGATAAGCTGCACGCTGAACTTAATGACCCTCAATCGTCTCAAGCTTGGTACGGTAACGATGCATTCTTTAACGCGATTTGCTTCAATGAAATCGTAGCGAAACAACAAAACCTGCCTAAGCCAACGTCATGGGAAGATTTGACTAAACCTGTCTACCAAGGCCACATTGCCATGCCTAACCCAGCTTCTTCGGGTACTGGTTACATGCAAGTATCAGCATGGCTACAAAACATGGGTGATGACAAAGGTTGGGCTTACATGCAAAACCTACACAGCAACATCGCACACTACACGCACTCTGGCTCTAAGCCTTGTGTGCAAGCGGGTATGGGTGAAGTTGCTATCGGTATTTCCATGGCAAGTCGCGGCGCTAAATTAAAGACTCAAGGCGCACCATTGGATGTGATTACTCCTGCTGGCATCGGTTGGGAATCTGAAGCAGTTGGTCTAGTAAAAGACTCAAAAGCGGCGCAGCGCGTAGTGGATTGGTCTATTTCAAAAGAAGCGAATGAGCTGTACGTTGAAATGTACCCAGTGGTAGGACACAAAGACGTGAAAGCTGTAGTTGCTAACTTCCCTAACGTACAACAGAAGATGGCGAAAATGGACTTTGCTCGCATGGGCAGTGAGCGCGCTGATGTCCTAAAAACTTGGTCTGATAAGTTTGATGGTAAATCAGAAGCGAAGTAAGATTTTTTAGTTGGGTTTGCCGCTGAATAAATAGCGCTAAGTGCAGTTGTTCTACAAAGGCTGCAAATGCAACACCCAGATTCAATATGATTATTGGAGCTGGGTGTTTTTTTATGCGTGGATTATTTGATATAACTGGGTAAATAAAACATTAGCTGTGATTACTTCTCAGCATTCTTGCTTGGCTACTTCTGCAAACATGCTTAGAACTTCGGTTTATAGCACTCACCAATATCGATTATTTTGCTAAACGCTTTAACAGTTTTCTGTGCGATCCAAGCATTCGATTAAACCTCACTTCAGAGTTAAATTCGGGATTAAATGTCGTATAAGTTAATGAGTCGAACTTTAGGTTAGGCGTTGGTGCTGAAAATTAAGCGACAGAGTTCGATGTATTGCCGTTCTTCAACCCCATGTATTACATTCCGAGATTTATATACTCAGAAGTTCACAATAGTTTAATTATAGGAAGATAACGGTTTTATAAATAAACCGGCAAACTATTCTGATGGTATTAATGGTTATAGGTTAATTACTATAAAAGACGATACTCTGGTTGTAGTTTCTATACTATAAATAGCTGTGAGTAAGAGATCATTATTACTAATTGGATGTCACCCTACTTAATATTAAACATTATTTAATATATGGATTACAATACTTCCCAGCGAAAAGAAAACAAAAAAGGCCTAGTCATTATTCAACTAGGCCTAATCAATTTTCATATCATGCATTTTAATTAACAAGTAAGCTTATTAATTATGCACTCTTGTTTTTATCTGTTGATACTAATTATTCTAAAGGGAATCCTTTAGACTTATTTACGCATGTCAGTTACTTTGCCGTTCGCTAGGTCGATGCGGTAGATTTCTTTAAATACGTTACCTGCAAAGCCAAGTTGTACGATAGAAATGTCTTTAAATTCAGCTTTAATACCTTCAGGCTGAGCTTTGTTTAGATCTACAGCTAAGTCATCCAGGCTAGCTTGTAGAGCTGGCGTTAGGCGAGTCATGCTGTATACCAATGTGTTGTGTGGGTTATGTACTGCTAACGTTTTACCGTTCTCAGAAACGTTCACACCGCTTACACCTACGTTTCTAACCAATTTTTTACCCGCATCGCTCATGTTTGCATAAACTGGACCAGTAACACGTGGTAGTGGACCGTCACGCAGTGGTGCTAGGGCAGCAGTAGCTACTGTGTTGTAATCCATCATCTCGTTGTAGCCTTTACCTTGCTTGTTAACACCAAGGTCAACCCACCATGGGTGGCCAGCGCCTTTTGCTGCTTCAGTGATGGTGAAATCTTGAAGAGTAACTGTTAGTGGCTTAGGTGGTGTTGGTAGCACTTCTAGCATTTTTTCAGGAGTGCTTGGATCTGCGCTGTGAATATGCACAACAGTGATGTGTGGGATATTCTTTGTTTTTTGCTCTTCGGTTAGCTTTAGCTCTACCAGTTTTTTGTCCACTAGAGGGACAACAGATTTGTTCAATGTTTCGTTAACAGCATCCGGTAAGCGGTATACTAAGCCGTAAGTTGCCACGTGCTCTCTGAATTCGGTTGGGTTTAGTGAGCTGTTATCAATTGCCGCAGAAGCTAGGCTGCTAAAGCCTAATACAGGAAGTAGAATTGAAGTAGCAAGTTTACGTTGAAAAGATTTTACGGTTTTCATTATATTGTCCTAAGTTTTATTGAAAATAACACTTCGTTGTACTTTCTTTTATTAATGTACACTGTGGTGTTTTATATGATGAATGTATAAATTTTTAACGAATACACTGGATAACGAGGCAACATTTAAAATTCTTCTGCTATGAGTTGCCTTTGGTTGTGCATTAATAACGGGCAAAAGAGTTAAGCTTCATTACAACAATATGTCCCTTCAGTTCTTTAGATTAATCTAAACAAATTCATTCACTAAGATGTTTCTATATCCAAGAGTAACGGTTACTCCACTCGAAATTTATTAAATGGGAATGGAGTAAGTTCATACTAGATTATAAATGTTACTTATATTATTCGCGCCATTAATAATGCACGGGACTTAAGGTAAACAAAATTCATTGCAGTAATATTTCATTTTCTTTATTTAAATGATCTTTTTGATTTATATTATGATCTAAGGGTAAATTAAGTGAATAGCTGTGGAAATATAGATGTCTAATAGCTCTATATTATCTGTGGTTAATGTAAGTTATTGTTTTTGTTGAGGTAAGTTTGTTGTGGTGGCTATCTGTTGATATGAGGAGTAGGCTGATTTTCTATTTTAGATAAGAGGTTGAATAGTTGGTTGTTTTATTTAAGCAAGAGGGGGTGTCCAAACTTATTGTATTTAGAGGGGAAACTTAACAGATATAGTATTATTGAATTTGTTTTAGTTCTGTTAGCGAATACTTAATTAATGCATGAATCTTCTAGATAACTACCCTAGGTACATTTTTGTCAGAGCCATTTCCTTGCTAATCACGGAAAAGTGACGACTTAGCATAAAGCTGAAATCGGTGAGCAAGTCTCGTCTTTATTGCAAACAAGCATCATTACAAACGAACATCCACCAAGTAGAAAGCTGCATAGTTCAAGGTTTACCGCGCTCACTAAAGCAGAACCTTTTCCTTGTGACTGTAGTAGTGCATTTGATGTCATTCGTTGCTCTTTATTGTCCATGTAATCTTGGAGTATACCATTGGTTTTTCAGCACTTTAGCATGACCATTCATACCTGCAAGTTACTTTGCAGTATTTAACGAAAGTTTCATATTAGCGTCAAATTCGACGGTTTATTCAGCGGTTTATCGTAAAACTGCCATTGTTTGTTCATTGATTCGTCATCTTTGGTGCTTAATCTAACGCTAAATTTACTGGTGCAGACCAAATTATATTTTAATAAGGGAAGAGAGATGAACAAGCGTTTTATTAAAGGCTCATTGGCAACAATGATCGCGATGTTGTCAACCAACGTATTGGCCGCAACTGAAGTGACGGTTTACACTGCATTTGAAACAGATATTCTGGCGAAGTATAAGAATGCATTTGAAAAGTCTAACCCTGATATCAAAATTAATTGGGTTCGTGACTCTACGGGCATCATGACGGCTAAGTTATTGGCAGAAAAGAAGAACCCACAAGCAGAAGTCGTATGGGGCCTTGCTGGTTCATCTATGGCACTGCTTAAAGAAGAAGGTATTTTAAAGTCGTATACGCCACAGGGCCTAGATAAGCTACATGCTGAACTTAATGACCCGCAATCGTCTCAAGCTTGGTACGGTAACGATGCATTCTTCAACGCGATTTGCTTCAATGAAATCGTAGCGAAACAACAAAACCTACCTAAGCCAACTTCATGGGAAGATTTGACTAAACCTGTCTACCAAGGCCACATTGCCATGCCTAACCCAGCTTCTTCGGGTACTGGTTACATGCAAGTATCAGCATGGCTACAAAATATGGGTGATGACAAAGGTTGGGCTTACATGCAAAACCTACACAGCAACATCACACACTATACGCACTCTGGCTCTAAGCCTTGTGTGCAAGCAGGTATGGGTGAAGTGGCTATCGGTATTTCCATGGCAAGTCGCGGCGCTAAATTAAAGACTCAAGGCGCACCATTGGATGTGATTACTCCTGCTGGTATCGGTTGGGAATCTGAAGCAGTTGGTCTAGTAAAAGACTCAAAAGCGGCGCAGCGCGTAGTGGATTGGTCTATTTCAAAAGAAGCGAATGAGCTGTACGTTGAAATGTACCCAGTGGTAGGACACAAAGACGTGAAAGCTGTAGTTGCTAACTTCCCTAATGTACAACAGAAGATGGCGAAAATGGACTTTGCTCGCATGGGCAGTGAGCGCGCTGATGTACTAAAAACTTGGTCTGACAAGTTTGATGGTAAATCAGAAGCGAAGTAAGACTTTTTAGTTGGGCCTGTCGCTGAATAAACGGCGGTAGGTGCAATCATTTTAGAAAGACTGTAAATGAAACACTCAGGTTCAAACCGCTAATTGAATCTGGGTGTTTTTGTTTATTAATTCACCGTTGCCTGCTAGTTGTGACGAACAATTTACATTGTAAATTTCCCTATCTTTCTTCATCTGTCTTGCAAATTTCAACACTACTTATGTTTGTCATTATTCTCTAACACAGGTGTAATCTCATTGTCATAGTCACACTCTATTATTGGTATATACCATTTGGAGAGTGTTATGAAAATCAACCAAAACTATTTGAAAATCAATAACGTAGTGAAGCAGTTTGGCCAGTTCACGGCTTTAAATGATATATCGCTAACGATCGATAAAGGCGAGTTTGTTTGCTTTTTGGGCCCTTCAGGCTGTGGCAAAACAACTCTGCTACGAGCTATTGCAGGATTGGATTTGCCGACTTATGGTCAAATAGAACAAGCCAGCAAAGACATTACTTTTTTACCCCCAGAAAAACGTGACTTTGGGATCGTGTTTCAGTCTTATGCTTTGTTTCCAAACTTAACGGTGGAAGAGAACATTGCGATTGGGCTTAGAAACCAAGGTGCTTCAAAGGCACAAGCTAAAGAAACGGTTTCACAATGGCTTGAAACCATCGCACTGCCAACTTCAAATACAAAATACCCAAATCAACTTTCTGGTGGTCAGCAGCAGCGTGTTGCTCTGGCTCGTGCATTGGCGTTATCTCCAGGAATGCTACTACTTGATGAGCCTTTATCGGCGCTAGATGCGAAAGTGCGTACTCACCTACGTGAAGAGATTTGTCAGCTGCAACGCAAGCTAGGCATAACCACTATCATGGTGACTCACGACCAAGAAGAAGCTCTGTCTATGGCCGACAGAATTGTGGTTATGAACCATGGCGTGATTGAGCAAGTGGGGACGCCGCAAGACATTTATGAAAACCCGAAAACTCGCTTTGTGGCGCAGTTTGTGGGAAGCATGAACTTTTTGCACGCACAGCGATTAAATGACACACAAATTAAGGTGCATGAGCACATCATCAATGTGGAATGTGCACGATACATGCAACAAGACTTAGGGCAGGAATTTGAACTCGCTCTGCGCCCTGAAAGCCTGTTCTTTACTGAATCTGAATACAACACTTTAGCAGTCACGATTGAAATCATTGAGTTTCAAGGCGCTTATGTTCGCGTTGATTGTCGCTTAAAAGGGCATCCAGAATTGCCATTAATTGCTGTAGATGTTCCGGTTCGTGAAGCTCGTAAGTTGAATTTACAACTGGATCAAGAGCGTCGCATCGAACTAGTGACCAAGCATATGCATGCTTACCCGCTACCAAGCGCAGTTATCCGAGAGGTTGCATAATATGAAAACCGCAGTGGTAAGTGTCAACGAGGAGACGATTTTGAATCAGAACTCTGTTCCTAGTCCGAATATATGGACGTTTTGGCTGAGTAAAATGAGCCGTGACAACGTAATGCTGTTAGTTATTTTGGCATTGCTGTCATTGTTCATGATGCTATTTGTCGCTATGCCATTGTGGGCAATGCTGACCAAAAGTGTACAAAACTCAAATGGTGACTTTGTTGGGTTATCCAACTTCATCACTTACTTTTCATCACCTAGTTTGTGGTACTCACTGACCAACACTTTAACAGTTGGGCTGTTGGTGACCGTGATTGTTGGAGTGTTAGCTTTTGGTTATGCGTTTGCCATCACTCGCTCTTGCTTGCCGTTTAAGACCTTTTTTCAAGTGCTAGGTATGGCGCCTATTTTAGCGCCGTCACTACTGCCTGCAATTAGTCTTATCTTCTTGTTTGGCAACCAAGGTGTATTGAAAGAGTGGTTAGGCGGTTCGTCCGTTTACGGTTTGATTGGTATTACCATGGGGTTAGTGTTTTGGACTTTCCCGCATGCCTTGATGATATTAATTACCTCTTTGCGCACCTCGGATGCACGTTTATATGAAGCAAGCCGAGCGTTAAAAACTTCACCATTAAAAACCTTTTTTATCGTCACTTTGCCTGCAGCAAAATATGGCGTCATTAGTACCTTAATTGTGGTCTTTACACTGGTGGTGTGTGATTTTGGTGTGCCGAAAGTGATTGGCGGTAGCTATAACGTATTGGCAACTGATATCTTCAAACAAGTTGTTGGTCAGCAAAATTTTGCTATGGGTGCCGTAACTAGTATTTTGCTGCTACTGCCTGCGGTATTTGCGTTCACGGTGGATCGCTGGGTGCAAAAGAAACAAAAGAACTTATTTGATACGCGCTCTGTCGCCTACGAACCAAAGCCTCATGCGCTACGTGACGGACTGTGTTTGCTGTATTGCATCACCATCAGTATTGCTGTGTTGGCTGTTTTGGGAATGGCGGTGTATGGCTCTTTAGTCACTTTCTGGCCGTGGAATAAGGCGCTGACTTTAAGTAATTATAACTTTAGCGAACTGAGCACTTATGGCTGGAACCCTTATTACAACTCTCTTACTTTGGCAGGTTGGGCTGCAATTATTGGTACGGTGATTATCTTCATCGGTGCTTATTGCATTGAAAAAGGACGCGGTTTTGCTCCTTTACGCCAAGCAATGCAAATGGTCAGTGTTATTCCTATGGCCGTACCAGGAATGGTGCTGGGCTTGGGCTACATCTTTTACTTTAATGATGCGAATAACCCATTAAACTTTTTGTATGGCACCATGGCATTTTTGGTGGTGAATACGGTGGTTCACTATTATACCGTTGGGCATATGACCGCGATTACAGCATTGAAACAAATCCCTGCTGAAATTGAATCAACCGCGGCATCGGTTAAATTACCGCAATATAAATTGTTTTTTAAGGTGACACTTCCAGTTTGTTTACCTGCGGTATTAGATATTGCGATATACTTATTTATCAACGCTTTAACCACGACCTCGGCGGTAGTGTTCTTATACTCTACCGACACCATCCCAGCGTCTGTTTCAGTGTTAAATATGGACGATACCGGCCAAACTGGCGCAGCGGCGGCAATGGCAGTAATGATCATGATTTCAGCCGCAGTGGCAAAGCTAGTACATATTGGCTTGGATAAGTTACTAGGAAAGAAAACACAAGCCTGGCGAAAACGATAAAAGGAAAATCAGTGCAGTACGTAAAAATTAAAGACGTTATCGTAGAACAAATTGAGTCAGGACAACTTAGCCCAAGACAAAAATTGCCCGCTGAGCGAAAGCTTGCTGAGCTATTTGATACGACTCGCGTGACGTTGCGCGAGGCTTTATCTCTGCTTGAAGCTGAGGGCCGAATATACAGAGAAGATCGTCGAGGTTGGTTTATTTCTCCAGCGCCATTGCGCTATGACCCAACGCTTGCGCTCAATTTTGCCGATATGGCGAAATTACAAAACCGAGAGCCATTGACGGAATTGATCAGTGCCAAAAGCATGCTGGCAGATAAACATGTGTCAGCATTGCTAGGTTTACCAGCATTTTCTGATGTATTTCAGGTAGAGCGTGTGCGTTATTTAGAGCAGCGTCCGGTTATGTTTGTGAAGAACTATGTGATACCGGCGCTAACACCAACCTTACTCGACTGCGATTTATCATCGTCTTTGACTGATATTTATCGTGAGCAGTTTGGCGTACGTTACTCAGAGATCCGTTATCGGGTGAGTACAACCTCATTGTTTGGCAACGTGGCACAAAAACTCAGAGCCACAGCGGGAACGCCCGCGATGTTAGTGCAACGTCTTAACTATGATAATCACGCTGGTTTGATTGATTGTGATTTGGAATATTGGCGACATGATGCTATCTGCATTGAGTCGGCATCTAAGCTAGTGGATTAATATTGTTGAAATAATCGCTGGCTTTTAAAGACCCGTAGGCTTCCACACGGAAGCCTTTTTTACGCCTATACCAAGGCGATTCGACTGAAAATTACTCAAATGTAGGTACAACATGTCTGTAGAAACACACCCATGTTTTTGGATTACTGAAGCAAAGCAACAACCTGATTGGCAAGAATCTGACTCTCTGCATCAAGATATTGACGCAGATGTTTGCATTGTTGGCGGCGGATACACCGGACTTTGGACATCGATTCTTATTAAGCAACAGTCACCACAAACCAAAGTTGTGGTACTAGAGAAGAGTTTTTGTGGTGCAGGTGCATCTGGCGTCAATGGCGGTTGTATGCTGACTTGGGCGGCTAAATATTCTTCAATGTGTAAGATGTTTGGTGAAGAGCAAGCAAAGTTTTTGGTCTTAGAGTCTGAGCAAGTGATTTTTGAGATTGAAGCGTTTTGTAAAGAGCATGGCATAGACGCAGGTCTTAGAAGACACGGTACTTATTACACTGCCACAAACTCAGCGCAATGTGGCGCGCTAGATTCGACATTAGAAAAACTCGATAAAGAAGACCTTAATAGCTGGCAGAAAGTCTCCACCGAGCAACTCAATCAAAACACGGGCTCTGCTCGTAATATAGAAGGGCACTTCTCGCAAGCAGCCGGCAGTGTTCAGCCAGCATTATTGGCAAGAGGACTTCGCAGCGTGGCACTGTCGTTAGGCGTTGAAATCTATGAAAATAGCGAAATGACACGCATCGAATATGGTGAACCTGCGACGGTATATACCCATGAAGGCTCAGTAAAAGCAGGTAAAGTTGTGTTAGCGCTAAATGCTTGGATGGTGGACAAATTTAAGCAGTTCAAAAACAGCATAGTGGTGGTGTCATCTGACATGGTGATCACGAAACCTTTGGGCAATAAGCTTGCGCAGTCGGGCCTTTCGGACGGGGTTACGGTTGTAGATTCTAGAATTTTTGTACATTACTACCGAGATACCGTAGATGGACGTTTGATGCTTGGCAAAGGGGGCAACCGTTTCTCTTTTAATAACCAAGTTGAGCCGATGTTTAATTGCCAAAGCCATTATTTTGAGCTGTTACAAGGCGCTTTTGACCGACTGTTTCCTAACTTAGGTCGCGAACAGATTGAGTTTAATTGGACAGGCGGCTCTGATCGCTCAACAACGGGTTTTCCATTCTTTGGCAACATCAAAAATCAGTCGAATATTTTTTATGGTTTAGGTTATTCCGGCAATGGTGTAGCTCAGACTCGTATCGGTGGCAAAATCTTGTCTGCCTTGGCATTAGGGATTGAAAATGAGTATGCAAATTGTGCTTTGACGGGCGGCCCTAGAGGTCATTTCCCACCTGAGCCAATACGTTGGATGGGCGCTATGATGGTGCGAGATGCAGTTCGACGTAAAGAGGGAGCCGAAGATGACGACCGCTCACCACTGATTGTTGACCGATGGCTTGCAAAATTAGCCGGGCCAGCAGGAAAAGCCGATAAATAGTGACGTTTGCTGAACATTAAAAGTAATGAAGATGTCCTATCGGCAATCTTCATTACTTATCAGAATTGAAGGGTATTCTCTTGCCCTTTCCTTTGTTCTGAACTTGATAATACCAAGGTATTACTCTTACCGAAAAGATCGACTACTCTAATTGTAAATCAATAGATACAACAAATTTTCTTCAGATCATTCAATAACATGGATGCAAGGGAGAATGCACTAAGTAAAGTTAGTTTGTGAAAATAGAAGCTGAATGTTGTAAGTGTTTGTTATACAGTGAAGGATCATGAACTAGGTGTATTTGTTTTTGCACTAATATTTTATATAGAGTGCAAAATTCTAGTTGATTAGACGAGTTTTTCAGATGGGCAATATTACTCTAAATCTACCTAAAAAGTAGTATTCATGTGTGATTTTGTGACATAGCAACGATTTTAATCGTATAGCGAATAATGACGGTAGAGTGAATGGTTGATTTAAATAAGAACAACAAAGTTACTGAAGTATCGAATAAGCAAAATAAAGCGAAACGCACAAGAAAAGTACGTCGGTTTGTTCTGTCTCAAAGTTATATTCCTAGTAATAGCGCAAATGTTTTGATTCTTCCTTCTTATCATTATTCTGAAACGACGGGTGATAAAGGAGTTGACTCAGAAATTACGCATCATGTTGTGCAGGGATCGGCAAACAATGAATCACCTTATGCTGCGACTGAAACGAAAGGGCAGCATACTGTTCATCCGCAACCGACGACACAGGCGACTACTCCGACCGTAGCGGACGAATTTGAACCTCAACATCACACAGAAAATACCGGCAGTCATCATTATCACCATACCAGTCATTATGGACATATAACGCCAATCATCCCTGTTGCGGGAGTATTGGGCCATTCCTATGGACATTATGCCGCGACCCCTACACCAACGGTCACTTCACATAGCGGTTTTGCACATCAAGATAGTTCGAATTTGACGCCACCAGTTGTCGGACTTCCTTCTGCGGGTACCGTTGTTGAAGATGCTGCGTTAGTCACTCATGGCACCGTTGATAGCCATAGCGCACAGCAGGGCACGGCATTAACGTTCTCTCCTGATAACGTACATGGGAAATATGGTGAATTTAGCTTAGACAAAAACACGGGAGAATGGAGCTATACATTAGATAACCGTCATCATCAAGATCTTGCTCAAGGTGAGACTCATACGGAAACCTTGCACGTCACTATTACTAATGCCGCTGGCGCTTCTTCTCATCAAGACATCGTAGTAACCATCAAAGGTACAGATGACGCCCCGGTTATTACCAGTCAGGCTCAACATGAAACGACCAAAGAAGATAGCCAACTTTCAGCACAAGGCCAAGTTACCGCTACGGACGTTGATCATGGAGCGGTATTAACTTATACGCCAGACAGTATTCAAGGACACTATGGTTCATTTACCTTAGATGCGACATCAGGTAAATGGCACTACACGCTCGACAACGCACATCATCAAGATCTGGCCGAAGGCGAAACTCATACAGACAGTATGTTGGTCACGGTAACGGACGAAAAAGGTTTGAGCACTACGGAAACTGTTCAAGTGACAGTGCAGGGCACGAATGATGCTCCAGTGATCAACCACATTGCTTCGATTACAGCAAATGAAGGCCAACCGCTTATTCATGGCACTGTTATAGCAACAGATATTGATCGTGGAGATACTGTTACATACGCCACTCAATATCAGCATGCAGGTTTTGTGTTTAACAGTGATGGCACATACACAATAGATCCAACCGATAAGTCTTTTGACCACCTTGCTGTAGGTGAACATTCAACGTTAATAGTACCAGTTGTAGCAACAGACAATCACGGCGGACAAAGCCAGCCACAGAACTTGATTATCCGCATTGAAGGCACTAATGATAAACCAGTGGTCAGTCACATTACGTCACAGACGGTGAATGAAGGTGATGCTGCGATTTCCGGTCAAATCACTTCAACTGATATTGATCATGGTGATACGGCAACATATGCCACCACGTTTAAACACGCTGGATTTAGCTTAGACAGTGATGGGACTTATCATTTAGATCCGACGGATGCGAGCTTTGAGCACTTAGCGGTAGGTGAGCACGCGACCTTAATTATTCCGGTTATTGCGACCGATAATAACGGTGGTCAAAGTCAGCCACAGAACCTGATCATTCGTGTTGATGGTACTAACGATAAGCCAGTGGTTAGCCACATTACTTCCCAAGTAGTGAATGAAGGTGATTCTGCGATTTCAGGTCAAATCACTTCAACAGATATCGATCATGGTGATACGGCAACGTACAGCACTACCTTTAAACACGCTGGATTTACTCTAGATAGCGATGGTACTTATCACCTTGATCCAACAGATGCGAATTTTGACCATCTTGCGGTAGGTGAGCACGAAACGTTGATTGTGCCAGTTATTGCGACTGACAATAATAAAGGTCAAAGTCAACCACAGAACCTGATTATTCGTGTTGATGGCACTAATGATAAACCAGTAGTTAGCCACATTACGTCACAGACGGTGAACGAAGGTGATGCGGCGATTTCAGGTCAAATCACGTCAACTGATATTGATCATGGTGATACAGCAACATATGCCACCACGTTTAAACACGCTGGATTTACGCTAGATAGCGATGGTACTTACCATCTTGATCCAACAGATGCGAGTTTCGACCATCTTGCGGTAGGCGAGCATGAAACGTTGATCGTACCTGTAGTTGCTACAGATAAACAGAGTGGCGAAAGTCAACCTCAGAATTTGATTATTAAAGTAACAGGTACTAACGACGCACCAGTACTCACTTTCTCTGAAAATAAGGCATCTCATACTCAAGGTACTTTGGATAATACAGATGTAGATACTAATGATACGCACACCTATGCCATAGGGGATATAGCCTCTAGTAACCCAACCGATACCGAGCAGGGTAACTTTGGTGAGTTGGTACTTAACACGGCAACGGGTAAGTACACTTACACGCCAGCAGCTTCCGTTGCGGGTATGACGGTAGATAGCAATGGTGTGTATCATGGTCAAGACGTCTTTACGGTCAGCACCATTGATAATCACGGCGCAGTATCGACTAAATATTTAGAGTTCGACCCACAAGTGACGGTGACTGCACCGAGTAAGGATGGCGATCCTGCGGTATTAACGCCAAGCGTGCTAACACCGCCACAACTGTTAGATACACAGCCGCCAGTTGCGACTCTAGTGACACCTGAAACTAACAGTATCACGGGCATGCAGCTGACTGATGCAACCGATAGCGGTGCTGACCATACCGATGGCATTACCAATATCGCGAGCCCAATAATAGAAGGCAGTACGCATGTTCCGTTCTCGGTAGTGACCTTTACTGATGAGCACGGGAATGAGGTTGGTCGTACCACTTCCGACAAAGACGGTCATTTTGATACAGCATTGCATAGCCTGACAGGCAGTGTTGATGGCACTCAATATCACATTTCAGGACACGCTACTGCGCCATCTGCGACGAGTGCGACTGATACGCCAACGTCGGTATTAGTGACTATTGATAACAGTGTAAGTACGCCTATTATTGATCCAATAACTCCAAGCAATGACTTGACGCCGACCTTGCAGGGCACGGGTGAGCCTGGCTCGACCATTACCTTCACCGATGGCACAAATGCCTTGGGTCATACAGTGGTGGGCACGGACGGTAAGTTCAGCTTCACTCCAACCACTGATTTACACGAAGGCAGTCAGGTTACAGCCACAGCCACCGATACCGCGGGCAATGTGTCTCCAGCGACAACGGTTGATACCAATATTGACACCACTATT
>NZ_BATM01000027.1 GCF_000467185.1 Vibrio ezurae NBRC 102218
GTGAAAGCCGATGGTAGCTTCACGACAACCGTCGATTTAACGGCAGGTAACTTTACCGATGGCGAACTATCGGTCACGGCATCTTCAACAGATAAAGCCGGCAACACAGCGACCTCCACATCCACGCACAGCACATTAGATACAGGTATTGCTTCTCCAACCGTTAGCTTTGCAAGCACAGGCAAAGATAGCATTTATAACAGTGCTGAAGTTGGACCTGGTGGCACAGTGACGGCGACTATCACTCCTAATACAGATGCGAAGGTAGGCGATACTCTGACCTACACTGTAGCCAGCGGAGTGAAGCAAGCACATACACTGACTGCGACAGATTTAACTCAAGGCGTAGATATTGAAGTTCGCCCAGGAGATACAGTTACGGCTACGGTTACCGATGCTGCGGGTAACATTTCAAAGGATGCATCTGCAACAGCAGCAGGATCAGATCTTGTCGTCAGTACTCCTACAGTTGATTTGAATGCGACTTCTGATACGTACGGCATAAATACTGCGGGTACTGATACGGACAATATCACCAAGGATACAAACCCGACCTTTACATTAAATGGTATTGATACTGATGCTACTTCAGTAGAAGTGTTTGTTGATGGCAAGTCTGTAGGCAATGCAGTGCACTCTGGCACCGATTGGACGTTCACAGCGGCTCATCTAGCTGATGGCGATTATAAAATCACTGCTAAGGTGACAGATTCTGCAGGGAATACGAGTAATAGTTCCCCTGAGCTGACGGTCACTGTTGATACAGATATCAATCCAGTCACGCTTACACTTCAAAACAGTAGTAATTCGGGTGATAAAACGGATCATCTTACTCATGGTGAAAACTTTAATGATAAGAAGCACCCGGGGCAGGGGGATTTGATCTTTGACCTCAGTGCTGTCGATAAAGACATTGATCCGTCCAATGGTGGGGTTGTTGTTAAAGATGCTACTGGTCATGAAGTTGCAGGTAGCTTTATACCGGTTAATGGTCAGTGGGAATTCCATACTACTACCTCTGAATTACCAGATGGCGATCACACACTTCACACCGTTGTAACAGATATGGCAGGAAACAGTGTTGAAGGTGCTTCAACTTTAGTTGCCGTTGACACAAGTGCATCTGCCACTATCTCTGTTGGAAGCATTAATAGTGGTAATCCAATCAACGAGGTGGATGCCCAAGGTAAAATTCAGGTATCAGGCACGGTTGGCGGAGATGCTAGTGTGGGTGATCACGTTAGCATTGAGATCAACGGTCATACGCACAACAATGTGTTGGTTGAAAAAGGCAATGTCTTTAATTTAGATGTTGATGGCCGTGAGTTCACGACAGATATTAATGGTCAAACGGTCACATCGAGTGAAGTGAAAGCAACGGTCACAGGTACAGATGCTGCGGGTAATTTGTTTACGGCAACGAACCATACGCCAGCAACGGCCGGTGGCACACCAGTACATAATGGTCAATTCAGTGTTGATACACATGCAGGCACAATAGCAGTCGACACTGGCCTCACAGTCAATACAGATGACGTCTTAAACCTTGCAGAGCAAGGGCAAGACTTGGTCATTAGTGGCAGCACAACAGGCATTGAAGACGGCCAGCACGTCACTGTGGAGTTCAATGGTCATAAATACGGCGACGCGGCTTCAGGTGCACCTATTGAAGTACACGGCAACCAGTGGACATTGACTGTGCCCCATGCCGATCTTGTTGGCATTAAAGATGGCGCATCACTTGATATCACCCCTTCAGTCAGTGATGCAGCAGGCAACCCTGCGACTGTAACTGACGGTCATTTAACAACGGATTTGCATGCAGATGCAGGTATCAGCATTAATAGCATCAATGGTGGAACCACCATTAATGCGGGCTTTACTGGCGACCAAAGTGGCAACCTTGCGGTCACGGGTACAGTCAGTGGTGATGCTAAAGAACACGATCCTGTAGTATTGGTAGTCAATGGTCATCAGTTTACGGGGGAAGTGGACGCTACCGGTCAAGGTTTCTCTATAGACGTTCCAGTCAGCGAATTTAAAGCTGGGTCAGGAGAGGTGCAAGCGCGAGTTTCAGTGACAGATGCAGCAGGTAACACGGCTTCAGCCTATAACAATGGTCAATCTGCATTTACTCAAGCGATATCAGGTACAGCGCCAGTGGGTCCGACTTCAAGTGCGACACACAATGGCCAATTCAGTGTCGATACGCAAGCAGGCACTATTGCAGTCGATCATCACCTTACGTCCCTGAAGTCCGATGACATTGTCAATGCCATTGAGCATGGTCAAGAGTTGGTTTTATCGGGTATCACCACCGGTATTGAAGCTGACCAAGAGGTGACGGTTCACTTTAATGGTCACGATTACACGGCCAAAGTGGTGTTAAATTCCGGTAGCCAGACTGATGGCACGTGGCAGGCAACCGTGCCGACTGCGGATGTGGCTCATCTTATTGATGGTAGGGACTATCTTGTAACCGCAGAGGTCAGTGATAAAGCGGGCAATGCGGCGACAACGACAGGCACGGCCGAGTCTATTCATGCCGATTTACATGCGAACGCAGGGATTACCCTGAATAGCATCCATAATGGCGTAACCATTAATGCGGGCTTCACTGGCGACCAAAGTGGCAACCTTGCGGTCACAGGTACAGTCAGTGGTGATGCTAAAGAACACGATCCTGTCGTATTGGTAGTCAATGGTCATCAGTTTACGGGGGAAGTGGACGCTACCGGTCAAGGTTTCTCTATAGACGTTCCAGTCAGCGAATTTAAAGCTGGGTCAGGAGAGGTGCAAGCGCGAGTTTCAGTGACAGATGCAGCAGGTAACACGGCTTCAGCCTATAACAATGGATCAATCTGCATTTACTCAAGCAATATCAGGTTCAGCGCCAGTGGGATCGACTTCAAGTGCGACACACAATGGCCAATTCAGTGTCGATACGCAGGCAGGCACCATTGCAGTCAATACTGGCCTCACAGTCAATAAAGATGATGTCCTAAACCTTGCAGAGCAAGGACAAGACTTGGTCATTAGTGGTAGCACCAAGGGCATTGAAGACGGTCAGCACGTCACTGTGGAGTTTAACGGCCATAAATACGGCGATGCGGCTTCAGGTGCACCTATCGAAGTGCACGGCAACAAGTGGACATTGACTGTGCCCCATGCCGATCTTATTGGTATCAAAGATGGCGCATCACTTGAGATCGCCCCTTCAGTCAGCGATGCGGCAGGT
>NZ_BATM01000026.1 GCF_000467185.1 Vibrio ezurae NBRC 102218
CGAGCATTTCCCCCGCGTTATTTCTGATCACTTACTTAGTGTGATTGGTATTAATTATCATAGCTTAATTGAATGTATGTCGTTGACAGTTACAGCATCATTTCGATAGGTAGATCACGTGTTAAGAAGAGGGGATTACATAGTGTTGTATTGGCAAGCAGAAATGAAAAAGGTCTAGTATTGTGAATACTAGACCTTTATAAGCTTTAGCGCGATGTATTACGCTGTTTCTGCATTTTTAACCGGTGCAGGGTTACGAATTAGGTGGTCAAAAGCACCTAAGCTTGCTTTTGCACCTTCACCCATCGCAATGATGATTTGCTTGTAAGGAACGGTAGTCACGTCCCCAGCTGCAAATACACCTGCCATTGATGTTGCGCCGTGTGCATTGATTTCGATTTCACCACGTGGTGATAAATCTACTTTTGTACCTTTTAGCCACTCACTGTTTGGCATTAGGCCAATTTGTACAAAGATACCTGAAAGGTCAATTTGCTTCAGTTCATCGGTATTGCGGTCTTTGTATTCTAGACCGGTTACACGGTTGCCATCACCTAACACGCGAGTAGTTTGTGCCATCTTGATGATATCGATGTTTGGTGTAGCATTGGCTTTGTCGATAAGTACTTGGTCAGCGCGTAGTGTATCGGCAAATTCAAGTACGGTAACGTGTTTAACAATACCAGAAAGATCAATAGCCGCTTCAATACCTGAGTTTCCTCCGCCGATAACTGCTGTGCTCTTACCTTTAAATAATGGGCCATCACAGTGTGGGCAGTAAGCAACACCTTTATTGCGGTATTCTTGTTCACCTGGAACGTTCATTTCACGCCAGCGAGCACCTGTACTGGTAATTACTGTGCGAGCTTTCAGTTTTGCGCCACTTTCTAGCTCAACATGAATGTAGCCATCTTCTGTTTCTTGAGCATCAACAATATTGGCTGCACGTTGTTCGGTGATAACTTCAACGCCGTACTCTTTAACGTGTTCTTCTAAGCTAGCAACAAGCTTAGGACCCGTCGTTGTTTTGACCGAAATAAAGTTTTCGATTGCCATGGTATCCATTACTTGACCACCGAAGCGTTCAGCAACGACACCTGTGCGGATGCCTTTACGTGCGGCATAGATAGCAGCAGAAGAGCCCGCAGGACCACCACCTACAACAAGAACATCAAATGGTGCTTGTTTGTCTAGACTTGCAGCTTTTTTCTCAGCAGCGCCAGAATCTACTTTGTTTAGGATTTCAGCAAGAGACATACGGCCTTGACCGAAGAGTTCGCCATTAACAAATACACTTGGTACGGCCATGATATCGCGAGATTTCACTTCATCTTGGAACGCTGAACCATCAATCATTGTTGTTTTAATTAATGGATTAATTGCTGACATCATGTTGAAAGCTTGAACCACTTCAGGACAGTTCTGACATGAAAGTGAAATGAAGATCTCAACATTAAGTGGTTGACTAAGCTCTTTAATTTGCTCAATCGTCTCAGCTTCTAACTTTATTGGATGATTACCGCTGTGTAGAAGTGCTAGAACCAATGAAGTAAATTCGTGTCCCATAGGGAGTCCGGCAAAACCAATGGCAGTGCCTTTTTCAGGGTTAACTACTTGCATGATTGGTTTGCGAGTACTTGCGTTGTCATCACGAACAATTTCAATTTTGTTAGTCAGTGAAACAATGTCTTCAGCTAGTGCTTGTAGCTTGTTAGCGGTGTCACTGCTATCGAGGCTAAGTACAAGTTTAACGTTTGTTTTTAGGTTTTCTAAGTATGCTTTTAGCTGTTGCTTCATTGCTTGATCTAACATAATGGTGCCTACTCTAAAGTTGGTAGCTTAAGGTCTCATACCTTCTTGCTAAAAAAGGGTAAATAAAAAAATGGGTTGCAAGAGGGTTAATATAATAAAAGTGGCACGCTTTGAGCCTTTAGTAGATAAGCTAAAGCGTGCCAGTTGAACTCTAATTATTATTAGGTTCTATTCTTAGATTTTGCCTACTAGGTCAAGAGAAGGAACTAGAGTTTCTTCGCCTTCTTCCCATTTAGCTGGGCAAACTTCGCCTGGGTTAGCGGCAACGTATTGTGCTGCTTTAACTTTACGTAGTAGGTCACCTGCGTTACGGCCGATGCCTTCAGCAGTAATTTCCATTGCTTGGATTACGCCTTCTGGGTCAACTAGGAATGTAGCGCGGTCTGCAAGACCTTGACCTTCACGCATTACGTTGAAGTTGTTTGTGATGTTGCCTGATTGGTCACCAACCATGAAGTAGTTGATTTTACCAATTGTGTCAGAGCTTGCGTGCCATGCTTTGTGAGTGAAGTGAGTATCAGTTGATACTGAGTAAACTTCTACGCCGCGGCTTTGTAGTTCTTCGTAGTGGTCCGCAAGGTCACCTAGTTCAGTTGGACAAACAAAAGTAAAATCAGCTGGGTAGAAGAAGAAGATAGACCACTTGCCTTTTACGTCTTGTTCTGTGATGTCTACGAACTCACCGTTTTTGAATGCTGTAGCTTGGAATGGCTTGATTTCTGTATTGATCATTTTGTTTTTCTCTTTGCTTGATTGAGTGGTTAACGCTGTATTGCGTCGATGGAGTTATATTGCCTCAAACCAGCGTGCAGTTAAATTTGAACGTTTCTATCGTTACAATAGGAAAAACCTATCAAAGAGAAATTAGGTTGTTCAGTTTTATCTATGAGCAGTGAGAATGAGGTATCTGAAAGCATTTAGTGGGTGGCACGTTATTACCGGATCGGAGTAGGAGGTTTGTACTTCTTTTTATTCGTGGGTGTCATGTTATTTAAACAGAATGTATAGGTGTCACTTGAGTTAGGTTAACCTGGCTTTTGTATGGGTGGCCTAATAAAAAGTGATTGTGCTGATATTGCTTTGGAGAATTCTAAGTGTGGGTGTCTTGATAAAGTCGTATTGAGGTTGAGTTGTTTTTATAGCTTTAGGGAAGGGCTTTCAATGGGTGTCTCGTTTATAGATCATTGTTTAGAGTGGAAAGTTAAGGCCTGATGCATTGTACAATCAGGCCTTGGTCTTCGTTATTTTATATCTTCGCCGTAAATATCAAAGTTGAAGTATTTAGATGCAATTTTATCGTAAGTACCATTCGCTCTGATTGCTGCGATAGCCTTATTGAATTTCTCTGCTAGGGCTTTATCTTGCTTTCTTAGGGCAAGAGCTGTGCCTTCACCGATATAAGCTTTGTCTGTTACAGCTTTACCTTTAAATTCAAAACCTTTACCCGCTTCTTTATCTAAGAAAGCAAGTAGTAGCTGATCTGCATTACCAAACGTGACATCCAGACGACCGTTTTGCATGTCTAGGTAAACTTCGTCTTGACCGCTATAACGTTTGATTGTTGCAATTTTACCAAATTTTTCAGTGACATAACGATCGTGGATTGTACCTTGTTGTACACCGATGGTTTTTCCTTTAAGACCTTGCTCGTCAATGCTGATGTTACTATCAGTTTTTGCTACAAAACGTGCAGGAGTTTGGTAGTACTTGTTGGTAAATAATACATGTTTTTTACGTTCTGCAGTGATACGCATAGAAGCCATGATTACATCTGATTTACGTGCTAATAGACTAGGAATGAGTGAATCCCAGCTTTGAGACACCCAAGTACAATCCAGTTTTGCTTCAGTACATAACGCTTCTGCGATCTCAATATCAAACCCAACAGGTTTGCCATCCGCATTTTTGTAGTTAAAAGGGGCGTAAGTAAAATCTGATGCTAGACGAACTTGTTTCGCCATAACGTTGGCAGAACAGAGTGATGCGGCAAAAGTAAGTGCAATTAGGAGCTTTTTCATTCTTATTTCCCTTCTTATAGCGGTGAAACTGAGTATTGATTAATAAGTTGAGCGACTTCTATCATCGACTCTGATGAGCCTATAGTGATTCTGACGCAGTTATTGAGTGCTGGTTCATGAGATTGATTACGAGTAACGACCCCATGTTCTTTTAAGTAGTTAAAAAGCTGAGCTTTTTGGTGTGTACGAATGAGTACAAAGTTAGTGGAAGATGGATAGATTTTTTCTATCCATTGATTCTCTTTGATTGCGTTGATAAAAGTGTGTTTGGCTTCAATCACCTCTAAGGTGCTTTTTATAGCAATATCAATACCTTCTGGAGACAGTGCATCCAACACAATTTTTGCCGAACAGTCAGGCATTGGATAAGGAGGAATTAGCTTCAATACAAATTCCATCACATCTTCATTTGCAAGGATGAAGCCACAACGTACTGCCGCTAGTCCAAAAGCTTTAGATAGTGTACGAATGACGATTAGGTTTGGATACGTAGCAATAAGGTCTACAACAGTTTCTGCAAGTTCAAACTCAATATAGGCTTCATCTATAACAACAAGAGCTTCTTGTTGTGTTCCCTCTAGTACAGAAACGATGTCTGCACGAGATAGCAAGTTTCCTGTAGGGTTATTTGGGGAGCATAGAAATATTATTTTGGCTAGAGGAGCTTTTTCAACAATACCTTCTACATCTAATTGAAATAAATCACCTTTTAGCGGTACGTCAATAGTTTCCACTGCCATTGCATCAGCACAGAATTCGTACATAGCATAGGTAGGAGAGCTAATGAGTATTTTATCTGCACCGGGTTTGCAGAACGTTCTAACCAGTAGATCAATTGCTTCATCAGCGCCACGTACAGCGACCGCAGGAACATCAGTTTTGCAATATTTTTGGTACGCTTTGGCAATATCATGAGGTAGAAAGTCTGGGTAACGATTGTAGTCGTCAGTGTGTGTACCGTAGTGAACACCATGCTCTAATTCGTTGGCATTCAACCACAATCGACCTTCACCACCAATACGACGAGCAGATTGGTATGGTATTAATTTTTTTATGCTTTCAGGAGCGAGTTTTGCAGCCAGAGATGTCATCGGTAAATTGCTCATATTGAATGTTAAATTATTAAAACTGCCTAACAATTCAGTTTTCAGTGTTTATTTGGCTAATTTAATCAAAAAACGTTTGAGTAAGTATCGAAATAAATACATACTAGCCATGCATTTTAATCATGACTAGATCGTAATGAATACAAGGTTACCCTCAACAAAAAGCTTACAAGTTTTTCTTGCTACTGCTGAGTATCTGAATTTTACTCATGCCGCTCAGGCGATGAATATGACTCAAGGGGCGATTAGTCGTCAGATCCAATCATTAGAGGAGTTGACGGGCGTTGCGCTATTTTATCGTCAGGCTAGGGGGCTTGCGTTAACAGTAGAGGGGAGTAAATTTGCCCCTTTGGCTGAGGACATTATTGAGCGCTTAAAAAAAGCTGTTGTGAAAGTTGCCGAACGTTCAAATAGAATAAAGCTCAATGCACCAAGTTGTGTTACTTCGTGGCTTCTACCAAGACTTATGTCGTTTCAGCAAGATCATCCTGACATCGAAGTAGAGTTGACATCTAGCATTAAGCATCAACATTTGCCTAACTTTGAGTCATTTGACTTGGTGATAGTCTATGGTAGACCCCTTCATTCTCTATCTGTCAGTGAACATGTCTTGTTTGAAGAGAAGTTAACTCCAATTTGTGCACCACAACTATGGGATAAAGTTATCGGAGAGCAGTCTCAATGGAGTGACAGTGAACTGTCTAATTTCACTTGGCTACATGCAAATCCATCACATAGTGATTGGGCTCTGTGGTTGGAAGAAGCCGGCAATACATTGCAAAAAGGTAAGAGAAATCAGATATTTTCGACACTCGATCAAGCAATGAATGCGGCTCAACAAGGGTTTGGTATTGCTATAGGGGATATTACCCTCGCCGAGGAAGACCTAAAACTAAATCGCCTAATGCGTCCGTATCCTCACCATATAACGTCAGGACAAAGCTATTATTTACTGAGACCTGCTGAAGCCAAAGCCCCTGAAATTGACGAGTTTTTAGAATGCTTATTACCTCAGTGATTTACTATTGGTTTTAAATCGTACTGTTTTGTTCAACATAAATTGCGAAAGGCATTGTTTTCTTGTGTAGAAAATACGTTCTAAGGCAATGAGTAGAAGTTTGTCATTAACTAGCTTCAAGGTATTGACAGCAGTTTATGAAATGACGTCGCTTTTTCTCTAAGTGTTCTAAGTGTTCTAAGTGTTCTAAGTGTTCTAAGTGTTCTAAGTGTTCTAAGTGTTCTAAGTGTTTTAAGTTGCCACCCATTGTTAAATTTTTTAATGTGTGGCGCAGATAAGTTACATAGAAGCTTTATCACTAAAGTGAACTAGATGCTATGAATACGCCTGAAATGCATTGGTGATTTATTATTGGTTTTAAATTGTACTATTTTGTTCAACATAAATTGCGAAAGGCATTGTTTTCTTGTGTAGAAAATACGTTATAAGGCAATGAGTAGAAGTTTGTCATTAACCAGCTTCAAGGTATTGACAGCAGTTTATGAAATGACGTCGCTTTTTTTCTAAGTGTTCACAGTAGCAAGTCAGTTCTTCGAGCGTACCTACTGGCCCGTGAAAAATCTTACCAAAATTGGATGTAAGATTTAGCCAATTATCATGAGGGATGTTGAGCTTTGTCAGTAAGCTTGCGCTATTTTTATCGATAGCGCCCCTCTTGCCCTCATAGATAAGTCGACCAGTGCTATCCACTAATTGGAGGTATTCTTTTAACGGAAATGAAATCCCTTTGGCTAGATTGTTTTGTTCATTTTCTATAAACGGTAGGAGAGGTTTTGGCTGGGTGCCCTTTGCTGCACAATGGATACGTTGTTGAATGCTTGTATGATCTGATCCTTCAAGAGTACTCGCGAGCTTTGCTCTAATGGGGTTTAAGTCAACATACGCCATGCATGCCAGAAGTGCTGCATCATCGAGTAAAGCTTGAGATTTAAAGCGCCCCTCCCAGAATCGTCCTGAACACTGGTCTTCTTGATTTGCTCGTCGTGCTATTGGTTCATTTAAGCAGCGCATAAACCAACTAATATCACACAGACGACTGCGGTAGGTTGCTATCTTGTGTTTAAGAATGGCAATTTCAGACTCCTCAATTAATTCACCTTTTGTGAACTTATGAGTCAATTCATCGCCTTTAAATAGTTGATGCCACAGCTCTACAACTTCGCGGTCACTCCAATTATTTGCCGTATCGATATCAATTCGCAATATAACGTGCATGTGGTTTGACATAATGGCAAATGCTGCAATATCGATGGCAAAGATACCCGCTATTTTAAGCAGTCGTGATTCAACCCATGCTCTTCGATGGTCATAGTTTCTGCCCGAATGAGAATCATAGCCACAGAGATAAGCCCGCCTAACCACTCGGCTGCAACAATGATAATAGGGAGTGTCTTCAATACTAATTTGGGTTCTTCGAGGACGAGGCATTTTAAAGCTCCCATACAGGATATTTATTGCATTCTAGGTCAATAATTAGGCGCTTGGTATCCGTTATAGACTGAGATTTAGTATGATATTTTTGATGGGTGGCTATTTAATAATACGTTATTTGGTGTTTTTAAATGAATGGGTGGCACCATTAAAACCTTTATGAATCTATCTTATTTATATTTCAGGGAAAGATTACTTCTTCAATAAAACACCACCCAGTATGAGGGTGGTGTTATCTGATATTAACTAAAGTTTTGCAAGGTAAGAGTCTTTCCTAATTTCGTTACAACGAGCATTTTTAATTAGCTTGATTAGCTCAGAGCAGTCCCAATCATTAGGCTCTTTCCCGATTAATGCTTGATTCATAATAGTAATCTGTTCCCTGATCATCTTTATATCATCTTGTTTAACATCTTCAGTTTTTAGCCAGCGTTCCAATATAGCTTGGGCTTTTATTGAATCACCTTGCTGTACTATCTTAATCAGTTGGGCTTTCAAGTTATCATTCATTTCACTTTTTATAGATACCTGCTCTGGAGTAGATGTCTGTTTTCGAGCTCGCAACCACATAATGGTAGAGAGTAACCATAAGCCTGCAAATATAGCGGTTAATGTTGGCCAAATCCCAGAGTTAATATGGGTGTCCATATTTGAGGATGGATTTTTCGCATTATT
Organism: Vibrio ezurae NBRC 102218; assembly: GCF_000467185.1. Taxonomy (GTDB): domain Bacteria; phylum Pseudomonadota; class Gammaproteobacteria; order Enterobacterales; family Vibrionaceae; genus Vibrio; species Vibrio ezurae. Next base: position 8,061 of record NZ_BATM01000026.1, read on the forward strand.
ATTTGCATTTGATGGTGGTATAGATTGAGGTTGGGCTACCGCGACTTCTGGGTTATCGCCTGGTTTGACAATTACGTTGAGTCCATCGACATGGCTTGTTTGCGCTTGCTTTGTTCTTGAGTTCCACCATTGTAGAGTGACATCAGGTAGAGTGTATTCCCCACTATGCTTAGCGATTAACACTTGCTTAAGGTTCATACTGATACTGCCATTATCGTTTTCTACAAAGCTTGGTTTTTCATTGTATACACGAAACGCATCCGGGTTCTCGATGGTTAGATTGGGTAGCTGTGCGGAAGTAAGTCCTGCTGCTGTGACGTTAATTGTGCGTGTTAGTGAGTCACCAGCGTTGATAGTGACTGATGTTTTGGTTACCGGTTTATTGTTGTCTAACTGCCAATGTTGAGACAGTTCTAGTTTAGAGGTTGGTAGCCATTGCCCATGATAGTTCTCAGGTATCGGAAGTATTTTTATGGCGACCTGCTGAGGCTTATCATCGAGCGATATAAGGTGACTATTACCTTGGCGGTTTCCATAACGTACTACTCCAGAGAGAGTTGGAGCGTTAATTGTGAAATCGCCACTTGCTTTTCCTGTTACGCGAAAGGCTTGCTCGATAATAAGCGACTCTACACCATTAACAACGGCTTGATATTGTTTAGGTTCTGCAAGCGGATCTAGCTGTAATCCCGTTGCTTTTGGTGGAGTTAAACTCGGATTTTGTAGCAGGCGTGGATCAACCTTAACGATAATTCGAGTATTTAAAATGGTACTTTCATTTGGATAGAGTTCTTTTCTATCTAACTTCGTACGAATTTCGATAAGATCTTTCGTTTTAGGAGCCTGTGCGTTAGCTGTCACTGTCAGCGAAATAGGTGATGTTTTGGCTTCTTTGATAGTGAAAGCTGGAATTGTCAGTGTTCCTGTTTTACGCGGGGCAATAGAGACCGTCCAGACACTGCTATCGGTCCGCTTACCATTCATTATGTTTACCGATGAGCCAAAGCTTGGTCTGCTTACGTAAAAGTCATCGGATAACGTATTTAGGTCGATGCTGTCACTATCAAGCTTCTCATCGGCGCTGACTTTTAGCTGTATAATTTCATCTTTGGTCACAGTAGTCTTGTTAACACTCGCAGTGATATTCAATGCCCACGACGAAAAGCTACAGAGTAAGCCCGCAGTGAATGCAAGTGAGGTAATGACGGATTTAAATTTAATCATTATTGCTACCAACTTTTTCCATTTGATACTGGTGTTTCTTTATTTTTTGCTTGAAGTAGCATTTGTGCTTTCAGCAAATAGCTAGGGTCTCGAACACTTTCTACTTGTTCTAGTTTTCTCATGTCAGGATCAACTTTTTGTTGCTGAGTGGTTCCTTTGGCTGACGAAGATGATTTATTTGTGTTTTTACTATCGGAAGTAGAACTTTCGGATTCTTTTGCTTGTGTACGTTGCTCGTCTACTGATTGTTTTTGTTGATTTTTTTTCGATGCATTTCCTTGTTCTGATGTTTTCTTAGTGCTCGTTTTACTATCTTGGTCTTCTTTATTTGAATTTTGTTTTTGGGATGCAGATTGAGACTTGTTAGAACCCTGATGATCACTATTTTTATCAGTTTGATGGTTATTTTGTTGGTCTTTAGATTGACTCTGCGATGACTTGCCTTCAGGCTTTTGTTGCTGTTGCTGTTGCTGTTGCTGTTGCTGTTGCTGTTGCTGTTGCTGTTGCTGTTGCTGTTGCTGTTGCTGTTGCTGTTGCTGTTGCTGTTGCTGTTGCTGTTGCTGTTGCTGTTGCTGTTGCTGTTGCTGTTGCTGTTTTTTTACCAGTTCAAGGTTGTATTTTGCATCGGAATTATCAGGGTTTTGCTCAAGTGCCGACTCATAGCTCGCAATCGCTTTGTCTAAGTCACCGTGTTGAGCGTAAGCATTTCCCAGATTGTAGAGAGAATCTGCATCGTTAAACCCCTCCAGATTTTTAATCGCTTCGGCATAATCTCCGGCATTATATTGAGCCGCCGCCTTCCATTTAGAGTCTTTAAATGAATGGGTGGCACCCTTAAAATCTTTGTCCTGAAAGGCTGAGTATCCACGTTGATTTGAATTTAAAAAGGCGCTGTTTAATGTAGATGCTTGGGCGCTATTTGCATTTAAACCAAGTCCTACAAAGAGTATTGTGGCTGAAAACACTACGCCTTTTCGAAACAGCGGCAATAGACATAGCAATGCGAATGGCATTAGCCAAAAGCCATTATTTATCTTTGCTTCTACTTTCTTTTTACCATGGGTGTCTCCCGTTTTTGGGGAGGTTAGGGGGGAGAAAGTTGAGTTTGAGACAAGGCTGGTGATGTCTTGGTTATCGTGGCGATATTGAGCAAAGTGACCGTTGCCGGTGTTGGCGGCTGACTTTAAATGGTTAAACTGAGTTTTTGCTATTACCGTTGCACCTGTCGAGGTGGTTAGAAGAGATCCGTCAGGCTGTGGAATTGGGGCGCCATCTGCGGAGCCAAAGGCCAATACTGATAACGACCATTGACCGTTATTTAACAGCTCTTTGATGCCATCTAATTCACTCTTATCAAGATCATCGGCAAACAGCAGTATCTCACCTTTATTTAGGCCTGCTTGTTTCATCATAGTGATGGCTTGCTTTACACCAAGATCCGCTCTTGCCCCTTGAATAGGCATGATATCTGGCGAAAGATTGTGTATTAAATTTGCCAGTGTTGTTGCATCTGTTGTGAGCGGGCTTAACGTATAAGCATCGCCAGCAAATGCAACTAATCCAGTCTGCCCTTGTTTAAACAAAGGCAGAATATCTTGGGCTTTGTATCGAATTTGATCTAGACGGCTTGGCTTTATGTCGTTTGCGTAAACCGAACGCGACATATCGAGCACCAATACGCGTGCGTGTGTCGATTGAGAGGCTGGAATGTTCTGTTTTTCAAAGCTAGGTCCTGCAAGGGCGACAATAAGCAGAGCTGAAAATATCGAAGGCCATAAATATGACCATGATTTTTTCTGGATTTTATCTCTCATGGCATTAGCCAAATGCGTCGCGACCATTTGTGAGCCCGCAGAGCTGTTTTTCATCCAAACCAGAATCAGAGTAACAGGGACTGCAAGCCAAAATGCTTGCGGATAAAGAAACTCAAAATTAGACATCATTTCTCCTTATTACAAGAGTGATTATGACGAGTAGCAAACCGATGAGTGCTGGCCATATAAACCATTCGTTTCTAGGACGCCAAGATTGAATGGCTTTTTGAATAGGCTGCAAGTTGTTGATTGTGTCGTAGATATGCTCTAGGTCTTGTGCGTTGCGGGCTCTAAAGTATTGCCCACCCGTCATTTCAGCGATTTTTGTCAATGCATCTTCATCCAAATCTTCAGCTGTATTTACGGTACGAGTCATGAAAAAATCACGCACTTGCATCTTCCCTGCGCCGACACCTATGGTGTAAATCGTCGCTTTATATTTTTTTGCGATCTCCGCTGCTTGAATAGGGTCGAGTACGCCTGCATTGTTACTGCCATCACTCAGTAAAATCATGACTCGTTGCGGCGCATCACTATCAACAAAGGTCTTTGTTGCCAATCCAATACCATCGCCAATGGCCGTTTGGGTTCCAATCAGCTTAAGAACTGTCTGATTTAACTGAGCTTTTACCGTTTCTCTATCGAAGGTAAGAGGCGTTTGCAAATAGGCGTGATCGGCAAAATAGACTAAACCTAATCGATCCCCTGAGCGCTTATCAATAAAGTTGGATACAACATGTTTAACGGCTGTCAATCGGTCAATATAATCATTGCCTTGTTGCATATCTTCCTGACTCATTGAGTAAGAAAGGTCAATCACCAGCATCATATCGCGGTGCTTCGGGTGTATCTCGATAGGCTCGCCATACCAAACGGGCCTTGCGCTGGCGATTATTAATAAAATCCACGCAAGGGTGGCTAAAATTTTTGCCAGCCGTGTGCTTTTATCTTGCACTGTTGAAGCTTGTGACAAGTGCGGTAGAACAACTAAGGAGCTCGCTTGTTGTTCTTTTAGAAAGCGAAATGCGAGATAGGGCAGGGGCAATGCAAAAAACATCCACCACCATTCAAACGTAAAACCACTCATGATTCATTCCAGTTCCGATATTTTCTTTTTGGAGGAAGGGCATTTTCAAGCCAATACGCACAGTCTTGAATGAGTTCTGTGTCAGTTTGGTGCTCATTGACACCTGAAGAATATAGCCCTTTTTGCCACTGCTCATTCTTCGTCACAAAGCGAGGTGAAGACAATTGTGAATCTAAAAAGGACAGCCATTGTTCACCGGTTAAATGAGCGATGTCATTGCGAGGGAAGTAGCTTAATGCAGCTTGACGCAATAGCTCTTGCACCTCAGAGATCGTCAGTGGTTGTGAAGGTTGATTAATAATATGCAATGCGGCTTTTTTCGCTCGGCTTCTATTACGTATTTTCTTCTGCATGATAAAAGCGGCAAGAAGCACAATGACGATTAATGCTAAAACTCCCCAATAGCCCCATGCCAGAGGCCAAGCACTTGGCTCTGAAGGCAAGTGAAGTGATTTAAGGGGGAGTGTATGCGTTTGGTTCGTTTGGGTCATGGATAATTACTTAAAATGAATGATGTAAAAGTTGTTGCAAGACAGGGCTACCGCTGGATATGTGAGAAAGGGCAATACCGTATTGGTTCAGTTGTCCGTTCAATAATTGTTGCTGTTCTTCAAATGCGTTTTTTATCGCATTTTTAGCTTTGCGACTGGATAAATTGACTGAAACGATATGCTCTTTTCCTTGCAACTTTTGCACGCCTTTAGCATGGGTGTCTCCCATTTCTATTGGGTCGTAAAGTTGTATTGCTCTTACTTTGTTGTGGGCCGAAACCTGCGTGATGAGTGTGGTGTCGGATTCTGAAAATGAAGAAAAATCGCTTAAAATGATTAATTCACTGCCTTTCTTGCAGCGATTAGCGATAATCTGTAAAGATGCATCACTTTCGCTATCGAGGTTTTTAAAGGGCGTTTTTAAGCCTTGGTTATGTATATCACACACTTTATTGAGGAGTTGCAATAAGGCTACTTTTGAGTTGGATGGCCTGATTTCTGTGATATTGCTGCCGAAGCGGATGAAGGCGCCGACGCGATCGTTATTGGCGATGGCTATCCATGCTAATAAGCTGGCGAGGTGACACATTTGCACTGATTTGAGCAGCAATTGTGTGCCTGTGAACATGCTTGGGGTTAAATCTAGAAAAAGAATCACTGGGCGTTCACGCTCTTCAGTGAACAGTTTAGTGTGAACTTTACCAGTGCGTGCGGTTACTCGCCAATCGATTTGGCGCACGTCATCGCCAGCTTGGTACTGACGTACTTCTGAGAATGTCATTCCGCGCCCTTTACGTGAGCTAGAATGCTGTCCATTAAGTTGTGACCATAAGCTTTTTGCAGGTGGTTGCCAGCGTTTTCCATGCAACTGATAAAAACTTAATTCATCAATACTCACGGTTACCCCGTTGGTGCTTGCGGGAAGGTGAGCAGACGATAAAACCTGCTCAGCCTTGTTTGAGCTGTGGCTATTCCCGCCCCAAAAAGCATGCGTTTTTAAACGTTCAAACATGCCAGTTGCCTTATGCGGATGCTACGGTGCGCAGAAGTTCGTCTATCACTTTGTTGCCGCTGATTCCTTCTGCTTGAGCTTGATACGTCAACAATAGGCGATGGCGAAGTACTGGGTAAATTACCGCATGAATGTCTTCTGGGCTTACGAAGTCGCGTCCCGACAACCAAGCATTAGCGCGTGCAGCGCGATCCAGAGCAATGGTCGCGCGCGGGCTTACGCCCATTTCAATCCAGTTAACTAACTGCTCACTATAAGCGCTGGGCTCACGGGTCGCCATGATTAAGCGAATGATGTATTTCTCAATAGTCTCCGCCATGTGAATAGACAGCACCTGACGACGCGCCTCAAAGATATCTTGTTGCGACAACTTATGGTCAAAGGTACTCACCTCACCCAAAGCTTCTCCACGGTTTAGGCGCAGAATATCCAGTTCGCTTTGTGCATTAGGATAATCTACTTCAAGATGCAGTAGAAAACGGTCTAATTGAGCTTCGGGTAATGGATAAGTCCCTTCTTGTTCAATTGGGTTTTGGGTGGCCATGACTAAAAACAGTTCGGGCAAAGGGTAAGTCGTTTGTCCGACACTGATTTGTTTTTCTGCCATTGCTTCAAGCATAGCGGCTTGTACTTTAGCTGGGGCGCGGTTGACTTCATCAGCCAGTACTAACGAATGAAAAATAGGGCCTGGCTTGAACTGAAACTCTCCGGTTTCTGGGCGATAGATATCGGTACCAGTCAAGTCTGATGGCAGTAGATCCGGCGTAAATTGTACTCGATGAAAGCTCCCTTCAATACAATCAGCTAAGGATTTTACGGCGCGGGTTTTTGCCAATCCTGGAGGTCCCTCTACCAATATATGACCATCGGCTAAAAGTGCGACAAGCAGTTGTTTGACAAGATTGTCTTGACCAATAACTTGGGTTTCTAAGTAGCGTTGTAGTTGCTGGAAAGACTGCGCTGGCATGTGATTGTTCCTTGTTGCGAGCAAAGTAATAAGTAATAGATGAAAGATTGGAGAAAAAGTTCCCTACTTATATCAATCGTCATAAAGAATGCGTCATCCTAACGTGTTATTGATGCTTTTTTCTACGTTATTTCTGAGTATTTAGTTATTGAGATTGAGGTTATCTCGTTGTTTTAACGAATATAAGTGCACTTTATTTCGTATAGATAAATTTGGGTTTGATACGCAAAGTTCAAGGGCATTTTGGCAATAAGCAACGTAAATTGTGCTGTTTGATTGAAAACTAAACATGCTACAGGCATTGCCACGTTAGTGAGTAGGTTGCGAGTAGAATATGGGCACGGTGCATCACTTTATTTTTCATGCAGTCTTTGTCAAATGAACAAGTAAAAAATGATTGCGGATTAGGTACGGTTATATACTATAGTGAAACTAAATAGTGTTTATTTATTGTAGGGGCAAGGGATGGCAAGAATCACTCAACAACAAAAAGAAGAAAATAAAGCAAACTACAATGCATTGATTGTGAAAATATTTTTAGCCGAAGGGTGGAGCAGCGTTACTTATGATCGTCTTGCCAAAGAGACAGGGCTGAGAAAAAGTACCTTACAAGGTTATTACCCATCAAACAGCGATTTTGCGGTTGCGTTAAAAGGTAAAATTTTCCCTATTATTGCCGCTACTCTCGATTTTTCGTCTAAAGACACTTTTATTCAATCGTGGGAGAGGGGGCTCTCTCAAACAGAGTTTTCCATGGTCATCAGAATGTTTATCGCCAATGCCGCGATGAAAGAGTCTCACCCACAGACAAAAGCTGGGGTGACAAAATTGATTGAACTTGTGGCGCATAAACTGCCAGAGGAAAACGCACTGCAGCTCATTGATAGCGTAATGGGAACGTCAGTGATCAAGTTACTCTTTGCTGACTAAGCGACTGTCTAGCGATAAATTGTTTTTACCTCGACTTGCGAGCAGTGCATTTTAACACCCATAGCTGAAATTTTAGTTATATCAAGGGTGAGGAGCAAAGAGCCACTGATTGCTTTCATTTATTGGTCGGATGTGTTGCATTTATTTAGCGTTTTATTGAGATACCTAAGACAGAAGAAACATTTAGCTCTTGTTTTTTATCGTGTTTATAAAGTGTGTAAATAAAATAAAGCCATTCGTTGCTTTTACTTTATTTACAAATAGTTACACTATTGTGCGAGGGAGGTGTCGCGGAATTGACTTGTGCAAATTTATTGCTCATTGGCTTTAGTTATTATTGATATTCATTAACAACAACAATAAATGGATACAACATGAAACTTAAGTCTATAATCGCACTTGCTTTATTAGCACCTTGCAGCGCCCTAGCAGATCATGACAACACTGTTATTGACGGTTTAGATTTTGGACCTTTAGCACAGTTTGTTGGTACTTGGAAATCAGTAGAAAGCGGTGGTGTTGATATTTCTCCAGCGCAGGATGGTACAACTCAAGGTAAAGGTGCCCCTGCAATCACTCCTTTCTACGAAGTAATGACATTTGAAGTAGCGGCTGATGCAACAAATGCCAGTGAGCAATATTTAGTCGCTCTTTATTACAAACAAGAAGTTTTCCGTAAACTAGATGATACAAAGTTCCATGATCAGCGCGGATACCTAATTTACGATAAAGACAACCACATGGTTTACAACTCTTACTGCGTGCCAAGAACCACTTGTGTAACCGCGGAAGGCCCAGCAGGTAATGAGATGAGCCTTAAAGTAGCAGCTCGCGGTATTGCTGAGTCTAACTACATGACGGCCAATGCATCGACAACTGATTTTACAATGAACATTAAAATCGATGGCGATACATTAACCTACTCACAAACTACTGCGCTTGATATTTACGGCAAGGCGTTTGCTCACACTGACTCTTCAGTTTTAGAGCGTGTAAAAAACTAGTCCTAATTAGACCGTGATAATCTGATAATAAAAACCCCAAGCTCACCGTTGCTTGGGGTTTTTTGTTTATATTGCATCTATCTTATTTGATATTGATGTTGCGATCTCGTTGGTCATACATGTCAGGAGTGGTGTGTACCCCACCGGCATACCCCGCTTTTTCAAGGGTTTCCCGTACCTCTTTGACATCTTCTTCTGAAACCACAATGTCCCTTGCCCCTAAATGGTAGCGAACAAAGGTGATCAATTCGGCCAGTTTTTGATCTGAGAGTACGTCTTCAAAACTCGCCATCGGCATAAAGTTCTTATCTTCTACCAAATAGGTCGGCTCTAGTCCGCGCACGGTGACCGCGATGGTGTTAAATGGGTCGCTGTGCATGATGATACCGTTATTGAGCAGTGCCGGTGCAATTGGATCGCGCCCTTTACCATCAGCGCCATGACAGGCTCCACAGGTTTGCTGATAGACGGGATAGATGTCGGAATTGTAAGCACTTTCATCAAATCCTTTCGGCTTCAGAGGTGTTGCATCGGCGCTAACAAAGTTGTTGGTGTCACCTTTAATTAGGTAGTACGCCATCGCTTCAACATCCTCTCGGGTCATCAAGCTCAAACTGTTTTTGACTACATCGGCCATACCCGCAAAAGCGGTGCCTTTATCTGAGTGTCCAGTGTGCAAGAAGTCAGTAAGTACTTGCGTATCCCAGCCATCAATATACAACTCATTGGCGGTAATATCCGGTGCGTTCCAACCATCAATGATATTACCTTGGAAGATACGATCGCTGATGATAGCTTGCGCGAGATTGCGAGGTGAATGACATTCAGAGCAGTGCCCTAAACCGGCTACCCAATATTTCCCTTGCTGCCATTTCTCAACATCATCAACACTGTCTTTGATCTCGGCAGGCACTTCATATTGAAGTGGTGCGGTATCCATAAAGACAATATTCCAGCTCAATAACCCAAGACGAATATTGGATGGGAACATCATGCTGTTGTCGTCGTTGCGTCTTGCTACTGCCGTGATTGACTGTAGGTATTCCCACATATCTTGCATGTCTTGTTCTTTGACATATTGATATGAGGTGTAAGGCATTGCCGGATATAAGTAGCCGTGGCGACCTTTACCGTCAACGAGTGCTGCCTTAAAGTCTTCATAGCTGTATTCACCAATACCTTCACTTGCGTGAGGGGTAATATTGGTTGAGTAAACGGTGCCAAATGGTGTTACAAATGGCAGTCCGCCCGCAAAAGGTTCACCGCCTTCAGCGCTGTGACAAGCGACACAATCTCCGGCATGCGCTAAGTATTCACCACGCTTAATCGCCTCGCTATCTAGGCCAGCAATATGTGCTTCTGCATCGATTCGAGATTGAGTCAACATAGCACCAATGGCTAAAATTTCGTTGCGAGTGAGCTGCTTTTCAAAAGCAGGCATAACATTATTAAGGCCAAATTTAATCGTATGTTGAATCTCTTCGATGCTACCGCCATGTAGCCAGATATCGTCCGAAAGTACCGGGACTCCGATAGCGGGATTACCCACAGAGCCGTCACCGTGACACGCAGAACAGTATTGTGTGAATAGTTGTTTCCCAAGTTCTACTTTTACAGGTGGCACATCGGTATGACGTTGGTTTATCGAAGCTAAAAAGTAAGACAGCTTTGATATTTCGTCTTGATTGAGTATCTCGTTGTAACCGGCCATCGCGCCATTGCGGCCTTTTTCGATAGAGTGAAGAATGGCTTCATCGCTACCACCATAGAGCCAGTCATTATCAATAAGATTAGGAAAGTGTTTCTGACCTTGACCGTTGTCCCTATGGCAGGCCGCGCAGTGAGTCTGAAATAATATTCGCCCCGATTTGGTAATGTCACTGTTTTGCGCAAGGCTAGCCAGTGAGGTGTCATTGAGGGTGGCAAATTGTTGATCAAGAGTTGTGGTGGGAGAGCTTAACTTGTCATCACTTTGCTTCCAGCCCATCAGTCCTTCCCAGTTACCCAGGCCGGGATATAGCACTAGGTAACCGATAGACAAACAGAAAGCCACAAAGTAGCTGATAAATAACAGCTTAGGAGGTGGGGCGTCATTTTCATCAATACCATCAAAAGTTCCGAGCGCTTTATTGGCGTCGGCATCGTGATTCTTTCTCCAATATTTGATGACGATACTGACCATCAATAGAAAAAAAACGATGGTGCAGATCACAGCCCATAGGTTCCAGAAATTACTCATTATCGGATCTCCTCTGCGGTATCCACCCCTAAACTTTGTAGATAATGAATAAGCGCTTCCCCTTTGGTTTTACCGCGAACTTGCAGGCGAGCATCGGCAATATCGTTGTCGCTATACGGCACTCCAAGGGTGCGCAGGGTGCGCATTTTGTCGGTAATGTCATCACCTGAAAGCTTTTGTTCAAACAGCCACGGATAGGACGGCATAATGGAGCTTGGAATCACGTCTCTTGGGTTCACTAAATGTAAAACATGCCATTGGTCAGAATATTTTCGACCTAGGTTAGTCAAGTCCGGGCCAGTACGTTTTGAGCCCCAAAGGTTCGGGAACTCGTAGATGTCATCGGGTTCTTGGTTGGCACGACCATTACGTTTTATCTCCGGCTCTAAAGGGCGCACCATTTGTGTATGACAAACATGACACCCTTCACTGATATAAATATCACGCCCTGCAACTTGAATTGCAGTTAGTGGCTTCGCTTGGCTATTTGCCGCCAGTTCAGGCCCGCGCACTATATTGGGCACAATCAGTACCAAAATAGAAAAAGAGGCGACCACTATGGTTGCAATAATTAGAATAAAAACGGATTGTGTGAAATCTTTACTCATTATGATGCCTCCCTTTTAAGTACGAACTTTGGTTTTGTGACGGTCTTATACAGGTTGAACACCATCAGGAATAAGCCAAGTACAAACAAGGCACCACCAAAGAAGCGCAGGAATAGCCACGGAGCTTTAAAATTCATTGCCTCTACAAAGCTGTAAATCAGTTCACCATTTTCATTTTGAGCAAGCCACATGTAACCCTCGCCAATGCCCGCAACCCATAGCGCAATGGCATAAATTGCGACCCCTGCATGCGCCAGCCAAAAGTGCCATTTGATCAATCGAGTAGACCAGAGTTTGTCTTTCCCCCACAGTTTCGGGATGAAATAGTAGAAGGTCGCAATTCCCGACATACCAACCCAACCTAAAGCGCCAGAGTGTACGTGGCCGATAATCCATTCGGTGTTATGCGCCATCATGTTAAACCAACGAATTGCCAGTAATGGCCCTTCAAAAGTGGCTAGGCAGTAGTAGAGGATGGCGGAGAAGAAAAACATCATGATGTAATCGTTTTTCAGCTTTTGTTTATTTTGCAATAGGGTCATAGCACTGTTGAATGCGCCACCCCAAGATGGGAGCCATAGAATCAATGACATTACGATGCCAATGTTTTGCACCCAAATGGGCACAGAAGAGTAAATAAGGTGGTGTGTACCTGCCCAAGTGTAAAACCCCACTAACCCCCAAAAGTGAATCACAGAAAGGCGATAGGAATAAATAGGTCGTTCAGAGACTTTAGGAATGAAGTAATAGTTCATTCCAATGACACCTGCGGTCAGCAAAAAGCCTACCGCATTGTGTCCCCACCACCACTGCACTATCGCATCTTGCGCGCCAGCAAAGACTGAATACGATTTGGTGAGGGAAGCGGGTAAAGCTAAGTTGTTTATAACGAAAATCAGTGCAATCACTATGATAAATGCCGCAAAAAACCAGTTGGCAACAAAGATGTGATTGACCTTTCTTTTGGCGATAGTGCCAAAGAAAAGGATGGCGTATAACACCCAAACTAATACGATAAGTAAGTCGATAGGCCATTCAAGCTCGGCATACTCTTTTGAAGTGGTGTAACCCAATGGGAGTGATAGCAACGCAAGCAGTAATACCAGCTGCCAACCCCAAAACACCATCCACGCAAGGCTTTTATTAAACAGCCCACATTGTCCGGTGCGTTGGGCAATATACAGTGAAGCTCCCATTAAGATGTTCACCACGAACCCGTAAATCACCCCCGAGGTGTGTAAGGGGCGCAATCGGCCAAATTGAAAATATTCAGAATCAAAATTCAGTACTGGCCAATACAATTGGGCGGCGAGTATAACCCCAACAATCATGCCTATGATTGACCATGCAACGGACGCCACTACAAAGTATTTGACGACCTTGGTGCTGTACACCGTGGTTTCGTTTTCCATCAGTTAATCCTTTACTGCTGAGGTTCTTGGCCGATCTTGGAGAAGAAGTATGAAATGTCTTCAATATCTTGATCAGAGAGTGAATCAGCTTGTTGCTGCATTAAAATAGCCAAACCACTGGTTCGCTCTCTGGCTTTATAATCTTTGAGTGAGGAGATCAGATACCCTAGCTTTTGTCCACGCAGGTTAGGGTAGGGATCTAAGGTTGAAATACCATCTTCACCATGGCAAGTCATACACACTTTTGCCTTGGCTTTGCCTACTTCAAATTGCGTGTCTTGAGACACACTATTATCTTGTGCAAAGACATTGGCACTAAACCCTAAAATGATTAATACAAACAGTCTCATCGGTATAAGTCCTTTTCCGAGCCTCAATATGTCGTATTGGAGGAAATGTAATGTTAAGCAAAAGTATAGTTAAGGATTCTGATAAGGCATTGCTTTGACTGAATATATTACGCAATATATTGATTAAGGATTCAAATGGGAGTGAGACGTAAATTCATTCCCATTTATTGTTGATTTTCAGTACTGTTTTTCTTGTACCGCCACCTATAGCGGTATTCTACTTATGCGGATATTAAGCTCAGTGATTGACACTGCTATACCGATACGAATAAATCGTTGTCTACCGATAAATCATGAACAATTTCATTGGCTTCCAACAAAGTTAATGGTTGATTAAATGCCTCTATCATTGTGGCTATTTCGCTATTTTTAAATCTGTCTTGTATGAAGAGTAACTGGGTGACATGCTCTTTATCTAAGGTGATCCAGCGCGCTCCGTCCTTACGAGACTCATTGCTAAGCTGACGATGATTTTGTGTCTCTAAATACGGCGTCAGTTCGCTGATTAATTGACTGACGGAAACACTGGATTCGATACGATATAAATACCCTTGTGGTACTTTTTGTCTTACCCAATAATCGATATTGCTATCTGTTTTGCTCAGTGACATCGTCTTATTAGAGATGAAAATAGCGCAACTTTTGCTGATGAAAGGTGAGATGGATACGGAGGAATGTTTAAATTCGGGCTGTCCAGAAATCGCATCTGTGGTGTTGGCAATCAGCGTACAGGGTTTACTGTTTTTCGCGGTTGTTTCATTCCAGTGGATGGGCATAAATAGTTGTTGTGGGGAAACATCAGTCGTGACATTAGCTCGAACAAGTGTGCAGCCTTGAGGGTTTGTCACCCAAGCTAACTGATTGTCTTTGATAGAAAATTGAGCGGCGGTCTTTGGGTGAATTTGTACATAAGGTTCACTGGCATGTTCTGCAAGCTTCGCCGATAGCCCTGTTCGACTCATGGTGTGCCAGTGATCTCGCGAGCGACCACTGTTTAATATCAGTGGCGTTTGAATGTCGGTTTTCGCGATTGGGGCGGTAAAGGAAACCCCTATAAATCGAGCGCGTTCATCTGGGGTATAAAAACGCCCATCACCAAATAATCTTTGCGTAACCGGCTGTGCTTGCAGTTGGCTAACAGGCCATTGCTGAGGTGTCAGTCGGCTATAACCTTGATCGTTTAAGTGAGTTAAACCTATAAGGTTGAGATCTCGTTGTCCCTGCTCGTTTCCTACACAGGTTAGATGTGTGTATTCACGAAAAATCTCCCCTTCGTGCTGATAGTCAAAAGCGTTCGCATAGCCCATTTTTTTGGCTACTTGACTGACGATCCACCAATCGGGTTTGGCCTGTCCTGGGCTTGGCAGAATACGTCTTTGTCGAGAGATGCGACGTTCTGAATTGGTGACTGTCCCCGATTTCTCACTCCACCCTTGTGCTGGCAGTACGATGTCAGCCAAACGTGTGGTTTCAGTTTCTGCGATACAATCGGATACCACCACCAGTGGGCATTTCGTTAGGGCTGATTTGATTTTCTCTGAGTTTGGCAAGCTCACCATAGGGTTGGTCGCCATGATCCAAACGGCTTTGATTTTTCCTGAATCAATGGCATCGAACATCTCTATGGCTTTAAGGCCGGGTTTTTGCGCCAAGTTGTCCGTATCCCAGAACTCGCTGACTAAGCGGAGATGTTCAGGCTCGTCAAATTCCATATGTGCGGTAAGAGTATTTGCCAGTGCGCCGACTTCTCGCCCGCCCATCGCATTTGGCTGGCCTGTCACAGAGAAAGGCCCGCTACCGGGTTTACCGATTTTCCCGCTGGCAAGGTGGCAGTTAAGAATGGCATTCACTTTATCTGAACCACTGCTGGATTGGTTCACGCCCTGAGAATAAACCGTTACTACCCGCTCAGTATTGGCAAAAGCGTGGTAAAAATCGTTCAGTTGCGCTGTCGACAATTGCGTAATGTGCTCTATATCTGTTTGAGATTGAGCGGCTTGGTCTTGCGCCTTAGAAAGCGCGTCATCAAAACCGGTTGTGTGTGATGCAATAAAATCATTATCTAATGCGTTGTGTTCAGCAAGGTGAGCAAGCAAGCCATTAAATAGCGCTACATCAGAGCCAGAAGCTAGCGCAAGGTGGGTATTAGCGATATCGCAAGTATCCGTTCTTCGAGGATCAATAACCACAATATTAAGGGCTGGATTGGACTGTTTAGCGGTGCGTAATCGTTGAAATAATACGGGATGACACCACGCCAGATTTGAGCCAACAATGACCACCATTTCCGCTTGTTCAAGATCTTCATAACAGATCGGTACAGTATCACTACCAAATGCACGTTTGTGTCCTACCACCGATGACGCCATACATAGACGAGAATTACTGTCGATATTGGCACTGCCCATAAAACCTTTTATTAGCTTATTGGCGACGTAGTAATCTTCGGTCAAAAGTTGCCCTGAGACATAAAAAGCGACTGACTCTGGACCGTGCTCGCGTAGCGTGCGAGTAAAACCTTCAGCCACTTTTGCCGTTGCTTCATCCCAACTGATGGTGACATCGCCTTGCTCTGTTTTTAAGGTGGGAGAGAGCATACGACCATCGTGGATAACGGTTTCTCCAAGGGCAATTCCTTTGGTACAGAGTTTACCGTAATTGGATGGGTGCGCTTTATCTCCTCTTATTTCCAGCTCGCCAGACAGCTTAGGTCTTGCTTCTATTCCACAGCCCACACCACAGTATGCACAGGTCGTTTTTATCCATCCTTCGTCTTGAGAAGCCATAGGCTGTCCTTTATCGGTAATTTTAGCTCTATGAGTTAACAAGCAAAAATTAAACCAAGTTGTCAAAATATCACATATATAAAATTATCTATTTAAATTCAATGCCTTAAAAATACACATACCACTAAAGTGGTAGTGTTTAGGGCGTATATTTATGATGGTTTTCTTTTATATGCACCAACTTGAATCATATTGCACTGTAAACGGTCAATTTATGTGGATCTTGGTTTTTGTTTTGTCATGTTCAGCAATTGGTTACATGAACGCTGTATAGGTAACTTGTTGTTTATTATCTGTTTGTGATTTTATTTTCGATGTACTAACCAATGTTGGTATCCAATTTGCAAGCTCTTTCTCAGAAGCGCTGAAAAATAGGTGTCGTTTTTAGACATGATGTGGCGAAGAGATTGAGGAGCAATGTGATGCAAAGACAAGCGAATTTTCCGGGTCGAGTGACCTTAGTTGGGGCCGGTCCGGGAGACCCTGACCTTCTTACTGTAAAAGCGTGCCGAATGATCAAAGAAGCTCAATTTATTATGTATGACAACCTTGTCAGCGAAGAGATCCGCGCCTTATTTCCCCAAGATGCGACGACCGTATTTGTCGGTAAAGCGAAAGGAAAGCACAGTGCGACTCAGCAGGATATCAATGATTTGCTTCTCAATGCGGCATTAAGCGGCAAGAACGTTTGTCGAGTAAAAGGAGGAGACTCTTTTGTTTTTGGTCGTGGCGGAGAAGAGATGCTGATGCTGGCAAAGCAAGGTATCGAAGTCGATGTTATCCCCGGAATAACAGCCGCCTCTGGCTGTACCAGCTATGCCAATATTCCTCTTACTCATCGTGGACTTGCGCAAGGCTGCACCTTTATTACCGCGCATGCCGATAAAACGTTGGACATTAATTGGGATGCTTTGGCGCAGTTAAATCAAACCTTGGTGTTTTACATGGGCCTGAGTAAAACCGATATGTTGATGGAAAAGCTGATTAGCGGGGGTATGAGCGAAGAAACGCCGGTCGCTTTTATTGAAAATGGGTGCACACCTAAACAGCGTGTGCACATCGGTAAGTTAAATCAGCTCAGCACTCTTAAACAGCAATATCAAATTCAATCACCGGCTCTTATTGTGGTGGGTGAAGTGGTGTCAATTGCAGAGCAAATGCATTGGCTTACCCAGCTCAGTCATCGCCAAATTCAACCGTCGCCGTTACCGCAACATGACACGAAACAGCTGCTACAGCTAACGGCGTAACCCAACAAAACATTGAGACAGATTTAGATTTCAAGGAAGGATCATTATGAAAAAGCAAAGAATAGTTGTTGTTGGCAATGGAATGGTTGGCCACAAATACATAGAAAACTTATTGCAACAGAAAACGGATGATATGGACATCATCACCTTTTCTGAAGAGCCTCGTCTTGCCTACGATCGAGTCCATCTTACCTCTTATTTTACCGGAAACGGTGCTGAAGAATTGATGCTTGCCGATGAAGGGTACTATAGCGAAAACGGCGTTAAGTTTGTGGTCAGTGATAAGGTTGTAGAACTGGATACCGATGCCAAACAGGTGATCACGCAAAGCGGCCGAATCGAAGCTTATGACACTTTAGTATTGGCAACAGGTTCATATCCATTTGTGCCACCCATCCCGGGCAATGACGGTGATCACTGTCATGTGTACCGAACTTTAGAAGATTTAGATGCGATAGAAGAGTCGAGCAAACTGAGCCAGAGCGGTGTGGTTGTTGGCGGTGGTTTACTGGGACTGGAAGCGGCGAATGCAATTAAAGAGCTTGGTTTACAAACGCATGTGGTTGAGTTTGCACCAAGGTTGATGGCGGTGCAGCTCGACGCTGGCGGCGGGGCACTATTGCGCAGAAAAATCGAATCATTGGGTGTATCGGTGCACACCGAAAAGGCGACCACTGAAATTGTGGCGGGAGAAACCGCTCGCTATCGAATGAATTTTGCCGATGGTTCACACCTAGAAACAGACATGATTGTGTTCTCCGCTGGGATTCGTCCACAAGACGAACTTGCCAGACAAGCCAATATTGACATTGGTGAGCGTGGTGGGATTGTCATTAACGATTATTGTCAAACGAGTGCGCCTGATGTGTATGCAGTCGGTGAATGTGCCCTATGGGATGGCAAAATTTTTGGCTTGGTTGCCCCCGGTTATCAAATGGCAAAAGTGGCGGCTCAACATTTATTACACGATGACAGTGTTGGAGAAAGTGCGGCGTTTACTGGCGCTGATATGAGTACAAAATTGAAGCTACTAGGGGTAGATGTTGCCAGTATAGGTGAGGTGCACGATCAAACTGAAGGTGCACAATCTTATACCTTTAATGACGAAATCGACCAAGTGTATAAGCGCTTAATTATCTCCGAGGATGGCTCAAAGATCATTGGTGCGGTGCTGGTGGGCGATGCTGAGGCGTATGGCACGTTGTTGCAGATGAAGCAAAACGATATGCCTTTACCTGCAAATCCATCGGTATTGATTTTACCTAACGTAGCGGGTGAAGAGCCTGCTGGAATGGGTGTTGATGCCTTGCCTGATAGCGCGGTGATTTGTTCGTGTTTTGATGTGACTAAAGGGGATATCAAGCAGGCGGTGCAAGCCGGCTGCAACACGATGGCAGCACTAAAAGAAACCACCAATGCATCGACAGGTTGCGGCGGTTGTAGTGCACTGGCAAAACAAGTACTGGATGCAGAATTGCTGAGCTTAGGTGTGGAAGTCAACAATGACCTTTGTGAGCATTTTGCGTATTCACGTCAAGAGCTTAGCGACATAGTACGCGTCAATCAGATCAAAACCTTCGAGCAGCTTTTAGAGCAATACGGTAAAGGCCATGGCTGTGAAGTGTGTAAGCCGACTGTAGGTTCCATATTGGCCTCGTTTTGGAACGATTACATTTTGCAAAATGAGCATATGGAGCTTCAAGATACCAACGATATCTACTTGGGCAACATGCAAAAAGACGGCACTTATTCTGTTGTGCCACGCATCGCTGGTGGTGAGATCACCCCGGATCGTTTAATTGTGCTGGGAGAGGTGGCTAAAGAGTTTGATTTATACACCAAGATCACCGGTGGGCAGCGTGTGGATTTATTTGGCGCTCAACTCAATGATTTACCTACGATTTGGCAAAAGCTGGTGGATGCAGGGTTTGAAACCGGACATGCCTACGGAAAATCTGTACGAACCGTGAAATCCTGTGTCGGTAGTACGTGGTGTCGTTATGGTGTGGGCGACAGCGTACGCTTGGCTATCGATGTTGAGAATCGCTACAAAGGCTTACGTTCGCCTCACAAACTCAAATTTGCGGTATCGGGTTGTACGCGAGAGTGTGCGGAGGCTCAGTCAAAAGATGTTGGGATCATTGCGACAGAAAATGGTTGGAACTTATACGTGTGTGGCAATGGTGGGATGCGCCCTCGCCATGCGGATTTGTTGGCCACCGACTTAGACGAAGCCACGCTAATTCGATATATCGATCGTTTGTTGATGTTCTATATTCGCACCGCGGATCGCTTACAGCGCACTTCTGTGTGGATGGAAAACCTTGAAGGCGGCCTAGATTACTTACGAGAAGTTGTGGTTGAAGACAAATTGGGTCTTGCTCAAGAGCTAGAAAAAGAGATGGCAAACACGATTGCGCAATATCAATGTGAGTGGAAAACTACATTGGAATCTCCCGAAAAACTGAAACGCTTTAGTCATTTTATTAATAGCGATCAACGTGATGACACTCTGAGCTTTATCTCTGAGCGTGAACAGCGCTTTCCCAAACACTCACAAGATCCAGCATCAACACTGAGTGCCGATGAGCAATCAATTGAGGTTGTAGAGATTAGCTAGCGAATAACTCATTGAATAAATGACGAAAATTGACCATTAAGAACACCAGATAATACGTTATCAAGGAGAGAGAATATGAACCATTGGCAAACGATTTGCGATGTAAAAGACATTGCGCCTAATGTTGGAGTCTGTGCCCTTGTAAATGGAAGACAGATAGCGGTGTTTAATTATCAGCGCACTGATACGTTTTACGCTATTTCAAACTATGACCCTATTGGCAAAGCGCAAGTACTGTCTCGCGGCATTATCGGGTGCTTTGAAGGAGAGCCTTGCGTGGCATCACCTCTATATAAGCAGCACTTTAGCTTAAAAACAGGCCAATGCATTGAAAAGCCCGAATGCATCATAAAAACATACCCTGTGCGCGTGGTCGAAGGCGCTATTCAAATTCAAGTGAGTGAAGCCGTGGCAGCATAAAGGCCACAAATAAATCAGGAAATAAATCAGGACACCCACAATTAAAACCCGAATTTTAATCAGGACACCCACGATAAATTTTCACATTTAAGCAGGAAGCAGTCGCTTAAATTAAGCAATACAAAAAAGGATTTATATTATGGATAACAGTAAATTTTCTCTGTTTTCGTTTAGCGGAAAAATGAAAGTCTTACACTTAAGTTGGATGGCTTTTTTTATCACCTTTGTGGTTTGGTTTAACTTTGCACCTCTATTGCAAATGGTGAAAGAGACATTAGGTCTGAGTACACAAGAGATCAAAACCCTATTGATCTTGAACGTGGCGCTCACCATACCAGCACGTGTGGTTATTGGCATGCTCACCGATAGATTCGGTCCGCGACTGGTCTATTCTGCACTGTTGGCAGTGTGTTCCATTCCTTGTTTTATGTTTGCTTTCGCGGACTCCTTTATCCAAGCGGCAATCGCCCGTTTCTTGCTCGGCTTTATTGGTGCAGGTTTTGTGGTTGGTATTCGCTTGGTTTCGGAGTGGTTTCCACACAATGAGTTGGGCACTGCGGAAGGCGTATACGGCGGTTGGGGTAACTTTGGTTCAGCCGCAGCGGCATTTACATTGCCGACCATTGCTTTGTTATTTGGTGGTGATGAAGGTTGGCGCTACGCGGTGGCGATTACAGGCTTGATGAGTTTGCTATTCTCAGTCATTTTTTATCGCTCCGTGTCCGATACACCAAAAGGCTCTACGTACTTTAAGCCTAAGCATGTTACAGCGATGGAAGTGACTTCAAAAGGCGATTTCTTCTTTTTACTTATTATGAAGATCCCTATGTACGCCGTTCTTGGTCTATTGGCATGGAAACTGTCGCCAAGTGGCATCGACATGTTGTCTGATTTTGTTGTGAATGCCATCTACGCCGGTCTTGTTGCTTTGTATTTCTTAGAAGTGAGCCAAGTATGGAAAGTGAACAAAACCGTATTTGAAAAACCGGTTGAAGAGATCCATCGTTACAAATTTAAGCAAGTGGCGGTACTGAATGTACTTTACTTCGCGACATTTGGTTCGGAACTAGCGGTCGTGTCTATGTTGCCTCTTTTCTTTGCTGAAACCTTTGAATTGACGCCAGTATTAGCGGGGATGGTTGCATCCGCCTATGCCTTCATGAACTTAATGTCGCGCCCTGGTGGTGGCTGGATTTCAGATAAATTTGGTCGTAAACCTACTTTGTTGATTCTGACAGCTGGTCTTGCTATTGGGTATTTCTTAATGGGCCAAGTAGGCAGTCAGTGGCCAGTATGGTTGGCAGTGGTTGCTGCAATGCTATGTTCATTCTTTGTACAAGCTGGTGAAGGGGCGGTGTTTGCTACTGTTCCTCTTATTAAACGTAGAATGACCGGTCAGATTGCCGGTATGACAGGTGCATACGGGAATGTGGGAGCGGTGACATATTTAACCATTCTTTCTTTTGTGGATTATCAAACCTTCTTCTACGTCATTGCGGCGACAGCAGTACTAGGCTTTGTGACATTAATTTTCATGGAAGAGCCAACAGGTAAAATTGCTGAGGTGAATAAGGACGGCAGTGTGACTTTAATTGACGTCTCTAACTAGATAGGAATAGAGCTCAGTCTTGGTGGATAGCGGCTATATTTTAACGCATGCTTTTACATCAAGGTTGGGCTCTATGCTGATAAGTGATTATTGATGAATATGCCAATCTCTACACTTAAATTGCAACATGCGGGGACGTCGCTAGTCGGTGCTCGCACACAAAATCAGGATGCTATTTTACTCAAGATCCCTGACAACCCACACGATTTGACGCACAAGGGTATCGTGGCGTGCATTGCTGACGGTGTGAGTTGTAGTGAGAATAGCCAAAGGGCAAGTCATACCGCTGTTGTACAATTTGTGAATGATTACTTTGCCACCCCAAACAGTTGGAGTATTAAGCATTCTGCTGGGAAAATTCTAACAGCCATCAATGCTTGGCTCTACGAAGAGGGCAGTAAACAAGCTTTGAGTCACAATGGCTTAGTGACCACATTTAGCTGTGTCATCATCAAGTCCAATACCGCGCACTTATTTCATGTTGGAGATACGCGAATTCATTTGTTCAGAGATGGGCAAATGCAGTGTTTGACCAAAGATCACCAGAGAACGAATTTAGCTAAGCAAGCCTACCTGACCCGAGCATTGGGGATGGATTCGAATCTGGATGTGGACTATCAGAAGGTCAACTTACACAAAGGTGATCGTTTCGTGCTTACCTCTGATGGTGTGCACGATGTTATTGATATTGCCTCCATTGGCGGATCTTCGCACTACACACAGCAAGAAATCTGTGACTTACTCTGTCATGATGCCTTTGAACAAGGTAGCCAAGATAACTTAAGCGCATTGGTCTTTGATGTGAAGGATTTACCTGCTCATACCCTACCTGAACATCAGTCCACGATGCTTTCCCGAGCTATCCCCCCTGTTTTAGAAGAAGACAATAAACTTGAGCAGTTTCGAGTGCTTAAGGTGCTATATTCGGGTGCTCGCAGTCATGTGTATCTGGTTGAAGATGAATTGTCGGGACAAAAGCGAGTATTAAAAGCACCTTCGGAGCACTATCGTGATGATTTAGATTATTTGAAAGCGTTCGCCAATGAACAATGGGTTGGGACGCAGTTGAAAAATAAGCGAGTGATGCGTGTATATCCAAGCCCTAAAGACAGTCGCTTTGTCTACCAAATTTGTGAGTACATCCAAGGCATCACTTTACGTCAGTGGATGTTTGATAACCCTCGAGCCAGTCTGCAAGAAACCCGAACTCTTCTCGATGAAATGATTAAAGCGCTGCGTGTTTTTCAGCGAGCGGATATGGTGCACCGAGATTTAAAACCCGAGAACATCATGGTGATGCCATCAGGGGAGGTCAAGATCATTGATTTTGGCGCAGTAAAGGCGATGGGGCTTGAAGAGATCGCCTCTGAGTCTCAAGAGGCAATTCCTCTTGGCGCGCTGAACTACATTGCACCCGAGTACATTGATTCTGGAAGAGCGACCTTAGTATCGGATTTATTTTCGGTGGCAGTGATGGGGTTTGAAATGTTGACAGGGGAGTTGCCTTACAAAGCGACGACCAGCCAGAATTTGCATGCGGCTAGACATACCCAATGGGTCTACCGCTCTTTGTGTGAGTATCGAGACGATATTCCATCATGGGTTGATCTTGTGTTTCGTAAAGCAACTCATCACCTAGCGCATCGCCGCTATCAAGTATTAGGGGATTTTATTGCAGACTTGTATGTGCCCAATACAGAATTACAGAAAGAGCTACAGGGCAGTCCACTGATAAAACGAAATCCTGTACTGTTTTGGAAAGTGGTGGCGCTATTGGCAACGGCTATCGCCGCGGGAGAAATGTTGTGGTTAATTTCTCTTTAGACAGTGTTTAGCTGACCCACATTGGTTTACAGTAAAAATGCAATGGCCGCTAATTAAGCGGCCATTGAGTATGTGAATAGAGATTAAGTTTATAAGATTGCGACTATTCGCCCGCAACTGAAATGATTTGACTGAGGTGAGTGTTCAATATAGCGATATTATCTCCTGTCGCATCCAATTTGCTTATATCTTCTGTTAAACCTAAAGATCTTGTACCGTCTGTAAATTGTAACAATTTTGCAGCAGTTCGATTGTTTGCATTTAGGTACTGATCTTTTAACGCCTTAATAACAGGATCGTCCATCTGCAACGTTACTGTAGAGGTGATCTGTTGATCAGCTGCACCGGTTACTGGGGCTATGGTATTGACTTCGGCTGTGCTTGTGTCGCTTTGCAGCACAAGTGAATTGGCGCCATATAACTTATCTTGTCTTGCGATAGCATATGGTATCTCTCGCATTTTTTTTATAGTAAGCGTTTGGGCTTTTGGCAAGTAGCTTACCTCTGTGTCAATAATGATCTTATCATTAATGCTCTTATCTTCGATACTACCACTAGTATGAAAAACATATTCAACAGAATCTTGTGAATTGCTATTTTGTTCTACTTTACAATTTGAGCTTAAGAGGGTGCCTTCATTTTTAGGTCTACAAAGATCATAGATGTTATTAGGAGTAAAATCTGTTGGAAATCCGGTCACGATTGTTTGATGGTCTGCTACCCACTTATCTATCTCATTGTTGTGCTGTTCTTCAGGTTGTTCTGCTGCTTTTGGAGCCTTTGCCTCTGCTTGCGCTTGAGCTTTAGCTTGGTCCTGTATTTGCGCACTGCTTTGCACGACTTGAGCATTTTGGATAATTGAAGCCTGTAGGCTTTCATGAGTATTATCTAAACTTGCAATGCCTTGTTGATTATTTTGCAGCGCTGTTGTGTCTATTGATGAGTTCAGTGCTTTATCAATAGCGTGGTCGTTAGAGCTTGAACCACCACAGCCTGTAAGAAGCACAGGAGCTAAAGCTAATGCGAATAGAGTGTGTTTCATGTTGTCTACCTTTCTAAAAGTCTTAAGCGCTGATAAAGATCGCCTTAATTTGTAAAGAGAATAATCTTCATACAGAGAAAAAACATGAACACTTGTTTACGATGAGTGCCACTTTTAGGCGTTTTTTTAATCGGTAATGATAAGAGATGGTGTAAACGCTATGCTAAAAGGAGCAGTTAAAATGGCGCTTACCCCTATTAAACATAAGGCATAGCGGTATTGTAAAAAGGCGATAAAAGTGGAAATGTGTGCAGTCGTGTAGGAAAGGGTGGTTTTAGTGAGATCTTATATTGAGCAATTTATAATGAGGCACAATAAGGAGTGAGGGTAAATTACACTCCTTGTTGTGAGTGGATATTATTGCTGTGTTGCTTTAGTTGCGAACATATTCAGCGCTTTACTAATTTTTCCTATGACTTCATCACAACCGGTGATGTTGTGTCGTGCTTTTAAGTAGTTTGGATCGTTGTAGGTAAGCCACACTAGACCGTGTTCATCTTGAGTAATCAGTGCTTTTTGTGGCAGATCAATACCTGCACTTTGCTGGCAAACCATAAGTGGAGAGCCCACTTTTGGATTCCCAAATAACACAAGTTCAGTTGGGCGTAGCGTAATACCGACGTTTTCTGCTGCTTCAGAGTGTTTGATTCGTGCAAAAGTAGTCATGCCTTTTTCTTTTAAAGCAGCAACCAGTCTATCTGCTGTCGTAGCAACGTCGTGGTGGCTTTTTAATGAGATCAATCCGTTGTCAGCTTGAACTGGATTACTGGCATGAGCGGTAACGCTCACAATGAGTGTCGCAAATAGGCTAAGTATCGTTTTTTTCATAGTCATTGGCTTATCCATTAATTTAGGTAATTAGTTCAACAATTTAGCTGAAATTCGGCGGCATTATTGAGTAAAGGGTAAAGTAAGTAAAGATGTGGTTAGCACGAATGTAAAGAGTGTGAGTGATTTGCTCTAAATTTGTGATGCAGCCGCGGAAATCAGATTGATATAGGGAAGAAATTGAATGAAAGTTAAACAGATGTTGTCGAGAGATAAAAGCGGTAGTGATGATACTCAGGCAGGTGATGTTGTGCGTTTCTTCTTGTTGTTATCGGTGGTGGTATTGATGTTTCCGATAGGCACCGCTCACGCCGCTACAGGCTTTTTAAAAAGTAAAAACACCCAAGCATTTACGACAGTGTGTTATTACGATGTATTGGGGGATACTCATAGCTTAAATATAGAAGCAACGGGCATATGCCCGCTGACCTACGAGTTTGACGTAACGCCAACACTCAAGCACCCTGCGCAAAACGCGAGTAAAACTGGATTCTTTAAGCGTGATGAAACCTCAGGTTTTAGTAAACTTTGCTATTACGATGTATTAGGCGAGTTAAATGTCATCACTATTGGCAGTACTGAGATCTGCCCACTGACATATCAGTTTTAATTTGTGCTGCCTTGGAGTGTTGTAAGGCTACGCGTGAATGGTCACTTTTTCTATAATGACAGGCTCAATAGGCATATCATCAAGACCTAATAATGAATGTGTCTTAAGCTTAGCAATGGCATTGACCACATCCATTCCTGCACAGACTTCACCAATGACGGCGTAGCCCCAACCTTGGTTTGTTGTCGCGGTATAATCGAGAAAGTCATTGTTATCAAGGTTAATAAAAAACTGAGAGGTGGCAGAGTGAGGAGCGTCGGTACGCGCCATAGCGACAGTACCTAATGTGTTCTTTAATCCTCGATTGGCTTCATTTACGATAGGGGCGTGTGTTTCTTTTTCGAGTAATTTTGCTGTAAATCCCCCACCTTGAATCATAAAGCCGTCAATAACGCGATGAAAAATGGTACCTTCAAAGAAACCCTCCTCACAATACCTAAGGAAATTCTTCGTGCTAACAGGGGCTTTATCCTTATTTAGCGTAATGCTGATATCACCGAGGTTGGTAGAGAGTACGATCATGTGTTGAATATCCTATGGAAAAAGGGAGCAGCTAAGTATACATTTTAAGCTTACGCAGTACTTCTTTATCTATGAAATTTATGTTGAGTGATGGGACTCGTTGTTATCGAAATATTTAAGGGCAGTACGTATGAGTTTTCATGATATTCAACAAAAATTAGCCACTTTTACCTCATTAGAAGAGGTGTTTGACTATTTTGAAGTGGATTTCGAACGTCGATTCGTTGAAGAGTATCGTCTACCGCTATTAAAACGATTTAACGGGTATTTATTGCTGGCTAAGCCTGATGATTGGTTTGCCGCGCGTAGAGTACTCAGAAATGCCTATTGTAAGATTCAGCGTGGCCGATTAGATCCTGCTACTCGCTCTGCGTGTCGAGGTTGCACGTCCTGCTTGAGACGATAAAGCTTAGAGTTCCCCACCTTAACTCGAAGCTCTTATTAACATTTTTTTGACAATAACGAGTGGTGTTGCTTAACTGGTACGACAAGTCTATTGTCGGTGATCTTTATGTTTACTCAGTTACAAAAAGCCAATTTTTATCTAGCGTGCTTTGGTTTTTTCAAAGTACCGCTGCTGTGGCTAAGTCGCCCTAAGATCATCGCCATCAATGATGAGATGGTTGAGATCAAGATCCCGCTAAGAAGACGCACTAAAAACCATTTAAACAGCATGTATATTGGGGCACTCGTGGTGGGGGCTGATGTTGCGGGCGGCTTTTTAGCTGCGATGAAAGCCAACCAGCAAGGCCGAAAAATATCGTTAGCATTCAAAGGACTCAATGCTGAGTTTTTGATGCGCCCAGAAAGTGATGTGCATTTTATTTGTCGAGATGGGCCGCTTATCGATCAAATGCTCGCTGAAACCATCGTCACAGGCCAGAGGGTGAATAAGAATATGCGGGTTGTCGCGCTGTGCCCAACCCTACACGGAGATAAGCCGATGGCCCAGTTTACAATTATGCTTTCCCTCAAAGCCAAATAACGGTCAATGTCTCTATTTATATTGTTATTTTATTTTTTAATATTTGATTTACGTCACTCTTTTCTTGTTGCCACTTCATATCGCCATCCTCTTTATCATGCTGGATAGAAAATAATATAAGAAGAATATGGATTAGGTTTCATAAGTAAGATACTGTTTCTTTTGATTTTATTTGCACTATTTATTCAAAAAGGAAGTTGTATATGCAAGGTTTAGTAGATTTCTTGAATGGGGTTATTTGGAGTCCCTTTCTTATCTACCTCTGTTTAGGCGCAGGATTATTTTATTCTATCCTAACTCGATTTGTTCAAATTCGTCATTTCTTCGAAATGTGGCGTTTATTATTGTCGGGTAAAAGCTCAGAAAAAGGGATCTCATCATTTCAGGCATTAGCCGTTTCTTTGTCGGGACGAGTGGGCACAGGTAATATTGCGGGAGTGGCGGCCGCTATTGGTTTTGGTGGACCGGGAGCGGTATTTTGGATGTGGGTTGTCGCCTTTTTTGGCGCGGCAACCGCTTATGCCGAATCTACTTTGGCACAAATTTATAAAGAAGAAGATGAAGGCCAATTTCGTGGTGGTCCGGCTTACTATATAGAGAAAGCGATGGGGCAGAAGTGGTATTCATGGATTTTTGCCATTGCGACGATTTTTGCGTGTGGCGTTTTGCTACCGGGTGTACAGTCGAACAGTATTGGTAATGCCGTAGAAACTGCTTTTGGTTCAGGCCCAATGATTGAAACAGCTATCGGTACGTTTAGCTTTGCTAAAGTGGTTACGGGCACTGTTGTGTCAATCATTCTTGGTTTTATCATTTTTGGTGGAGTAAAGCGTATTGCAAACTTTACTCAAATTGTCGTGCCATTTATGGCATTGGCTTATATTTTAACCGCCTTTGTTATCATCCTACTGCACATCACTGAAGTCCCACATATTTTTGCACTGATTATTGGTGATGCGTTCACCCCAATGGCAGGCTTTGGTGCAGCAATTGGTTGGGGCGTTAAGCGTGGCGTCTATTCAAACGAAGCCGGTCAGGGCACAGGGCCACATGCTGCCGCTGCTGCTAACGTGGATCATCCTGCACAACAAGGTTTAGTGCAGTCGTTTTCAATTTACATTGATACTTTATTGGTGTGTTCTGCAACCGCGTTCATGATCTTAATTACGGGCATGTATAACGTTCAAGGAGCCGACGAAGGTGTCTTTATTGTGCAAAATCTCGCAGCGAATATTGGTGCGAATGGACCCGCCTTTACTCAGTTAGCGATTGATAGCACGCTACCTGGTATTGGTAAGCCTTTCATCGCGCTAGCGCTGTTTTTCTTTGCCTTTACTACCATTCTGGCTTACTACTACATTGCAGAGACTAACATTGCCTACATTCGAAGAACGGTGAACATCAATGGTTTAAAATTTTTGTTGAAGTTGGTGATCATAGCGTCTGTTTTTTATGGCACCGTACGAGCGGCCAATCTGGCATGGGCGATGGGTGATGTTGGGGTTGGCTTAATGGCGTGGCTAAACATCATTGGTATATTGATTATCTTCTTTATGTCTAAGCCCGCTTTGAAAGCATTGAAAGACTACGAAGAGCAACAAAAACGGGGCGTGTCGGTGTACACTTTTGACCCCGTGAAGTTGGGTATTAAAGGCGCAACTTATTGGGAAAAGCTGATAGAAAAGTCATCTAAAAAGTAATTGGCTTATAAAAAGGTTTGGGCTTAGATAGAGATATCTAAGCCCTTTTTATTTCAAATGCACTTGGTTGTGTATCAATTATACTATTATAAGTAAGACTAAAAATTATATGCAATGACATTCATCACTGAAGGGATTGTTATATTTTTGAGTTTCTGACACACTATTAAAAGTAATTTAATTATGAAATAAAATTACATTCACGAGCAGAAGCGTGATCAAGATCGCTTATTTTGCTATTTGCGTGGTAATTAATAATCAAAAGTGTGAAAGTGACCACGGTATAGGGTTAATTGTATTATTATAATTCTTTTAACTGTGGTGTGTTGTTTATTTGGAGTGCGATTTTGTCTTGGCCGATTGTTTTTGATTTGATGAGTGTGCTATTGCTAGTAGTCTTAGCTGTAGCTGCTAGAAAATCGATGCAGCTGCTGAGAAATGATATTGCGGCTGCACAACGAGCTCATGCATCGGATAAACAAATTCGTAAGAATTTTGCAAAATTGAGTTTAAATAGAGCGATTTTGGTTCTTACTATAGCGACGATTGTCATCAAATCAGCGTTGATCCTTGGTCAAGTTCTGGACTTCGATTCAATTGATAAGCATGGTCTTCTTGATGAAGATGTTGTGCAATATATTGTTGTTGAATAGGCGCCAGCTCCCTACACTTTTACATCTGCTTTTCTTCCTCCCTTTACGCTATTTTTCATTGCGATCGTAGTGGGTGCAGTTTTCCTATCTTTTTAAAGCTTGAGCCATTAGGCTGAAGTAGATAAAATCAACTTCTTTTCCTGTAGCGATACGATATTGGAGTAAATTATGGATAAGAATGCAGTATCAGAAGCGGTTTTTAATATTGTTCATTCTTACAAACACGCCATTCGTGGTGAACTGCAAGCGCAAAATATCGCCTTAAATGGAATGCACGTACGTTGTTTATCATTTATCGACAAGCGTAAGCAATGTACCGCTAACGACATAGTGCAACACTTTGCTCGTGATAAAGCGCAGGTTGCTCGCTTAGTAAAAGAAATGATCAGCAACGATTGGCTGGTTAAATCACCCAACCCTGAGGATAAGCGTAGTCAGCTACTGTCTCTTACTGAGCAAGGTATTGCCTTGAGTCAGCAAATATCAAATGCTCAACAAAAAATCCAAGATAAAATGCAGCAAGATCTCAGTGAACAAGAACTTGAGATGTTTGTTACGGTTATGGATAAGTTGGCAAGAAATCTTATCCGTTAATTGAGTCATCCTATTCTAAATCGGTGTAAAATCTCACTTTTTTGTTTATAGCGTATATAGTTATGTGATTAGTCATTTTCTATATTTTGGACTTCTTAATGGAACTGAGATGTTTTTCCAAAGCCGCTGTCATTATTGGCACCTCTTTTGCCCCTTTCTATTCATCTGCGACATCATTTGAACTGCCGATCTGGAAGTCAGAAGCGGAAGAACGTGGTTATATTCTGCCAAAAGCATTTGGCATTAGTGTTGGCTACATGCGAGTTGAGCAAGGTATTAATGTCGACTCTATTTCGTTTGATGGATTAAAAACCCCAGAGATAACCATTCCGGGCATACCTCCCACAGTCATACCAGAGCAGCCCATCCCCGCAGAGCTTATTGGTATAGAGACATCCCCCGGTTTCCAGCGTAGTGACGTGTTTACCCTGCGAGCCGATATGTGGCTATTTCCCTTTTTAAACTTCTATGCCATCGCGGGGAAAATCAGCGGTTATTCGGAAACTAATATCAGTGTCGATATTGGTGGAAGGGACTTAGAAGATATACAAGATGAGAAGTTCCTGTTAGACCTAGATGGCAATATGTACGGTGGCGGCTTAGTGCTAGCGGGGGGCTATAAAGAATGGTTTACCATTATTGATGCCAGTTACACCAAGACCAATTTAACTGTCATCGAAGGAGGGATTGATTCCATCGTCATAACCCCAAGACTTGGCTACGACTTTACCAATCATGGCATGCCGATACGAGTATGGGGCGGCGCGCAATATCAAAATATCCAACAAACCCTAAAAGGCAAAATTAGCGACCTTGAATTACCTTCAGCTCTGGAAGGCTTATTGGGTTTCGTTAACAGCGATGATGAAGGACGCTTCATTGTAGAGCAAAGCCTAGCCAACGAATGGAATGCCGTTGTTGGCTTTAACTATGTCATCAATCCCAGTTTTAATATCATCGGTGAATTCGGCTTTGGCGATCGTCAAAGTGCTTTGATTTCGTTGGATACGCGGTTTTGATTATGTCATAGAGGGAGGTTGAATAAGAAAAATAGAGGTTAAATTCAGATAGATACTAGAAAGCAGTTGCAATTATCGTATTTGAAAGTTCTTACAATGTATCTGTGGTGGTGTTCATTATTCAATGGGACGTTAGTTACTTTATCAACACTTTTAATATGTCATGTCCAATTTACTGTACAAGTGCATGAGTGAAAACTATACTTGTTCCATTAAATGTACATGTGGAGATTCTAATGAGAATAGTATCTTTTACTGAGGCTAGAAATAGCCTTAAAGCGGTCTTGGACGGGGTCGTTAATGATGCAGATACAACCGTTATTACACGCCGTGACTCTGAAGATGCTGTGGTTATGTCTTTAGATTACTACAATAGTCTTATGGAGACAGTTCACTTACTACGCTCCCCTCAAAATGCTGAACACCTAAACCGTTCGATAGAACAGTATCGTGCAGGCAAAACAACCACACGCGAGTTAATTGATGAGTAGCAGTCAACGTTTACTGTCGTGGACGGATGATGCTTGGGATGACTACTTGTATTGGCAAACCCAAGACAAAAAAACACTCAAGCGCATCAACAAACTCATTAACGATGTTAAGCGCTCTCCTTTGGAGGGTATTGGTAAACCTGAACCATTAAAAGAAAATTTATCTGGTTTTTGGTCTCGTCGTATTGACGACACTAATCGACTTGTTTATGCAGTCGATGATCAAGTAATAACGATAATTTCGTGTCGTTATCATTACTAAAATTAGGTTCAGCAAACTAGCATCTAACAAATAAGGATTGAGCGTTGCGTCTCCAACTCATAATTCCGTTTGTTGAAGTCTCACCATACATCGTGGATCTGCTGTGTTCTAGGACATTTATCGTTTGGGGCTGTCGAGATTGCAATGACTGCTTCACCTTTGGCAATTAGATTAGTTGCGATCTCGCCTAGTTTCTTATTTTTATCAGAACCGTTTTCACCAACATATATATCATAGAGTCTTACTTCTTATGGTTAGGTTTCTTAGTCTAACTTATTGAAAATAAAAGGCTGATATCTTGATTAGCGACGTTGGAAGTTATTCGATACGACAGTGGCGACCAAGTCAGCGCCTATTATAAGAGAAAGTTAAATAGCACCTTCAAACTCACTATTTTAACTAATGAGAGTTTGAACGTGCACCTAAGTTCTCTTTATGATGTTTGATTGATTATCACGCGTAGTTTAATGCTTGAAATTTCATCAATATAGGCTTCAGTAGCTCCCAGAACAGATAGAATATCTTTAGAAATCAGAGGTTTTGAAATTGCTGGTTGAACGATAGCCACTCCAACTTTGAATGAGGCATATCTAGCAACTTTTGACAGATGGATTAGCTGTTCTAGCGTTCCTTTGTCTATACGTGATGCCTTCTCTTGACTTAACCTAACTCGCTCTCTATCGATTAATCTGTTGATCAGAGATTCTTTGTTAGCAAACCATTTAATACTTTTCACAGCTTGCCCCGCCACTTGATAGATATCATCTACTCGTGCTCCAGGCTTCGCTACGCCTTTCTTTTTAGTACAATATTTGCAGTGGTATAAATCTATAATTAGCTCGGAATCATCGTTATTTTTGATAGCTACAATATCAGCGATCTCTCCGCTACCATCGTCATCGAACACCAGATCGTAGTTATCTTTGATCTGTTGGATAGTATGGTACTGAATTGAGTGTGGGTGCTTTAGGTGTGTTTGGGATTCCACCGAAATATCAACGTCATCCCACAACCAGCCTTCAATATTGTTCAAGGAGTATAAGTATGCATACTCTTCATACGAATAGTATCTATACCCACCATCGATGATAGAGGTGTCCTCTAAGAAGAAAACAGGGGGATTTTCATCAAAGAAATCAGTCACTAGACGCTCCTCACTCCCTATGATTATGTATAAAGGTGTATCGGAGCTGTGAGTTACTTCTCCCTTGGCTGTAATGGTTGCTGAAACGCCAAATGATCCGCGAGGAGTCGAGATGTCAAAGTACCTGATGTTATCTTTATCATTAGTCTTATCTGATAAAGTTAGTTCGCAGTTGAATAATGTTTCCTCCCGCTTACCATCACTTAGATATATTTTTCGGTCATTCTTGCGCAATAGCCCAACTGGCCATTCAACATTGAGTAACCTAAGTTCTGGGTATTCGGTTAACTCTTCACTTTGCATAGCAGTTTTCAATACTTGGTTAGTATCGATAGACTCATCTAAGATTTTTTTGCCAACGTTTTTGCACCAGTCGATCCATTGCTCCAGAGAATCGCTGTCCATTGACCAGACTTTACCTTTGTATGAACACCCGACACTAACAAGTTTACCGTCCTCGTATCCTTTACCAAAAATATTGGATTTGATAGAACGTTTAGCTTCAATGTCTGGAATCTGATCATTGATTTCAGTTCCCGTATGCATAGAGTAGCGAAGACCTTTCTTGTTCTTGTTTAGACCAACATTTTGGAGCTTCAATCTCTTTAGTCCAGAAAGTGCACGAAATACCCGCTCTCCGTTTACTTGAGGAGCTCCTTCCGCGATTAATTTTGCTAAACGCTTTACAAGGCCATCCTTCGCAGATGAGTGGATAAAGAGTAACTTGTTTCGCTTATCAAAATAGGCGATATATAGATCCCAAGACTCGTCAAATAGCTCTTTAGAGCTTGACCATCCAACAGGAGCATATGATTTGACCGAAAAGACAAGGGTATCTTGCTCATCATTTAGAACAGAGTCATGAATCTGAAAATGCTTATTACTAAACTTATAGAAGTTTTCAGGTTTCCAAGTCGCAGCTCTTAAGTTAAACACGGTGGTACTTATACTTGGTGTTAACCCCAGATCCAGCAATTTACTTGGTTCTGAAAAGCCAGATTTGAAATCTTGGTACTTTAGCTCTGAAATTACCTTCTCACTGCTGATGTTACTGATGATAGAATTCCAGTCGGAGTCTTCATTGTACAGTTCTTGAAGGCAGTCGTTCAGTTTAGGGTTTGCTATGTTAGCAACAAATTTTGCATCCCCAACTCCTTCCGTTGTTCTCGTGAAGCGTCCAGTAAACTGGAGCATTACATTAATGCTTTTATGTGGGTCATGAATCGCTGAAATTTTTAATTGAGGTAAATCGAATCCTTCTCCGAGCATATTTACACATACGATTATTCGATGCTTTCCCGCCTTGATCGCTTTAAGAACTTCGTCTTTGCGTTTTGCTTTACTTGTAATTAATATAGGATTCAGTTCAGTCTCATTTTTATAGTATTCATATACTTGCGTTGCTCTTTTTATGTTGTTTGCTCTAGCCATCACCATGTGGTTAAGGCCGTTCTTCAAGTCGGCCTTCAATAAGTCAATAGCTTTCTGAGCAATCACTTTATCTGCTTTCTCTTCTACAAACTCTTTCACTGGATGAAACTCTATTGGCTTAAAGTAACCATCAAGTTGAGCTTTGCTAAGTGAATAGTTAAAAATAATTTTTCCGTCTACTCTAGAGCAGTCCGTTCGAAAAGGAGTCGCGGTAAATTGAAACACTGGTTTGTCGGCAAACTGCGCTTTTATTTGCGCCCAAGTGCTCGCTGTTACATGGTGTGCTTCATCCACAACTAGATGAGAACATGCTTTTGTTAATGTTTCTAAGGCATCCTTGTGGAACTGTGATAATGCAGCGGCAGTAGCAATGATTACATTCGAGTTTAATAGGTGATTGATTTCGATGATATCTTGAATGCCGTGTTTTATAGTCGCAACAATAGGGTTCTCGAAGCTGTCATTAAGCATCCCTAGTTGTCTTAAGAGCCCAAGTCCTAAAAACTTTTTCTTGGTTTGTTCGCGCAAGGCGTCAGAAGGCACTATAACTAGTGTTTTACGAAATCTACCCGCAACAACGATGGATAAAATAGTTTCGGTTTTCCCTGTTCCTGTTGGCATAACAATAGTTGCAGCACTGTTAGCTTCGGATTTTTCGTAACCAAGTGCAGCATAGATACCGCCAATTTGGGGAGGGCGCAAACCTGGGATTTTTAGAGCTAAGTTTTCTTCCTGAAAGATAAAATTGTTTACACACCATGTAGTATAGATTTCGTCAGGTGATATTTTTTTACCTGCTAAGCCTAACCAAGAAAGTTGGCTTTTTCCGACTAAGATCTCTTTTACGATTCCCATTTTCAATTCCTTTAAACATACACACATATGCAACATGGTTATTTGTAATAAGGTGCATATTGGTGCCTGTTGCTAATGTAGTCAATTGAAAATATTTAGACCTGATTAAGAATGTCCCTAATATTTTAGATACTTAGATGAGACTTACCGTTCACCTGACTTCAACCAGTCTTCAACGAACACCTCAAACAAAGGGTCATCAATCAAGTCACAGGGTTTGGCGGTTGCGTATTTATGACTTCGCGCTTCTGCTTGATACAAAGAGCGTTGTGCTACTCTTCGGGTAATCCCTCTTGATAAATAAATTCAAGGTCGTTGAGAAGTGAGGCAATAGCTTTTAATCGTTTAGTAGTGAGCTTATTCATAAGCGCTCCTCATATAGTTCATTGCCATAGTTATCTTCCAATTTGTTATACTCAGCGATAACTTCTTGGTAGCGTCTTAGCTTCTCTACGTTTGTTTCTGTTTGGGAATAAGTATGATCGACATTCATTAAAAATCCCCATATTTCAGCAAGAGTGAACTCTGGTAAGGACTTACCAGACAGCAATTTCTAGGTTACAGTGACATGAAAAAAGGCGAACCAAACGGTTCGCCTTTATTCTATCAGTCAATTTCCAACTTAGTTATCAGTGATCAACACCAATCACTCTTCCACATACTCATCAATACTTGGACAAGTACAAATCAAGTTGCGGTCGCCGTATACGTTATCTACGCGGTTTACGGTTGGCCAGTATTTCCAAATGCTTTGTGATTTGGATGGGAAGGCGCCGATTTCGCGTGAGTATGGGTGATCCCATTCGCTGCTGGCTAGGTCAACTTGGGTGTGTGGGGCGTTGACTAGTGGGTTGTTGTCTAGTGGCCATTCGCCGTCGCGGACTTTGTTCATCTCTTTGCGGATGGCGACCATAGCGTCACAGAAGCGGTTTAGCTCTTCTAAGTCTTCTGACTCAGTTGGCTCAATCATTAGTGTGCCGGCTACAGGGAATGACATGGTCGGCGCGTGGAAACCGTAGTCCATTAGGCGTTTTGCGATGTCTTCTTCGCTAATACCTGTCTCTTCTTTTAGAGGGCGGATATCGATAATACATTCGTGTGCAACACGGCCGTTTTTACCACGGTACAATACAGGGTAGTAAGGCAGTAAACGTTCCATCACGTAGTTGGCGTTTAGGATCGCAACTTCTGTGGCTTTGGTTAAGCCTTGCTCGCCCATCATGGCGATGTATGCCCAAGAGATAGGTAAGATGGAAGCGCTGCCCATATCTGCGGCAGAGATGGAGTAATCTTGGCCGTGTTCACCGTTTTCGATGTGACCCGGTAGGAATGGGGCAAGGTGAGATTTAACACCGATTGGTCCCATGCCAGGGCCGCCGCCGCCGTGTGGGATACAGAATGTTTTGTGTAGGTTAAGGTGCGATACGTCTGAGCCGATAAAGCCAGGGCTTGTAAGGCCAACCTGAGCGTTCATGTTCGCGCCATCTAGGTACACTTGACCGCCAGCAGCGTGCACCATTTCGCACACTTCTTTTACTTGCTCTTCAAACACGCCGTGTGTTGAAGGGTAAGTGATCATGATGCTAGATAGGTTATCAGCGTGTTTTTCGATTTTAGCGCTTAGATCTGTCATATCGATGTTGCCATCGTCATCACATTTCACAACCACTACTTTTAGCGACACCATAGAGGCTGATGCTGGGTTTGTGCCGTGTGCAGAGCTTGGGATCAAGCAAACGTTACGATGACCTTCGCCGCGTGATTGGTGGTAACGCTGAATGGCAATTAGACCGGCGTATTCACCAGAAGCGCCTGAGTTTGGTTGCAAAGAGAAATCGTCGTAGCCGGTGATTTCACACAGCTTAGCTTTAAGATCTTTTGCCAGTGCAGTGTAACCTGCGGCTTGCTCAGTAGGAGCAAACGGGTGAATTGAACCAAATTCTGGCCAAGTCACGGGAATCATTTCTGCGGCAGCGTTGAGCTTCATGGTACAAGAGCCCAGCGGGATCATGCCGTGTGTTAATGAGAAGTCTTTGTTTTCAAGCTGTTTTAGGTAACGCATCATCTGAGTTTCACTGTGATAAGTGTTGAACACAGGGTGCGTTAGGAAGCTTGAACTGCGGCGGCAATCTTCAGGGATAGCGGCAAATTCGTTTTGTGATACTTCGTTGCTTAGCGCTTCAATCGATTCGCTGACTTGGAACACACTAAACAGTGCAACAATGTCGGCAACGGTTGTGGTTTCATCAAAACTTACGCCTAGCTTGCCATCCAGTTTGCGAAGGTTGATGTTATCGCGTTGCGCTGCGCCATAAAGCGCGTCTGTTCTATCACCCGTTGCGATAGTCAGCGTATCAAAGAAAGAATTGTGGCAAAGCTCGTAACCTTGTTTGGTTAAGCCAGCAGCCAAAATTGCAGTCATGTGGTGGGTGCGACGAGCAATGGTTTTTAACCCTTCACAGCCGTGGAATACCGCATAAAACGCCGCCATGTTAGCCAGCAATGCTTGCGCGGTACAAATGTTTGAAGTCGCTTTTTCGCGGCGGATGTGTTGCTCACGAGTTTGCATTGCCATGCGCAGTGCTTGGTTGCCGTTTTTATCGATAGACACACCGATAACGCGGCCCGGCATAGTACGCTTGTGTTTGTCACGCGTAGCCATAAATGCCGCATGAGGACCGCCATAGCCCATAGGTACGCCAAAGCGCTGAGCTGAACCAATGACCACATCGGCGCCCATTTCGCCAGCCGGCTTTAACAGCGTTGAAGCGAGTAGGTCGGTCGCAATAGTCACTAAGGTTTTATTGGTTTGTGCTTGGCTGATGATATCCGTGAGATCGCGAACTTCACCGGTGGTGTTTGGGTATTGTAGCAGTGCGCCAAATACATCTTGCTCAGGTAATGAATCGGTTGCGCCAACCACAACGTCAAAGCCAATAAACTCTGCGCGAGTTTTTACAACTTCAATTGTTTGTGGGTGAACATCATCGGCGACAAAGAAGGTTTTGCTTTTGCTTTTGCCGGCACGTTTACAAAGCGTCATCGCTTCCGCAGCGGCTGTCGCTTCATCCAGTAGAGAAGCGTTCGCAATCTCCATACCAGTTAGGTCGATGATCATTTGTTGGTAGTTCAGTAGGGCTTCAAGGCGACCTTGAGAAATCTCTGGCTGATACGGCGTGTAGGCTGTGTACCAACCTGGGTTTTCTAGTACGTTGCGTAAGATAACGTTTGGCGTAAAGGTGTTGTAGTAACCTTGGCCAATAAAGGTGCGCTTGACTTGGTTTTGCTGAGCAAACTTTTTCATCTCTTCTAGCATACTCGCTTCACTCAGTGGCGCGTCTAGAGTCAATGGTTTTTCCAGCTGGATTTGCTGCGGCACGGTTTGTTGCACCAATTCATTTAGGCTTGTCGCCTTAATGCGCTCAAGCATTTTTTGTTGGTCAGCTAAGTTGGGACCGTTATGTCGTGAAACAAATTCGTTATCTGTACTTAAGCTACGTAGTAGATCAGTCATAATTCCTTTATACCTTACTTGAAGCCTTAATATGAGACTTTAGGTGTCTCTAAATGGCAAGATCCCCGCAACCGCGGGGATTTTTTAATTTATTGTTTTTACTCAATAAACTTGGACTATAGCTTACTCGTCTTCGATGCTTGCTAGGTAGTCTTCAGCGTTTGTTAAGTTGTCTAGCTCTGATGGATCTTCAAGCTTCACTTTAACAATCCAACCGCCTTCATACGGTTCTTCGTTGATTAATTCAGGGCTGTCTTCTAGCTCTTCGTTAATTTCAACAATTTCACCCGTAATTGGAGCGTAGATATCAGAAGCTGCTTTTACAGATTCAACAAGAGAGAAGCTATCGCCAGCTTCAATGCTGTCTTCTACTTCTGGTAGGTCGACAAAAACAACATCACCAAGCATTTGTTGAGCGTGCTCTGAAATACCGATTGTTACAGTACCATCACCGTTGTCTTTCACCCACTCATGGCTATCAGCAAACTTTAGAGTGTTGTCCATTTTGAATCTCCAACTTAATCAGATTGAATTAATAAAAATCTTGTATTGAAGATAAAATAAACTGTGTTGTGTACATTCTCAAGTCGAAATTTCCTATTGGAAACAAAAAAACCAAGTTTGCTACTTATTTCTCATTAAATCTTCTCTTATGCTCTTCATACAACGAGGCTTTTAGGGCACACTTTTTAATAAGATAATTTTATTAAATTTATATGAAGGGCCTCATGAAAGAACCGATATTGGATGAATATCCATCGCTAAGCGTAGAGAAGTCCTCCGTTGAAAACAGTGTTGAGCCTTTAAAGCTGGGCGATAAAATCAAATCGATTCGCAGTCAGTTGGGTTTAACACTTGAAGAGGCGAGTCAGCGTACAGGACTGGCTCGTTCAACGTTAAGTAAAATTGAAAATGAACAAATTAGCCCGACCTTTCAGGCGATGCAAAAACTCGCTAATGGCTTAAATATTGACATGCCACAATTGTTCGCACCGCCTGAAAATAAAGGTGCGAGCGGTCGTCGAGATGTAACATTAAAGGGTATGGGTAAACCTCACCCCACGGTGACTTATGAGCATGAACTGCTGGCTACAGAGATGTCGCAAAAGAAAATGATGCCATTTAAGTCTGTGGTGCATGCGCGCAGTTTTGACGAGTTTCAAGGCTGGGTTCGCCATGATGGAGAGGAATTTTTATTAATACTTTCTGGCGAAGTTCTTTTCTATTCAGAGTTTTACGAACCTTTGGTACTTGGCGAAGGTGACAGTGTTTATTATGACGCAAATATGGGACATGCGCTGATTTCACGCAGTGAAGAAGACGCACAAATCCTATGGGTTACCGCTAAATAAACCCTGCTGATGTAGTGGTTGTGTTAAGGGATGAAGTTTCCTATAGTGACAGCAAACGTTTGCTTTGATTAAGAAACGGAATCAATCATATAAAGAATATGTGGCTCTAGACTGAATCGAATGTCGGGACTAGAGCGCGACTAAGGAGAGACAATGACTGAAGTTTTACTAAAGACTCCACTGCATGCTGTACATGTAGAGCAAGGCGCAAAAATGGTCCCTTTTGCAGGCTACGATATGCCTGTGCAATATCCTTTAGGGGTTAAAAAAGAGCACTTACATACACGTGATGCAGCCGGTCTTTTCGATGTTTCCCATATGGGACAGCTGCGCCTAAAAGGCGATAACGCAGCGGCGACACTAGAAGCTTTGGTTCCTGTTGATATCATTGATTTGCCAAATGGCAATCAGCGCTATGCTTTCTTTACCAATGAACAAGGCGGCATCATGGATGACTTGATGGTGGCTAACCTTGGCGATCATCTGTTTGTTGTCGTAAATGCGGCATGCAAAGAACAAGATATTGCGCACTTGCAAGCCAACCTTCTAGAAGGTGTGGAACTGGAAGTGATTGAAGACCGCGCTTTGCTTGCATTGCAAGGCCCGAAAGCGGTGGACGTTTTAGCGACTTTAAACCCTGCGGTTAAAGATATGGTGTTTATGGATGTGGCGCGACTTGAGCTACTTGGCGTTGAATGTATCGTCAGTCGTTCAGGTTACACCGGCGAAGACGGCTTTGAAATCTCAGTACCTAATGCACAAGCGGCTGCATTAGCCAACACACTCACTGACTCTGATTTGGTGGAATGGATTGGTTTAGGTGCTCGTGATTCACTTCGTCTTGAATGTGGTCTTTGTCTTTACGGTCATGATCTTGATACAACAACGACACCTGTTGAAGCGAGCTTGCTTTGGGGGATCAGTAAAATCCGTCGCGCTGATGGTCAGCGTGCAGGTGGTTTCCCTGGCGCAGATATTATCCTTGAGCAAATTGCGACAAAAGATGTAAAACGCAAACGTGTTGGCCTTGTTGGGCAAACCAAAGCGCCAGTACGTGAAGGCTGTAAACTGTTTGATGCCAACGATGTTGAAGTGGGCATTGTCACCAGTGGTACAGCGGGCCCTAACGCAGGTAAGCCGGTGTCTATGGCGTATGTGCGCAGTGATTTGATGGCGGTAGGCACAGAGATCTTTGCCGAAGTGCGCGGTAAAAAACTGCCGATGACGGTTGAGAAAATGCCGTTTGTACCTCAGCGTTACTATCGCGGATAATTACCACAGTGGCTAAGGTGATATTGTCAGGCTACATTGTTGTGCCTGATAAAGATCTTGATGCTGTTCTCCATGCTTTGCCTGAGCACATTCGTTTGACTCGGGCAGAGTGTGGCAATATGACTTTTCGTGTTCAGCAATCAACTGACACACCACAACGCTTCGATGTCTACGAAGAGTTTATCGATAAATCCTCCTTTGAATTTCATCAACGCCGAGTAAAAGACTCGTTTTGGGGCAAGGTGACTGCCGATGTTTCTCGACACTATGATATTGTTATAGCAACAGAATAATTCAGATATAAGGGTTTCAAAGCATGCCATTAAATACGGTTCGCGCTCTAAATCAAATTTATACGCCAAGTAAAATTGTCTGTGTTGGCCGCAACTATGTGGCTCATATTGAAGAGTTAGGAAATGAAATCCCTGAGGATATGGTCGTCTTCTTAAAACCTAATTCATCCATTAGCACAACTTTACACAGCGACAAAGGTGAAGCGCTGCACTATGAAGCCGAGCTGAGCTTTTTGGTGAAAGAGGGTGAGTTTAAAGCGGTGGCATTGGGGCTAGATCTTACTAAGCGCGAGAGTCAAACTCGCCTCAGAAACAAGGGTCTGCCTTGGGAGCGCGCTAAAGCATTTGATGGCTCTGCATTATTCTCTGAATTTGTTCCATTTGAATGCATAGGCGAGGGGTTATCTCTGGAGCTTTGGATTAATGATGTTTTGATTCAACAAGGTGGCGTTGAGTTAATGTTATATCCACCGGACGTCATTAAAGATCAGCTTGACCAGTTCATCACACTTGAAGATGGTGACATTGTCATGACAGGTACGCCAAAAGGTGTAGGGGTTGTGCACAAAGGGGATCGTTTTGTTGGACGAGTACTACAAGCAGGGCAATGTATTGTTGAGCAGATCTGGGTGGCAAAATAAAATTTGATAATTTCAGTGTATGCTTTCGTTACATCTTCCCTTCCTTTTTATACGTAACTATGCACATGTGGGTTTGTATCACTTACCATTATTCTTCAATACTTTTCATTCGATTATGAAATACTTAAGTCGTTGTTATATAATGCTATTTTATTATTTAAAGTAAGAGCAAACGTTTGGCTTTCTTAAAATGGATTGACTAAGTGATATATACGCTCATAATACCGTCCGTTTGTGTGAAATTCACACATACATATTCATGAAGTTTATGTAATTCGGAGATAAAAATGGCAAGTGACAACAATTATAGTCTTGGTCCGGTTCCGGCACAGGCTAGAAAGGGCATGGCATCGCTCACTATGGTGATGTTAGG
Source organism: Vibrio ezurae NBRC 102218 (assembly GCF_000467185.1). GTDB lineage: Bacteria > Pseudomonadota > Gammaproteobacteria > Enterobacterales > Vibrionaceae > Vibrio > Vibrio ezurae. The sequence continues at coordinate 51,289 of NZ_BATM01000026.1, forward strand.
ACTTACTTTCTTCTCAGCAAGTATGTGGACAGGTGGTTCACTGGGCACAGGGCTAAATTTCAACGATTTCTTCCTTGCTGTTATTATCGGTAACCTTATTCTCGGTATTTACACTTCTTTTCTTGGCTACATCGGCGCTTCTACTGGACTTTCTACTCACCTACTTGCTCGTTTCTCTTTTGGTACTAAAGGTTCATGGTTGCCGTCGGCATTACTTGGCGGCACTCAAGTGGGTTGGTTTGGCGTGGGTGTGGCCATGTTTGCTATCCCTGTGCAAAAAGCGACGGGCATTGATACCAACATATTAATTATCGTATCTGGTTTGTTAATGACGGGTACGGTTTACTTTGGTATTAAGGCGCTAATGGTGCTGTCGGCTATCGCCGTTCCTGCTATTGCGGTATTGGGTGGATATTCGGTTTTAACCGCAGTGCACTCTGTAGGCGGCGTAGACCAATTGCAACTTATCCAGCCTGAAACACCAATCGATTTCTCGGTTGCGTTAGCGATGGTTGTGGGTTCATTTATCAGTGCGGGTACGTTGACTGCCGATTTTGTGCGCTTTGGTAAAAAAGCTTCTGGCGCAGTAGTGATCACTATGGTGGCATTCTTCATCGGTAACTCTTTAATGTTTATCTTCGGCGCGGCAGGCGCGGCTGTGACAGGCCAAGCGGATATCTCTGATGTGATGATGGCTCAGGGCTTATTGCTTCCTGCAATTGTGGTATTAGGTCTTAATATTTGGACGACCAATGAGAATGCGCTCTACGCGTCAGGTTTAGGTTTTTCTAACATTACTGGCCGCTCAAGCACCATGCTTTCTATTATTAATGGCTTGATTGGTACTGTATTTGCTTTGTGGCTGTACAATAACTTTGTGGGTTGGTTAACCTTCTTGTCGTTGGCGATTCCACCGATTGGCGGCGTAATCATTGCTGACTTTGTGATGAATAAAGAGCGTTACAAAAACTTTGCTAAAGCTGAGTTTGTCACTGTGAATTGGGCCGCAATTATTGCGGTAGCGATTGGCGTGGCAGCGGGTGCATTTATCCCAGGTATCGTGCCTCTAAATGCGGTATTGGGCGGCGCTATCTCTTATGTGATATTAAACCCAGCGTTAAACAAAAAATCACTTGATAAACAAACGGCGTAACGGTGCATTATGACTTCACTATTAATTAATAACGCTCGCTTGGCGGATAACAACGATCTGCAACAGATTTTAATCGAAGACGGTAAATTTAAGCGCATTACTGATGCGAACTCGATTACCGGCTTTAATGGCAAAACGCTAGATGCTGAAGGTGGATTAGTGGTCGCTCCTTTTTGTGAGCCACATATCCATTTAGATGCCACGCAAACAGCGGGTGAGCCTAGCTGGAATATCTCTGGTACTTTATTTGAAGGGATTGAGCGTTGGGCTGAGCGCAAACAAACGCTCACCATTGAAGACGTAAAATCTAGAGCAAAACAAACCTTAAAATGGCAAATAGCCAATGGTATTCAGCATGTTAGAACTCATGTTGATGTCTCTGATCCTACGCTATTGGCACTGCGCGCTTTAGTCGAAGTGCGTGAAGAAATGAAGCAATGGGTAGATATCCAAATTGTGGCATTTCCTCAAGAAGGCATCTTGTCTTACCCTAACGGTAAAGAGCTATTAGAAGAAGCCGTACAGCTTGGCGCGGATGTCATTGGCGCTATTCCACACTTCGAATTTACTCGTGAATATGGGGTGGAATCGCTGCATTTTGCTTTTGAATTAGCGCGTAAATACGACTGCTTGATTGATGTGCATTGTGATGAAATTGATGATGAGCAATCGCGATTTGTCGAAACACTAGCGGCATTGGCTCATAAATATCAAATGGGCGATAAGGTGACGGCAAGTCACACGACTGCTATGGGCTCATACAATGGGGCTTACGCTTCTCGCTTATTCCGTTTGCTTAAAATGTCAGGCATTAGCTTTGTGGCAAATCCGCTAGTGAATACTCACTTGCAAGGTCGATTTGATGATTATCCTAAGCGTCGCGGTATTACCCGAGTTAAAGAGATGCTACAAGCGAATATCAACGTCTGTTTTGGTCACGATGATGTGTTTGACCCTTGGTATCCATTGGGCACTGCAAACATGCTTCAAGTGCTGCATATGGGGCTACATGTCACGCAAGTGATGGGTTACGATCAGATAAACCAATCATTAGATTTGATCAGCACCAACTCTGCCAAAGCGTTAAACATTCAAGACCAATACGGCATTGAAGAGGGCAAACCCGCTAGCCTTCTTATCCTTCCTGCAGAAAATGGTTTTGACGCTGTGCGTCGCCAAGTTCCTGTGCGTTATTCTGTTCGTCACGGACAGGTGATTGCAGAGACCAAACCTGCACAAACATCTATCCACTTAGATGAAAGCGAAGCAGTGACTTATAAGCGATAATGCTTAAATAGCAGGCGCAATCCTTGGTATTTATTGAAGGGTTGTGCCTGCAAAAAAGACTTCTTTCGAACGCTACAAATACCACCGAAAACTCAAGTTATTATTTCACTTCGAATACGCTGTAATTCTTTTTATTCCAACTGCTTATGAATCTTCAGATATTACTCTTCTCTGTATGCCCTTTCTTTTTGTAGCCATAGTTATTTTAGGTTCTGTATTGCTGAGCTACACAGGTAGGATGGCTTACTTATAATGCCTCTTCTTAATATTACCCATCTATAAATGCCGTAGAAAAGCCACTACGCAAAGCATTCGCTTCCTGATAAGCCATAACTCTATAATCAAAACGTTCAACGCTGTTGCTACGCTAGAATCTACAATTGATGACTAGGGTTGCTATAAATTAAGTCTATGACGGTTTTGCAGAGGAGTAGTACTAAGGGCTGGGAAGTAGTAGAAGACAATGAGTTTTAATAAGCTTGTAGGGCGATAGTGACAAGAATAAAGTGACAAGAGTAAAAAAAGGCACCTCAAACGAGGTGCCTTTGGCTAGTTATAATTAACTAATGATTATTTATTAGTTTTTTGGAGCATTTTGGTCAGTACGAGTAGCTAGGCGTACTTCATCAAAGTTTGCAGTTAAGTCGTCACCTGCCTTGGCTTGGTAAGTAAGTGCGAAGTGGTCTACACGAACTTCAAGTTTGCCACCTTCATCACTACCTGTTTCATTGTAGTATTTATTCGATTGAGCTTTATCAGCTTCAACAATTAAGTTGGCAAATATTTCTACACTACTGTTATTTTTAGTATTGAAGGTTTGAGACACTTCTTTGAAGCAATCTTTATAAGTACCTTTCGGTGCATTTGCTAAGTCTTTGTTGTGGACCACTGAGTGAGCTATTGTTGTACCTTGTAGTGATTGTGCTGCTTTAGTTTTGGCACCAAAGTCAAGGCTTGCAATAGAGTCATTCCCCATTTTGTCACAGTAGTACATAGAGAAAGTAACGTCTGTGTTAGTTGGCAGTCCATCTACAACTTGGCTTATACTAGGGTGTGTAGTGAAATCATTTGTAGCATCGTCACTATGTTTGAAACGTAGGCGAACAGAGCCTTTTGTTGAAAACGCACTATCGCTTGAAGAGTCAATATAGCCACCCTCTATATGTTTAGTCCAGTGATCCATACTTTTATTGTTGAAGTCAGCGTTAGCAATTGGAGCGGTTACAGTGACGTTTTCAGGAATGCTTAATGATAAATCTACACTTGTTGCTGATTCAGAATCATAAGGCACAGTTACCCATTTGTATTGCTCTCCAGACACATCGCCTTTGGTTAATTCTTTACCATCGATAGATAGCGCATAATTACCTTTAACAAAAGCACTTAGCTCGTAGTGATGATCTGGTAGAACAGCGAACTGTTGGCTAATAGAACCGTTGTTAGTAAGCTCTAATGTCTGACCAGAAAATGCATGTGGGCCTGTAACTACTTGAGTATCACCTTTAGCATTTGTCCAACTATCTAGTCCTTTTTCGAAGTTACTATTTTCAATTGGCGCAGTAATCACAATTGGAGCAGGTTTTGTAATTTTGTAGCTTACTGGACCCACATCTGCGAAAGTCAGTGGTTTCACTTTAATTTCAGAGGCGTTGGGTTCATCCGCACCGATTGTAGTAGTAGCGCTACGTTGTTGACCATCCATATCATAGATAGGATTTAGCGTTTGATAGTCACCTTGTGTTGCTACAGTAAGATCTGGGCTATTCGATGTTGGACGGAATAAGTGGTCAACACCGCGTGCTAGAACCGCTGATTCAAATCTGTTTTGAGATGCTAAATCAGATTGTTTGATTCCATCACTATCCGCAACTTGTTGGCCTGAGAATAGGTTACCAATAATTTCTGAATTTCCTGGTAAACCACGGTCAGAGCTTTTAAATACTGGACCAATCGCTTGTTCAACAATGTTGTGGTCAATGAAAACATGGTTTGGTTGATGTGATTTACCGCCACCATCTAGGTTAAAGCTATTTACACTATCCACAATGGTGTTGTGAGAGACATGAACATCTTGAACTAATTGGTAGCCATTGCCGGTACCATTGCCATCTTTTTGATCACTATCAGAACCTAATAGAACAATACCACCGTGGTGAGTTGAGCTTAAGTAACGTGCACCTTCTATGTAGTTGTTGTTCACTTGATGGTCAGAGTCACCGATACGAATACCGCCCGCTAGTGGGTAACCTTCACCAAGAATGAAGTTGTTTTCAATGGTGTTGCCGTGACCGTGACGGTTGGTAAGAGAACCATAACTATTACGGATAGTATTGAAACTAATGGTGTTGTGACTGGCTTTGTTAGAGATAACTTCAGCTTCACCTTGAATGTTTTCAAATAGGTTACCAACAACAAAAGAGTTACTGTCTTCACCATGGGTTTCACTTAAACCAGTACGAATGGCTTCGTAGTCGTTATCGCTTGAACCCGCGTAGATTTTGCCATCCGCTGGTGGACGGTTTGCAAAATAGTTTTTATAAACGACAATTTTATGCGCACGGTGTTCAGGAGTTAAACCATCCTCCCGAACTAGAGAAACCATAGGATTTTTAATAGTTTTACCACTAAAAATATTATGGTCTAACCAAGTACCACCACCGTAAACTTTAACTAAGTTACCGTAGTCATTTTCACCTACAGCATTTAGTACTGAAACCTCAGTAATACGACAGTCTTGACAAATATCACTGCTACTTAGACGAGTATTAATCAAAGCACTGTCAAATTTTACACCATCAAGCACGAAGCCTTGGAATTGACTTTTCTCACCACCCATTGCAACGGATACTTCGCCGCCTTTAAGGATTGCTTGGCCGGGATGTTCTGCAGCAACTTTAAATCCGGAGATTTTTAGTTCAAGGTCTTTATCATAGGTACCGTCAGCTAAACACAGGGTTGTATTTGCAGTCGGTTTCGTTGTGTTGTCTTCATCTTTAAGCGCGTCAACAAGATCCTCAGCAGCGTCTTGTAGTTTACTTACTGATTGAAAGGTTTCTGTACAATTAACACTAGGAGTCATTACAACGCCAGACGGAATGCCTGAACTTTCAAATATAGAGTCGTTTTGGTTTTCAGGTTGTATTAGAGCAATGCCTGTTGGAGCTGGTGTAGTCGTTGGTGCTTTAACTACTTCATTGGATTGAGTCGTTGGTGCTTTTACAACTTCTGGAGTTTTCGTATTTGATTCGGTGACTACTGGCTGAGAAGCCGTTACTGGCTCTTTAACTTGAGTTTGCGATGTGGCATTTGTATTAGATTCACTGTTACACCCAGCGAGTGCTAATCCTATTAAAATGGCGAGTGCATGTTTGTTCATTGTTTTCTACCTTTTGGGAATATCTATGAACTGAAGCTTACTCGTCGGAACATCTTAAACAGTGATGTAAGTCGTGTTTTAAATTCACACTTTAGCTCAAATTTTAAGCGGCTATTTATTTTACAGTGTTAAATATAATCAAAATCAATGATTTATAATTGTTACACTTAGAACAATCCTTTTGTATTATTTAATTAGTAGTGTGATGAGGATCGATATATTTTGTTACACTTTTTTCTGGGGAGAGGCTCGTATGATGAATTTATATTCGCTGAGTTGCGCATTCATATGCTATTTATTTGCTATGTTTTGTTGACTGTGCCGGCCTAAAAGCCAATGAAATTCTATCTTTTTAAAGCGTGTATATTTAGGGCGAAGATTGGAGTTCATTTGGCGTAAAGTGTGCGTTTGTTTAGGAAGTGGTGAGTGCTCTTCTAAAATTGACCGAACATGCCACTTTGCCATGGCATGTTCTTAAGGTTCTCAAAGCTCTATATTGCACCACTAGAGAAGCGCTTTATTGTAGGTTGAAGGGTTAGTTGAACTGTGAATGTGTTAGATATAGCGGTTAGCGCATTTAGACCTTTCAACATAATAGAGAGGCGACTTGATGTCAGCTTGTCTTTTTTTTGCACATAGTGTCTGAAAAGCATTCAAACAGATTGTAAATACGCAAATTTATTCAATTAGCGCTTTTATTTTCAAATTATTATGGCATATTAACTCTCGTCAACACGATGTGCGTGCATCGTATAATGGCTATTACCTCAGCCTTCCAAGCTGATGATGCGGGTTCGATTCCCGCTGCACGCTCCAATCTCTTCTCTTCTTTACTTAACTCAATTATTTACTCATTCATAGATGATACTAACAGGTATAACTATGCACTTAGTAATAGTTTGAAACTCCATAATACGCTCGTTTTTATCTAGCTAACGGCTTGTTTAACTTTACTCTCTGAAATAGATCCATTCTTCGCTTATCATCATCAAACACGAAGATGTTGCATTCGATCATTCGCTGCCTGCCATATATTCCTTTGCCGTGCGTTAAAGAAAACTGCAATACTCGACAGTGTGGACAAGAGCAGGTCATTGGAGTGGATAAATTAAAAAGACGCAACTGAGTAGCAAGAAGACTGATCGATCGTAAAAAACCATCATTTCTTTCGTAAAACATCTATAGCAAGTTGCTATGAATTTATGCTCAGAGTATGACTAAGCTTCATGGCGTCCTATATAGCAGGTAGGGGCGTTTGTTATGGAGTTTGGAATCAGCGCAAGGCGATCTGAGAGCGACTTCAGCCAAAAGGCCAAGAGTAGCCTTTTGGCTGAAACCGTTAGGGGATATTAGCTTACTGGGGTATCGCTATCGTTTTTGTGGGGTGATTCTAGCCCTGCATTAATATCGAGGATGTCTTGCTCTGTTAGGCTACCAGCGGCTAATTTCACGCGCAGACCTGCGGTAATGTAGTCGTAGCGTGCATCAGATAAGCTGCGCTGTGCTTCAAATACGCGACGAGAAGAGTTGAGTACGTCAACAATAGTACGAGTGCCTACACGGAAGCCTGAGAGGGTGGCTTTGTGTGCAGCTTGTGCGGATTTTAGCACTTGCTTATAGGCAATGAGCGCGCTGTAAGAGGCGGAGACATTGTTGTTGTAGGCGCGGATATTCGCATCCACTTCGCGGTATTTATTTTCAAGTTTTTGGCTGGCGGTAATGTATTCGGCTTGCGCGGAAGCGGTTTTAGCCGAAGTAGCCCCACCATTGTAAACAGGGACACTTAGCGTAAGACCGGCTTTAAGATCATTGCCATGGCTATGATCAATAGGTGAGCGGCCCCATGCATTTTGATAGTCTTCGTTCCCATAAGAAGCGTTAAAGTGCAAGCTAGGCAAATGACCCGAATTGGCTGACTTGATGCGATCTTGGGCAACATCTTTTTCGATGCGAGCGGCAAGCAGCTCAAGGTTTTTCTCGTGGGCTTCTTTGATCAGTGCATTCGAGTTTACGGTGTTTTTAGCTGGGCTGAATCGCTTTGAATTGAGCGTGTCAATTTCATCATAAGGCTGATTAGTGATCTTTCGTAGCTTTTCATAGCTGTTGGTCAGATCGTTTTCTGTCAGTACTTCGGTAGCGAGTACGGTATCGTATTGAGCTTCAGCATCATAGACATCGGTAATCGCCGCAAGCCCTGCGTCGTGACGCTGCTTAGCTTGATCCCACTGTTTTTTGGTCGCTAATTTTTCTGCTTGAACCGATTTTAGCTCATCTTGGGCTTTTAATACGTCAAAGTAGGCTTGTGCAGAGCGCATGATGAGTTCTTGCTCGGCTGCAGCATAATCAGCATCCGCTTGGCGAGCCTGTTTTTCTGCAATATCAAGATCAATCCAGCTAGAGCGAAGATATAAGTCTTGATCTAAAACGATCTTCGCTCCCGTGGTGTATCCATCACTATACGGCTTGTCGCCGGGAGTTTCGAAATAATGGTCACCTAACTCACCTTCAGCTGTGCCCACTAAGTTTATCTGCGGTAACAAAGGAGCACGTTTAGCATCGACATTGGCAAAAGCCGCATCTTTATCAGCTTTGGCGGTTTGGACTACCGTGTCACTAACCTTGGCCTGAGAATAGATTTCTGACAGGTTTGTTGCGGCTGCAATTTGTGGCGTGGCAATAACGCCACAGGCAACAAGTAGGGGTAGTGGGATTTGTTTCATAGCTTCAACCGGAAATCGCAAGTAAAAAGAGAGTAATTTAAATTTGCTATATAATGCCTAGGTATTTATTATTTTACACGTTAAATTTAATATTGGAATGACTTACTAGTCCAAGATGAATGCCGTTTATTTTATATAAATAACCCGATTTATGTGCACTCATAGTAATAGCCAAATAGGTAGAATGAAATCTTAGAATTCATTCATAGCGGTTAGGTTAGAAACTTACTCGATGATGCACTTGAGCATATATAGCCAATGAAACGAAATTTCCGACTTTTCTTTAATCGTGACAGCAGTTTATTTTTCCTGCTTCTGATTTCACTTTTTATTAATATTTTGTCACTAGCAATGCCATTTTCGTTATTGCACACTTATGACCGAATTTTACCGAATCAAAGTTATGATACCGCGACTATCCTATTTATTGGGGTAATTACCGCTGTATTTTTAGAGGGTTTCTTACGTTACTTTCGTAGTTGGTTGATGGCTTCAGCTGCTGCCAATTTTGAACTAAAGGTCTCAAAAGAAGTCATTAGTTCACTCTTTAAGAGTGACTATAAGCGACTGGCCGATATGAATGTGGGTCGTATTTTCAATGGCGTTAGTGCTATTGGTCATATGCGGGATATGTACTCCGGTCAGGCAAAAGTGGCGCTGATTGACCTTCCTTTTGCGTGTTTGTTTTTATGGCTCGTTTATTTCATCGGTGGAGATCTGGTATTCATCCCCATTGCTGTTTGGGTCTGCGTGACTTTGATGATCCTGTTCTTAGGTCGCAAACTGAAGAAGCTCACCACATCCCTTTCACTGACAGAAAGTCAGCGTACACGTATTTTTATCCGTGTTTTTTCCGGTCTGACAAGTGTTAAAGCACTTGCTCAAGAAGCCGAACTTTCTGCCTCTTTTCGACATACCAATTACCGATTACAGCAACAGCAAAAACGCGTTGATTGGCTGTCAATCCGACTTCAAGAGTGTATCGGCGGAGCATCACAAGCCACGACCTTATTAATCATTATGTTAGGGGCACTACTTGTTGTTGATGGACACATGACTACGGGCGGATTGACCGCCTGCTCAATTTTAGCGGGTCGTGCGGTCGCACCGTTATCGGCCATTATTGGCTTGTATACTCGCGTTGCTTCTGCAGAGGTGGCAAAAGAAGAAGTACTTGAACTCATCAATATTCCAGAGGCTAAGTTTACTGGGCAAGTGGTATTGGATGAACCACTGACATCAAGTGTCCTTTCTTTTGATGGCGTAAAAATGCCTGTGGCGAGTAAGGTGCTAACGCTTGATGGAATTACGGTGCCAGAGCATTCCCTTATTCAAGTGACTTCAGACTCGTTGTACTTTGCCAGCGAAGTATTGTCTATGGTTGTAGGGCTTGAGCCTCCTGCGGAAGGTGAAGTGCGTATTGGGTCGCATAATATTTACGACCTAGAATATGATGTTTACCGTAATGCTGTGGTGTTGGTGTCCGCATGGCCCAATTTATTTTCAGGTACTTTACTTGAGAACATGACAATGTTTACACCCGAGTTAGAGGCTGATGCTATGGAAATAGCAGATAAATTAGGCCTAACAGCCACACTGGCTGAACTGCCTTCAGGTTATCAGACTCGTATTGATGAAAGTGGTACAGAAACCTTTAACAAGGGAACGATTAAGCTTATCGCACTGGTGCGCGCTTTAGTGCAAGACCCCGCATTTTTAATGCTGGAGCAACCTTTTCTCTCATTAGATATTCCGTCTGCTGAATTAGTTACGCAGGTCCTCAAAGATGAAAAACAGAAGCGCAGTATTTTTGCGACAGGCTATGTTAGCCCACAGAGCATGGAATATGACTACATATTGAGTATTGACGCAACCGGTGAGGGACAACTGCTAACAACCCCGACAGTGAATGGGCAAGATAATGGATAAAATGGTCGCAGAACCTGAAAATACGCTGCGCAGTATTGCAGTGACTTTCTTAAAACAGGTGGGCATGCATGCACAGGCACGAAATGTTGCTAAAAACCCACACCTTGAGCATATGTCACCACTCGAGTTAGTGGAACAACTTAAAAAGTTCAACGTCACTTATACCATAGATATTCCACATCAAGATCAGCTGGAAGATACGCATTACCCTTTTATTGGGATAACCTCATCACGTGAAGATGACGGGGAGTATCACGCCACTTTATTTCGACGTAGCGGTAAAACGTTTCAGAAGCAAACCCCCGCAAGTCGCCGCTGGCAAGCTGTTGATTTTGAAGAAATAAGCCAATTTAGCCATATTGTAGTGTTGGAGTCTATTCCCAGCAAGCAGCTATCCGTTCGCACCTTTGTTAAGGAAGTGAATTTGCGCAAAAAATGGTATTGGCCAGTTCTTGTCTTAACCTTTATGTCAACGCTCACAGGCTTGTCCATTCCCCTTTTTACTATGTCTGTTTATGACAAGGTTATTGGTGGACACCTTGTTGAAGTATTGCCTGAGCTCGGCATGGGGGCGGCGATAGCAGTCTTTATTTATGTGGGGGCGCGACTGGCTCGTGGCTATATCTTATCTAAGGTAGTGACAGAGTTTGTGCGTGAAATCTCAAACGTTACTTTCCATCGACTTATTCATATGCCACTGACATTACTTGCTCGAGTGGGTATTACCAACCACATTAACCGAATGAAAAACACGGAGCGCGTACGTTCTATGTTAGCCGGTACTGTGGGGGGAAGTATGTTGGATCTGCCCTTTGTCATTATCGTATTAATTACGATTGCAGTGCTGGCGGGTTGGTTAGTACTGGTGCCTATTGTGATGATATTGCTGCATAAATTGGTGTCGTATTTGTTGACTAAATTTACCAACGCCGCTTTGCCTGCTATCTACAATGAACATCAAGATGGTATTACCGAACTATCAAAAAATATTCTGTTTTTGAAATCAGGTGGTAATGCCGAAGGTTGGATTCAGCGCCTTCATCGTTTAAACCGTGAAAATAGTCGCCAAAACTTTATGTTTGCGAAACGCAATGGTCTTTATGGGGCAGTCAGCCATGTCATGACCATGATTACGGGGCTGGTGACTATTTTTGTGGGTATTTTCTTAGTGTTAAACCACAGCATCACCTCGGGTGCTTTGATTGCGTGTGTGATGTTGATTTGGCGCATAACAGGCCCTGCAGCCATGGTGCTTTCGTCATCACTTAAGATTGATATGCTAAAGAGCGCCGTTGCTCAGTTTGATGGCTTTTTAACGGTACAAACGGAAAATAATGAGTTGCGTCTGGACATTCCTGACATGGATAGTGCACCTGCGGTTAGCTTCAAAGGTGTGACTCTACGTTATGATGCAGAATCTGCTCCAGCCCTTTCAGGAGTTGAGTTTGACGCGCTTGCGGGAGACGTTGTCGCAGTGCTTGGCCCGAATGGCTGTGGTAAATCGTCTTTACTGATCACGACGTTAGGTGTGCTAGAGCCGCAAGCCGGTTACATATCGCTAAACGGACGAAATATTCGTCAGTATGATCCTCAGGTGTATCGTACTTGGTGCAGTTATTCACCCGCTGAAACGCAATTGGTTGAGGGGTCTCTGGCTGACAATATTCGCTTCCAAAAGCCTTCTGCAACAGATGAAGAGATTGTTGCTGCACTACAGCAAGCAGGGGCTCACGCTCTTCTTGAGCTGGTGGAGGGCGACATACATGCGCCGATATTTGCAGCGTGTAATATTATGCTACGTTCTATTGACGCAGAGGCTATTTCATTAGCTCGCGTTATCGTTTCTGATTCTAACTTTATTTTGATGGACGAACCGGTCGCTGCGGGTAACCCGACAGTGAAAGCTGCTTTTATCGAATTTATTAAGTCTTGTAAGGGGACAAAAACGTTGATTTTCTCAACCCACGATCAACACCTTTTACCTTTGGTAGATAAGGTTGTGGTTTTGGATAAGGGTGCAGTGGCCTTTGCTGGTCCTTTACCAGAGCAAGCGCCAGTTGAAAATCAAGGAGAAGCTAATGCGTAATCGTAGAAAGTCTGAGGGTGACGATTGGCCAGATTATGAGTTTTCAAATTCGATTGAGTCCATAAAAGATCGCAGACTCATTCGGCGTGTCGCTTTGTTGATTTGCTGCGCAATTGCTATTTTGCTGGTGTGGTCGACTCACGCGACAGTCGAAGAGATTTCAAAGAGTAAAGGGCAGATTATTCCTTTAGGTCATAAGCAGGTTATTCAATCTGAGAGTGGCGGTACCATTGCTTCAGTCGATGTTGAAGAAGGGCAAATGGTGAAAAAAGGCCAGCAGTTGGTGCATTTTGTCTCCGAGAAAAATCTGTCAACAAAAGATGAATTAGAAGTTAAGCGCGCTAATTTTGAAATGAAGATTAAGCGATATGATGCCTATATCAATAAGAAACCGCTGGATCTTACCGAATATGCAAAAGAGTATCCTGAGCTTACAGCAAACCATATTGAAGCTTTTGATAAGATGAAGGAAAAGCGCGAAGCGGTTGAAAAGGTGATTGAGTCTGAGATAGACAAGACCAATGCCGAATTAAGTGGGGTGTTAGAAGAATTACCTTCACTGCGTAATCAGTTAAAAGCTTCGCATCGTATGTACTTGTTGATGAAAGAGGCTGGGCAGAATCAGTCTATATCTGAAGTGAAGTTCTTAGAAACCAAACAAAAGTACGACTCTTATCAGCAGCAGGTAAACTCGCTTAACAGCCGTTATCAAGTACTTAAAAGTACGCTGGATAACTTGAATAAACAGCTTATTCAAAAGGATGTTGATTTAGTTGCAGAGGTATCAGAGCAGCGTACCGAAGCGCAGACGGATCTTATTGCAATGGATGCACGTCTGCGCTCTAGTGCTGCCGATGTGAAAGATGATGTGGTGAAAGCACCAGTAGAAGGGGTGATTCAATCTATTCCCACGACGTCTGCAGGAAGCGTGGTTAAGCCCGGCGGTATGGTAGCGGTTATCGTACCTGTGACAAAACAAGGCTTGATGGAAACCAAGCTATCTCCTCGTGACATTGGTTTTGTGCAAGTAGGGGATATGGCACGTATTAAGATAGATGCTTTTGACTATTCCCGTTATGGTTCATTGAAGGGGGTTGTCGAGAGTATCTCACCGACAACGGATCAAGATGAGCGCGGAGGCGTTTACTATAAAGTGAAGATTTCAATTGCGAAACCTTATTTTGAAAAGAACCCAGAGTACCTTAAGACAATTCCAGGTATGACAGGCGAAGCCGATATTATAACGGGTAAAAAAACCGTATTTGAATACCTGTGGAAACCTGTATTTACTAATATAACAGGTGCGTTTAATGAACGATAAGTTTTCATATATAAAACATTTAACGTTTGCGCTTTAAATATTAACTCTACATTAAAATGCTGAGTCATTATTTTAAATAAATTAACGTTATTATTCAGATAATTAACCCTGACATTAAAATGTTAGGGTTTTTTTTATATCTATAAAATAAATTGGTATTATATGAGGTAAGAGAGAGTGACTTATTAAGTATGAGATAAAACGTGATTTTTATCTGCTTGAGTCTTCTATCAGTTAATTACCTATTTTGTGCGAGTTTTATTTAAATACCGCAGTGAAATAATGCAAAGGAACTACCATGGCCAAGAAACCTGAAGTAACGCCCGTCGATCTTACTATCGCAAAAGCGAAAGAGCAGCAAAAGCAAGCCGAAAAATTGCGTGCCTCTGAATTGCGCTATGACGAGGGTGATACAGTGCTGCCTATAGCAGATATGGTTTTAGCTGAGCCAAAGGCGGTATTTGCTAAACACACACCACACCATATACAGAATCCACCACAAACAGCTGATAAAGCTGAAGCCGTTCAGGGTGCGCCACATCAAGGGCTGGATATAGAGCCTCCGGTTGTGTCACATCAGTCGCAACATGTTTCTCCTAGCAAGCCTGTATTTACGGGTAAAGTGGTGGCGAATAATGGACATGCGCAGCAGTTTCTTCCTACACGTACTGAAACCACTCACGGTATTGTAGACGTTGCCGCAACGGGTGCTTTTAATATTTTTGCTGGTGCTGGCACTTTAGTTGCGGGCGGCGGTATTTTTATCGCGCGCCAACTTGTCGATGGACATGAAGTTGGGCACCCAGTGACATTTACCGTAGGCTCTGCGGGTGCGGTTGTGATCGCAGGGGACAGCGCGGCGGTATTAACAGAAGATGTTGCTGTTAAAGCGGGTGACTTGGTTGCCTCTGGTGCATTAGTGGATAAAACTGAGGGGCCTGCGGCGTTTCAAGCCTATTCACATGACGGTAAGTTTGGTTCTTTAAACATGGATAGTGATGGTCACTGGCAATATCATGCTGATGATCATCAAAGCGCGATTCAGTCATTAAAACCGGGTGAGTCGATTACGGATACTTTTACTGTTGCGACTAATAGCGGTATTGATTCGACAGTAACTGTTGTCATTAAAGGTTCTGAAGATAAAGCCATTATTGCAGGCGTACATACTGGTGACGTGACTGAGGATGTGCAGGTTCAAAATGGTCAGTTACACACTGATGGCCAGTTAAGCATTACGGATAATGACCATGATGATGCTTATTTTATACCGCAAGCTGTCTCTACAAACCACGGTGAATTTACTTTAGATAGCCATGGCCATTGGCACTTTACTGCGAATAACACCGATCCTGCTATCCAGCAACTTGCTGAGGGTGAGACGTTCACCCAAGCCTTTACGGCTGTATCAAAAGATGGCGGCACCACACAAGAGGTTGTGGTTACCGTACATGGCACAAATGATGTTCCTGTACTGACAGTATTGCAGAATTCTACCAAATCGGGTCAATTGCACACCACGGATATAGATGTCACTGACACGCATACTTATGGGATCCTTGGGGGTGTTGCTTCCGCTCAAAATATTGTGGCGCAAGGTATTTATGGCGATCTAACTGTAGATACAGTGACAGGTGAATACCGCTATAAGATCCATGCCGATGCGATTAATAATGGGCATGGCATGAACTATGATCCCAAAACTCACACTTATTCTGGCCAGGATAGCTTTGAAGTTTCAACAACGGATAATCATGGTGGCTCTGCGACTCAATATTTAACCTTTTCTCCAACGGCATCACTAACAGCGCCGACGGTTACAGGTGCGAAGCCGATTGTTCATTACTCTGTATCAACTCCAACACAGGTTTCATCCATAGCGCCAACGGCACCAGTAAATACACCGGCACAGCCGACAATAACAATTGATGGTTTAGATCCCACTACCGATTCCGGTACTGATCATACCGATGGTATTACTGATAATTCGAACCCAACTGTAACAGGCGTTGCCGGTATTCCTTTCTCCCATGTCACGATCGTTGATGGAAAAAATCTTGACGGTACTGACAAGGTAGTGGGTTCTGGGTATGCCGATGTAAATGGTCACTACAACATTGTTGTAGGGTTAGGGCAATCATCATCTACTGCGGGATCGCATCATGATCTGACGG
This sequence comes from Vibrio ezurae NBRC 102218, assembly GCF_000467185.1. GTDB lineage: Bacteria > Pseudomonadota > Gammaproteobacteria > Enterobacterales > Vibrionaceae > Vibrio > Vibrio ezurae. The sequence continues at coordinate 67,335 of NZ_BATM01000026.1, forward strand.
CTACTGTGACTGATCTTTCAGGGCAAGGTGGTTCGAGCACATCATCAACTCCAATTGTGATTGATCAGCATACCAGTCAACCTACGGTTGATCTTAGCGCAACTTCTGACAGTTTTGCCGGTACGGGAACCAACACAGATAACATCACCAATGTCGCCACGCCAACCCTAACTCTGGGTAACATTGATACTGATGCTCAACATGTTGAGGTCATGGTTGATGGCCACTCTATCGGTAGCGCCAGTAATCACAATGGTGTGTGGCAGATCACTGTACCTAAATCGTTCATGAGTGAAGGCGATCATGCTATTACCGCAACTGTGACCGATATTGCTGGCAATACCAACACTTCAACGGCTCTGACGGTAACTATAGATCAACATGTTGATTCGCCAGACGCTACCGATTCGGTCATTGAAGATACTCGCATTACAGCAACGGGCGATGTAAACCCACATGCGCAAGCAGGCGATTTCGTTACTGTCATTAATGCAGACGGTCAGCATGGTCATTTTGATGTCAAAGCGGACGGGACTTATACCTACACATTAGATAACGCAGCGGCGCAACATCTTGCGCAAGGCGAATCAGAAACAGATAGCGTTCAATACACTGTAACCGATACCGCTGGTAATACTAACACTGGTGAAATCACGGTTACTATCGACGGTACTAACGACATCCCGCAGCTTCATATTACCCAAAACGCCAATACAGCAGGCACGCTGAGTACAAACGATGCGGATACTCACGATACACATACTTATGGTGCGATGGGTGGCACAATAACGGGCACGAGTGTTGTTGCCCATGGCACATTCGGTGATTTGACGCTCGACAGTACCACTGGGGTATACAGTTACCAGATGCATGCTGATGCTATTCATCAGGGAATGAATTATGACCCTAAATCAGGTGTTTATAGTGGACAAGAGACCTTTGAGGTAAGTACAACAGATAATCACGGCGGCTCAGATTCTCAGTTCTTAACTTTTGCTCCAACAGTCACAGTCACTGCTCCAGCAACTGTCGGTCATCAACCAACAGTGACAAACAGTGTTCCAACTCAAGCACAATTGACAGCAACGGCTCCGACAATACCGGTACAAACACCCGCTACACCCACTATAACGTTACATGGTTTAACGACCAGTACAGATAGCGGTAGCGATCATACTGATGGTATTACGTCTAATCCAACCCCTACAGTGACCGGAACAACGGACATTCCGTTTTCATTGGTGAAGATTACCGATGGTAAAAACTCTGACGGCAGTGATCATATTGTAGGTTCTGGCTACTCTGATGCTCATGGCCAATTTGATATTGTGGTGGGCCTTGGTAAATCGTCAACGGCTGGTGGCACTCATCATGATTTAACCGCCAAAGTGATTGATCCATCGGGACATGATGGGCATACAACAGGCAGTACAGCCATTGTGATTGATCAGCACGTTGATACGCCAACGGTTGATTTAAATACAAACTCAGATACGCACGGTGCAAACACGACAGGGACTAATACCGATAACCTCACAACGGATACAACGCCGACCTTTACGCTACAAGGTGTAAATACAGATGCTGCATCAGTAGAGGTGTTTGTTGATGGTAAATCTGTAGGCAGTGCAACGCACACTGGTACTGACTGGACATTCACATCAGCGGGTTTAACTGATGGCGATCATAAAGTGACCACAATGGTTACTGACACAGCAGGCAATACTAGTGCAATGTCGTCACCGTTGACGGTTAAGGTTGATACAACTACATCTGTTGATGCAGGCTTTACTGACAACTTGATTAGTAATACTGAGCAATCAGCGACGATCATCACCGGTCACGTAGAAGCAGGCGCTCATCTTGATACATTAGTGATTACGGACGGTGCAGGTCATCATCTAGATGTACCGACTTCTGGTATTACAGTGAAAGCTGATGGTAGCTTCACCACCACCGTCGATTTAACGACAGGCAACTTCACCGATGGTGCGTTAACGGTTACGGCATCTTCAACGGACAAAGCAGGCAACACAGCGACTTCTACACCCACGCACAGTACGCTAGATACAGGCGTTGCGACGCCAGCAGTAGATCTTAATGCGACTTCTGACAGTCATGGTGCGAATACTACAGGTACAGACACCGATAACTTGACAAAAGACACCACGCCAACGTTCACGTTAAATGGTGTGGATACGGATGCTGCGTCTGTTGAGGTATTTATCGATGGTAAATCTGTAGGCAGTGCAACGCACACCGGCACTGGCTGGACATTCACGTCGGCCGCGCTAACTGATGGCGATCACAAAGTGACTGCGGTGGTCACTGATAATGCCGGCAACACCAGCACCACCTCTCCAGCGTTGACGGTAACGGTAGATACTCAAACTGCTGTGGATGCAGGCTTCACCGATACGCTTATTGGTAGCGGCGAGCAAGCAAAAACAGTGATTACTGGTCATGTAGAGGAAGGCGCTCACCTTGATACGCTAGTGATCACGGACAGTGCAGGTCATCATTTAGATGTACCGACCTCTGGTATTGCCGTGAAAGCTGATGGTAGCTTCACCACCACAGTCGATCTAACTTCTGGCAACTTCACAGATGGTGCGTTGACAGTCACTGCATCTTCAACGGACAAAGCGGGTAACACAGCGACTTCTACACCCACGCACAGCACGTTAGATACGGGCGTTGCGACGCCGACAGTCGATTTAAATGCAAGCTCGGACAGTCATGGCGTAAATACCACAGGTACTGACACCGATAATATAACAAAAGACACCACGCCAACGTTCACGTTAAATGGCGTGGATACAGATGCTGCGTCTGTCAAAGTCCTTATCGATGGCAATCCTGTGGGTAGTGCAACGCACACGGGCACTGGCTGGACATTCACATCAGCAGCGCTAGCTGATGGCGATCACAAAGTAACTGCGGTAGTCACTGATAATGCCGGTAACACCAGCACCACGTCTCCAGTGTTGACGGTAACGGTAGATACACAGACGGCTGTGGATGCAGGCTTCACTGATACGCTAATTGGTAGTGGCGAGCAAGCAAAAACAGTGATTACTGGTCACGTAGAGGAAGGCGCTCACCTTGATACGTTAGTGATCACGGATAGCGCTGGTCATCATCTTGATGTACCGACTTCTGGTATTACAGTGAAAGCTGATGGTAGCTTCACCACCACCGTCGATTTAACGACAGGCAACTTCACCGAT
>NZ_BATM01000025.1 GCF_000467185.1 Vibrio ezurae NBRC 102218
AACAAAGATAGTGCACAATGAGACGGACTACCTTGTAAGATATAAAAAATATCTTACAAGGTAAATGCAATACCTAAATGGTCACGTTCATAATGGTCAGATTCTTACCTTTTTTCTTACTGCGTTCTGTTGCTTGTAATGAGGTAGTCAGTGTTTGATCAACTGAGAGTTGCAGTTGGGAGACACCAACGCTGACGGTGAAGCGAATGGTGCTATTATCAAATTTAAAGCGATGCGTTTGCACGGCATCTCGCAAGCTATCAGCCAATGAGTAGGCCATTTGCTGATTATCCGCATGATAGAGTACACAAAATTCATCACCACTGACCCTTGCTGTGGATAAGGTGAAAGCAGAAGGGAAATGCGCACTAATGATGTCGGTCAACTCCAGAATAAGTTGATCACCGCACGTATAACCATACTGGTAATTCACTCCTTTTAGATCATCCACATCCATCGTTAGTAAATACACGTCTTTATGATCTTTATAGCGGCTAATTTTATTGCGTAAGGTAAATAAATTGTCTTGGTTAGTGGCACTGTCGCGCAATGAAAGTTGGCGATGAAGCAGTACATTGCTCAGCGCTGTTTCAATATAAGTGCGCAGTAATTTTACTAAACTGGCGTATGTGCGAGTACGGCTTTCGACAAAAATAACGCCTAGTAAGCCACTGTGTCCTAATAGCGGAAGGCGATAGAAGGCCTTGTCTACTTGTATTTGACTGGCGAGAGGGTCTTGTTCGATGTTACGTATATACTGAATGTCGCTGCTGAGTAAATCTAATGCATACTCTTTATCCATGCTTATGGCATGTTCTTCACCGGAGTGACCGATACTATAAAACGTATGGCTATCATGGTTATACAAACACAGCTGAACCCGATGGCGTGAGCAAAACCTTGAAAGCAATACGTTGACTTGCTTTCTAAATTCATACAAATCCGTCGATCGTGCCAGTTTGGTCAGCTCAATTTGTAACTCTCTATTAAGGTAGTTGTAGGCCACCACGATCAACAATAGTGTGGCCGTTAGCACGAAAATGAGAAGCAGTGAATAGCTATGAGAAAACAGAGCAGAACGTGATGTTGCTGAAAAATAAATCCAATTTAGGCTGTTTCTTGCGTTGTAAACCGCCAGTTTAGGGTCACTTTTAAAGAAATACGTCACCTCTCCTGATGGATCGTCATTGACCATATTATCTTGGGGGTCGAAGCTAAACTTGGGTTGCTTGGCAAAATAGTAGCTAACGGGAGCGCTGCGATCATCTTGTATCACTTTTCCTGCAACCGCATAGCGATATACGCTTGCACTTTTCCCTATGCGGTCTGGATTTGGATGCAGCAGAATTTTCCCCGTCGCGCGATCAGCGACAAAGACATTCCCAGTACTCATAGTCTGTAAATCAATGAGTGTTTGGCTCATGTACCACAAGTCATACTCGATGACATATTGCTCTAACCGTTTAGGATATTTTTCACGAACGGCGATAACCCAACGGTTGTTACGGCTTTGATAGAGGTTGGATACTTGATAGTTGTTGTGCATGAAGCTCATATCCGTCCAGGTCAAGTTATCCATACGGATACGTTTAGGCTGGCTATGATTGTGTTGGGCGATATCAATGTCAGACTCAGAGAGTGCGGTTTGTTTTTTAGGGTTGTATCGCAGAATATCGTTATAGTTTTCAGTGCTATAAATCAGCTCAATAGCTTGTTGGTTGGCTTCTTGTTCGTTTTTTAAGAGTAAGGCTTTATTCAAAGAAGTGATGCTGCTACGGCTGCTTTCTAATTGTGTTTGGATGAGTTTGGTCGCAGTTCTCAAGTTAGCATGAGACTGTGAAATCACTTCGCTTTCAACTTTATGATAATGTTGATAAGCCACATAAATTAAAATGGTAACGAGTACAACCACATAGGGTCGGAGAAGACGTATGATTGTTTTTGGTAAAGCCATATTGTTTGTTGTCTATTGTGTTTGACGGAAAACGTCAAAACATGAACCGATTATTTTTTGTTCAATTTGAGTAGCTGGCAATCATATACAAATTGCAGGGCTGATCAAGCTGAGTGTGTTCATATTGGCGCAAAATGATATTTACGATATCTAGTGCACGATTGTATGTCATTGTGGATTAACTGCAATAATGATCTCAGAGTAACTCTGAGATCATTGCTTGTTATTTTAGTTATGCTTCAAGTACTTCCTGTTTAACAGGCAGAATCTTGAGTGGTCCTTGAGCTTTCAAAATGAGCATAGATTGAGGTTGTACTAGGGTATCTTTATCTATCTCGCCTTGACCAACCTCGGTTTCAGCGGTATCGCAGATGAGAGACCAACGCTCAATGCCACCCTCTGGCAACCTAAAGCGAACAGGCGTTTGTGACTGATTAATATAGTAAAGTAATTCAGCACCATCGGTCGCAATTCCCAGTTTTAAAGATACGGCGTTCAGCTGATTCCAATCGTTCATCTCCATCAAGTTTCCGTCTGGGCGGTACCAGCTGACTCGGTTGTCATTGCGAGTTTCGCCACTAAATGCCTCAATAAACGGAATCATATGTTCATGGCGCGCCGCTATCATGTTGGATAACCATTGCTTGAATGATTGCTGTCGTTCTTCAAGTTGCCAATTTAACCAGCTGATTTCGTTGTCTTGGCAATACGCATTGTTATTGCCTTTTTGACTGTGTGATACGACGTCAGCCGTCAGAATGTGAGGGATGCAAAATGAGAATAACAAGCTACTCATAAAGTTTCGCTTACGCTTTTCTCTCAATGCAATAGTCTCAGGGCTTTGGGTTTCGCCTTCTATGCCAAAGTTATCTGAGCGGTTGTCGCCGTGCCCATCGTGGTTATTTTCACCATTTTCTTCGTTGTGTTTCAGCTGGTAGGACACTAAGTCCTGCATGGTAAAACCATCGTGATAAGTAATGTAGTTGACGGTCATTTTATGTGGCCAACGGCTCGCGCTATAGATATCTCTTGAGCCCATCATGCGAGTGGCAAACTCTTTTAAAAAACCTTGGTCGCCACGCCAAAAACTGCGTGTAATATCACGAAACTTGTCATTGCATTCATTCCAACCGTCAGGGAAATTGCCAACTTGATATCCGTTTGGACCTATATCCCATGGTTCGGCAATTAACTTTGTTTCTTTTAATACAGGGTCTTGAGCCACAGCTTTAAAAAACGCGGCTTCGCGATTAAAGTTGTCGCCATTTCGTCCTAGTGTGGCGGCCAGATCAAAGCGGAATCCATCAACTTTAAATTCTTGCACCCAGTAACGAAGCGTATCCATCACCAGAGTTAATGCGGGTTGATAGTTTAAATCGACTGTGTTGCCACACCCAGTGAAATTAGCGTAGTGACAGCCATGTTTTAGGTAGTACCGTTCATCGAGCAGTTTTAGATTAAAGACTGGACCACCATCACCACTTTCTGCGGTGTGGTTGTAAACCACATCCAAAATCACTTCAATCCCGTTTTTGTGCAGCTCTCGAATGGTCGTTTTTAACTCATGGACTGCATCCACTTCGGCGTATCGAGGATCGGGTGCCATAAAGACAAAAGGGTTGTAGCCCCAATAGTTAACCTTATCCATGTTCAGTAGGTGAGGCTCATGCATGCAAGCCGCAACGGGAAGTAATTGTAGGCAATTGATGTTTTGCTGTTTGTAAAAGCTCAGCATCTCATCGCTGACGAGTCCAAGGTATTTCCCTCGCTGTGCCACTGGCACATTTTTATTCAGCTTGGTTAAGCCTTTGGTATGCGTTTCAAATAATACAATTTCAGAGCGTGTGAGGCGTGGGTGCTCTGATTGTTGCCAATCAAATTCTGATGAGGTGACAACGGATTTCGCCATGGACCAATTGGTCTCATTTGAGAATGGCGTTTGATAACTAAGTGGCTTGCTGATGGCTTTAGCGTAAGGGTCTGAGAGAAGGATTTTTTCGTTGTTTTGGTCATAGACAATAAAGCCATACTCTTGACCGTGAGTTACCCCTTCAATGTAAATGTGCTTAATGCCCGCATAGCTACTGGTGATAGGGTAGGCGGTGAATTCTCCGTTGGCATCAAAAAGCGCCAAAGCGATGTCTTTGCAACTTGGGGCGTGAATAGAAAAGTTACATCCACATTTATCTAACTCAGCGCCCAGCGGATAGGGACGCGATTTATTGCTACTCATTCTTAGTTAATATCTTTTGTTTATTTTGTGAATGGTTTGAGTGATACGTTAAAAGGTTTAATCTTTTAACGCAATAGGGATTGTGCCCTTGACGCTGTTCTAAGCCGTATTTTAGTTAAAATATTGAGTTGTCACTCTTTTCCTTATCGGTACTGATACGCTTGAGCTAACCTTTTTAAAAATTGAGCTGATCTAAGCAAAATGGTGGCACGGCAGAGAAGATGACTTTGCAAACGATCGACATCACGAATTTCATTTTCATATAAAGATTTTTAACTGACTTAGCCGGGAATTAAATCGAGATCTGGATCTATCTTTGTGGATTTTTGATTGTGATCCCTATCGTTGGAAAGTGAAAATCTCCTCCTTAAATGTGTGATCGAGACGACAACCCGCTTGAACTACGCCTTTGAAAAATTCTCTACTTCCCCCACGATTTCAAAGAAGGAGGAGGACTACGTTAATCCCAAATCGCACTACCATCAGTCCGTCAAATAAAAACAGTTGTGTACTGGCATTCTAAATTGGCTGTATTAACGGACGGACTGTTAATCAAGGAAGAATGTATTAGAAAAATAATAATCGTTTCGGGAGTTAACGAGAATGAAAAAGGTAAACCTACTAACAGCTGCAGTCTCTGCTGCTCTACTTTCAACGTCTGCACTCGCTGTAGATTTCAACGGTTACATGCGCGCTGGTACTGGCATTAGCGGTAACAGTGGTTCAGATGTTTCTGTAAACAAAAACGGTATTGGTCGCCTAGGTAACGAGAATGACAACTACTCTGAGTTTGGGCTTTCTCAAGATTTGCAAACCGGTGAAATAAACTGGCGCATTGAATCCATGATTGCCTCTGGGGCGCCCGGCGCAAATGGCTGGGAAGATGCAGACTTTAACGTGGCGCAGTTTGCCGTTAAAGCGAAAGGTGCGTTAGCTTTTGATCGCGGTGCAACGCTTTGGGCAGGTAAAACTTACTACCAACGTAAAGACATTCACATTACCGACTTCTACTACCTAAATACATCGGGTACGGGTGGTGGTATTGAAAACCTCTCTATTGGCAATCAGAAATTGTCTCTTGCGCTGATCCAAGATGGTGACAATACAACGGTTGGCACCGATCCAAACAACAGTGATTCTTCGGGTTATATCTTAGATGCTCGTTTAGCAAACATTGGCCTATGGTCTGATGCGAGCTTAGAAATTGCATTGGCCTATAACTTTGCAATGGATAAAGATACTGGTGGCGCTGTTTCAGAACAAGCGGATGATGGTTTACTTGCAACTGCGATTCTTCAGCAAGGTCTTAGTAATGGCTTCAACCAAACCGTATTCCAGTACGGTACAGCTGGCTACGGTGTACAAGCGGCTAACTTCTGGGGCTCAGGTTCATACTACGCTCGTGGCACAGACCAATACAACGATTCAACGGGTTACCGTTTGATTAACTGGGGTGTGATTTCAATGGGCGACTCTTGGGAAATGGGTCATCAGTTAGCATACCTAGCAGGTCAAGATATCGGCGATGGTACAGGCCAACAATACGATATCGATCAATACTCGGTAGTGGTTCGTCCTATGTATAAGTGGAACGACACAATGCGCACAGTATTTGAAGGTGGTTACAACGCAGGTGAACGCCTAGGTAACGGTAGTACTGAAGACTTCGGTAACGCGAAATTCACCGTCGCTCAAGCTTGGGCAATGGGAAGCAGCTTCTGGGCTCGTCCTGAAATCCGCGTATACGGCTCTTACATCTTAGATACAGAAAATGATGATGCCTTTGGTACAGGTAACGACACTGAATACGTGGTAGGTATCCAAGCGGAAGCATGGTGGTAATCACAGTCCATTGATATGAAATAGCGAAGTAAAATGGCCGACTTGCCGTCGGCTATTTTTTTAAGGGCTTTAGTGTGAACGATTTGTTATAAAAGGACGTTCTTTTTAAAGTGATTAAAAAAATAAAACCCATTCCTGTCATCAAGCAACCGACTTGATTGACAAGTTAATGACTACGATTGGTATAACAATGGAGATCCCCATGAAATTACGAGCTTTGTTTTTGAGTTGCTGTGTGGCTCTAACAGGGTGTGCTACGCAAGAGGCGCTTCATCAAGTGGGCTCTGAGGCGGTAGTAACATCGGTGGCATCTCTCAATACATCTCAGTTTAAACTGGATACACAAGCACTGGTGACCATTGATAAATATACCCAAGTGTTAAGCACCCCTTTGATTGACAGCCCCGTGGTGGCCTTTGATATTCCCTCAGATCGCGGACCGCTTGATATCTCTATTACTAGCAATATGACCAATAACGCATTCTTTTCTCCAGAGGTGCTGATTGTTGATCATGCTGGGAATGTGATTGATAAATACGATGCCTCGGAATTCGAGTACCGTCGTCCTCGTTTAGCATGGGGAGATCGCTTAGTAGCCGAATTTAGACTCACCCCACCGGTGGCGCAAAAAACCGTCACTATGCTGATTTATACCACGGCAGCAGAGCTTGCGAAAACAACCGATCGAATTCACCCAGCCAGAGCGATGGCAGAGGGGAAAGGCAATTATTTGCCAGAAGTTAAGGATATTCCAACGCCCCATGTCAGCACGGGTCAATTGTTGGTTGAAGTAAAAGGGGCCGACTCAGGGTTATGGAAAAATGAAGAGACTCATCAGCTTGATGCAACCGTTGAGAAATCAACGCAGGAATATTACTACAACGCCATTCGGAAAGCGGTCGATGAAGATAATATGCCCAAGGCATTGACGTTGTTAGACGAAGCCAAAGAATTACAGATAAAAGGTGCTCAACAAGTGTACATTGATGCTCTTGAAACGCACAGAAGCCAGTAATATGACTGTGTGAGCACTTAATTTAATTATAAAATTTGTTCTGTCCTATTAGCCAGAGAAGGGAGACCTTGCTCTGGCTTTTTTTATGCTGAGCTAGCGAGTTTGCCACTTGTACAAAGAATGAGCGCATATGAACTATAATAAATAGATATCATTACGCCAGACAGTGCTCAGCAGACACATTAATAGAACAGAAATAAACGAGAGTGTGCACATTGCTGGTGGTATGGGTAGGAGTTATATGGATAGGGGTTGCGCATGTTAACAGTCACGGAAATGATGGCTTCAGGGATAGCGATTTTACTGTTTATGGTCCTATTCTTAGGTGTTGCTCGAGGGTTGGCAAAGCGCTCTGAGCGTGCTGAACAACGAAGAATAGATACGGAAGAACAAGCCAAGCAGGCGGAAGCTGAACGCGTAAGAGCCCATAAGGAGAAAATTGCACTGGCTGATAATGGCCATCTGCCCACTCAGTTAGCGCTGGCTAAAATGAGCGAAGCGAAGCAGCCTAAAGAAGCCATCTATTGGTATGAAAAAGCCGCTGAGCAAGACAGTATTGAGGGCATTGAAGGGATTCTTAGGGTGTGTAGGCAAACTAATGATGAACTGATCTCTCAAGATAAACATCGTTATTGGACAAATGCGTATGACGCGCATCATGGGGATGAGCAGGCCGTATACGAACAAGGGATTGCGTTATTTGAAGGCTTTGGTATTGCCAGTAATATGGACAAAGGCATCCAACTGATTGAGCACGCTGCAAATAAGCGCTGTGTGAGAGCTCAAATGTTTTTAGCACAGTGGTATCGTTCACCAGAAAATCCGATGGCCGATAAAGAAAAGGCACAGATGTGGGAAGGTATGGCAGAGCGTATTAATCTGGATGGCGAGTCAAAATAGGGAGCCTATACGGATAGGCCCCCGATAGAACAGCTTTATTCGTACACCACTTCGTCTAGGTAACGTAAATACGCATTTCTTAGACGTATAGGATTGTTTTCGAAGTAATTGGGGTTGAGTCTGGCTCGATCATAATACTGCCTGTCTAAATTATGGTAATTACTGGCCGTTTTACCTAAGCCAGTATTGAGCTTATTATGAGTTTCTCCTACGCGTGTTTGTACGCTAAAGTTCCACTCACTTGTACCGCGTACTGTGATAGGCTGCGGACGCATTCCACGCCAAAAGGTCAGAGGAACGGAGACGTTAAAGGTGACAAATTGCTCACTTTCACTGTTAAGATAACTGGCATCTAAACGAGTGTCTCCAAGCCAATGGCTAGAGGTCGCTTTTACTCCTTGATCACCACCCCAAAATTCACCGCCTTGAACTTGCATCTGCCAATTCCATTGTGCAACCGATAAACGATAGTGGGCTAACATCGGAGTACGGGCTTCAGGATCGGTGCTTTCGCTCGCGGTAAAGTAACCGGCTTCAAAACCTAAGTTATGCATTCCTTGCGGGCTATACCATTGGGTTTCATTTTGTCCGCCATAATAATCCCCGCGAACTAAACCTAAGCTAAATTGCGTCATCATATCCGCAGGAAGGTTAAAGGCTTGATGAAACAAGGCGCGGTCTATTTGGTTTTCCAGTGCGCCTGGCTCATAATACCCGTCGTCATAATCATCGCTGTTAGTGATAGGTAAAATATGGCGCACATCGATAGCGCCGCCTTTCCATAAAGGTGTGTACAAGTTGGTACCTAGGCCAATGGAGTAGTCAAAGAAACCATATTCAGTGGCTACGGCATAATTCATTACTGGCGCAAAAGTAAGTTCGCTATAACCAAATCCGTCGTTACTGACTTCGTAGAGCCAAGTAGTCATTGCCAGTTTATCGGTGAGGTTTTCAGAGGAAAATGCCGTGTGAGAACATTCGGTGCCGAGTTGCAGAAAATCACGATAACATTGTAATTCGGTATTGATAGCCAACATTGGCAGTTTGTTTTTCAGTAATACCAAATCCACTTTTTGCGCCTTGCTAGTGCCTCTTGGAAGATCAGAAAACACCCCTTCGCCGGCATAGGCAGAAATAATGCCCAATGCAACTCCCGCACCGTCCATCGCATTGTGTAAATAACGTTTATTTTCTAACGCAACGACCAAGGTATCGAGATTGCTACCTACTCGGATATTGACGAACCCTTCTTGCTCTAATTTACCAATAAGTTGGGTAAGACTGCTGGCTTCGTTTTGTGTCAGCTGACTTTTCAGTTGTGCTTGAGTATCAGGTTTGAAGTCAGAGTATTTTTGGCGAGTGAAGGTATCTCCAAAGAAGGGCACAGACGCACTCACTCCCCATAAGGTTTGATCTTGATTTTCATGTCCAGAATAGAGCTGGTATTGAGCGGCCAATTGAGCCCCATAAGGAAGAAGATCCTTTGGGGTCATGACACGCACGGCAGCGTTAAATTCTTGAGCGTCGTATTCGCCAGCGAACTGGAGAAAGTCAAAGGGTTGCCACTCGGCGCCCGCAAATGCACCATCAAGAACGCCAAGGCTGAGCTCAGACTTTCCATAACCACCACTAAGGCGAAGATTTAATGCGTCTATTTCAGTATCGGCAACCACAAAATAGGCATCAAAGTTACTAGCAGCGCCGCCAATATCTTGAGCGCCAAATGCTAGGTTAAACCCTAAGAATTCTTCTAAATACGGCATCTGAAGTTTAGCGGTAGCGGATAGATCGCGAATGCCACATCCGGTGTCAAAGTAACCATTACAATCGTAGGTTGATGTAACGATACGACTGCCGACTTCTAAGTGAGGAAATACCCCTGCATTCACATACCAACTATCTAGCTCGGCAATGCTATTTTTATAGGGAACGCCTTGGGCAAATTGGGCACTGCCGCGCCCTGTTGCTAGAGTTTGTGCGTTGGGGGTAAAAATAAGTCCGCTAAAACCTTGTTGAGAAGGCAAAACATCCACTTGAGCCAATGCAGGATAACAGAGACTGGCGAGTAAAGAGGCACTCACTGTGCGAGAAATAGCCGGGACAGATAATTTAGTGGGCATAGGAACATCCATATCCTAAGAATCAGTTGAAGTGTGAGTAGAGCGAGTCAGTGTGGATAAACAACGCCTCTATTAAGAGGCGTTGTTTAGGGGCTTAGTTAGCCTTCAGTTCCACCGGTACCACCTGTTGGCGGTAGCTCTTCTTCATCCACTGGAGGGATGTCTGTTGGTGGTAAGTCGTCAGTGATCGCTTCACCTTCTTGTAGTGCGTCACTACCACCGATTGAACTTGGAGGTAAGTCAGCTTCAGGGTCCGGATCGTCTGCAACTTTTTCGTCGAAGAAGTCACTGTCATTTAGATCTTCGGTATAGTCGACATAGGTCGGATTGCCGTCGGCATTGGTTGGGAAGTTCTCTTGCGCCGCTAAAGAGGTGGCTATGGTTTGCGTCACATTCGCGATGTCCGCCACGGTACGTGTTTGACCGCTCTCTGCTTGTGCAGCTGCACCGACAATGGCATCAGAAAGAATCATAGTCGAGGCTTGGACATTGGTTGAGGTAGTGTCATCCATGCTATCTAGAGCGGTTTGTGGATCGCTCAGTAGCAATTGTTTTTGCTCACTAGATAGTGTTGTTCCTGCTGGCAGAGTTGCGGCAAAAACTTGGTCGATGATTTCATTCACCGTTAAACCAGATGTGTCTTCTGCAATGGCTTGTGCAACCAGCGTGGTATATGGCGTACCTGCAATCGGTTTACCTTTGGTGATAAGCTCTCCAGGTACTGTATACAACACCTTGGTCATTTCTTTACCGTTGCTCTCATCGATAGCGTCTTGGGTACCACCGCCAACGCCAAAGCGAGATTCACCAAAGAAGAAATCACACTGTGTCGGATCTTCATCAAAGAGAGGGAAGTTGCCCTTACCTATATTGATTGTGCCTTGACCACCAGTTTCGCCGACAAACTCCTCGCCATCACCACAATCCATATACGTATCTAAAAAGCGAATTGCGCCATCAAAGGCTTGTACAGAGGTGCTAGTTGGTTCGACTCGGTTTTCGTTATCACTGCCACATCCAGCAAGTAGAACGCCACTGACAGTTAATGCAATTAGTTTATATTTCACGATATTCCTCCTGAGTGAAACAAATCCTCTCCATCCATCTTGGAGAGCAATTAAATGGTATTTGTTTGGTGTTTAGTGCCAGTGATAGATTGCTGCGATACCGAAGTAGTTGATATCGGGACCACCTACATCGTTGTACCATGTGTAATCTAAAGCGCCGGACCAGTGTTGATTGAACTTGTACTCTAGCCCCATACCTAAATGAGGAGTCCATCCAGTATCACTTTCAGCAACGTTTGAGCCATTGGCATTCCAGTCGTACCATTGCGTGCCTACTTTTCCGTAAATAGAAATGTTTTCGACAACGGTATGAGAAAATTTAGCAGTAAAGTTAATGGTTTGTGCATCATAGCTTCCCGAAACATCGGTAAGATCGGCTTCACCAAGGTTTTGGTAGCCTAATTCAAATGCAAGCCATGGCAGCGTATGTAGGCCGACAAAGGCACCCCAAGCAAAGTCAGGATCGTCGACACTAGTGACATTGGTAACACCGGTGCCGAGTCCGCCCCAGTTGGTCAACCCTATATTGACTCCCCCGTACAAGTGGGAGTGAAATGCAGTGTTTTCTGTTGCAAGTGAAGCACTTGGTATTGCTAATAACATTGAAGCAGCTAAGCAGAGTTTTTTCATCGGCTGAAATCCCTATCAGTAGACATTAAAAAAGCATATAGATTACACATCTATATTCATATTAACTTATTGTTTAACCGAAAGGTTTCATTATTTTTAACTATATGTGAAAACTGTAAATCAATTGTTGTGAATTCAGTGTCACATCACATTTGTTAAATTTCTATATCGATTTAATGGCGAAATTGGCTTTTATGGATTACGGCGTATGTTTGTGCGTTCTCTTTCAGTAAGCTGAGCAAGAATCGGGTTGAGTCTCTTTTCATTTAGACTCACACTTACCGCCTCTGATGACGATAAAAGGCCCCCGATTTTGACTATCCCAAGTATGCTACGACTGATATGCCTTGCGGCAATTTGGGGAGGTTCGTTTTTGTTTATGCGAATCTCTGCCAATGCTCTAGGGCCTGCTTATTTAATGGAAGCACGGGTGTTTTTTGCTGCGGTCAGTCTGCTGCTGGTGGCGCTTTATATGAAAAAAAAGGTTAACTTTTCTGCCCATAAACAGCATTTCTTTATTATTGGTTTTTTTAATACCGCCTTACCTTTTTTACTGTTTGCGTATGCTGCACAAACATTACCGGCATCCATACTCTCTATCCTTAACTCAACGGCAGCCATTTGGGGAGCCGCTATCGCGATCGTTTGCTCACGGAGTGTGCCGACCTTAAAGATTGTGATGGGTTTAATTTGTGGGGTGATAGGAGTCTTTATCTTAGTCGGTTTTGATCAAAGCCATTTAGCCCAAGGATCTGGCGTGGCTATGTTGGCAGGAGTGATGGCCGCGTGTTGTTATGGAATTGCCAGTAATTACGCGAAGAATGCGCCCAAAATATCTTCGTTTGATAATGCACATGGCAGTATGTGGGCAGCGTGTTTGATCATCTTACCTTTGTTGCCATTTATGCCAATTCGAGTCATGCCTGATCTGCAAATATCCATTTCAGTTATATTACTTGGTGTGGTGTGTACTGGGCTTGCTTATCTTCTGTATTTTCGATTAATTGAAGATGTGGGTCCGCCGTCCGCACTGTCAGTCACATTTTTAATTCCTTTATTTGGCATTCTTTGGGGATACCTATTCTTAAATGAGAGTGTGGGATGGAATACCGCTTTCGGGGCACTGTTTGTTATTGGAGGGACTATGCTGGTCACCGGATTTTCAGTGAACAAAATACTGAACTCGAATCGAAAGGAACAACATGAACACTAACCAACAGCGACACTACCAAACCGTAGAAAAAGCGATTGTGTATATTCGACACCATATACAGCATCAGCCGAGTTTGTCTGAAATCGCAGAGCACGTTCATTTAAGTGAATTTCATTTGCAACGTGTGTTTACCGAGTGGGCGGGTATTTCGCCAAAGCGATTTATGCAATCCATGACCAAGCAGCGGGCATTACAAGTATTAAAAACCTCAGATACGCTTTTAGAAGCGGCCGATCATGTGGGCTTATCTGGAACGGGACGGTTACACGATTTGCTGGTTTCTTGTGAGGCAATGACGCCCGGTAAAGCGAAGAATTTGGGGGCTGACTTGCACATTAAATATGGCGCAGCACTGACGCCTTTTGGTGAGGCGGTGATTGGCTGGACAGACCGAGGTATCTGCTTTTTGCAATTTGTTGAACAAGACGTCTGCCAAACCGTGGCCATTTTAAGACAGCAATGGCCTCTGGCTCGTTTTTACTCGCAAGATGCGCATTCTATATCGGATACGATATTTTCAGGAAAGGGCAATAAAATTCATTTGTTAGTAAAGGGAACAAACTTTCAAGTGAAAGTTTGGGAGGCATTAATTCATAGTCAACCGGGACAGCTGCTTTCCTACGCACAAGTGGCGCAAAAAATAGGTTCCCCCAAAGCTTCAAGAGCGGTCGGAAGCGCCTTAGCCTCAAATACAATCGGCTTTTTAATTCCCTGCCATCGCGTCATTCGAGGCGATGGGGATATCGGACAGTTCCGCTGGGGTAGCGATAGGAAAGTGGCGATACAAGGTTGGGAGGCAGCTCATTTATAGGCGAGTAATTGGCTCTATGAACAATAAAAACGCCCCAATATCTGCAAGTGCACTTTAGATAGGGGCGTTTTCACTCTTTTAGACGACAAACATAAGATTTAAAAAATCAGATGGGCAACACCTGCAATCACTGGCAAGGTAATTAAAGTACGCAAAATAAAAATGATAAAGAGCTCGCCAATATTGACGGGGATTTTACTGCCTAGTAGCAATGCACCGACTTCGGACATATAGATAAGCTGTGTCACAGACATTGCAGCAATCACAAAGCGAGTTAATTCGCTATCGATAGAGGCGGCTAATATGGCAGGGATAAACATGTCAGCAAAACCCACCACTATAGTTTGTGATGCCGCCGCCGCTTCAGGAATTGCCAAAAGCTCTAAATAAGGAACAAACGGCTTACCTAAAATGGCAAATATAGACGTGTATTCGGCAATGACGAGTGCGATTGTGCCAAGTCCCATTACGACAGGCAGTACGCCAAACACCATATCCACGGCATTTTTAACGCCCTCTTTGGCAACGTTACCCACCGAGGTAACTTGGCCTGCTTTGGTCAAGGCCAAGTCCATTCCCCAAGAGAAGGTGTTATGGCCTTTCGGGAGAGTATTAGCATCATGCTTAGGCGCTGTGCCATCGATGAACAGATCTTTTTTACGGCTCAATGGTGGCAAACGAGGGATGATAACAGCCGCTACGAGCCCAGCTAAACAGACGGCACCGTAGAATGGCAAAAACAGATGCTCTAATTCAACCTGCGCAATGACCACTAAGCTAAAGGTAATTGAAACGGCTGAAAAAGTGGTGCCGACAACCGCAGCTTCACGTTGTGTATAGAATTTCTTTTCGTATTGTTTACTGGTCAGCAAAATACCGACACTGCCATCACCCAACCAAGAAGCAATACAGTCTATTGCCGAACGCCCCGGTAAGTTGAACAGCGGACGCATGATCTTACTGAGTAAAGTGCCAAATAGCTCCAGCAGACCAAAATTGAGCAGTAGTGGCAGTAGCAGTCCAGCAAAAATGAATACAGAAAATAAGGTTGGAAGAAGCCCATCTAACACTAAGCCTCCGGTGTTTTCTTCCCAAATAGCTTCTGGGCCGATTTGAAAATAGGTCATTGCAACCGCAACACCGCCAATGACTCTCACGGTTAACCACAATGCAGAAGGCTTTAATAAGCCATTAAGAAACGCATTTTTCTCGACAAAGTGTGGGGTTTTTATCGCGCAAATTAAAGATACGATCGCCATTGTGGCAATGATAAAACTAATGATACCGATTAAATGGCTTTCCAATCCAGATTGCAGCATTTTCGCTAGTACAGCCACAGGTATTGTTAGGTTCCCATCGTAGCTGATCGGCGCCATAAACAGGAATAAGCCAATCAGAGAGGGGATGAAAAACATCCAAAAATTACCTTTTCGAGGTGGAGTATCATGGTTGTGTATCGATTGAGTATCGCTATTTTGTTGCATTATTGGGCTCACGCTTGCTGATAAGGTTAATGTGAAAACTTAGTTTTTATTTTTGATTATCTAGAGTTGAGAAGAATACGTTAGTAAATGGGTAAATAGCAATACTATTCAGTAGTCATATGTAATTATTCATTATGAAATTTCTATATTTTGCGATGTGTGCGAGATTTTGTATTGCGTGCAAAGGTGATTTTGTTGAGTGAGTCATTCATGTTTTTATTGGTTTTATTCAGTCACCAAGGATTAATTCGTGATGAATTTTATGGCTAAGCGAGGCTAAATAGGGGTGAGTGGAATCGTATATTTAGGCAATAGGTACATAAATGACTACTCAATTTGTGAGAGATCTCTCACAAAGACGTAGGACAAATGAAACTCTATTGATCAGAATAAACAACAAAAATATGCTAAGTGATTGAAACAAAAGAGAACTTGTATTTTTGCTATAAAATGAGCAGGTTAAAAAAGTCCTATCTATATTGTAGGTGAGCTGAAAAAGAGCGAAACTTTAGTTGTCGGCAAGGAGCAGGCATTAAGGAATCTTCAGGATGAAGAGCAACAGCTAGGAAGGTTGTTGAAAAGGATTTAGGACATTGTACGGACACAGAAGTTACTAGGATGGTAGCTTGCAAAGGACAGCAATGGACACCTCTAGGATAGAGGAAAGGATTAACATCAGGATGATGTCAGGGACACCGCTCAAGGAACAAGTGAGTAATACCAGTAAGGATATTGGTCTGCCAGGATGGGGCTTTGGACACCGCTAGGAAGGCGTGAAAGGATTAAGCTTAGGATAAGCATACTTATCATGGAATAGATGCATGGAGCACTTTTAGTAGCTGGATTGCTGCAAGTAAGGTCATAACCCCGAAGAGCGAAAGCTCTCGGGGTTTTTCTTTTTCTGCGCTATTTTTTTATCACTTACTCAGTGTGATTGGTATAATATCAGTCTCTAGCGGGGTGATTGATCATGTGAACCTTGATGCCTTCTGCGAGTAAGTTCCAGTTAGTCCGTTACTTGATATGACTTAAAACAGCAAACTTTCCCTTTCTGATTTTTCGCCACATTGCACTCGGTAATTAAGATATTTCTTAGTGAAATACGTGCTCGACGCAATCGGGCTTTTACCGCAGGTAGGCTTAATTGCTTTTGTTCTGCATACTGCTTTTGTGTGACGTTATCGAGATCGCACTGTTCAATGACATCACGCTCTTGGTCGCTGAGTTTGGTTAACGCTTTGGGTAAGCATCGTTGCAATTGAACCATTGCAGGTGTGATGTCTTTATCTATTGAAATATCATCGAGATCAACAGTTTGAAATCTACGTCTTAATGTATCTATCAGATAATTCTTCGTCATTTTAAATAACCAAGACTTTCCATCGTCTAGGGTACAAAACCGCTCGCTATTTCTCATCGCTTTGAGAAAGACCTCCTGCATAATATCGTCAGTTTCATCAGGGCTATTGGTTTGTTTTAGTACCCAACGATACAAACTAGGCTCTGCATCATTCCATGCAGTGATTAGGCATTTCATTTTTCGGTCTCAGCAATGGATGATACCAATCGTACTTAATAACGATTCAATTACTTAGTGTGACTGGTATGAATCTATGGAAAATGCAGAGAGCGCATCTCTCTTCATTTTCCATAGAGTGTTATTTTAACAGTTCTCGTACAAGCTCAATACTGGGTACCGAGCCTGTGTGTTTGACCACACCATCTATTTCGATACCCGGAGTACTCAATACTCCGGCTGTCATGATCGCTTCAAGATCTGTCACCTTATCAATCTTTACCTCTTGTGCAAGTTCTTGTGCTACTTGAGATAGTCTTTCTGCCGTTGTCACACAATTACGACAACCTGAACCGTAAACTTTAATGTTTTTCATAATGTACACCTTTAGACAAAGCATTAATAAAAGAAGTTAAATAACCAACCAATAATAGAGATGGAAACCAATAGATAAGCGGCAATAGCCCCAAGTAAGCGCACGGTCATTATTTGTTTTAGCATCATATATTCCGGCAAACTGACCGCTACCGCGCCCATACAAAACGCCAATGTTGTTCCTAAAGGCATGCCTTTATCAATCAGCGAGCCCATGATGGGAACAATCCCCGTTGCATTGCTATACATTGGAATAGCTGCCAGTGCTGCAAGAGGTACAGACCACCACTGACCGTTAGAAAAGTGCGCCTCAAGCCAGTGCGCCGGCACGTAGCCGTGGATAAATGCGCCGACACCCACACCAATCAATACCCAAATCCAGATACGTTTCACAATCGTTGCGGTTTCAGAGATGGCGAATTGATGTCGTTGTTTTAAGGTTTTTTTACTTGAGGTAGCAGCAAGGTTGCCAGTATGACCATGCTGCTGAATATCTTGTTGATACGCTTTGGCTAGAAATGGCTGTAGCCAACGATGAGCGCCAAACATATCTAATAAGAAGCCCGCTAGCATGCCAAGTAATAGGCCAAGGGAAACGTACATAACCGTAAATTTTAAGCCAAGCACGCTACCTAGCATGATTACCACCACTTCATTGATTAGCGGCGAGGTAATGAGAAAAGCAATAGTGACTCCAATGGGAATTCGAGCTGAGACAAAACCCATAAATAACGGGATAGAGCTACACGAGCAAAATGGAGTGACAGCACCGAGTAAAGAACCCAGAAAATAACCGGCACCTTTGGCTCTTCCTTGCAGGTAGTCACGCACTTTATCCACACTTAAACTGGCACGAAGCGCTGAGATAATGTAGATAAGTATGACCAACAAAACCAAGATTTTACTGGTATCTTCTATGAAAAAATGAATACCTTTTGCCAGTGGTGTATCCATGCGTAATTGCAAAATGTCGTAACTTAACCAGTTTGCAAAGTGAGTAAAAACGTCCAACATAACCGTACTCTATAAATCTTATTTACTTCTAACACGCATCAAGTCGCAAAAGGATGCACAAAAAGATAAAAATAATGAGCAGATATTTTAAATAACTTTTTTAGAGGGTATGAGAAGGCTAGGAGATGTAAATACAGGGGAGAGTTGCAATAGAGGAAAACGAAAAATGGTGAGGAAATTCCTCACCATTGTCGGATTTAACAAGTATTAAGATAGAGCCCGTTATGCTTGATCTGTTTTATAGATATGCACGTCTCGTTGTGGGAAAGGAATGGTAATGCCATTTGCGTCAAATTGACGTTTTATCTCTTCGGTGACATCCCAATACACATCCCAGTAATCATCGGTTCTTACCCAAGGGCGCACAATCAGATCTACAGACGATTCATTTAATGTATGCACACGTACATTCATTTCTGGATGCTTAAGCACTTTGTCGTGGTTTTGCAGCACTTTTTTCGAGATTTCGATAGCAAAATCAAAGTCATCAGAGTAACCAATACCAAACACCATATCCACGCGGCGCACGCGCTCCGAGGTCATGTTGTTAATAACATCACCCCAGATTTTATTATTTGGAATGACTAGGGTTTGGTTATCTAACGTTCGTATGGTGGTGGATACAAGGCTCATATGACTGACGGTTCCTTGTATCCCCGCCACTTGTACTAAGTCTTTTACATCAAAAGGGCGATAGATAAGAATCATCAAACCAGAAGCAAAATTAGACAGGGTATCTTGCAAGGCAAAACCAATAATGACACCCGCCACACCAAAGCCGGTCAGTAGCGGGCCTAAGTTAATACCGATTTGCGATAGGGCGATAAGCAGGCCAATAAAGGTCACCGCTTTAGAGACAATAGAAATGAAGAAATCTTGCATTAACACACTAAAATCCATTTTGGAGTGTGAAACGCTTTTTTTCACCAGCTTAGCGACCAGCTTAGACAGAATATGGGTTGCCCAAAGTATGCCTAAGAACACCAATAGCTTCACCAATATAGAAGGTGAATTATCAAATGCCCAATCTTTAAAAGAGTCTAGCCATTCGTGGAACAATCCTAACGCCACATTCACGTCTAAAATATCGGCATTGATATCACCCGTCATAGCAAACAATGTTTGTTTGTAATCAGTCACGTCCAGTCCAAAGTTAGACATAAGAGTCACTGTATTGTTCATGCTTGAGAGTAGATAGCGCTGCAATTGTGCCAAGGCCACTATTTGCTTTTCAAGGGCGGGTTTGTCTTCTTCAGTGGTATACAGTTTTCGCTGATCGAGGGCTTTTTTACGGCCATCAAGATAAATTACAATGTCGTATAACACTTCACTGCGTTGTTGTAGGTCTTGTTTAAAACCACTTTCGTCAAGCTTAATGCCCTGTTTTTTTGCCCAATCAAAAGTAGTCGCGAGCTCAGTGTAGTAGATGTCAACACTTGCGACGCGTTGCTGTGCTAGAAATTGGTATTCCGCTTTATCCGCTTCACTGGCATCTCTTGCCTCTTGAAAGAGTGTTTGAGCCTGAGCATCTGCATGCATAATCAACGCTTGTAGCATCGTCGCTTGTGCTGGGATCAAGGTTTTTAATGACTCTGAATCTGGGGACTTGACCAGAAGATCGGCAATTTCATCTCTAAGTACGCCGTTTTTTCGACGCAGAACATCTTCCAGAAATAGCGCTTGCTCACCTGTTGAATTTTCAATTTTCTCGACTTGGGCCGAAAATTTGTTCTGTTGCTTCAATAGATGGCTTGCCTCAGAGGCGTTGGCGACGCCTGCCAGAACATTGCATAGAAGAATAACTAGTAGTAATCCTTTACTCATATAGAGGTCTCTTAAAAGTGGTTTAAAAATATAGAGTTACAGTTGGTTCAATCTCTAAATCAGTATAGTTAACAACAGTGTGTTTTGCTGACGCTGAAATGTAATTTCGCAGATTGCTTGATTGTTATTTAATCTAAACTAGCATTTATTAACATAAATGTAACATGGTGGTCTCGAAAGGTTACTCAGATAATCGATAGAGCATGTGGGGTTTTTAGGGTGCGCATACCTGATGATGGCCGTACAGATATGCATTGAAGCAAATGAATTAGTTCACCAGGAGGGTGACGGGCTAATGCATGACCACACAGTAATGGGATCATTTAAGCAAATCATCAGCAACCTAAAACTGCGCGCTTACCGTGTTGTGAGTATGCCATTGTTTTTGTTGGCATCTGTTTTTGCCAAAACGGCCCAAGCCTCTGAATCATCTGTCTCTGAATCTTTTGCAACGGTCTCATCATCTTTCAACATGACCCAAGGCGTCACGGAAATCAGCGGTAAAGTGTTCCATTTGCACATGCTGATTTTCTATATCTGTGTCGCGATTGCGGTGGTGGTGTTTGGGGTGATGTTTTACTCCATCATTAAGCATCGAAAATCAAAAGGCGCAGTCGCGGCCAATTTTCACGAAAGTACGAAAGTGGAAATTATTTGGACCGTGATACCTATCTTAATCCTCATCGGCATGGCCATTCCTGCCACCAAAACCTTGATTGAAATGGAAGACACCAGCGAATCAGAGCTGACCGTTAAAATTACCGGTTCGCAATGGAAGTGGCATTACAGCTACTTTGAGCATGATGTGGAGTTTTTTAGTTACCTTTCTACTAGCAATGAACAAATCGAAGGTACCGACCAAAAAGGCGAGCACTACCTACTGGAAGTGGATAACGCTTTGGTACTGCCAATAGGTAAAAAAATCCGCTTTTTAATGACTTCTGATGACGTGATTCACTCATGGTGGGTGCCCGATTTTGCAGTGAAGAAAGACACGATTCCGGGGTTTATTAACGAAGCGTGGACCAAAATTGATAAGCCGGGCATTTATCGCGGTCAATGCGCCGAATTGTGCGGACGTAATCATGGCTTTATGCCGATTGTGGTGAAGGCGGTAGAGGCTGATGAATTTGACGCTTGGATTGCCGATAAAGAGCAGCAGTTAGCAGAGCAAAAACGTCAGCAGCAACAAGCATTACAAAAAACCTTGAGTATGGATGAGCTGATGACACTCGGAAAAGAGGTATACGAAGGGCGCTGCGCGGTATGTCATCAAAGCAATGGTTTAGGCGTAGCCAATGTGTTCCCCGCCATGAAAGGCAGCAGTGTGGTACTGGGTGACGTCAACGGACATATCGACATTATCGTCAATGGGGTGAGTGGTACGGCAATGCAAGCCTTTGGCACTCAACTTACCGCTGAAGAAATTGCTGCTGTGGTGACTTACGAGCGCAATGCATGGGACAACAACACAGGCGATCTTGTTCAAGCATCCGATGTGGCAACGCAAATAAATGCACAAACTAAGGTGGAGGGTGAGTGATGAAAGAGTACGACAAAGCCTCTACATACAAGAGCACGGCTAGTGATGAATTGCAAAGCGTTAGCGCAGGTACAACGGCCGATACCGCAGATCATGATCATCACGGCCCAGCCAAAGGGTTAGCTCGCTGGATCTATTCTACTAACCATAAAGATATCGGTACGCTTTATTTGTGGTTTAGTTTGATCATGTTCTTTACTGGCGGCGCAATGGCAATGATCATTCGCGCCGAGCTATTTCAGCCGGGCTTACAACTGATTGATCCACAGTTTTTTAATCAAATGACCACAGTGCATGGGCTAGTAATGGTATTTGGTGCGGTTATGCCAGCCTTTACTGGGCTTGCAAACTGGATGATCCCGATGATGATCGGTGCGCCAGATATGGCGTTGCCACGCATGAATAACCTTAGCTTCTGGATTTTGCCTTTTGCATTTTTAATTTTATTAAGCTCATTGTTTATGCCCGGTGGCGGCCCTGATTTTGGTTGGACTTTTTACGCGCCGCTTTCTACCACTTATGGCCCTGACAGTACTGCACTATTTGTATTTTCGGTGCATATCATGGGGATCAGCTCAATTATGGGGGCGATCAACGTGATCGTGACCATTTTCAATATGCGTGCTCCGGGCATGAAATTGATGAAAATGCCGCTGTTTGTATGGACTTGGCTAATTACGGCCTTTTTGCTCATTGCGGTGATGCCTGTGTTAGCGGGCGCAGTGACTATGGTGCTGACCGATAAATACTTTGGCACGAGCTTTTTTGATGCCGCAGGCGGTGGCGACCCCGTGATGTTCCAGCATATTTTCTGGTTCTTCGGCCACCCAGAGGTGTACATCATGATCTTGCCTTCGTTTGGCATTATCTCGGCAATTGTGCCGGCGTTTAGCGGTAAAAAGCTGTTTGGTTATCACTCTATGGTGTACGCCACTTGCTCCATCGCTTTGTTGTCGTTTCTAGTTTGGGCGCATCACATGTTTACCACAGGTATGCCGGTGTTTGCAGAGCTGTTCTTTATGTACTGCACCATGCTGATTGCGGTGCCGACAGGGGTAAAAGTATTTAACTGGGTAGCGACCATGTGGCGTGGCGCACTTACTTTTGAAACCCCAATGCTATTTTCGATAGCCTTTATTGTGCTGTTTACCATCGGCGGTTTTTCTGGATTGATGTTGGCGATTGTGCCTGCGGATTTTCAGTACCATGACACCTATTTTGTGGTGGCGCATTTCCACTATGTATTGGTTTCAGGAGCGGTGTTCTCCATTATGGCAGCAGCGTATTATTGGCTGCCAAAATGGACCGGCAATATGTACAACCAGCGCCTAAGCTTATGGCATTTTTGGACATCAGTGGTGTCGGTCAATATTTTGTTCTTCCCGATGCATTTCTTAGGACTGGCGGGAATGCCAAGGCGTATTCCTGATTATGCGATTCAATTTGCCGATGTGAATCAGATAGTGTCAATCGGTGGGTTTGCCTTTGGCTTATCACAACTGCTTTTCTTGTGGGTAGTGATCAAATGTGTACGAGGCGGCGAAAAAGCGCCGGCCAAACCTTGGGAGCGAGCCGAAGGTTTGGAATGGACAGTGCCAAGCCCTGCGCCGCACCACACCTTCTCTACGCCTCCGAAAGTGGATTGATGCGCTTATGTCTAAGGAAGCTTCTACCAAGCAACGCATGTCGAATAAAAAGCTCACATTAATACTGTGCGCAGCTACATTAGGTATGTTTGGTTTTGGCTTTGCGTTAGTGCCGCTGTACGACATTTTGTGTGAACAACTGGGTATCAACGGCAAGACTTCAACCGTGGCTGCCGAGCAACCCACAGCGATGCAAGTGGATGAGTCGCGCACGATCAAGGTGGAGTTTGTATCGCACATTCCTCCGGGATTGCCCATTGCGTTTGAGCCGAAGAAAAAAGTGATGCATGTGCATCCAGGTGAAATCATCCGCACCGCCTACATTGCGACGAATCAATCGCAACTTGCGCTAGTGGCGCAAGCTGTTCCGTCAGTCAGCCCCGGTTTAGGGGCGACCCATTTTAATAAAATTGAGTGTTTTTGTTTTAACCAGCAACCACTTAATGCTCAGCAACAAGCGGAACTGCCTTTAATTTTCTATGTAGAACATGAGCTGCCCAATTCAATTCATACGCTGACTCTGTCGTATACCTTATACGACATCAGTGACAGCGTTGATGATCCTAAACTCGCGTCCTCTGCTGTATCGGGGCAACTGACGTCGTCATATGACACGCAAGGAGATGCGTTATGAGTGACAAGCACCAAGCTTATTACGTTCCAGCACAAAGCCAATGGCCACTTGTGGCTGCATTTGCTCTGTTTTTTATTGCCGTGGGAGCGGGGCTAACCGTACAGAGCATGCACGATGGAGGCTTGTTAGGGCCTTGGCTGTTGGCTTTAGGTTCTATTGCTCTTTTGGTGGTATTGGCGGGTTGGTTTACTAATGTAGTGCAAGAGTCGTTGTCGGGCTATTACAGCGCGCAAATCACTCGCTCTTTTCGCCAAGGCATGAGCTGGTTTATCTTCTCGGAAGTGATGTTCTTTGGCGCTTTCTTTGGCGCGCTATTTTACGCTCGAATGTTATCCGTGCCTTGGCTTGGCGGTGCCGATAATAACGCGATGACTCACGAAGTATTGTGGCCCACCTTTGAGGCGATTTGGCCCTTAACCACAACACCCGCTGGAGACACTACTCAAGCGATGGGTTGGCAAGGATTGCCATTAAAAAACACCATCATCTTATTACTCTCTTCAGTCACTTTGCACATGGCGCATGTCAGCCTTGAACAAAATAAACGCATGGCGCTGGTGGTATGGCTAGAGCTCACCATAGTGTTGGCAGGGTTCTTTTTGTTCTTCCAAGCAGAAGAGTACATCCACGCTTATCAAGATATGGGGCTGACTCTGCAATCTGGAATTTACGGCAACACCTTCTTCTTGTTGACAGGCTTTCACGGCATGCATGTGTTTATCGGTACGGTTTTTCTGATTGTGCTTTTATTTAGGATCAGCAAAGACCACTTTACTGCTAAAGATCATTTTGGATTTCAAGCAGGCAGTTGGTATTGGCACTTTGTGGATGTGGTGTGGCTGTGTTTATTTGTCTTTGTGTACGTGCTCTAGCCGTGCACTAATACGGCCGTGGATTGGGCATAACCCAGCCCAGTTTTAAGGCAAGGATAAGAAAGATGATCACTACCGCAGATAACGCCACACGGCGCCCTAAATAGCGGCTCATTGGCACTTTTGAATCAGCGTTTTCTCGCACCATACGCACCATCGCGAGAACTAAGTTGAAGATAATAAACAGCAACAACAGGATGATGATGGATTTGAAAAGCAGTGGTGACATTCAATCTCCTAAGTCTTCGTCTTTGAGTCTTAAAAGCGCGGTCTCTAACAAGATAGCGTGCAAAGTGTTTTGGTTAGCCGCGTCAGTATTAACTGTGGTTGTGTTTGTGGTATTGGTCAAATTGGGTTTTTGGCAATTATCCCGAGGTGAAGAAAAGCAACAGCTAGAACAGCAGTTGCTGGACAGACAGCAAATGTCGCCCCTTAGCGTAGAGCAGTTATCGGCTATGGACGCCGAACTCAATGTCACCGGTTTTCCATTACAAATAGACGTAGAACCGCAGCCGTTACCTTTGGTGTATTTAGATAACGTGACCCATGACTCCAAGGTTGGCTATCGAGTGTTGCAACCTATGGCGGTGGTTCTGAAGCGAGAAAAATATCTATTGTCTTCTGAACTAGTGTTGGTGGAACTCGGTTTTGTGGTGGCATCCATGACCCGAGATGAGCTTCCTAAAGTGGCGCCTATTCAGCAGCCGCAACGCTTTACGGGCAAGGTGTATCAAAAAAGCACTAACCCTTTAAGCTCCGATGTCATGCTAGAAAATATGTCAGAAGGAATGCGCATTCAAAACTTAAATTTAAGTCAGCTTGCGGCAGCGCTTGATGCGCCACTCTTACCGTTTGTGTTTCAGCCTGAGGTTATTGCCAATAGTGATTTACCTATGCTGTGGTCGCCGTATCCAATGACCTCTCAGAAACACTTTGGTTACGCATTTCAGTGGTTTGGTATGGCTGGAGTGTATGCGTTACTGGTGATTTTATTTGTGTTAAGAAAGAGAAAAGTTAAGGGATGACTATGCAAAGCCAAGCACTTTGTTCGCAAAAGGGAAAAGCTAAGCAGAATAAGATTAAGCAGAATAAAGATAAGCAGAATAAGGCTCGGCAAAAACAAGGTCGCGTAAAACTTCTGGCTTTGATTCTGATTTTTGCCGTGCCGGTTATTGCCGCGCATTTGATTTTGCATCAAGGCTGGTATCAATCCGGCGTAACCAATAAAGGCGTATTAATAGAGCCAAGGTTTACCTTTGAATCTGCCAATTTAGTTAACCCCGTTTCTGAGCGTTGGCAGTTGGTGTTTATCGTGCCAGATACGTGCGATGACGCGTGTAATCAAAGATGGCATCTACTGAATCAAAGTTACATCGCCCTTGGCGCTTATAGCGAAAGGGTGGTGGTCTCTCTTTACATTACGTCGACCTCAGATCAAACGTGGCTTGCACAAAACAGGCAAGGGCGACCAACCTTACTTATCGACCAGAAAAGCGCTCCGGTACATGCGCAAGATTATGTGCTTATCGATCCTTTAGGGCAGTGGGTGATGCGTTATTCCAATATTGGGGCAGATCAGCAAGTGTCGCAAAACAAAGGGCTTATCTCAGATGTTCGAAAAATCTTGAAGTTGTCTAGAGTGGGGTAATTTTGTTATGCAAGGAAGCATCTCATTACAACGATTAACTTGGGTCGCGCTGTTTATGACCCTAGTGGTGATAGCGCTTGGCGCCTACACTCGATTGGCCGATGCAGGCTTAGGGTGTCCCGACTGGCCGGGATGTTATGGACAAATCGGCGTGCCAATGCAGGCTGAAGACATCGCCAAAGCGGAGCAATTGTTTCCACAAAGAGCGGTTGAGCCAAGTAAAGCGTGGCTTGAAATGATACATCGCTATTTTGCGGGGACACTCGGGTTTGTGGTGTTTGCTCTGTCTTCTCTGATATGGAAAAGCTCGGTCACGTATCGCCCATTTGCCGTTGTGCTTAGCACCGTCATTATTGCCCAAGCCGCCCTTGGCATGTGGACGGTCACCTTAAAGCTGATGCCAGTAATTGTCATGTTGCATTTACTTGGCGGTTTCACCTTGTTTAGCTTACTGGCATGGCTGATGTGCCATCTTCGCAGCGCTTCTTCTATGCAAAAACAGCGCACCGTAAACATCGATTATTTATCGACCTCATCGCTCAGTGTATTACGCAGCTTTACTGTCTTTGCCACCGCCGTACTTATACTGCAAATCATGCTTGGCGGCTGGACATCATCAAACTACGCCGCCTTAATGTGTACCTCTTTACCCATCTGTCAGGGCGATTGGCAAAGCCATCTTGATTTCGCTAATGCGTTTAATTTTATCCAATCCGGTTTTGATGATTATGAATTTGGCGTATTGGATTACGGCGCAAGAATGACCATCCATGTGACCCACAGAATCGGGGCGCTCATCACCACCTTAGTGTTATTACTATTAATTATACTGCTTTATAAAAGCGCCTTACCTGCGGCGAAAGCGTACGTGAAAGTCATTGCTTTAGGCTTAATGGTGCAAGTATTACTTGGCGTGGCGAATGTCGTCTTTCATCTGCCACTGCTCAACGCAGTCATGCACAACCTTAGCGCGGCGTTGCTACTGGTGACATTAATCGCCACCAATCATTTTGTGTGGGTCAAAGTGCAATCTAGTCGCACGCAAGTTCATGATTCGAAAAGGGAGTATTCGGTATGAGTCATCTTATCGGTTCGCAAACACGTATTGGCAGTAAGCAGGTATTACACAGCTACTACCAACTGACCAAACCTAAAGTCGTGGCACTGATGTTGCTAACCGCAGTGGTGGGGATGTGTCTGGCTATGCCGGGTGCGTTGCCAGTGCAACAATCTTTGCTAGGGCTACTTGGCATTGGCTTGATGGCAGGCTCGGCGGCCGCTTTTAACCACCTTATTGATCAGCGCATTGATGCGATTATGGCTCGTACTTATAAGCGCCCACTTCCCTCTGGAGAGCTCTCTTCGGCGAACGTATTTTTGTTTGCCACTAGTATAGGTTTAGCGGGTTTTGCCATTTTGTATGTTGGGGTCAATGGGCTAACTGCGGTGCTGACTTTTGCCAGTCTGTTAGGTTATGCGCTGATTTACACTCTATATCTAAAGCGTGCCACCCCGCAAAATATTGTGATTGCAGGCATCGCAGGGGCAATGCCGCCACTGCTGGGCTGGGTGGCAGTCACAGGGGAGTTGCACGCCAACGCTTGGCTATTGGTGATGATCATCTTTATTTGGACGCCGCCGCATTTTTGGGCGCTAGCTATTCATCGCAGAGACGATTATGCCAAAGCCGATATCCCGATGCTGCCTGTTACCCATGGCGTTGAATACACCAAAACTAGCATTCTGTTATATACCATTTTATTGGCTTTGGTCTGCGTTATGCCAGTGTTAGTGGGCATGAGCGGACAAATCTATCTAGCCAGCTCAACCATATTGAGTGCCGGGTTTATTTATCATGCATGGAAGCTCAAATACCGAGCCGATGCAAAACAAGCCATGCAAACCTTTAAGTTTTCAATCTATCACTTAATGTTGTTATTTATTGCTTTGCTGGTGGATCACTATGTGTGAATACCCAAGTCATTCATTGCTAGACAAAAGAGTCATATTTCTGCACATTGAATTCTCAATCATTAAAAAGGAAGTGTATGTTTAGTCATGTAATGATCGGCACCAATAATATGGATGAATCTAAAGCATTTTATGATGCTGTTCTAGCAACGCTAGGTTATGACGCTGGTGTATTTGATGAAAAAGGCCGCTGCTTTTATTTCTCAGATAGCGGTATTTTTTGCTTAACTAAGCCTATCAATGGTGAAGCGGCGACACATGGTAATGGCACAACCATCGGCTTTAAAGCAGCCAGCTCTGAGCTGGTGGATAAGTGGCATCAACTAGGCTTAGAAAACGGTGGTGCAGAGTGTGAAGATCCTCCGGGTATTCGCGGAAACACAGAGCGTCAACTGTACATGGCTTATTTAAGAGACCCTTCAGGTAATAAGATTTGCGCGACGCACTTTATCTCGTAAGTAGTATCGTCATATCGCGTTGCAAACAAAAACCCCAAGTCACTATGGCTGGGGTTTTGTCATTTTAAGGTAACGAAAAATTAAACAAATCATCATTTAGGTGCGCTTTTCTGTCATCTCGCTAACGTAAATTAGCCTTGTCGTGGATCTATGCTAATACAATCGTAATGGAGATATGAAAATGAAATACAAAGGACTTGTTTTGGCTATCGTCATGAGCGGTGCTTCATCAGTGTATGCTCAGTTGCCTCAACACACTGATCAGTGGTTTAAAGACGGTCAGCAAGCTTTGCAGCAAGCGAAAAAAACTAAGCCTATTGTCGGCCCAGCAAAAAATGTCATTTTATTTGTGGGTGATGGCATGAGTGTCGGAACCATCACCGCCGCGCGTATTTACGCAGGACAGCAACAGGGGCTGAAAGGTGAAGAATACGCGCTTAGTATGGAATCCCTTCCGCACATGGCGTTG
Organism: Vibrio ezurae NBRC 102218; assembly: GCF_000467185.1. Taxonomy (GTDB): domain Bacteria; phylum Pseudomonadota; class Gammaproteobacteria; order Enterobacterales; family Vibrionaceae; genus Vibrio; species Vibrio ezurae. The sequence continues at coordinate 29,240 of NZ_BATM01000025.1, forward strand.
TCTAAAACTTATAACACCAACATGCAAACGCCGGACTCTGCGGGTACGGCGACCGCAATGGTTGCTGGTGTAAAAACCAGCTCTGGTGTCTTGGGTGTAAATGAGAACATCAAACGTGGCTTCTGTAACAACGTTGAAGAGAACAAAGTAAAAAGTGCTTTCCAATCAGCAGCAGAAAAAGGCTTGTCAGTTGGCTTTGTAACAACAACTCGTATTACGCACGCAACACCAGCGGCCGCTTACGCTCATAGCCCAGACCGAAACTGGGAAAGTGATTCTTCTATCTCAAGCTACAACAAAAACAACGGTTGTACAGACATTGCGCATCAGCTGGTTAATTTTGACCACGGTGATGGCATCCAAGTTGTATTCGCTGGTGGACGCAGAGAGTTCATCGACAAAGACATGAAAGATGAGCAAGGCTTTGCAGGTAAGCGTAGCGACGGTAAAAACCTAATCGAAGAGTGGCAAAAACGCTACCCAGAAGCCAACTACGTTTATGACCGCGCAGGCTTTGAAAAGCTTGATGACAAATCTCGCGTAATGGGGTTATTCAACTCAAGCCACCTTGAGTGGGAATTAGATCGCGTAAAAGAAAACATCGAACCTTCCATTGCTGAAATGACTAGCAAAGCGCTAGATGTACTATCAAAAAACAAAGACGGCTACTTGTTAATGGTTGAAGGCGGACGTATTGACCACGCTCACCATGCAGGCAACGCAGCACGTGCACTAGAAGATACCATCGCATTTGATAAAGCTGTTCAAGCCGCAATCGAAAAAACCGATCCTAAAGATACGCTAATCATTGTAACTGCCGACCACGCCCACAGCTTCGTAGCGAATGGCTACGCCGAACGTGGTAACGACATCCTTGGTCTATCTATGTCTGGCGGAAAGCCAAACAAAGATCTAACAGGCAAGTCATACACCACGTTAATGTACGGTAACGGCCCTGGCGGCATCGAAGGCGCTCGCCCAGACGTAACCGCAAAAGAAGTGGCAAGCCCTGATTACATCCAGCAAGCCATGATTAAACTAAAATCAGAAACGCACTCAGGCGAAGACGTAGCCATCTTCGCCCGCGGCCCACAAGCATGGTTATTCCAAGGCGTTGTAGAGCAGAACTACATCTACCACGTTATTGCTGATGCGGTGAATTTGAAGTAGAGATAGGCGGGAAGTTGTTTATTTAAAACGGGGCTAGTAGTAGCCCCGTTTTTTTGGGGCGAGTACACTGTGGCTGTGTTGGGGGAAACTGATTTTTGGAGAGAAATGAGTCATGTTGGTTGTTGGAATATCGCTCTGAGCGATAAAAATGTATGGGTAACAATTAGAAAAAAGCACCCTTCAAATTTCGAAACAAACAATAGTCGGGCTCCAACTCGATAACTCCCTGCTAAATTTATATAGATTTCAGTCGTGAGTTTTTAAGAAGAAAAAAAGAACTTACATCAAACCCAAACTCTTTCTGTATTGCTTTGGGTATATCCTGTTCATCCAACTCTTTAGCTGTAAAGCCGGATTTTGAATACCTTTCTAGCTGATTTCCCCGCAGAAACAAAAATGCTCCGCCAACAATCAGAGAGAACCTTAAACTGTTGGAAAATGGATATTGGATACCAGAAGAATAACGAGAGTTAATCTGAGCAAAAATCTCTCTGTCCGAGCGCGGAATAGTATTTATTTCCATCTGAAGGCTTTCTCTTCCTTGCTTTTCATGGAATACAAGCACCCACTCATTATTAACTTCCGTACGATACTTCATACCGAAGCATTCGAAGGAGATCGCCTCATCCGCAGGAAATAATCTCAGTGCTGGCCAACCATTACCAATATCTGCGTAAAAGCTACGACCATCAACATTAATTCTGACCAGTCGATGAATCTCTTTTCCTCCAATATATGCGGTGTGTAGATAAGCATTTGCGCCAATATCACGCGCATCAGCAAGAAAAGTTAATGTTTTATCCGAACAGGTTCCTCCTGGAATTTTGTTTTCTCCCAACCCACTAAATAGCAGGTTCAAGTTGTGAAAAGGAACATTCCTGAAGTGCTCAAGCATTAACTGTTCAATATGAGTAATCACCTGTGAGACTCTCCTCGAACATCAATTGCAGCATCAAAGACTGGGTACGAGTGAAAATAGTTATTTGTTGATTCAAAGTTGAAGTGTGTATTCCAGATCTCCAGTAGCTCTTCACGCTCTGATCTCCCGTTTTGGTGGAGATAGCGCACAACCATACCCCGAACTCCGCTTCCTACATCACAGGAAGTTTTCTGGCGATGGAGGATTTCATCAGGAAGGTAGTCTGAGAAACTTTGCCTCAAAGCCACCTTGTTGGTTTTCGTATTATAGAGTTGGCAGTAATCTAACTGGTTGCTATATGCTCTAACCTTTCGATCAAGGAAAGGGCATCTAGGTTCTATAGAACTGGCCATACAGGAGAGGTCGAGTCGCCTTAGTTCGGTAAATTGCATATCGTTTATGAGTTGTTTTCTGGTTTCCTGCCAAGGTTCTTTTTCAGAGAATTGATGGTAGCCACCGAACAGTTCATCAGCTCCTTCCCCAGTTAAAGCCACTCTAATGCCTGCTTTTCTAGCCGCCTTTGCCAGAAGAAATGTAGATAGACCATTGCTGATCACCGAAGGGTTGTAGCTCTCTGTGGCATAAACAGTTTCAGAAACTAATTGAGGTATTTCATGTTCATGAGGTAGTGGAACATACGAGACGTTTTTAAGATCCAAATAATCCACCACAGTCTGAGCTGCGACTGAGTCTGAACTATCTTTATTTCCTAAAATGAAGTAATGGGCATCTTCTCTGAATCGAGACGTAATGCTGGCTATGATTGAGCTATCGAGCCCTCCGCTAAGAAAAACACCTAAGGGTTGGTCGTCAGCTGGCAATCTCTTTAGAACGCTCTCTATCAGAGCTTCATTTAAGGGGGTGTCAGTAGATTCTTGGTGATGTTCTTTCAAAAGCTCAAACTTGCCAGAAATTAAATCCACCTTAGATACGCCTTTTGGCAAAGCTTTAAACCAATCAGCTTCTGGTAAAGCTTTAAGCTCACTCGTAATAAAAACAGTGCCTTTGAATGAGCCCACAAAAAGTGGTTTTTTGCCTATTAAGTCACGAAAGCAAAATGCTTCCGTTCTTTCAGGGTTCAATATAGCTGCTGCATAAAATCCATCTAACTCATCTATGACGTCCTCTTTCATCAATAGAAATAGAGGTAACATGACAGATGTGTCACAACCTGACTTTGGTAATTCGTACCGTGTAATTAAATCTAGGTAGTTATAGACCTCACCATTTACGACAGCAGACCATCCTTGCTCTTCAAAAGGTTGATGCCCTTGCACAGCATCACCATTAATTGAAAGTCTTTGAAAGCCTAAAGAAACTCCGTTACCGATAGAGATGCTCGTGCTGTCAGGCCCCCTGTGTCGGAGTCTCTCTGTACACTCCGATATCAGCCCTTGGCTTTTTTCACCTACCAGCAGTACCAAGCCACACATCTAGTGATACTCCATTAGCACAGATACCGAACTTACTTGTGAGGTAAGTCCTGCTCTAACCTTCATGAGCAATTCACCGAGTCTGTTCTGGCCAGAACCATCCCCTGGATCTCCCCAATATTCATCGTTTGTTGTTCGCTCCACTAACTTTCGACTCCCAGAGCTTAACAGTTTGGTTGCAACATCAGGGTGCTGAGAAAACTTCGCTCGCAAGGCTGTCAACATTATGTCTTCTCGAATAGCCTCCCAATCATTTCTGCCAAACTGATCTACTAATGTATAGGCTTGTGACTTTGCTAGCATAGGTGTTGAAGCGCAACGAATAGACTCTCGATGAACTTCATGTGTGAACTTCTGTGCTTGATAGTAATGCTCTGTTGTTGGCCAGATGACCCCATCTATGAAGACTGAATGTCGTGAAAAGTTTGATAATTCTCCCCACGGCTGATCAGAATGATAAAAATAGACAGGTTCAGATTCATAGCTAGAAGCTTCTAACGGTAACATATGCCCCAGTTTTTCATTCTTGGTAAATAAATATTCTCTGTTTTCAGGACGAATATTGGGGTTGGTATTAACCATTTGCGTTTGAATACCATGATCACTCAGGTACTGATGTTTTCGAGGGTTATTCGAAACCAAGCGCACTGCTGAAATATTGAGTTGCTTTAAAAGTTCGACCGCCTCAGCATAAGTACGAATATCTTGCTCAAGCCCAAGCTTTTCAAATGCCTGAGCTGTATCTAGGTTATCGTACTCCATTGCCCGAACAGCTGTTATTTTTAAAGATAGGCCGTGCCCACGGCCTTCTTGCTGTTGATACACAATCATCCCTCGCCCTTCAAAGACAAGATTCTTCATGCTTTCTCGTAGTTGGTCTGCACAATCGCAATCTAATGCCCCGAACACTTCAGAGGCTCTGCAGGATGAGTGAATCCTAAGAAGTGGAAGCTTACCTTGGGATTTTATATCCCCAATGCAGATCACACTAATATTGTCATCGGTGGTGTCATACATTCGAAATTCGCCCATTGCTGTAGGCAATGTACACCAGTTGTCAGTTTGTAGTTTCACTAGTAATCTCCAATAATCCATCAATTTCTCTTTTAGACTCAAGCCCCTCAGAGGAGTTATGATTAGTATCCAGTGCACTGCTATAAGCGTCAGTGGCTTGTACTAGCTGATCGAGAAAATGTGATACTTCATTTTTGCTAATATCTTTAACTGCACTGTTAATTTTGCTGTAGGCAACCAGCGAAAACTTATCCTCAAGGCAGTGAGTGAGTGGCAATAGGTTTTTTCCTGATGATGAATGTTTTAAGGTCTTTACCAACCCCCTAATTCGATAGAAGCTTTGCTTTAATGCAGTCATTCGGCTCACCACTTGCTCAATCGTCATTTCGTAAATGGCTTGGTTCTCTTCTGGGCGAAAACTCAATTTATGCTCAGGGTTGGCCTGTAAAAAATTTGTTAATCCCGCATAAAGTGCAGAGCCAACTATTTCACTTTGAACCTTTTCAGTATTTACCGATGGTTTGTCAGAGAAGCGACCGACATGCTTGATAGGAAAAGAGACCGCTTTGATTGTCATACCTCGATAATATCGATTGACAATAGCCCAGATCATGTCAGAGCGCCTGGCTTCTTTGCCATGTATGTTTAAAACCAAATTTGGAGTGTGCTGTACAGCCGTATGATTCAAGATAAAGGTACAACCACCTCGATTCACAGAGTCTTTCGCCTCTTTCAATGGGTCACAACATTCAGTAGCTATTATTGAGCGTGTAATCGGTGTACCGTTTAAAATCCCTTTTGCGCCAGCAATAAGCCGAGCACGAGCTTCTCTGACAGTCTCAAATTCATAACTCGGTTCTAACCAAATAGGGGATTCCAAGTGTGCTGTATGCCTACGAGAAAGGTCATAGTAATAATCAGAAAATGTTGCTCGTAAAAGAGCATTCTCTGCTGATCTATCAGGTAAGATTGACTCATCTGGCAATTTATCCAACCACTCCAGATTGTGGACTAAATCCATTAGTTGAACACGTAGCCCATTCAAAGGGGGATTGGGTGAAGAGCCTTCATAGGCCCCCAGAAGGACATCCACCCCTTGTTTCCGAAAATGAGGAAGCCAACCAATATAATCGCAAGTACGATGATCGAGTCGCATGTCATCATCGAGAATCCAGCCAATTGATCCAGAAGATTGCTCAAGCTTCTCGCCCAAATAGCGCTGTAGCATTGTTCGGGCTTGTGCTATGTCGACCTGTCCATGTGGTCTGAATTTAATACCTGCTCCAAAATGGCCTTTGCACGCATCGTGACTTTGCTGCTTCTCTGAAATGAGGTCGAGTTTTGGGAGTTGCCAACTTGTAGAATCAAGCATCTGTTGAAGCTCTTGTACATCACATCCATTGCACAGAACAGCAACAGAAAGAGAACGAATGCTAGTGTGGCCTTTCAATACTCGAAGACTGCTGATTAATGGTAGTAACATTAAAGGATCGGCAGTGATTACACCAATGATGAGCTCGAAGGGCTCTGCTTCTGGAGCAGAAAGTAACGCTGATTCACAACGCACTTGAGTATGCACGGGGTAGTCTAGCTTTGCTCTAAATACTGGATAACCATCTAGCTCAGGCATACTTTCATCTGTCAATGATTTACGCATCAAAGTCTTCAAATCAGGTTTATTTGCGCACCAACAAGTAAGATAAGTACGTCTTGCCATATGTTCAAAACCCAGTTCACTCCATGGGCGGATATCCGAACCATAATCAATGAGTTTTACCTCTTTGCCCTTTTGAATCAGGTTCTTGGGGTGTATGTTATTGCAGACTATTTCTGCTTGAGTACAATCGTTGATTAGCTGAATAAGTAACTCTTCAGCCCCTCCATTGTAGGGTTTGCTGATTTCATAAGGGTAAGTAATGAGAACCCAAGAGCTATCCCTGACAACAGAGATAAGAGGATAAAGCGCTGAGGTATTTTTCCATGTAGGGCCGCTATCGCACAGAAACTTAAACAGAGCCTTTGGTGTTCGCGTTTTCCAGTAATCGATACATTTGAAAACAGTCTGCCCATCGGTGAATACAATAGCTTCTGAACCATAGCCTAATATTGTCAACGATTTGGGCTTAAAGTATTGGGCAACTCGATGCTCTGCAGAAGTAACCCTGAGCTCGTGTATATGCTGATTTATATCGCTGGTTGCCAAATGTTCGGGCACAGTAAGATCAGATAATTCTAGCGCTCCACTCTTGATCAAATAGTCTTCAGAGCTGTTAAAATGTCTGAGATCAGGTTCTAAAAGAGCTTCAAGCTCCCATTCTTTACTTCCCGGCCTCAGTTCAGAAATGAGGATGCTATATATCCGCAGTAGTTCTGCAGATTCAACAGGAAAGCAACCTATTCCCAACTCACGCAAAGTAGTAGAAATGTGGTGTTGTGCTGGCTCTGCTGCTTTGGATAGAAATACAACATCCAGCCCTACCAAGTCGAAATTCAGGAAATGCGTAAAAAATACCTTCAGCTTCTCTAGTTGCTCCGAGTTAATCCCATTTCTAAACACTAAAACAAATGCTTTGTTGCTTATCTCTGCCAAAAGGTCACAGTCATCAGCACTTGGGGATTTCCAGTCAAAAAGGTCTGATGCTCGCTGAGTAAAAGCTATTTTTTGTTCAGCAGACATACGGGAATGGTACTTCTGCCAGAATGCAGTAAGCCCTGATGACTTAGCACTGTTCCCCGGTGTACTTAGCCTTACTCGATCTGTTTCGGCATAATGATTGACTAAATACTTCGGAATAGCTTGATATCGAATTGTATTCATCTCAGCTAAACGAATACACAAGTCTCGATCGGTTGAACTGTTCAGAGATTCATCAAAACCTCCTGCTTCTAAAAAGGTATTCAGGCGGAGAAATAGGTTTGAGCCCTGTATTCCTGGGTTACCTACTAGAAAAGCTGATCTACTAAGCTTTTCTGGTGCAGGACTTTGAATAGAAGCTATAAACTTGCCGTAGATTCGATTGATACCACATGCGACCATATCTAGGCATTGTGTCTCCATTGCATTCGTACAGCATTCCAGATATGTAGGAGACCAGGTATCGTCATCATCAAGGAAAGCAAGCGCCACTTCGAAGGGGTTGCTCTCTTCAGCTAATAAAGCATTAACTGCTGAATTCCAAGCTCCGCTTGCTCCCTTGGTTCTATTATTTTCCAAGTAGAAGATCTTACAATCTAATAAGCTGAATTGATTTGTCGCCTTTCTATTTTTATTACGGTATTGAAGATCAGAGTCATCACAAATAATCAGGTAGTTGGGCTTTCGAGTTTGCCTCTGAAGCGCCTTTAGTGCTCTGCCAATCAATAAATCACAGCGGTTTTTAGTAGCCACTATTACTGCTAACTTCAATGGTGACACCATTCTGTTATAATCCTGAAACTCTTTATTTATGATGAAGTTCTTAAATACTATTTATGCTTCTGAAAAGTTTAATTCATTACAAAAATTTACCTAGCAAAATACTATATGGCGTATTTCTAAGTTAGCTCAGAGTTTATAAGAACATCTGTCTGGAAAAATAATACCAGTAACTTTACTTGATTATTTGACACTTTAAATGTAAGTAAATCACATTAGGAATATTTTCTATATTGATGTTAATGATTATATTGGATAATTATTACAATAGTGGAATGATATTCAGCCTAATTTGCCAAAAACGACTAAACCTGCAATAAGAGAATAAAACCCTATTGCAGGCAAAGCCATTTCTATCAGTAGATTTAGCTCCCTTGACTATTTCATCGGCTTAATACCCTTACTCGGGTCAATCCCCTTATACAAAAACTCGGTAGTAGGCGCATAGTGACGCACTAGCACGTTCCACTTTTGACCGTCTTTTAAGCCATCCAACGGAATGTTGTTCGCGCCGTATTTTTCTTCGTCACATCCAAAGTACACGGTGTATGTGTCGTCTGCATTTGGTTGGGCTACACCACTGTTAGCGCTTGCATCGTCATTGAACATGAAGCCGTCTTCGTTATATACGGTAAATGACCAGAAGCCTTTGTTTTTTGGGTCTTCAAATGTCACTGAGTGACACTGGGTCGATTCAAAGTTTGGTGAGTATTGATAAATATTGTCTTTGAATGTTGCTCCGCCCCATCCGTAAGCGGCGCCTTGAATGCGCTTTTCGGCGGTTGTGTATTCACCTGTACCAAACATCTTCTCCGAGTCAGCCACACCTTCCGCGGCGATCTCGGTTAAAATCACTTTCTTCACTGGCTCAAGCTTTGCGGCGAGAGTAGGTAAGTCGTAGCCACCATAAATAGGGTAGTCGTCTTTTGAACCAGCGGTGATAACTAGCTGGTCTTGTAGCTTATTAAGCTTGGCGATTTCTTGTTTGTCATGAATATTTGGCAGATAAGCTCGAACTACCACGAACATGAATTTTGTCGAGTCTGGCACTTCTAGGGTTTCATTGCCTTTGGTGTAAACCATGTCAAAAGTTTGGTGGTTTTCATCGGTAAACTGCACCATTACAAAGCGGTCGCCAAAATCAGGTAGTGTCAGTGTGGCACCTTTTTCTGTATCAATGACTGCTGTCGAGTAAATAGTGTCGCGGTTCATTCGCACGATAGGCTGATCTTCAGTTAACGGCGGAGTGCGAAAGTGTCTCCAACTGTTGACGCCATCAGTTGCTTTAGCTTCAGTGACTGCAAAATACTTAGAGGTTTCTGCTTGAATATAGTTGTCTCGGCTAATATTTACTTCAGCAGATGCCATAGTTGACAGGCCTAAGATGCTTACTGCGATTGGTGCTAGTAGAAACTTTTTCATCTATTCAATACCTCAATTCGTTCTAAGTAGGATGCAACCACTGTCGATTTTTCAATATAAGCAGTTGATTCAAATTTTATGCTTATTAATGAACTGCAATCATTGTCTTAGCAAGTACGAATGAGTTTATGGCGTACTGAGGGTAAGCACCAATGCCTATTTCTAATATCAATAATGACTGATATGCATATCATTGGTTCTATGGTGGCTATTTATGATATATCACTGATTGACGAAACAAGTGTATTTGTAGGTCATGGATTCGCTTGGATTACATATGAGGGGGGAGGGTTATTAGCTGGCTTTGTCTTTAATTGACAGAGCTTTGCTTAAGCTCTGTCATTTGAGGAGTTGCGCTGATTCTCTAAATTCTGGCTTTATGCTCTGCGTTTTCTGAAGGCATGCCATCCCGCGCTGAAAATGGTTTTTACTACAACACTAAGCGCACTTAATTTCGGGTCAGTGTTTTTGCCATCGGCGATACGCCGCATTTGGTGTTCATACCATACCAATCCCACCATCGCTATTTTATCAAGCGCAGGCTTACCGGTTGTTGGTACGGTTAAAGGCATTCCATAGTTAGAGTCTTCGATGAGCTTTTTAGGGAAGTCGGGGTCTACCGCCATGGTGCGCGCAATACCGATAAAGTCCGTCGCGGATGTACTTAATGCTTCGTTCATTGCTGGCGCGGTTCTAAAACCGCCTGTGACCACCAGTGGTGTACTGACCAATTTTCTTACCTTAACCATATAATCCATAAAATAGGCTTCGCGCTTTATTGTGCTGGCTTTTACAGGTTCACTTTTATTTTTAGCCCCCATCATTGACGGACTTTCATAAGTACCACCGGAGATCTCAATCAGGTCTATGCCGTTTGCACTTAAAGCCTGCACAACCTGCATCGATTCTTCTTCGGTAAAGCCACCTTTCATGAAATCAGCGCTATTGAGTTTGATTCCGATAGGAAAATCATTACCGACCTCTTTACGAATTGCTCGGTACACTTCCAATATAAATCGAAGTCGGTTTTCTAATGAACCACCCCATTTGTCATCTCGTTGATTGTGGCGTGACGATAGAAACTGACTGACAAGATAGCCATGAGCACCGTGGATCTGCACTCCTGTGAAACCTGTTTGTTTGGCTAGTTTGGCGCTAGTTGTAAACTTAGCAATGATCTCGTAAATTTCGGCTTCAGTTAATGCGCGCGGCGTATTAAAGCCTTTCTCTAGACCACCGCCTAACGAAATAGCCGAAGGGGCAACGGGCTTATCACATAGGAACTTAGGAATTTGCTTGCCGGGGTGGTTGAGTTGCATCCATATCTGCGAGTCATTTTGCTTTCCGGCATTGGCCCACTCAATAAATTGCGATAAGTCGCTTTGCTCATCTAAAACCACATTCTTAGGTTCACCAAGGGCATTTCTATCCACCATGACATTACCTGTCATCGATAGACCGATCCCGCCTTTTGCCCAGCGTTGATATAGTTTGGCTATGCCAGATTTTGGATTGTGTTGCTTGTCACCAAGTTGCTCACTCATTGCTGATTTAAATAGGCGATTCTTTATCACTTGGCCATTGGCAAGGGTGAAAGGCTTGCTGATATTGATTGGGTTCATGCTTGCTCTAACAATGAGTTGGTCTTGGTATGATGCGTGGCAGTATGCTTTATTTTGCTTAGAGTTCCGAGCATTTAGTGCCAAAGCCCTCACAATTAGGTTATAGAAAAGCTTGGGATTGAGGCATAAAAATCCATATGGATGCTTTGCTCCTTCGCCGAAAAATTTACGACAAAGGAGCAATACTTTTTTGGAAAGCCAGATAAAAAGTTAGGTCAGTACTTGAAACGGGTAACGTTGACTTACAACTTAATTTGTCGGGTTAACCGCAGCAAATACGTTGGCTAACCATTCTTCGTTATTTCTAGAGTAGCCATATATAGAGCTGTCTACATGGGTAGTGTTTTCATCTATGTGTATGTACTTTCTAACTTCACCAGTACTATCGTAGGTTTCAAGAACGTTGCCAGTATTACTATAAACGATGGTCACTTCTGTCCCTGCAATATTATCTAACGCTCCAGTGCCCAACATAGGCCTTGTAATAATCACACGGTTAAAATCAATGGCCCTGTTATCGTTGTCACGTACGACGGAAGAAATTATGCCTCTATCGGCGCTGTTTACATAATTAGAAATAACCTGTTCATCATCGGCAACATTACCGTCATTAAATTTAATCACAGTGTTGCTTTCATTTTTCAATATCTGAGTGCCATCAGAGAAGAACGTTAATCCATGTTCTAACGAAGACTGAAACGTTGCTTGAGCGGCTGTGCTTGTCAAACCTAAACTTAATGCTGTCAACAACAGTGCAGGCAGTCGTTTTCTTCTAATCATTCATTGATATCCTTTTGGTTCATTGTAATCGGTAAGAGCGTTAGTAGCGCAGAGACCTATAGGCGAACGTGACTTCTCAGAGCGGGCAACATTGAACACGTGTTTACTCCGAGAAAATTCCTTAGCGTCCCATGATAGGAAATAACATTCATATAGTGAATATAATAGAGTGGTGTTTGTGTCTGCGGTATTAAATTTTTATGTTGATGCTCAATAGGTTGGGTTGTATCACAAAGTGGGTAGTGGCAGTTGATTCGGCTTCTTATGGGAGGGTCGCAGGTTAATCCACCAGAAACGCCTATTTCTGTTTTATGCCCTTATCGGCTGCTCACCTTCTTTTGAGGAAAATAAAATAACGTTTCATTTTTAATTGAAATACGGTTTCAAAAACTGATATAGTAGCTTCATTAAAGAGACACCCACTAAAAAATATTCTTCTTGAGGGCAATACATGATTCTCGATTCTTTTAGTTTGCAAGGCAAAGTCGCCATAGTGACGGGCTGTAATACTGGATTAGGCCAAGCGATTGCGGTTGGCCTAGCGGGCGCTGGTTGTGACGTGATTGGTGTGAACCGATCATGCCCAAGTGAAACAAAACAAAGTGTTGAACAGCTTGGTCGTCAATTTGTGGATGTTCGAGCTGATCTGTCGAAGCTTGATGATATCCCTACTATTATTGAACGTGCTGTCAGTGAATTGGGGCGTATTGATGTGCTAGTGAATAACGCTGGAATTATCCGCCGCAATGATGCTATCGAGTTTTCAGAGCAAGATTGGGATGAGGTGATGAATACCAATTCAAAATCCGTCTTCTTTTTATCCCAAGCAGTGGCAAAACAGATGATTACACAAGGTGATGGCGGAAAAATCATTAATATTGCTTCTATGCTTTCGTTCCAAGGAGGCATTCGAGTGCCTTCTTATACCGCATCTAAAAGTGCCATTATGGGATTAACCCGTGCAATGGCAAATGAATGGGCCAGTCATAATATTAACGTAAATGCGATTGCTCCGGGCTATATGGCGACTAACAATACTGACGCTTTGCGCGCTGATGAAAAACGTAATCAAGAGATATTAGAGCGTATTCCCGCAGGTCGTTGGGGCAAACCAGAAGACATTGCCGGCCCTTGTGTGTTCTTAGCCTCGGCCGCCTCGAATTATGTGAATGGCTATACTGTTGCCGTCGATGGTGGTTGGCTATCTCGTTAAGTTTAGAATGATATAAGTAAAAAATTTATCGCAGTTTACTGCAGGAGTAACAAATGAAAATCGCACTGATGATGGAAAATAGCCAAGCTCAAAAAAATGCCATGGTGGCAACCGAGCTCAATAATGTGGCTGGTGGTTTAGGACACGATGTGTTCAATGTGGGTATGACTGATGAAAACGATCATCACCTCACTTACATTCACCTTGGTATTATGGCGAGCATCCTTCTTAACTCAAAAGCGGTAGACTTTGTGGTCACAGGCTGCGGAACTGGTCAAGGTGCGTTAATGGCGAGTAACCTGCATCCTGGCGTTGTGTGTGGCTACTGTTTAGAACCGTCAGATGCGTTCTTGTTTAACCAAATCAACAACGGCAATGCCATTGCTTTAGCGTTTGCCAAAGGCTTTGGTTGGGCGGGTGAACTTAATGTTCGTTATATCTTCGAAAAAGCGTTCACTGGCGCTCGTGGTGAAGGCTACCCAATTGAACGTGTGGCGCCGCAACAAGCGAATGCGGCGATTTTAAATGAAGTAAAATCCGCAGTTTGTAAGGATGTTGTTTCGTCACTGCGTGCTATCGACCAACAGTTGGTCAAACAAGCCGTAGGCAGCACTCAGTTCCAAGAGTGCTTTTTTAATAACTGCAAAGATGCAGACATTGAACAATATGTTCGCTCTCTTATCGACTAAGACAAATACAGTCTTTACGTGATTTTAAAAACACATGTGCTTATGGTACATGTGTTTTTTGTTGGTTTAATTGTGAGCAAATCGTAACTTTTTCATACTATTTTTGCCCCTGATTTTCCTAGTCTTTAGGATGAAGGATTGAACGAAAATAAAGGAAGGTGGCATGAAGTTCGCAAAAACAATAACTTGCAGCGTGATATTTCTTATTGCAGGCTGTCAAAGCATTCCTATCTATGTCCCTGATCATAAAGTTTTTGTTGATGGTGATACGCTCGTTTACGATGGCATGATTTCAGGAGAAGCAGTGCTTGAAGCATTGCGAGCTGTCCGAGAAAGTAATACACAAGTGAAAAAGCTAGCCATTACCAGTCAAGGTGGCGACATGTCTGCGGGCATAGAATTGGGCTTCTTTATCAAAGAACACAACTGGGATGTGGAAGTAAGGGAGCTATGCTTTTCTGCCTGCGCTAACTATGTGCTTCCCGCCGCAAAAAGCGTCACTATTGATGCGAATTCGTTGCTAGGTTGGCATGGCGGCGCGATGCAACCAGATGAATTGTGGGCTCATAGCATACCAAAGAGCTCGCGCGCGGTATTTATGGATTACATTGCTATGTTGCGAGAGAAAGAAACGCGATTCTTTGACACTGTTGGCGTTGATCAGAACATCACTACCTATGGACAAACCACAAAAAACAGTTGTCAACTGGCGCAAAAAACCGATGGCTGGTATTACTCAGTGGAAGATCTCAAGCGAATGGGGATTAAAAATATCACCATTAAAGGCGATGGATTATTGAGTGAAATTGAATACGCCAATGACAGTACCAATAAAACAGATCCTACGACTCATAAGATCAAGTCTTGTTTGATGGAGAATGTGTTCGAAAGTGGCTGATTTCACTCATTTTTAGCTCAAGGTTAAGGCCAGTTATAGCCATAGTGATTAACCTTGAGCTAAGCAATACCATTGCCGAGATAGGGCAATTAGATAGGTTGGTTCGTTTGCACCACTAACTTACCAAAGTTTTTACCTTCAAGTAGTCCGATGAAGGCTTGCGGGGCATTTTCTAACCCTTCGACTAGATGCTCTTTGTAGGTGATTTTGCCTTCGCTTAGCCATGTCATCATTTGCTGGGCAAATTCTGGGTAGCGATGGCCGTAGTCATCAAAAATGATAAACCCTTGCATCTTAATGCGTTTGACTAATAGTTGTCCCATCAGCGCTGACATTCTATCTGGGCCATCCGGTAGAGATGTGGCGTTGTATTGCGAGATTAAGCCGCATAAAGGAATGCGCGCACAGCTATTTAGCAAAGGCATAACGGCGTCAAAGACTTTGCCGCCGACGTTTTCAAAATACACGTCGATGCCTTGAGTACAGGCCTTCGTGAGTTGCTCGGCAAAATCATCCGCTTTATGGTCGATACAAGCATCAAAGCCGAGTTTATCAACCGCAAAACGACACTTCTCTTCACCGCCTGCAATACCTACTACGTGACAGCCTTTGATTTTAGCAATTTGGCCCACCATAGAGCCGACTGCGCCAGTTGCTGCGGCTACCACGACGGTTTCTCCTGCTTTAGGCTGACCAATATCTAATAGCCCCATATAGGCAGTAAAGCCGGGCATTCCCATAACGCCAAGGGCAAATGATGGGTGCTCAGGATTCATTCCCAGTTTTACTAACCCTTGACCGTTAGACACACAATAATCCTGCCATCCAGTGTATGCGAGTACCCACTCACCTACGGTAAATTCGCTATTGTTTGACTGAGTAACCTGACAAACAGTGCCACCCACCATGACATCATCAATGGCAATGGGATCTGCGTAAGATTTAGCGTCGCTCATTCTTCCGCGCATGTAGGGGTCGAGAGATAAGTACACACTGCGCAGTAATACTTCACCATTACTAATGCTAGGAATAGAAGTCGTGTTTAGACGGAAATTTTCTGGCGTTGGGGCACCGACAGGGCGAGAGGCTAAGAGCAGTTGGCGGTTACTCGTTGTCATGGATTGTTATTCCTTTTATGGATGATTTCTGGCTAAGTTTATTTAGTGTAAACGAATAAATTGCGTTTGGGGTGGCAAAGATAAGAGCAATCGTCATTGTGGGTTTATAGAGTGTCTTAGTATAGGGGATTTGATGCAACAGGGAGTATTTAACCAATCTAGATAACAACTTAGCGTTATTTTGTTTGAGTACGGCTGTGGTTAATCTAGTATGACTAAATGCGGTTCTCCGCTTGTTAGTGGCGGTAGATTAAGGCCAGAAGGCAATAATACAAAAGGATGATTGAGTGACAACTAAAGCACATAAAAGCCAGATAAGAATTATTATTGCTATGCTCATCGTGGCATTTTTATCTATTTTTGGTCACGTCATACTATCGCCGATATTAGCGCAATTTGGTTGGGTAGAATATATTGCAGCCGCCATTCCGTTTACTATGATGGGGCTGTGTGTTTGGGCAGTAAGGGACGCCGCCAAAGCGCAAGACTCAGAAGAAAGTTAACGGGACCGTTAGTGACTCGGGCAATGATATGCTGTTCCGACTAATGTCGCTGAGGTTTTGAAATAGTGCGGGCTAAGTAATACCACGGTATTGGCATCTATTTGATGGGCCTTGTTTTTGATGTCATTAATTGCGCCACGAACAAGTACGTCATTGTTATAAAAAAGGTAGCTGTACCAATGCCCCTCACTGCCAATGACTTCGCCTACCCATTGACAGTTTTGAATTAAAGGGACGTTATTAGTGCGAACTTGCACATCTTGTGCCTCTTTTAACAACGCGTTGTTTGGGGTAGTGCAGCCACTTAGAAGCATTGTTAATAGTACGAAGCAATATCTCATCTAAATACTTGATCCATTTGGGTAAACAATTCATTTTATAATAGATTATTTACGGGGTAAGAGCCGAATAACTCATTAAATTATTCGCAATATTTCCAATATCATTGAGTTTATGGTTTATTGAAACCATCGATAGCATGATCAGGTTCAATTCATGGATATTCAAACTCCTCGCCTAAAATTATCCCTACTAGCAGCAGATGACTGGCACTTGTTTCATGATTTACATACCAATGTTGAGGTCATGTCGCTTTGTTATGATGTGCCAAGCATGAAAGAGCTCAAAGACAAATTTGAACTTCGTACTCAAGCGTGGACTAAACAGTCCACGCACTGGCTTTGCTTGGTGATTACAGATAAAGACACCAATGAAAAAGTGGGGGTGACGGGGTTTTGCTTTCAAGGGGATATTGCGGAAGTTGGCTACATGTTGTTACCACAATTTTACGGTTTGGGTTACGCGACAGAATCATTGCAGGCCGTGATTAACTGGGCGATTCAAACTCATAAAATAAATATGTTTTCAGCGGTTGTTACGGAAGGAAATACCGCCTCAGAGCGAGTATTAACAAAAGCAGGCTTTGCCTTGATGAGAACGATTCCTGACGCCTTTATGATAGGAAATACGCTGCATTCTGATCATCTGTATTATTTGTCTGTGGATGACGAGCAGCTAGATTAGACACTGGTTTTTGGATAGGGAGATATTTAGGGCATCCCCCTATTATCAAGATTATCGTATGCGGAGGTAGGTATTTTTTACGATATGATCCGCCATTCTTTCTGCTTGTATATGCTGAAAGGCGAGTGGTTTATCAAGGTCACCAAATAGTGAAATTCCCCCACCTAAAAGAAGGGGAATGGTTGTAATAATCAATTCATCGATCAGATCTTGCTCTAAAAAACTCTGAATGGTTTTTCCGCCATCAATATAAAGATGCTCATACCCTTGCTGGTTTAAGTTATCAATGATGTGGTGCAGTTTTCCATTAACTAAAAAGACCTTTCCTTCCAACTCTTTCGGCAGCTTTTTTAGTGTATTACTGAGTACGAATACAGGCTTAGTATAAGGCCAATCTATACCAAAACTCAGCACCACTTCTAGAGTATTTCGCCCCATTACCAATGCATCAATCCGCGACATGAAATCAGCAAAGCCAAAATCAGATTGCTCTGGATTAGGCACATCATGAAGCCAGTCAATCTGGTGGTTTTTATCGGCGATGTAACCATCTAAGCTAGTGGCAATATAGACAATATTCGACATACGATAGTCCTGAAGGTAGAGGAGTGATAATTAATAGAGACACCCATGATTTTAGCATGATCTATCTTGAGCTTTATCTTGAAACTTTGCGTTTCTAAATATTTGATTTTTTATGAGATTTACTATTTTCCGTGTTCTATTTAGGCTAATTAATAGAGACACCCATAGTTTTTATGACTCATAGGCATAATGTTTAATCAGCTATTGATTAAACGGGACACCCACTTTTTAGATGCGTCACCCTAAATTTCTTTATTAAGATTTCCGTTCTTAGGCATCCGAGTTTTTGATGGGTGATAATTAATAGAGACACCCATGATTTTAGCATTATCTATCTTGAGCTTTATCTTGAAACTTTGCGTTTCTAAATATTTGATTTTTTATGAGATTTACTATTCTCCGTGTTCTATTTAGGCTAATTAATAGAGACACCCATATTTTTTATGACTCATAGGCGTAATGTTTAATCAGTTATTGATTAAACGGGACATCCACTTTCTAGTATGCACCACCCTAAATTTCATCATTAAGATTTTCGTTGTCAGGTATATGAGTTTTGTATGGGTGTCTTGATTATTTGCTGGTATACGAGTTTTGTATGGGTGTCTTGATTATTTGTTATGGGTGTCTCGATTATTTTCGATTATTTTCGATTATTTTCGATTATTTTTGGCTCATAGCCGTTAATAACCAGTTGCGGAAACTTTCTTTGATTCAACGTAAAAGCCCCACAAGCATTATGCTTGTGGGGCTTAGTCATACGTTTTAGATTAAACGCTTACCATAGAATCAAAAAACGTTCTTCTAGGCTAAAGATCTGAAAGAGTTCTTCAAACATAAGATCCCTCCCTTATAGATTGATATCTTCGATGTTGATTTCCATCGCTTTTGCAAGACCTTCGCCGTAAGCTTTATCTGCTTGTAGCGCGTGGTTAATGTGTTTGTGTTTGATTGGTAGTGATACACCAGTCATTGCGCGCGCAGTGTTTTCAAACAAACGTTGTTGCTCATCAGCTGTCATGATGCGGAATAAGTTACCTGCTTGGGTAAAGTAATCGTCATCTTCGCGGTGATCCCAATGTGTAGCAACACCTTGTAGCTCTAGAGGTGGCTCAGAGAACTCAGGTTGCTCAGCCCACTCTTTGTGTTGGTTTGGTTCATAACCGATAGTTGAGCCAAAGTTACCATCTGTGCGCATTGCACCGTCTCTGTGGTAGCTGTGTACAGGACAACGAGGAGCGTTTACTGGGATTTGGTGGTGGTTTACACCTAAACGATAACGTTGAGCATCACCGTAAGAGAATAAACGACCTTGTAGCATGCGGTCTGGTGAGAAACCAATACCCGGTACAACTGCTGCAGGGTTAAATGCAGACTGTTCTACTTCAGCAAAGAAGTTTTGTGGGTTTTTGTTTAGTTCAAACACACCAACATCATGCAGAGGGTAGTCGTCATGTGGCCATACTTTCGTTAGGTCAAATGGGTTGTAAGATACAGTTTCTGCATCTTTTTCAGGCATGATTTGAACCTGTAGATTCCATTTAGGGAAATCACCATTTTCAATGCTTTCGTATAGATCTTTTTGATGGCTCTCGCGATCTTGACCTACCAATTCTTGTGCTTCTTGGTCAGTTAGGTTTTTGATGCCTTGCTGAGTTTTGAAGTGGAATTTAACCCAGTATCTTTCGTTGTCAGCATTGACGAAGCTGAATGTGTGGCTTCCGTAACCGTGCATGCAGCGGTAGCTAGCTGGAATACCACGATCACTCATTACGATAGTGATTTGGTGAAGTGCTTCAGGAAGAGAAGTCCAGAAATCCCAGTTGTTTTCAGCGCTGCGCATGTTCGTTCTTGGATCACGCTTAACCGCATGGTTTAGATCTGGGAATTTTAGTGGATCACGTAGGAAGAAAACAGGAGTGTTGTTACCAACTAGGTCCCAGTTGCCTTCTTCTGTGTAGAATTTTAGTGCGAAGCCACGAATATCACGTTCTGCATCAGCAGCACCGCGCTCACCGGCAACGGTAGTGAAACGAGCAAATAGGTCAGTCTTTTTACCGATTTCTGAGAAAATTTTAGCTTTGGTAAATTTAGTGATGTCGTGAGTAACAGTGAATGTACCGTATGCACCAGAACCTTTAGCGTGCATACGACGCTCAGGGATTACTTCACGGTCAAAATGTGCCAGTTTTTCTAAAAACCAAACATCTTGTAAAAGTTGAGGACCACGCTTACCTGCAGTAAGTACATCTTGGTTATGGGCAACAGGACAGCCAGCAGCAGTTGTCAGTTTTTTTGTCATCTTTATTACCTTCATTGTTGTAAGTACAGCTGGTATTTATCTAACAGCGTAACCATAAGCTACATAAATAAACGCCTTGCTAATTATTGATACAATATATCATTAACCTTTGTGTTTGTATAGTTTTTTTGAATAAAATTCCCTGAAAAAAGCCACTTTTTATTCTTATAAGCTATTGAAATCTAAATTTAAATTTTCTAAAGACTTATTTTAAGCACTTCATTTCTGAGTGACTTTATGCATAAAACCTTACTATTTACATGCCTTTTATATGGGTAATTACATTCCACTTCTGTGATGTGAGGCCAACATTTTTATCTCCTTTTATTTTAATAATAAAAAATGCGATTCGAAACGGTTCTCATTTAAAACTTTGTTAGAGGTTGTGAATCATACGCGTGTTTTTTGTTATACGGTTTGAGGTTGAGCGGATAGATGTAGAAAAATGCTCATCATGAAATTCGCTCATATAGAACCTGAAGATCTTTCACTACCTTGGCGAGAGATAATTGTATTTAATGCAAGGTTTCCAGTTAAAGTTGTATGGAACCTTTAAAATGAAAGATTTAACCATCCTTGATGGTGGAATGGGCAGGGAACTTAAGCGAATTGGCGCTCCCTTTTCACAACCATTATGGAGTGCTCAAGCATTAATTGAGTCCCCTCAACATGTTTCTCAAGCGCATCAAAGCTTTGTGGATGCCGGAGCCGAAATCCTGACGGTTAACAGCTATGCATGTGTTCCTTTTCATTTGGGGGCTGAGCTTTATCAAACCCAAGGATTTGAACTGGCAAAAAAAGCGGCATTTATTGCAAGAGAAGTTGCTGATAAGGGCAAAACAAAAGTGCTTGTCGCAGGTTCTATCCCTCCCGCTTTTGGTAGTTATCGCCCTGATTTGTTTGAAGTGAATGAAGCTCGTACTATTTCGCAAACATTATTTGATGCGCAAGATGAGAATGTGGACCTATGGTTAGCTGAAACTGTGGCGAGCATTGCTGAGTTTGAAATGATCAGTGAGGTTCTCTCTGCGACAGATAAGCCTTGTTACTACTCTTTTACTTTGCAAGATGATGTGTCTACTGAGGCTAGACTACGCTCGGGAGAGCTCGTGATTGATGCCGCACGCGCAGCATGTCGTGCTGGTGTTGAAGGTATTTTCTTTAATTGCTCTGTTCCTGAAGTGATGGAACAAGCGATCACTATAGTGCAAAGCGTCATTAACGAAACAGGCGCAAATACTGTGATTGGTGTTTTTGCAAATAGCTTTACGCCAATTACTGAAGGGCACGAAGCGAACGATACAATACAGTCGATGCGCGAACTTTCCCCTTGTGATTATTTAGCGCTTGCTAAAACTTGGTATCAAGCCGGTGCTCGGATTATCGGTGGATGTTGCGGTATTCAACCTTCTCATATTGCTGAGTTAGCAAAATGGAGAGACAACGATGAAGAATCTTAATTTTGGGCTGGCTATTCCTGCCATAGTTTTAGTGATTGTGTTGTTGTTTGTATCAGCGTTATTTCCAGAACAGTCACAAGCTATGGCCGGCGGGGCGATGACTTTTGTGACCAATTGGTTTGGTTGGTTAGTGCAGATTGCCAGTTTAGCGTTAGTTGCGTTTCTATTTTGGCTTGCCTTTTCAAAGCACGGCGACATTAAACTGGGTGAAGAGAAGCCCGAATACAGTAATTTTACTTATGGCGGTATGATTTTTACGGCAGGTGTTGGTGCTTCTCTAATTTATTGGGGTATCGGTGAGCCGATGTACTACTTGCAGGCTCCTCCTTTATTTGCCGAAGCAAACAGTTTCTCTGCGGCCGCGTGGGCGGTGACTTATTCTATTTTCCATTGGGGAATTACGGGTTGGTCAATTTACTGCTTCCCTGCGATTCCTTTCGCGTATGCTTTTTATGTTAAAAAACAACGTACATTAAAGTTGTCCACTTTATGTGAGTCGGTGGTGGGTACGAATCCTATCGTCGCAAAAGCCATCGATCTATTGGCCATTTTCGGTACATTGGCTGCGTTTGCCAGCTCGTTATCGTTAACTGTGACATTGTTAAGTACAGGCGCTGCCGATCTGTTTGGTATCGAAAACGGCTTGTTACTACAAGGTGGGATCATTTTGCTGTTTGTGGTGGTGCTGCTGTGCGTAATGTTGGTTGGTTTTAACAAAGGCATCAGTAAAGTGTCAGACTATACGGTATTGATGGCGATTGGCTTTGCCTTATTTGTGCTGTTTTCTACCAATGCTCAATTTATTTTGAACAACTTTACTGACTCTATCGGCGTGATGTTTGACAGCTATTTCAGAATGTCGATGTGGACTGATCCTGTACAGCAAAGCGGTTTCCCCCAAAGTTGGACTCAGTATTATTGGTTCTGGTACTACGCGTATCTCATCATGATGGGACTGTTTATCACTCGAATATCCCGAGGCCGTACGATCCGTCAAGTCATTTTATCTACAATTTCAATGGGTTCTTTAGGGTGTGCGTTCTTTATCTCCATCTTTGGTGGTTACGCTGTGTGGGCTCAAATGTTAGGTGGCTTGCCTGTTCAGCAATGGATGAGCGATGGAGGATTGACCTTTGCTGTAGTATCACTGATCAAAACTTTGCCAGCTAAATCGTTTATTTTAGGCGTGTTTTTGGTGATTCAATTCTTCTTGATGCTCACCACCATGTCGAGTGCCAGCGTTGCAACGGCAATGCTGACGACCAATCGATTAGAGCTCAATGGCGATCCGGACAATAAGGTGAAGCTATTGTGGGCAGGTGCCATTGCCTTGATCAGTTTTAGCGTATTTTTGGCCGGTGGTGGTATCAATACGATTAAATCACTGTGTGTGGTGGCAGGGCTGCCGATGATGTTTATCTATGCAATTTTGGTGAAGCATCTATTACATGAGTTAGGTATATTGAAAACCGCTCAACAACAGGCTTCGTCTTCGATACAAGAGATAGTCGCTGAATAATCTTGAGTTTTTTGTACTTTTTAATGACCGCCCCAATATTGTGGGCGGTCATTTTATATCTGAAGAATATCAATGGTCAAAACCCGCCGATCTCTTGTCTAAGCTGATTGAGATATTGGCGCATGAAAATAACGCGTTTATTGGCTTCCTTTCTACCTGATACGGTATTCATGGTCTCGGGTAATTTAAATAGCTTGCTAAAGAAATGGTCGATAGCATAGTGCTGATCGTTTAACTCGCGCTCTTCTGCAAAAGGGTCGTGTGCGGAATATAATTGGCTGTCCAAATTGCAACTGACTTGAATGCAGCGTGCTATGCCAATAGCACCGAGAGAATCCAATCGGTCGGCGTCTTGAACAATCTGTGCTTCGGTTGTGGTTGGCGTAATATTGGCAGTAAAACTGTGCGCGGCAATGGCGTGATAAATAGCTTGATAAGTGTGCGCTGGGTATTCAATAGAGAGTAAAAATTGCAGAGCTTTGTCAGCGGCAAGTAAAGAGCTGAGATGCCTTTCTGGGTGATCTTTAGGATAGCTGAAGCAATCATGTAGATAGGCAGCGGGTATTACTATCCATAGATCCGCTTGTTCTTGATGTGCAAGTACTTTTGCGGTGTTGAC
Organism: Vibrio ezurae NBRC 102218; assembly: GCF_000467185.1. GTDB lineage: Bacteria > Pseudomonadota > Gammaproteobacteria > Enterobacterales > Vibrionaceae > Vibrio > Vibrio ezurae. Next base: position 52,944 of record NZ_BATM01000025.1, read on the forward strand.
GACCCGTTTGATATGCGTGAGATCATGGGCAAGATCGTGGTCAGAGTTTTGCTTTATGAAGTGCTCAAAAATAGGCTCAAAGTCAGTCGCTTGTGTCATGCATTGTGCTCGTTTAGGTTGCTTT
>NZ_BATM01000024.1 GCF_000467185.1 Vibrio ezurae NBRC 102218
AATTAATTCGCCTTATTCGCTAACACGTTTCTGCCCAATTCTGAGTTGTATAGTCTTGGTTCTTGAGATGTAGCTTATGCGACTTACACTACTGTTTAGATGTGATTTTGCTTTTATATGTTTTATTTATACATATATAAAAAGTAAGTGAGTGGTTAGGTTATTGATATTAAAGCCTAATTCACTCACTTACTCATCTTTTCTATGCTTTAATTAGTTATCTGTTTGACTCAGATAACTAAATTTATGTGCGTAGATTTTATCGCTTAGAAGCGGTAGTCAATACCGGCGTAGTAGCCACGCTCTGCACCTTTAAAGTACTCAGTTGAAGTAAATGAGTTGGTGTCTTTTGAAATCTCATAGTCTTCATCAAGTAGGTTGCTCACTTTAAATCTCGCATCTAAGTTTTCTGTAAAGCTGTACTTAAGTGCTAAATCTACTGTGATGTAAGATCCCATCATGTTGGCTCCTGCTGTTGAACTATCAGGTCGTTCGCCAACATAATTAGTCACCAATGAGGTTTGCAGGTCTTGCCATTCAAGCGTACCAATCCATGAGTAGTTTTGTTTTGCGCGGTTGGCTAGCTGTAAGCCAGTTTCTTTGTTTTTCGGATCTTTCCAATCGGCAGAAACCGTGTGGTGAATAAGCCACGTATCAAATTCAACGCTCGCTTCTATACCTCTAATTTCAGCTTTGCTGACGTTAGAAGGTTGCCATTTACCTTGTGGGTCGCTCAAATCTGGAGCCCACTCAATCATGTCTTTAATATTGGTTTGGTATGCAGAAATGGTCCATGAAGCCCAAGAATGGAAACCTTGCAGAGAAAGTTCTGTTGATTCAGATTTTTCAGGGTTTAGATCTGGGTTGCCTTTTGAGAATGCATCTTCAGGCCAATACATGTCGTTAAACGTTGGCGCTCTATAAGCTGTACCATGGCTAACCGATGCCACTAAAGAATCACCGATGTTTACGCCAGCCGCAAGGTTCCATGTGGTATTGCTACCAAATGAACTGTCGTTATCGTTTCTGATACTCGCTTCAACAATAACAGGTTCCAAGTTCAGTGAACTGGTGGCAAAGATACCCGTATTGTTTCGATCTGTTTTTTGGTAATTTGCGCTATTTGAGCCGCCACGATCCACTTTTTCTTGGTAATAATCAACACCACCCGTTAAGTTCAAGCTATCGAGAACTTGGTAAGAGTTAATCCAAGATACTGTGTTTCGTTTTGCTTCTAGAATCGCTTCTGCGCGAGTTTTAGCTACGTCGCGAGTACCCAACTCATTGTTAGTTTGGCTTACTTGAAGTGATGATTGGAAATTAGTTACGTGGTAGTTAACCCCACCCGCGACAGAGTAAAAATCCGTTCTGGTTTCATCTTTGGTGGTGGATTGAAACTCACTGGTGCTACTTTGGTTGTACCCAGAGAAGTTAGTGCTCCAATTATCTGTGATGTCGTGTTGTAGAGAGCCAAAAGCAACTTGTGATTTGTAACCGTAATCTTCATTATCAGGATTGAATGAAGAGATGGCATAGCCTTTAGACACTTCGTTGTTGACGACAAACGAGCCTCGAGTGTCATCACTGATGTCACCTGAGCTGCGCCAACCTTCAGAGTGGTAGTAGTTACTGCCGCCAGTCAATGACGCTTGGTTTACATTGTCTTTTGAGATTGTGGTAATGCTAATTACGCCACCTACCGCATCTGCGCCATAGATAGAGGCTTTAGGTCCACGAAGCACTTCAATTTTTTCGATAGCAAAAGCTGGAATTAGGCCAATTGAACCGCCACCTGATGTAGGTGAATTGATGCGTACACCATCGACTAAGATAAGAGTTTGAGCTGATGCTGTACCTCTTAGGTAAATACTGGTGGTGTTCCCTTTAGTGCCTAATTGGGTCACTTCAACGCCAGGAAGCGTTTTTAGTACGTCTAGTGCGCTATCAGCTTGAATCGCTTGAATATCTTCGCGTTCAATGACGCTAATATTGGCTAGAGTAGAGGCTTTCGGTTGTTCAAAACGGTTGGCGGTCACCACCATTGTTTCATCGGCTTGCGTAGCGTCAGCGTCTTGAGCAAAAATTGTAGGCGCGTACAACGAGATGATCGCTGTCGCTAAAATTGTTTTTTTCATTTTAAGTCCTAAATACGCGTAGTGATAAAGTGCTATGTTGCACTTTTTGTTACTGGCAGGTATTCGGACTCATGAGCACTGTAGAAAACGCTCTACAACCTAGCATCTCACTTCCCGCAATCATTGCAGTGTGTGGGTGTATTTACCCATAGATGTTCGTTCTCAATTACCGCTGCGCGTCAGTTTTGGATTTACACCAAATTCCCTTTAACATGAAACCTTAGATATCATGACACCAGCGCTTGGCAGTCTATAGCGTGTTCTTGTGCCTGTCTAGTATCCAGCAATATTTGTTAACGCACTAAAAGTTGAATGTTAATCACGGCTGTGATTATTGTTAAGTGCTTGTATCACAGATTTATTGTTCTTCCTTTTGTACTTAGTTGCTTGCTCTGTAGGATTGTCGCCAAATTCATGGTGGTTTTATAGAGCTGAGGAAAAGCAATGTTTACAGCATCTAGTGTTTTAAATCCCGATTTCATCAATCAACCTAAAGAGACGTTGTGGTCTCTGATTTCACCGATGTATATGGTGGATGAATCGACTTGGTTGAAAGAGTTGCTCACGCTAGCAACTCCGTTTGAAGAAGAAAAGCAACGAATTGAACGTCAAACGACGGCATTAATTGAGGCGATTCGAGCCGATAAGCGCTCAATCCAAATGATCGACGCTCTGTTGTTGGAGTACAGCTTAGATACCCAAGAAGGTATTTTGTTGATGTGTTTGGCTGAAGCCTTGATGCGCATCCCTGACTCTGAAACAGCCGATGCATTAATCAAAGATAAATTAACTGTCGCGGATTGGAAATCCCATCTAAGTCAATCTGACTCGGTGTTTGTGAATGCATCAACTTGGGGCTTAATGCTCACTGGCAAAGTGGTGGGTATTAATAACCCTGAAATGACCAGCCCAAGTTCTGCGCTTTCTAAATTGATGAATAAAATGTCTGAACCCATTATTAGAAAAGCAATGCATCAGGCGATGAAGGTGATGGGGCATCAATTTGTGCTAGGGCGTAACATTGCTGAAGCTCAAAAAAATGGCGCGGCATTGCGTAAAAAAGGTTTTACTCACTCTTTTGATATGTTGGGAGAAGCCGCCTTAACCCGTGCTGATGCCGATAAGTACTTCAACGACTATTTGATGGCCATTGAGTCGGTCGGTCAAAGCCAGCAACACCTTGATAGCAGCAGTCCAGCACCTTCCATCTCCATCAAATTATCAGCGTTACACCCACGCTATGAGGTTGCGCAGCGCGAACGCGTATTAACGGAACTGCACGATACGTTGATTAAATTATTGACGCGCGCCATTGAGTTGGATGTGGCGATTACCATCGATGCTGAAGAAGCGGATCGTTTAGAGCTGTCACTGCAATTATTTGAAAAAGTATACAGCAGCGAAGCCGTCAAAGGTTGGGGTAAGTTTGGGCTAGTGATACAAGCGTACTCTAAGCGCTGCTTACCAGTATTACTATGGGTAAATGCACTCGCAAAAGAGCAAGGCGATCTTATTCCACTGCGTTTAGTGAAAGGGGCGTATTGGGACAGTGAAATTAAGTGGTCGCAACAGGCGGGATACGCAAACTATCCTGTGTTTACCCGAAAAGAAGCCACGGATATGTCTTATCTTGCTTGTGCTCGTTTTCTACTCAGCTCCGGTGTGCGAGGCAATATCTTCCCGCAGTTTGCTAGCCACAATGCGCATACTGTGACAGCTATTGCTGAAATGGCTGAACATACCGACTATGAGTTCCAAAGACTGCATGGTATGGGCGATTCACTGTATTTCCACGTGATGGAAAAATATGCGCAGCCTGTTCGTATTTACGCGCCTGTGGGCAGTCATAAGGATCTTTTGCCTTATCTTGTACGTCGTTTGCTGGAAAACGGCGCCAACAGCTCTTTTGTACATAGATTGGTGGATGCGCGTTGTCCGATCAGCGACTTAACGCATCATCCAGTCGATACATTATTGGCTAATCATTCATTACATAATGATCAAATCCCATTGCCACCACAGATCTTTGGTGAGCGTGAAAATTCAATGGGGATCAACATTGATATTGCCAGTGAAGCGGCGCAGTTTGAACAACAAGTGGAAAGCTTTTTAAGCACACAATGGCGCGGTGGCCCGATCATCAATGGATCGAATATCCCTGAAACGATGATCAAGGCAGAAGCCGTGGTTGCGCCTTTTGATAGCGAACGTATTGTGGGTTCGATCTCTTTTGCCAACCTTGATCATGTTTCCGAAGCTATTGCTGTTGCACAATCAGGGTTAGATGCATGGAGAAATGCGCCTATAGCGCATCGCGCCGAGTGTTTGAATACGTTAGCGGATAACCTTGAAGCTCACTTGGCAGAGTTGGTTGCGCTGTGTCATATGGAAGCAGGTAAAACCATACACGACAGCATCGATGAGGTGCGCGAAGCCGTCGATTTTTGCCGCTACTATGCGCAAAACGCCGCTGCTTTAGGTCCGGAGTCCATTAAAGGATTTGACGGCAATTTACAGTGGTGTGAACGACAGGGCAGAGGTGTCTTTGTGTGCATCAGTCCTTGGAACTTCCCTCTGGCCATCTTCTTAGGCCAAATTTCCGCCGCTTTGGTCGCGGGAAATACGGTGGTGGCAAAACCTGCTGAGCAAACAAGTTTGATTGCCGCTCGCACCATCGAAATTATGTTGCAGTCTGGATTCCCATCTGAGGTGATTCAATTTCTTCCGGGACGCGGCGCGGAAATTGGCGCGGCATTAACCTCTCACCCAGCCATTGCTGGGGTGGCTTTTACCGGGTCAACAGCAACGGCGAAGCGCATTAACCTGTCTCTTGCAGAGCGTGATAGTGAACCTGTTCCGTTTATTGCAGAAACCGGTGGCCAGAATGCCATGATCGTGGATTCTACCGCTCTGCCTGAACAAGTGGTGCGTGATGTGGTGCGAAGTGCATTTGCATCTGCGGGTCAACGATGTTCAGCGCTTAGGGTATTGTTTGTGCAACAGGATATTGCGCCGCGAGTGATCACGCTTATTCAAGGTGCGATGAAAGAGTTGAAAGTCGGTCTGCCATATCTGCACAGCACTGATGTGGGGCCTGTGATTGATAAAACGTCGCAACACAAGCTGCAAAAACACATTGCAACAATGCGTAAAACACAAAAGGTTGTGGCTGAGGTTGAGCTAAGCGACGAGTGTCAGAAAGGTACATTTGTTGCCCCAACGGCTATTGAAATGAGTGATATTTCACTGCTAGAAGAAGAGCAGTTTGGCCCAGTGCTGCATATTGTGCCATTTAAGGCTAATCAGATAGCGGAAGTGGTTGATACCATTAACGCGACAGGTTTTGGCTTAACCATGGGGATTCACTCCCGAAATGAGACCACCTACCGCTGGATAGAACACAATGCGCGAGTGGGCAACTGCTATATCAATCGCGATCAGGTTGGTGCTGTGGTCGGTGTTCAACCATTTGGAGGGCAGGGGTTATCGGGCACAGGTCCTAAGGCTGGTGGACCAAACTATTTGTACCGCTTTACTCAGTATACTTGTCGCGATCGTCATCAACCGGATGTGACTTTTGATGCGCACGTTTCTCAAACCAATGAGCAAGGAGTATAGAAATGAAAAATGCCTCTATTTGCTTCTCTGAAGCACAACAAGCTTGGTCATTGTGGAATCAAGTCCCTTATGCGACTCGTTATGAATTGCTTATTAGCGCAACAAAAGATTCAACGCTTAATGATTTTAAGCAGCCATTAGAGTTTCATCACAAACACAGCGCTGAGTTACTCTGTGACCCCGTGTTTATGCCAGGACCGACTGGCGAAACCAATGAGCTGTATACCGCTGGTCGAGGTGTGTCGTTAATCATTGCGGATAGAACCGTAGACGTGCAGGTTGGCAAAGCGTTTTATGCCCAGTTGTCGGTGTCATTGCTGGCCGGTAACTGCGTGATACTGTGCGTTCAAGACAGTGAGCTTGCCCAGCAGGTACTCATGTTGATTGAGCGCCTTGCACTGCCGAAAGGCGTGCTCAGTTTCGTGGAGTACGATCAATACGTGCAGTTACTTGAAAGTGATATTCGTATTGCGACTGTATTAGGCGATGAGGTGTTTGTGAAAGAGATAAATCGCTGCTTAGCGAGAAAATCTGGCGCAATCGCACCGCTGATTGCGGAGGTCGAGCTGGCAAAAATGCCCGTGGCCCAAGATCCTAAGCTCGTACTTCGTTATATTACTGAGCGAACTCGTACTATCAATATTACCGCTGTTGGTGGCAATGCCACACTGCTTGAGTTGGGAAGTGCTGAGCATTAACAAGCGGTTTGAGCTGTAACACACAATACCGAGTTGAATCCTTTGGGGTTACTCGGTATTTTTATTTTAGGTTCTTAAAAAGGGATTTGAACATGCAATCGGAATGCACAGGTCAATATTCGTTAGTTGTACAAGGAGGAGGGCAAAAAGGCGCGTTTGCGGCGGGAGTATTAGATACGTTTATTGCCGCAAATTATGACCCCTTTTCTTTGTACATTGGTACATCAGCAGGCGCGTTAAATGTTTCCTCTTTTGTGACTAAACAGCCAGGGTTAGGCTTAGATTTCATTATTAACTACACAACAAAAAATCGCTTCTTTGATTTCACTCGTTTGCTCGACAAACAACAAGCCGCTATGGATTTAGATTGGGCTTTTCAGTTTGTGCACAGCGGAGAGTTTCCTCTTGATCTAAAAAAAGGGGCGCAAAATTTAGGGGCTCATAAACAAGCGTTAGCGTGCATTACTCACGTCGAAGAGATGAAGGATTATTACTTCCCGATCTTTTCAGAGCATTGGTACGACGTGCTACGCGCCACGTGTGCAATCCCTATGCTGTACCATCAAGAAATAGAGATGGATGGGGCAAACTGGGTTGACGGAGGGGTAACGGCGACGATTCCAGTGCAAGAAGCCTATCGACGCGGTGCATGCAATATTGTGGCGATTACTACAGAGGCGATGATTGTGGAGACGCCAAAGTCACATTTGGCATTGCCGACGGAACCTTTAGAGAAGTTAAAACAGGATTTAACTCGCGGCATTGAACCCTATATTCATCGCTTTTCTTCTGCTTCAAATAACAACAAGGCGAAACAAATTAGCGAGCACTTCTTGGCTAGAGTGAGTCAATTGCAAGAGCATCCGCATTTCCCTAAGTTAGATTCGATGCCTAAAAATTGGCTACCGGATACTGATAAGTTAACGGAAATGCTGGCACAACAGTCTAGAAAGATTAATTTTAAGGCGCACGCGCCACGAGCGGTGGAAATGCTCTTTCATCACTATATGAACCACTCCACGGTCTCTGATTTTATGAATAAACCACCACAGGGAGTGAGTCTTTGGGAGATAGCGCCTCATAAACCGCTGAGTTGTAGCGGCCTCATGAGCCACAAAGACGATATTCTTGCTGATTATGAATCTGGCGTGTTAGCGGGCAAAGAGTTTCTCTCTAAGGTACGGGGCTGATACTGGGTCGTTGTTTAGGGCTACATGAATGTAGCCCTAGCCTTGGTGTGTTTATCCTAATTTTGTTTTTAGCTTATATAAACCTTCAACAAAATAATAATCACCGTAAATTAAAGAGCAATTGATACCTAGCCCTTGAGGACAATTAAAGGTGCCACCCACTAAGATACCTTGCTGGGTATGGTCGTGATAAGTGCCATAATTTTCATACAGGCTCTTCAATATGTTGATCGCGGCCGTTTGGTATTTGTCTTTTTTCTCAATATCTGTGACCAAATCAGACAGTAACAGAAGCCCGCTGGCTGCACATGCGCCGGCTGAAGTATCCCTTGGTGTGCTCTCTGTTCTCGGGGCACGGAAATCCCAATGAGGTATGTGGTCATCTGTGAGGTTGTCAATGAAGAAGTCGGCGGTTTTCATTGCCGTCTCTAAATAACGAATTTCTTGCGTGTATTGATAGCTCATGGAAAATCCATGTATTGCCCAAGACGCGCCGCGACTCCATGCTGAGTCTTCATTATACCCTTGCCCGCCATGGTATTGTTTTACTTTGCCAGATAAGTAATCAAACTCCACCATATGCCTGACAGAGCCATCTTCACGAATAAATTCCTGAATAACGGTATCGGCATGTGCCATGGCCAACATCTTGAATCTAGGGGCATCTAACTGCTCTGCTGCCCAGTATAGGATGGGTAAATTCATCATGCTATCAATGATGCTTAGACCTTTGGGATCGGCATTATTGACGTCATTGTGATTCCATGCCGTCAAAAATCGTCCATTGATATTGAAACGACTGGCGAGATGACTGGCGGCGCGCAACGCACGTATTCTAGATTGTTCATTGCCGAATAATTCATACTGTTTTACAGAGGTTAATTGCCACATGAAACCAACGTCATGATGAATATTAATAAACTCATCCAAAGGTCCATCCATGATGTTTTCTCTATCGATGGCGATGTCTTTGAAGGGTTGATAGCCTTGCTTTTCATAGAGTAGCCATAGCAATCCGGGCCAAAAACCGACGACCCAAGCCCAAGGTTTATGGGTGTCACTGTAAATGCCATTTTCAGTCATTGAAGGAAACGATACCGTCATCTCTTGGCTAGTCGTTTTCACTTTTTCAAACGTATCTTTCCAGGCTTGTTCAACCCATAAAGTATCTTCTTTCATATATGAATCCTTAATATTGGCAAACTATATAATTTTCAATCCAGAACCAATTGCGCCCAGCCCTGCAATAACGCACAGCACCAATGAAATGTTTCTAACGATTTGTTGAGGGATAGAGTCGATAACTAAAATGGCTAACTTGTATCCTGCATAGCTAGCAGGAATTAAAGGCAGTGCCAAAAGTAGGTGATGCATGCTCATATATCCAATGGGAATCTGTATGGATAGAGATAAGATGCAACTGAACCAAAAAAATGCCGCTAAGTTAGCACGAATAAGATGGACCTTTTGATGCTGAAGCAATAGAGCCATTGGTGGACCTCCTATGCCTGAGCTAGTGCCTAAAAACCCAGAAAAGAACCCCGCTATCATGAGTCGCTTAGCTGTAACTTCTATCTTAATCGGCAACAAACTTACCGCGACTGCGGTTAACACTGCTCCTCCAAGGAGTAAGGCTAATTGATTGGCATCGATCATATAAAGTATCCCTGCTCCAAATAGCGTGCCGGGAAGCAGTCCAATGACGGTTTGCTTTAGATTAGTCCAAGATACGTAGGCTCGGTATTTATGTAGGTTAATGGATGCTAAGAAAAAGCCGACAATAATGATAGGAGCAGGAATGTACTGAGGGGATAAGTGAAGCAACAAAGGAGAAGCTACAACCGCCATCCCAAAGCCTGTGGTTGTTTGAATAAATGCGCCAACAAATATTAATAGCATGGCAATGAATATACTTATGTCCATCAGGAGTGGTCTACCTTTAAGGCTCCGCAATCTATTAGAGAGTGGCAGTCAGTATATAGAATTTGAATGTACTGTCAAAAATTAATAAAACAATGTTTTATTAATTTAATGGGGTACGAGTCAGTGTTGTCGAGTTGTTATTATCAACATAAGGATGTTCGGGTCAGGTTTAGCTCACAGAGCTTTTAGCTATAGCGACCTGTGGACTCTAAAGATGCTATCCTCGTCGAATGCTAATCTAGCGTGTTCGCAGACAAAGAGTTTATCTGCGGTGCAACGCTAATGACTTCCCTTATTTACGGTTAAATTTATGCAGTCCTCATATGACATTAGTTGGTGGAGCCTCTCCGCATTTTCTTTGCTTCTTTTCATTCCGCTCGCCATCAATAAAGTATACCGATTAGAGTTGGGTAGAGAGATGCTAGTGTCAGTGGTGCGAATGGCTATCCAACTAATATTAGTGGGTATCTATTTGGAGTTGTTATTCTCCATTGATAGCTTGTGGATCAATTTAGCTTGGATAGCGGTGATGCTTGGGGTAGGCGCCAGTACTATTGTGGGTAAGGCAAAACTGCCTCACAAGCCACTCTTTTTCCCGGTATTGGGCGGCTTGGTGTTTGGCTTAGCGCCAGTGCTTGTATTGCTATTTTGGATGGTAGTGCAGCCTGAGCCGATTCATAGCGCGCAATATGTGATTCCTTTGGCGGGAATGTTGTTGGGCAACAGTCTGAGCGGCAATATTGTCGCCTTACAGAACCTTTACAGTGCGTTTGAAGATCGTCGTGAAGAGTATGAAGTGGCTATCGCTCTAGGAGCGCCAGCAGAGTATGCCACGCTGCCTTTTGTACGTATGGCAATGCAAAAGGCGTTTGCACCTATCTTAGCCTCAATGGCGGCCTCTGGGTTGGTGACATTACCTGGGATGATGACTGGACAGATCTTAGGGGGAGCATCACCTATCTTGGCGATTAAATACCAAATTTTAATCTTGATTGCGATTTTTGTGATGATGACGATTTCGGTGACTTTAACCTTAAAGTTTAGTTTACGTCGCTCAATTAATACGCAGGGTCGAGTATTGATTAAATTGAAATAAGCTTTCAGAACAGGAGTGAAAGATAAGCCCTGTCGTTTCATGCTCAGGGCTTATCTTTATTGCGGGGCTATTATTGCTGCTGTGGCGCGAACAGAGGGTCTGCTGTTTGCTCTATTTTCAGCGTTTGAGTTGGGAAGGCGACGTCAGCATCATTGTCTTTGATGATGTGCATGATTTGCATCATTACGTCTTGCTTCACTTCATGGAACCGTGCCCAATTGACGGTTTTGGTAAAGGTATACACAAAAAAGTCTAATGACGATGGACCAAACGTGGTGAAGTTGACCATCAGAGTTTGATTGGCATCGATATCAGGGTGGTTTTTCAGCATGTGCTGAACTTCACTGATCACCTTCTCAATTTTACTTGAATCGCAATAACGTAGGCCGATAGTCTCGTAGATACGGCGATTGGTCATACGTGAAGGGTTCTCGACCACAATATTGCTAAATACTGAGTTGGGTACATACAAAGGGCGTTTATCAAAAGTGCGAATCTTGGTCATGCGCCAACCGATGCGCTCTACTGTTCCTTCGATGTTTCTATCAGGGGAGCGAATCCAGTCTCCCACTTTAAATGGGCGGTCGAAGTACAACATCATGCCGCCGAAAAAGTTAGACAGCAGATCTTTTGCCGCTAAACCTGCAATCAAGCCACCGACACCACCGAAGGTTAGCAAGCCGGATAGGCTTAGGCCAAGGGTTTGCATGACCGTGAGCACACCAATAATGATCACTAATAGGCGTACTAACTTGGCGACAGCCTGTACTGTGGTCACGTCTCGCCCTTGTTTTTCAAGGATTTGGTTTTCGAAATTAGTGATGATGCGCGATAGGGCCCACACCACTATAAAAATGATTAAAATGAGCTTTGAAGAATAAAGCCAATCAAATCTATGATCAAAATAACGCTCCAGCACTAAGCCTAGAGATACTGTACCCGGCCATAGCCATATCAAGGTACTGATCGGGGTTTTGATGCCATGTAATACCGCATCGTCCCATACGATTCGTGTTTTGTTTGCGATCTTTTCTAGGTGTCCGATCAAAATTGTCCAAGCAATCCAAAAGATCAAACTCAAGACGGTGATCAGCAGGATTTCATTAAAAATGGCACTATCGGTGATCTTAAAAAAATTGAGCCACTCGGTATTGGTTTGTTCCATTAGGGATTGGTTTCCTTGAGTTGATTATTTTGTACGGCATCGGTTACTAAAGACTGCAACCAGCGTAGTTTATCATCATTTAATGGGTTGTCTTTCCACACCATGCTGATTGTAAAGTCATTGACCTTAATGGCAGGCTCGGTGCGTGTTAATCCTTGCGCAATAAATGGAATTAATGACATCAGTTTGGGTACGATACAGATTAAATTGCGCCCTTTAATTAACTGTCCAATGGTTAAGAAATTTCGCGAGATCACTTGTACTTGTCGGTGATGATTGAGCTTGGTTAGTTCAGCATCAATCGGGGTTTTCCAATGACCATCGGCGCTGACTAAGGCGTGGGGTACGTTGCAAAAATCGTCAACACTGATGGGCGCGTTAAGACCCGTTGTTTCTGCATCAAATAAGCACACATGGCTTTCTTGATATAAACTTGCCGACCGAAAACTCGCCTCTAAATCAGGGAAACTGCCTATTACTAAGTCTAGGCGTTCTTTTTCGATTGTTTCTGCAAAGTTATGTCTGTTGACATTAACAAAGCTTACACGCACATGTGGTGCTTGTTGGGTGAGAGCATCAAATAGCAGTGGCGCAAAAACAAATTCAGCGTAATCGGTCATGCCGATACGACAGGTACCTTGAAAGGTTTCGGCGCAAAAGGCTTCTGGTTGTAAGATGTTATTTTTAACCATCGCTAAAATCTGTTCTACGTTAGACGCCACAGACAGCGCTCGCTCCGTTGGTTCCATTTTATGCCCTCGGCGATGAAAAAGAGGGTCTGCTAATAGTTTTCGCAACCGAGCGAGAGTGTGACTCATTGCTGATTGACTAATATGCAGTTCACTGGCGGCTTGCGATACACTGCGAGTTTTTAACAATACCTGAAAAGCAATCAGCAAATTTAAGTCGACGCCTTTCCAATTAATGTCGCTCATATCACGCTCCCTGAACGTTTGCGGTCGAATCATGTAATCCTATCTCATTCATAGTACATATCAATACTATTAATTTGAATCATAGTATTGTGTCGCATATGGTATGCCTGACTTTAACGGAGAGTGGTTAGGTATGTTCTCAATTTTTAAGATATTTTTTGCTTTAGGCTGGGTCAGTTTTGGCGGGCCTGCGGCTCATATTGGCTATTTTAGGAAAACCTTTGTTGAACAAAAGCAATGGCTAACAGATGCTGAATACGCACAGCTGGTGGCTTTGAGTCAGTTCCTTCCCGGGCCTGGTTCAAGTCAGGTTGGCTTTGCTTTAGGGTATAAAAAAGGTGGCATTGCAGGTGCTTTTGCCGCCTTTTTGGGTTTTACACTGCCTTCTATTGTGTTGATGATTGGATTGGCATTGTTAAGCAGCAGTTTGTTAGAAACCTCTGTGTTTATCGCCATTATGCATGCGCTAAAACTGCTCGCGGTAGTGGTGGTGGCAGATGCCATCGTTGGCATGTATAAAAATTTCTGCCAAAGCAAACGCGCGATTATGCTGTGCTTGTTTGTCGCGGTTTCTATGCTGCTATTTAGCGGAATAATGGCGCAAGTGGTGACGTTATTGGTATGTGCTGTGTTGGGGTCGCTGTGGTTTAAGGAGCAAGCCCTAGAGAGCGCAACAGTAAGGTTTGATACAGGCAAGCTTTCTATCATCCCTTTCGTTGTATTTGCTACGGTATTGATAATTGGCCCGTTTGTGGCTTCACAAACGCCGATCTTGCAAATGTTCCATGATTTTTTCTATGCGGGATCGTTAGTGTTTGGCGGCGGCCATGTGGTATTGCCTTTGTTGCAAAATGTAGTGGGAGATCAACTGAGCACCGATACTTTTTTAACGGGTTATGCGGCGGCGCAAGCGGTGCCGGGACCCATGTTCACTTTTGCCACCTATTTAGGCTATGAGTTACTTCCGCAGCAACCTATCCTTGGCGCTGTAGTGGCAACTGCTGCGGTATTCTTACCGGGGTTTTTACTGATTTTAACGGTTATCAATAATTGGCAATCTTTAGCATCTATACCTAATGTTGCGGCCGCGCTAAAAGGGGTGAATGCAGGGGTGGTTGGCTTATTGATAGCCGCGTTGTATCAACCGATATTTGTCAGTGCTGTGGTTGGAGCGCAAGATTTTGCCATTGTATTGATTGGGTATTTTTTGCTGAAACAATTTAAGTTGCCTATCGTGGCTTTGGTGGCGAGCTTTGTTGGTTATGGTGTTTTGCTTTCGTAACTGTAGATTTTTTATGCATTAGCGTTTGCTATTGTCCGTTACAATTACTTAACATTATTGGTTCGCTATTGATCTAGATCATTTTTATGAATAGGCATCTGAACTAAGGTGGGGTTGTTAACAAAGTGTGAACAAAGGAGTATTCGCATGGAACTAAAACAAGACCCAAGATGCTACACCGATGTATGCGTAAATGGCCTTTGGTATCACTATGATCACTGTGGCACTAAAGCGTATATGCTACGAGGTGGCGCTGCGCCCGAAGTTGATTTTCATAAAGAGCCCAAAACAGAGGATGAATTGGTCGAGATGATCAAGGCGTTGGGTAATAGTAAGTAGTCCCTTAAGGGCATTTTTCCTGCGCTATTTCTGATCACTGACTGAGTGTGATTGATATTAAAAAGCGCCCCATCACATTTGTGTTGGGGCGCTTAATTTTAAGAGTAATTAGTTTTGACGGCGTAGTGCGACCGCGTCAGCTAATTGATGCAGAACTTTTTCTGTGTTGTCCCAACCGATACAGCCATCAGTGATTGATTGGCCGTATGTGCAAGCTTTACCATCCACAAGATCTTGGCGACCTTCAACAAGGTGTGACTCAATCATCACGCCAAAGATAGCTTGCTCACCGCCCGCAATTTGTGCCGCAACATCTTCACATACGTTCACTTGACGTTGGTATTGCTTGCTGCTGTTTGCATGACTAAAGTCAATCATCACTTTCTGACGTAGGTTAGAAGCGTTGAGTTGTTCTTTGATAGAAGCAACGTGCTCAGCGCTGTAGTTTGGCTCTTTACCGCCGCGTAGAATGATGTGACAGTCTGGGTTGCCTGCTGTTTCCACAATCGCAGAGTGACCAAATTTTGTTACTGATAGGAAGTGGTGTTCGGCTTCTGCACTACGGATAGCATCAGTGGCGATCTTAATGTTGCCATCGGTGCCATTTTTAAAACCAACAGGACACGATACACCAGATGCTAGTTCACGGTGTACTTGTGATTCTGTTGTACGTGCTCCAATGGCACCCCAGCTGATCAAGTCACCTACGTATTGTGGTGTGATCATATCTAGGAATTCACCTGCGGTAGGCAGTCCCATATCAGTAAGATCAAGCAGCAGTTTACGAGCCATTCTTAGGCCGTCGTTTAACTTGTACGTATCGTTCAAGTACGGGTCATTAATCAGACCTTTCCAGCCCACTGTGGTACGTGGCTTTTCAAAGTAAACTCGCATTACGATTTCAAGACGATCGCCTAGCTCCTCACGCAATACTTTTAAACGCTCACCGTATTCTAACGCCGCTTTTGTGTCATGAATTGAACATGGACCAACGATGACAAGTAAACGGTCGTCTTGATCATTTAAGATGTTGTGAATCGACTGTCTTGATTCAAAAGTAGTGCGAATTGCGGTGTCAGTTGCTGGGAAGCGCTCCAAAATTGCAATAGGGGGTAGCAATTGTTTCACTCGATTGATGCGAACGTCATCAGTTTGGTACATGTTTAAGAATCCTTATTTATTGTCGTTATCATTTTGGTGCTGGTGGTCAGGATGACCAGCGACAGAAACGACGTCTTTATTTATTACTTCCGTGCAACTTATCTAAGAAAAAAATGACTTTCAATCACTTTTTTCAATGAAAAGCAAGATATTGAAACTGAAAATCATTTACAAAATGTGTCAATAATTTTCTACAGCAGAATAAGCGGTCTATTTTAATGTCGATAAGTCATTATAAATACCTTTGTTTATAATAACTTAATTAAGTCTAGAGCGGATTATGCATGTAAATTTTTATCACCGTTCGCAGAGATTGTCGAGATTTATTGCGCTAAAAATTAGCCGATAGAGTTTGTACTTTCTTCAGGGGTATTTTCTAGAGCTTGTACAGTATTTCGACCTTTTTGCTTTGCTTGGTATAAGGCTTTATCGGCATCACCAATCAATTGCAGTATCGATTTTTCATTGGTTGGGATAATACTGGCAATGCCAAAACTTGCCGTGAGGTAGGGGGAGGCGACATTATCAGGGTGCTCAATTTTCAATGACACTATTTTATTGAGCGCCGTTTGTGCAATATGTTTGGCACCTTCCAGGTCGGTATTGGGTAGCAATAGTACAAATTCTTCGCCGCCAAACCGGGCAACCAAATCCGCAGGACGTGCTAGCGTTTCGTTGAGGGCTTGCGCGACTGAGACTAAACATTCATCGCCTTTAATATGCCCATAGTGGTCGTTGTATTGCTTAAAGAAATCAACGTCACACATAATAATGGACATCGGCTTCTGTTCTCGTTTCATTCTGCGCCATTCAATATCTGAGACAGAATCAAACTTTAAGCGGTTCGCTATATGGGTCAGGGAATCGGTCATCGATAACTGTGTTACCTTATTGAGGACATCTTCTAATTCCAGTTCTCTATTTTCGATGACATGCAGCATTTCATTAAGTTGCTGGGACAACTCGCCAATTTCATCTTTAGAATTTACTTGGGTGCGCTGCTGGTAGTTTTGGGTATAGGTGATAGAGGTGGCGTTATCGGTTAATTGTGTAATGGGGATAATGACAATTTTTTTTAGAATAAACCACACTGCCACGAGCAATAAAATGCCCAGCGATATGTTGGTCATGATAGCGGATTGGATGGCGACTTTCCCTTGCTGGCTAATATCCCGTTGAAAGTAGGATTTCACCTGCATAATAGGGCTACCATCATTAAACAGATACCGTGAGACTTCTAAAGTGCCGTTGTTTAATTTTCTAATGGAATACTGGTCGTCAACAGCGATTGATTTATTTTGGACTGGAATAATTTGAAAGCGTACGCGGGTTTGCTCAATGATATTGGTGACCACTTCGGTATCGACGTAGCGCCCTCGAACTATAAACCCTTTCGACGGGCCACTTTCATTTGAGGTTAAAATAGGGCGTATGGAGTAGGCGACAGGCCGATGATGAAGTAGCACAAGGCCCATATAATGAGTTTCTGGATAGATGGTACCTGAGGCCAAGTTGGCAAACTTAAGTTGTAGTTTGTCGATAACACTTTGGGTAAATTGGGTATTTCTTACAAATGAGTCACTGTTTCTATCGTAGATACCATGCCATACAAGATAATGACTTTCGTCGAAGAAGAATAAAAAGTCGAATTTGCCATTGCGAAACGATTCTACGCCAAGGTTCGAGGCAATGTATGTTGGGTTTTCTCCCTGAATAAACGAATAAGTTTCGTCCCACGCTCCCCAATCTTTATTGAGTAAATCAAGCCTTTTAATATCACTATTTAGACTTGCTGCGACACGTTCAAAGTTGGTGATGGCGTCTTTTTGCTCTAGCTTCTGGAAGGTGGGATAGATGTATTTCCATTGACCATAAATACTTATCGCGATCATTGCCATTAGGAGAGGCAATAGGGTAAAAACAATTTTTTTTGATAATGACATACAGCTCTTACGTACTGAAGAATAGGTATAAAATGACAACGGCTATATACTTGAAAACATTCATCATTCAGTGTTTTATAATCATAGTCTAATATAATGATTTGCGAATAATCATTATACTTATATGCAACAAGGATCACAGAGGGTGGAGTGAATATATACTCGATAACCTGCTGCTTATAAAGCCTTTTGCCATCGAGGCTTATTTGAAGCAACGTCGCTTTAACTTGATCATAAAAGAGTTTATTCGAGTGCGGACGTCGCAGGTATTGCTAAGGCAGTACTGGAGCAAGGAGAGTTACAACAGCGCATGTTTGCTCTCTCTGTTTGGCCACTCACTCCAACGAAAGTAATCCGTATTAACTGGGTTACTGGTTCCAAGAAACAATACACTAACAAAAGAAAACCCAAGCGAGTGGCTTGGGCTTGGAGAAGGGGTCTGGTATGTATAAGTGTGCCAACTGAAACAAAGTAGACCAAAGATGAGGCCTTGGAAGGCCTTCGTATAATGTCATCATCGCGAGTTCATTGAGTGACACATTAAGCCTAATGGTAAATACTCAGTTGTGCCACTTAGGAATAAGAACTTCAGTCTTTTATTACTCTTTTATCGAGAGTTTGTAGAGCTCTCATTGATGGGCAGTCGCGCTAAAACAGATGGTGTGCAAAGATATCTTCAATCATTTGATTGAGTAGCGCTTTATCGTTATTCATTTTTGCAAAGGTGCGCAGACCTGCCATTTGGATTTGGATATAATGAGCTAATGCGACGGCGTCTTTGTCTTTATCTAATTCTCCCATCTGCTGGGCTTGTTCGATCAGCTTGGTAAACTCGTCGGCTAGCTTACTAAGATGAGCTTTGGTTTCATCAAGTAGCTCTTGATGCTCGCCTGTCAGTTCAGCTAAGGTTTTTGCTAACATGCATACCCCATTGGGCGCCCCGTCAGCAGTTTCAATTACTTGAGCTTTGACAAAATCCTTTAACGCCCCAAGCGGTGAAGGGTTGTGCTGACGACACCGTTCAATATGCGCTAGTCCATGGTTGGCGTAATTTTTAAGGGCTTCTTTAAACAAACCATCCTTACTACCAAAAGCGGCATAAATACTGCCTGGTCGCATATCAATCTCATCTTGCAGATTACGCATAGAAGTCGCGTGATATCCTTTCTTCCAGTATAAATTGGTTGCTTTTTCAATCACTTCTCCGCGATCGAACTGTGCCGTTTTTGCCATTGATGGTGCCTATTGTGTTAAACACATTACTTTGAACGTATGTTCAATCTTAAGGTGAAATTAGCGATGGGTAAAGCTAGCGATACAGATAAATGAGACGAATACGTAGCAACTCGCAGTAAGTTCGCACTGTTGCTGACTTGCCATCTAGGCTGAAATTATCTGCTCTACAATCTCTAGCATGTTTTGGCTCTGTATATCTGGTTTGAGATACAACGGGTGATAAAAGGGAGTAGCGCGGGCGATGTATGCAGCTTTGAGGCCTTGAGACAGTGCGCCGTGCGTATCCCAATCATGAGTGGCCACTAGACGTACATTTGTTTTTTCGACTCCGAGGTGTTGCATGACAAAGTCATACACCAAAGGGTCGGGCTTGAAGCTACCTGTGCTCTCAACAGAAACCAGCTCGTCGAAATAGTCGGCCAAACCCGCTTGGGCAATCTGTTGATTGATCAAAGCTGATGATGAATTCGAAAACGCCACCGTTTTGAAGCCATGCTGTCGTAATTTTGAGAGTGCAGGCTTGATGTCTGAGTGGGTGGGAAGGCGAGCAAACTCTTTTAGTAGTCCGCTCTTTTGTGCATCATTTAATGTGACTTGGTAATAAGCCGCTAGATTATCCAGTGTGATTGCCGCCAGTGTCGCAAAGTCACTGCGAACTCCGGTAGCAATACATACCGTGGACGCATGAAGCAGGCGGGAAAACCACAATGGCAGAGCATCTTGCTGGCCAAAAGCCTTGATAAAATGGGTTTTAAGCGAGCTAAGATCTAAAACGGTTTCATTAATATCAAATAGAATAATCTCGGATTTCATGCTGTTTACTCGCTTTGTGTTGATATGGGTTGTTCAGTATGCGGTTTATTTTAAAAGCGCTTGAAGCGCCTGCTTAAATGCCTGCTGTGGATGCGCACCGGTAAGGGCACTTTCTCGATTAAATACCACTGTAGGAACGCCACTGACCCCCATTTGATGCCATTGAGACTCGATGGCTTTTATTGAGTTTTTAAGTTCTGCATCGCCTAGTGCGAGTATGGCTCCTTCTTTGGCAATACCGACGGCTTGCGCTTCACTGAGTAAGGTTTCACGGTTGGATACGTCTTTGTGTTCGGTAAAGAAGGCCGAAAATAGGCGCATTTTAAGTTCAGTTTGTAAGCCAAATTGCTTTGCATGTTCTAAAAGAACATGTGCATTAAGTGTATTGACCATTTTCATATCTGCAAAATAATCAAATTTGAAACCGTATTTCGCACCTTGCTGGGTAATATTACGCCGTGCGTTGTCACTGTCCTCACGGGATGCGCCATATTTGCGTGCGACGTGATCACGTAGATTTTCGCCTTCTTCTGGCATATCAGGATTGAGCTCAAAGGGTTGCCATTCAATATCAACGCGATCGTTGATCCCCAGTTCGTCAATGGCAGCTTCAAGATGCTTGTAGCCCACAATACACCAAGGGCAGACAACGTCAGAGATGATGTCAATTTTGATTCTATTACTCATAGCGGTGCTCCAGAGTCACGGTTAGTTGCGTTTATTTAGACTAAGGAATAATCCAGAGGCTCTGCTTTTATCAACTTCATATTACCCCTTAGCTAAACCACGCGATCATTATGCTTTTTTCGTCCAAGCAAATTGTTCAAACATAGGGTCGACTGGAGTCTTAGCGACGTGGTTGACGTAGTTACTGATCACTTTTTGCGACACACCAAGAATCACCTCAAGAACTTGTTGCTGAGCATAACCGGCGGCAAAAAAAGCGTCCATTTGTGCGTCAGTGACATTGCCTCGTTCACGTACCATGGCCAAGGTAAAGTCGTGCAATGCTTGCAACTTAGCCGTTGGCATTGCTTGTTGATTGCGCAACGCTTCGGTCAATGCAGGATCCACTTTCATTGAGTGTGCAATGGCGGTGTGTGCAGGTACACAAAACTGGCATTCATGCTCAACGTTGATGGTTTGCCATACGACAGTCAACTCTTCTGCGTCAAAAGAGGTGTTAGTAAAGAATTGGTTTAGTTGTCGGTAGGCGCTGAATGTTTCAGGAGACTCGGCCATTACCGCGTACAAACCAGGAATCGCGCCCACTTGTTTAATCGCGCCTTCTAGCATTGGTTTACTTTTTTCTGGTGCGCTATCTAGGGTATGGAATTTGAACTTGCTCATTGTATTACTCCAATAAATGAAAGTTGATTAAGGGAGTACTCCCTGTTGACGAAGATAACTATAGTTGAATTTGAACGATCGCTCAAGATTATTATTGAGTGATCGTTCAAATAAAGTGTGGTTTACTGTTATATCATTGATTTAAAGTAAGTTTCATTTCTTCGTAACGCACCTGACATTTAATAATAAACCCGTGTCACCAACTCAAGAGTTTATTGTTGCGACCAGCTCATATCGAGCAAATGCAGGAAAGTTTGCGGGTACAGGTATGGGGCATGTGATCTTAGAGCAACCTTTTGAAGTTCGAAATATCCTAGCGGATTATTTAGAAACGAGCTCGAAAAAGGGGCTGATTCGCACCGCTGCGGATCACAACTGGTCTATCGCTCCTATCAACAGTAAACATGATCTAGATATTTTGTTCCAAACATCGAATACCAAAGATGCCATGTCGTTTATTCAGAAGTATCAAACACATAAAGTGACACCGACGAATAAAGACAATGAGTACGGACTGGGTATTTATAAAATCGATTTATCTAAATAATATGTAGCTAAAGAACCCTATTACCCTCAATAGGGTTCTTTTTTTATCCAGAGGTTTTTTGAACTCACCCTTCTTTTTGAAAATCATACACACTTCCAAGCCCTAAAATTTGCGTGAGTTCATCCAGTGCGGTTTGGCTCTCGGTGAGCAGCATTGGATCGAGCAGGTCTTGAGAGCTTAGTGAATCACGATAATGGCAATCTACCCAGTGATTTAAGGTGACAAATAGCTCGTCGCTCATAATGACAGATTGATTCATCGCACTGCGCTCTTTTGGCGATAGGACAACACGCAAACGTAGGCACGCCGGGCCGCCGCCATTTTGCATGCTTTGTTGCAAATCAAGGCACAATAACTGATCAATGCCGGATTGACTGTCTATCAAAGTGCGCAAGTAGGCCGATACTTGCGGGTTTTGTTCGCATTCTCTTGGTATGACTAGCGCTGTTTTTCCATTAGGAAGGCTGAGTAGTTGGCTATTAAATAGGTAGCTATTTACGGCACTTTCTACGGATACGGCTGACTGAGGCACTTCGATGATATTTAATGGGGTACCCATCGCCGCCTTGAGATCTTGATAAACACGTTCTTTATCGAGAAAGGCTTGTTCATGGCACAGCATGACATCACGATTGCCGACGGCTATGACGTCGTTGTGAAAGACTCCAGCATCAATGACGTCAGGGTGTTGCTGAGCAAAGACGACTTTGTTGTCAGTTAATGTATGGGTGCGAGCAATGGCTGTGCTTGCCTCTAGAGTTTGCCTTGCGGGAAATTTTTTCGGTTTGACTTGTTCATGATTAAAGGCGCTTTCACCGAACACAAAAAATTCAACGCCTTGTTCTCCATACTCTCGACAAAAACGGGTGTGATTGGCTGCTCCTTCATCCCCAAAATAGTGACTGGCAGGCAGGGCATCATGGTGAATAAAGTGCCTGGAATCGCTAAACATCGCTTTTAAAATACGTCCGGTTTGAGGGTGCTCTAAAGAGCGATGGAACTTATTTATCAGATTGGCAGGGGTGAAATGCAGTTTACCGTCGGCTGTATCGCTGCTTGGCGAGACAGTTGCAGCATTTGCAGTCCACATGCTGGAGGCTGAACAACAGGCAGCCAGCAGTGCAGGGGAGTGATGCGCCGCTTGTTTGAGAATAGCAGCGGTGTCTCCAGTAAATCCGAGTTGACGTAAAACGCCAATATCGGGACGGGCAAGAGGGGCAATAACACCTTGAGTCATCCCTAAATCATGTAAGGTCTTCATCTTTTTCAAGCCTTCTTTCGCCGCAAGTTTTGGGTTAGAGGCTTTGGTCTTATTATTTTTTGAGGCTAGATTCCCATCAGAAAGACCCGCGTAGTTGTGCGTTGGGCCGACGAGTCCATCAAAGTTTGCTTCAACATATTGGTTGGAGTGTTTCATATTCATTCCTTGATATACGTTATTCTTGCTCAGAGAAAGAACTGAACAAAGGGACAAATACCGCTTTGTCTCCCGCCTCTAGCTGTAGCGTTTCCGCCAATTGTTTATCCATGGTCAGGATGCCGTCTTGTAGGTGTATAGCTTTGGTTGCAATCGCTCGAAAGTGTTTTACTTGTCCATTGCTGAGCAAATAAGGCGTATCTGAATGTGTGAATTGCTTGGAGATAGCTACACTGGCCGTTTGCTGTTCTTTGACAGCACGAATATCGGTAAGTTGTGACTCTAACATCGGTCCTGCATCAAAAATATCGACATAGTGGTTGAAGCGAAACCCTTCTGATTCTAATAATTTTCTGGCTGGGATAGTGTGTGGGTGAGTATGGCCGATGACCTCTTGGGCGGTTTCAGGCAGTAAGTTGGTATAGATTGGGTTTTTCGGCATCAATTCAGCGATAAAGACTTTGTCGTGCATAGAGAGTGTGTCCGCTATGGCAAAGTCCAGATTGAAAAAGTGCCTGCCGAGCCCCTCCCAAAAAGGTGAGCTGCCTTCTTCGTCACTAAAGCCTCGCATTTCGGCAATTACAGTAGAATCAAAACGATTGGCGTGTTGCCCCATAAATAAGAAACGGCTTTTAGAAAGCAAATGGCCGTTGAAGCCTTTACGTGAATCGGGCAGAAGAAACAAAGTGCAAAGCTCAGTACACCCGGTATGGAAGTTACTCAAGCTGAGTGTTTGAATTTTGTTATAGACATCCAACTCTCTTGATGAGTGCACGGTGGTATCTAGGTGGTAGCTATAGAAAGGGTCTTGCAGACCGATGCCCGCTTGTATCGCGCAGGTTCCTACCAATGTTTTTTGCTCTAAATCTTCGGCAACAAACAAGTAGTATCCATCTTCTGCTGGGGTGTCACTCTCAAATGTAGCACAGCCCTCTTGTACCATTTGATCTAGGCGTTTTGGATCATCCTGCATAGAGGTGAATCCAGTGCCTGTTTGTTTGGCTAATGTCGCTAATCCTTGGCGATCATTGGCGGTAATAGGGCGTATTAACAGCATATAAAGTGCATTCCTTGCAATTTTAGTCTGTTGTCACAATACAGGCTAAGGAAAGTGAATCAAGTCGATGGTATTCAAAAATAAAAGGATTAGCTTATATTTATGCACTATTTATTCATTGGTTATTCGTTATTAATGCTTATATATGTGCTAAGTAGCCCTGACAAGGCAAAGCGTGCTGGCGGTGGTGATTAATTATGAAAATGAGTGCATTCCCGTGAAAAATAATGATTGTATTCAATAAAGTGTGATGGCTATCAAGGTTTGGCTTTTGTTTAGCAGTTCATTTTTAATGTTGATTATGGCGATTATAAGTGGTGACTTTTGATAAGCACCTATACTTATCAGTGTAATAGCGAATTCTCACGGCATAAAAGAGGGCGATGGATGAAGATAGGGATATTAGTATGCGGACACCTTTCTGACGAGCTTTCCGCTGTATATGGGCAATACTCGGATATGATTGAGACAGCGTTTCAAGCAGTCGATAATGAGATGGTATTTGAAGAGTATGCAGCGTTTAATCAGCAACTTCCTAACTTAGATGAGTGCGATGGCTATATCGTCACTGGCAGTGTGTGCAACGCGTTTGATGATGCACCGTGGATTGTCGAATTAATGAGTTGGGTGAAGCGTTGTGAAGCGCGTCGTATCCCATTAGTGGGCATCTGTTTTGGTCATCAACTGATTGCTCGGGCGCTGGGTGGCACAGTCGGTCGCTCAGAAAAAGGTTGGGGATTGGGCAGTTATGAAGTCAATATCGTGGCGCAAAAGCGCTGGATGAATTTTTCGATTGATCGATTGCGCATGCTAGTCAGTCATCAAGACCAAGTCATTACTGTGCCCAAGGGGATGAGAGTCATCGCCTCTAGTGAATTTTGCCCTAACTTTATGCTTGCCAAAGACAACCATATTTTTACGATTCAGGGACACCCGGAATTTACCTTAGATTTTCTGTCGCAATTGGTGGAGGAGCGTAAGCATCTTATTAGCGAAGAGCAGTATTTAGCGACCTTTGAACAAGCGAAAGAGATACTGGATTCAGGCATTGTATTGCTCTGGATTGATTCATTTTTTACCTTTAATACCGAGTCGATTCAAGATCCGAGCTTTGCTCAGTTAGTGTAAAGCGCTCTACAAATTAGCTATAAAAAAGGTTAGAAGCACTGCTTCTAACCTTTTTATTTTTAAACGCTTTTTAGTTGCTAACAGACAGCCTATTGCGCGATAAAGCCACCAGTTTGATGTGCCCATAATTGAGCGTAAATGCCGTCACCTTCAATCAGTTCTTGGTGTGTACCTTGTTCCACCACATGCCCTTTATCTAGCACAATCAATCTGTCCATAGAGGCAATAGTGGATAGGCGATGAGCAATGGCAATTACGGTTTTACCTTGCATCAACTCATTTAAACTTTCTTGAATCGCTGCTTCCACTTCTGAATCCAGCGCAGAGGTGGCTTCATCTAGTACCAAAATCGGTGCATCTTTTAGCAGTACCCGAGAAATGGCAATGCGCTGGCGTTGTCCACCCGATAGTTTAACGCCGCGTTCACCCACTTGTGCGTCATAGCCAACATTGCCAAACGGGTCGGTTAGAGTATCAATGAACTCATGCGCGTGCGCTTGTGTGGTTGCAGCAATAAGGGCTTCTTCACTGGCATCAGGGTTGCCGTATAAGATGTTGTCGCGAATAGAGCGGTGCAACAGTGACGTATCTTGGGTCACCATGCCAATTTTACTGCGCAATGAATCTTGGGTAATGGAGGCGATATCTTGGTTATCAATACTGATTTTACCGCCTTCCACATCGTGAAAGCGCAGTAGCAAGTTCACCAGCGTCGATTTACCTGCGCCAGAGCGTCCCACTAAACCGACTTTTTCACCCGGTTTAATATTGAGGCTTAGGTTGCTAATAACCCCTTTATTTTCGCCATAGTGGAAGCTAACATCATCAAACTGTATGCCGCCGTGTTCAACTTTGATGGGTTTAGCATCTGGCTTGTCTTGAATATCAATCGGTTTGGAGAGGGTTGCCATACCATCCACCGTTGTGCCCATATTTTCAAATAGCGCACCCACTTCCCACATGATCCACATCGACATGCCGTTTAAACGCAGTGCTAAACTGATGGCGATGGCGATAGCACCCACGCTAATCGCACTTTCGGTCCATAGGTAGATAGAAATCGCGGCAATGGCAAACACCAGAATGTAATTGACCACTTCCACCATCACATTAAAGCCAGTCACTAGGCGCATTTGACGGTAAACAGTGTCAAGGAAACCTTCCATACCTTCTTCGGCATATTCGGTTTCTCGTTTGCTGTGCGAAAACAGCTTTACAGTGGCTATGTTGGTGTAGCTGTCGACGATGCGTCCGGTCATGGTTGAGCGAGCATTGGCTTGCTCTGAGGAGACCTTTTTCAGGCGCGGCACAAAGTAGCACTGAATGCCGATATAGGCGAACAACCACAACAGCATAGGCAGCATTAAACGGTAGTCCGCTTGGGCCAGCAATACGATGATTGAGGTGAAGTACACACAAACATACACAAACACATCCAGAGACTTCATCACGGTTTCGCGTACCGACAGAGAGGTCTGCATCACCTTAGTCGCGATTCGGCCAGCAAAATCATCTTGATAGAAGGATAAGCTTTGCTTTAATAGGTAGCGGTGTGCCATCCAGCGAATCGACATTGGGTAGTTACCTAGCAATGTTTGATGCTGAATCAGCGAATGTAAAATCACCAGAATTGGCATGACAATGAGCACCAATACGCCATAGATAATCAGTGTATTGGCGTTGTCTTGCATGAAGGTTTCAGGGCTACTTGAACTGAGCCAATCAACCAGTTTACCCATTACGCCAAATAGAGATACTTCGACAATGGCGACCACGGTACTTAGCAGTGCCATCAGCAGTAGTGGCTTTTCAAAACCTTTGGTGTAGTAGCGACAAAATGCGAAAACCGTATTGGGCGGCTGTTCCGGCTCTTGTTTAGGGAAGGCTTTAGTGAATCCTTCAAATAGTTTATACATGTATTGATCCTAAAATGTCGCCTTGCGAAGAGATTTTGCGTAACAGCAAGGGGAAAGATAGCTTGTTGAGTGAACACGTCATCAGCGACAGTATGTAGTCGAACGGATATT
>NZ_BATM01000023.1 GCF_000467185.1 Vibrio ezurae NBRC 102218
AATCCTAACGCCGTTATCGAGTATTTTAACAAGCTAGAATGACCCGTTATTGAGTTCGATGGGTATTATTTAGAGGGAGGGCAATTTCTTTGCATAGTTACAATCGAGTCTCTCGTATTATTCATTGGCTTTCTGCCATTACCATTTTGGGCCTGTTTGCGCTGGGCTGGTGGATGGTCGACTTGGGTTATTACCACCAGTGGTATCAAACAGCGCCTCATATTCATAAATCCATCGGTGTCATTTTGGCATTGGTAACACTGTTTCGCATTATCTGGAAGAAACTAAAAGGTACCCCAAAGCTTGAGGGGAGTGCCTTAGAAGTTAAGGCTGCTAAATCTGCACACCATTTAATGTACTTATTATTACTTACGTTATTTATCTCTGGATATTTAATTTCTACCGAAGATGGCAGAGCCATTTCCGTATTTGATTTCGTCAACGTTCCGGCTATGGGCAAGTTGTTTGAAGGACAAGCTGATTTGGCAGGAGAGGTTCATTATTATGTCGCTTATGCATTAATTGGGCTTGTGTTTATTCATGCATTGGCGGCACTAAAGCATCACTTTATCGACAAAGACAATACGCTACGTAAAATGACAGGAGGCTTAAAATGAAGAAATGGACAACAACACTGGGGTTAGTGGCGCTAATGGCTGCGCCGCTCTACGCGACTGCCGCAGACTATGTGATTGATACAAAAGGCGCCCACGCTTCAATCAATTTTAAGGTCAGTCATTTAGGTTATAGCTTCATTAAAGGTCGCTTTAATCGATTTGAAGGTGAGTTTAGTTACGATCCTAAAAATGTGAGTGCATCTACAGTGGAGGTGACTGTCGATACAACAAGCCTAGATTCCAACCATGCAGAGCGCGATAAACATATCCGTAGTGATGATTTTATTGATGCCGGAAAATACAAAGAAGCGGTATTTACCAGCACAAAAGTGATGGATAAAGGGGAAGGCAAGTTCGACATTATGGGGAACTTAACTTTACATGGACAAACCAAGCCTATCACTATTGCCGCTGACTTTATCGGCGAAGGTAAAGACCCGTGGGGCGGACAAAGAGCCGGCTTTATGGGCACGACACGTTTAGAGTTAGCTGATTTTAATATCCCTGTCATGGGAGCATCGAGTTATGTAGACATGGAGCTACATATCGAAGGTAAAATGAAGAAATAGCCTATCACTGCAAATGTGCCGTATATTTCGTTCAAAGGGTCGGATTTATCGCTATTTCTCGCGAAAATCTGATCTTTTTTTATTCATCATTTCAGTCAGGGGCTCCGGCTAGGTATTGCCGTTTGCCATACTGATCACACGTTTTAATGTCCAACGGATCAGCAGCGGAATTACTGCGTCACCGTGAATTTCACAATATTCAACAATGGCGATCGCTACGTCAGGTTTTGCGTGTTTTTTAAGGGCGCGCATAATGACTTTTTTAGCTGGAATAGGGTGATCGTACGGGATCTTAGCCATATCACGGAAGAACTTTTCAAAACCATTGTTATAGAGATAGTGTTCGATGTCTTTATCTGGAAGTTCGGTTAAGCGATGTCTTTCTTGCTCTCCATGTAACATTGCGCGCGCTGATGCGGCGTATTTTTTTCCTGCGGCATCGCCATCGGTGACCACATGCCAATCGATGTCTAAAGCTCTGGCTACTTTGAGTAATGATTTTAAGCCAGATTGTGCAAATTCGACGATCTGTACGCCTTCGGAGGCTAAGTCATAGCCACATAATTTGGCTAACTCGTTAAAGAGCCACACCTCGGTCTCGCCCTCAACCAACAACCAACAGCGTGCAAAAAGGGCACTGGAGCGATGAAAGCGAATGTGAAAACTGACCTTTCTCAGCTCATCACTGGATAACATTTCTGGACGGATGTATTTTGCTTCGGTTCTGTCTGACTTTCTTACCAAGCGTTTGATGCTTCTTAGAGGCACTGCGCCCAGTAGTACTGCGGAGTTAGTGGTTAAGATCTTTTGCATCGGCATCATTTGCAGTAGCGCCCACGCTCGCGAAAGATGTGTGGGATGAAGACGCCCCTCTGGATCTTCTACAATCAATAATGGACGTGCGCAACGTCTTAGTTCGGTGTTGCCTTTCGCTTGTAGGTAGTTGTTCAGTAGACCCATTAATAACAAGCGTGTTTGTTTGTCTTGTGTTTGATCCACAAATTGTTTTAGCGACATTTTTTGCGCTAAACCAGAGGTGAATAACCCATCTCTAGTGGCTCTGGGATCGTGTCTTACTTGGGGCTTATAAGAAAAATAGTGATCGACTAAATCATGCATGGTTTTTACGCTGCTTTTCATTTCATCTTTGCTGACCAGGCCCGGATGAGAAATGAGGCGGCGACAGGTGTTTTTTATTCGCTGTTCAATTTTAGAGTTTGCACGGGGAGCGCTATCTTCAACGCGTTGAAATCGTCTTGAATCTCGAAGGCGAATAACCGGATGTAACAGCATCAGTTGTTGAGCGAGTTTTTCACTATGATGTAACTGTTTAGGTTGGCCTTGTGCGTTAAGAAAAGCATAGTGGGTAGTGACCTTAGTGCCTTCTAGAGTGGCACTGAGGCGATAAATGATTTCTGAGTGATTATTGCTACATTCGTTCCATATGGGTTTAATGTTGCGGTAACGCCCCGATAGCGCTTCTTTACGGGTACTAGCACGAAGTTTAAGGACAATTTGCAAGTGCTGGGTTTGTGGGTGAGAGATGGCGTAATCCACATGAAAATCACGCATTTCAAATTGATAAGGTTCTGCGCTAGTGGGGAGGGCAACAGACAATGCATCCAGCAGAGAGGATTTCCCCCATGTATTTTCCCCGATTAATGTCGTGAGTTGTTCAAACGGCAGTGAGAGGCGCTTAATGCCGCGAAAACCTGAGATTTCGATCCGCTCTAATTGCATACACACTCCCTTTTCTTTTCATTATAGAAAATAGCATCCCTTTGCACTGAGAAGGTCGACATATTTTATAACATTGTATGGGCATTTCAGTTTAGAGCGTTCATCAGAAGCCTTATTTATACCGCCGTAAATATTAATTCATAGGTTGAAAAAATCTTTCATTGGTTTGTCATATCTAGGCGACTACAATGGCGGTGAACTTAGAGAAGATAATATGACAAATAGAATGCAAAAGGTGACCAGGATACGGGTCGCCCATATCAATGATACACACTCTTACTTTGAGCCGACTACGGTTCAATTGTCTCTCAATATTGATGATCAATTAGTCACCCCCTATGTGAGTGTCGGTGGTTTTGCCCGCATACAAACACGCGCGCAGCAACTCAGACAGCAGGCCATGCAAATGGGCCGAGAGTTTCTGTTCTTACACGCGGGAGATTGCTTTCAGGGAACGCTGTATTTCTCACTATTTAAAGGAGAAGCGAACTCAAATCTGTTAAATCAATTAGGTTTAACGGCAATGACACTCGGTAATCATGAACTGGATATGGGAAATGCGCCCGTCGCCAGTTTTGTCAATCAAATCAACTTCCCGTTGCTCTGTGGTAATTGGAACTTGTCGCAAGAGTTAACCAGCAAAGCGACAAAGATCAGTGATTCCCCCCATGTCTACTCTTATCAGCCTTCCCAACAAAGTGCGCGATGGATGGTTCAGCAAGTGGGTGAAGAGCGCATTGCTATTTTTGGCCTATCTATCGATAAAATGGTTGATATCGCCAACCCCGATATGGACACGCCGTTTGTGAATGCGTTGCAAACAGCGAAAAATACCCTGAACCAAATCCACGAATCAGGCATTAATAAAGTCATTTTATTAAGTCATCTGGGCTATGACGCAGATTTAGCGTTAGCCGAAGCGGTAGAGGGGATTAGTTTAATTGTGGGTGGACACTCTCATGTTCTGCAAGGCGACTTCACCGAGCTTGGGCTAGCGTGCAAAGATCACTATGGTCGCCGTGTTAACGATACCTATATCGTGCAAGCGGGCATGCACGCTCAGTCTCTAGGCCATTGTGATATTGATTTTGATGAGCAAGGTAACGTAATTAGCTTTAAGGGTCGTAATGAACTGCTTATAGGCCGCAGAGTGTGCTTTGATGCCACGATGAGTCAGTGCGACGGTGAAGGTGAGCATCAAAACGTTTATGATTATTTAACTCAGCAGCCCAATGTTGTGCGTTGTAAAAAAGACACTGCCGTCAATCAACTGATTAGCAATACCTACAAACCTGAGGTGTATGCTTTGCAACGCAGCATTGTCGGGCATTTATCATCACCGTTAAGGCATGTGCGAGTGCCTGACGAGAAAGGAGGCAGTGAAATTTGCTCTTTGGTAGCAGAGTCTTTTTATCATGCGATGCGTTATCGTGGACATTCGATTGATTTTGCAATCCATAATGCGGGAGGCGTGCGTTGTTCTTTAAATGCAGGTCCTGTGAGCAAAGCAGATATCGCAGGTCGCTTGTTACCGTTTGCTGTGCCCATTGGTGTCTACTCCATTCAAGGCCGTTATATCAAAGATATTTTGGAAGGGGCGATAGACAACGCTATTGATGTTAATGGAACAGGTTCTGGTAGCTATCCATATTGTTATCAATTGGATTATCAAGTTGTGCTTGAAGCACCAAAAGGAGACAGGGTTAAGAACCTTCGAATTTACGACGATATACGAGGGTGGATGCCGATTAATCCACAGCAGATTTATTGGGGGACGTCGTCGGCGTACTCTATGAAAGGCAAAGAAGGGTATAGCGCAATCTTAAACTGTGGTGATGACTGGGTAGTGACAGAAATGTCGATGGCAGATTGTTTCTTAGAGTTTGTTTCTCGTGATAAACTGCGAATCGAAACACAAGCAAAACTGGGTTTAATCACATAATTGAATCATCTTCATTGTTAATGAATTGTAATCAAAAGTGGCGATGAATTTGTTGGTGAATGATTATGCGATTGTCTTATTCATTGTGCTAATTTATGCGCTTATATTATGTGTTAATGTTCATAAATGTTGTCTAATTGTAAGATTAGAAAAACTAATGCGAAGTGGTAATTTTACTCGTTTTATTCTTGTCGAAAGTTTGCTTATATTTGCGCCATAACTTATTGAAACTTACAGAATTTAAAGAGGCACGTATGGCACAAGTAATGCAAATTAACACCATAGCAGTACCAAGCTCTCAGGAACGTAAGAGCTATTCTATTGATTTCAAAGGATTGATTATGCATTTTGTCGATATTTTATTCGGCAAAGGACAACCAAGTAAAACATACTATACGTCTGAGTTATCCGATCATATGCAAAAAGATTTGGGCATGATGCGATAGCGTATAATTGCACTACTTTAGATTATGCGAAAGCCCCGTACTATTGTGCGGGGCTTTTTGTTTCTTGCGCATACACTTTACTATTTTTCATCTGCACTCATAGGTAATTGTTTTTAAACATTAATTAATGCCCATCACGCTAAGTAAGTGATTAGAAATAGCGCAGTTATTGAGTGTTTTAGTGTCACCAAGGGAAATGTATGGAATATTTCCCCTAGAGTAGGGAAGCAATTTATATCAAGTTTAAATTATCGATATTGAGGGTGTTTTTTCGTTAATGCTGTATTTTTGTTCACTGTTATTACACAAAAAAGGGTTCTCAATGAGAACCCTAAATTTTGTCTAACTAAACAAAGCGTAATGCTTGATTAGAAAGTAACTTTAGCACCTAGCAAGCTCTTAAGTTCTTCGTTTTGAGTGAACTGCTTGCTTACACCAACGTAAGTTAGGAAGTAATCTGTGAAGTTGTAGCCAAGATCAAGTGCTGCTGCGTTACGGTCATCACTTTCTGAATCAAATTTAGAACTTGTGTAAGTACCAGATAGAGTCAGTTTTTCAGTGAAGTCGTAAGACGTTGCTAGCTCGTAACCTTTGAAGTCATCACCGTATTGAGAACCATCAACGTAAAGGGCACCAACATAAAGCTCATCAGTAATGTCTGAACCAAGGCTGAATAATAGGTTATCACTATCTTTAACATCTTTATGTGTAATAGTGTCGTTTTCATGCGTCTCTTTCGCATAACCAACACCAGCTTTCAATACGCCAAAGTCGTAGCTAGCTGAAGCACCGTAGCCTTTATCGATTTTAGTGTTTATTTGTTTTGATTTTTCTTCTGCGCCAGTAGTTAAATTGAAGTATTTTTTCTGTAGTGTTTCACCACCACCATTAAGTGCAGCGTTAACAGTTAAACCACCGTAGCTACCAATGTAAAGTAGTTGGTTGTCTGCACGATCAGCGGTTGCTGATTTATTTGAAGCTTCAGAACCGAATGTATTTAGAATATCAGTGTAGTTAGTAATTTGAACTAGAGCGCCATCTGTTTTACCAAATTGCAATTCATTGTTTTCATTACCTACTGCAACGTACAAGTAACGAGTTTCGTCAGCAGAGTCTTGAGTAAATTCTTTTTCAACAAAGCCACGAGCAACAACATCATCAGTGATGTTTGTTTTTGCTTCAAAATTTAAACGAGCGCGTGAAGCGTCAGCTTGTTTTTCAACAGACTTATTTTTACCTTGATCAGAAAGTTGAGTACGAGCCTCAACGCGGCCACCTAGTGCAAGAGATACGTTGTCTCCTTTATAAACATCGGCTGCGTTTGCATTAACTGCGAATGCGGAAGTAATAGCGAGGGCTGTTAGGGTCAGTTTATTCATTTTTGTTACATCCTTGATTGTTTGGTACAAAGTACAAAAAATATGATTGAGTACAGGCCATAAGACTATATATTTTGCTTTCCAGATATAAGATGCATAAATAGAATCTAATTTTGAATTTATATTAGGCAGGAGTGTGCATACAAATTAATTGCATGCCCATGAAAGATTAAAATATAACCTATTGATTAACAGGTGAAGTTTGTTTGGGGGTTAGCCGTAATTGCTATATATAGGAGTCACTTAGTCTTAACTTTAATCTATAAAATAAATCAAGACGTCGAATAGATATTCGGCGTTTATCGTGTTTTGTTGGGCCCTCAAATCGGCTTAAAGTTCCCCAAAAATGGCTGAACAAAAAGAAAAATAAGCCGATTTAAGTGATGATTTTTTTTACGTTGACACAAAATATCAACAGTGTGAGACAGCCCTGATCTTTTTGAACGAAAATCTGTATTTGAACCAGTTTTTGCAATTTAAGGCTTATTTCAAGGTTTTAACGTACTAAATACTGAGTTTTAGCGACTATTTGTCATATTATAATGCATTTCGTTCGCGTTGCAGTTTTGCGAGACATTCTGTATGTATTGCTTGTTTTGCATCGTTGAAACCTTTACTTGGAAAGGTCGCTACGGTGCCGATATCGGATTGAATCGTCACTGGTTGTTGTTTTGTAAATTCACCGAGCAAGAACTCTAGCCCTTTTGGGTTTGTAGGACGATACATTTGGCTGTGTTCGTTCAATTTATGCATATATTTAAAGTGAACGTCTTGTCCATTTACGGTAAAAATACCGCTAATTCTGTTGCTGTAAAAAGGCCCAGTGATGGTAAATTCATCGTGGCAATTTGTTGGATCATTACTGTAGCGAGCAACTAAATTGAGATCGCCTTGGTTTGTTGTATCATTCCAACCCACATTATTGGCCATACCATTTCCGTAATAGTCCCAGTTTTCACTGTTAAACCAGGCTTGTTTCTCATCAGAGAAGTTATTTTGATTCGCCAGTGAGTCAGCTTCAATGCTTTCAGCCGTTATGTTTTGTAATGGCGCTTGGTTTGTTGAAATCGATACTTGTTGAGCATTGGACGGATCTTTTGTGGAGTGAGCGCTATTGCTGCAACCTTGAATCAACAATAGTAGCGGGGAGAACATCAAGAGGGTTTTGGTTATGGTCATAGTGTTTTCCAAAAGCATTATGGGGGATTCACACTAGAGTATCGACAAAGCCTATTCATAAGGTTAGAGAAGTGTTGGCGTTGATTGATTTTTATGTTGGCTTCTTGTCAGCTAACGGTAAGCTTCTTTATCGCGTAGATGAAAAGCACAATCACGACCGACCCATATTGGTATTTTATTGGTTGTTTCTTACAGGGGGTCTCGGCAGGAGTTGCTGTGATAATTGAGCTTGCAAATATCGGTAAGGAGTTTTCTTGAGCGTACCGCCAGCATTGTCTACAATGGCGCTCTTTATATTGATAAATTCAGGTCATGAACATGAGCGACACGAACGAAAAGCCAACTCTTCCCGATCACCTTTCAGGGAACCCTCGTAGTCCACACTTTGTGGAAGAGTGCTTTAACCATCGAATTGGTATTCGACTGAATGGTAAAGAGCGTACTGATGTTGAAGAATACTGTATTAGTGAAGGTTGGGTGAAAATTCCTTCTCCAAAAGCGCTAGACCGTCGTGGTCAACCGATTTTGATTACACTAAAAGGCACAGTTGAAGCGTTCTACATTTAAACTGAACGTCATTTAACTTTATTTTTAACGCACAAGTTCCTTTGAACTTGTGCGTTTTGTTTTATTTTTTGCTAAACCTTGGCCGCGCACTATCTGTTTTGATAAGCAATTTTTCTGATATGTACTCTTTATATGCATTAAGTCATTTGAAGAGCAAGAAGATGTGTTTATCAGAGTCGGTATTCATTGAAGGGTGAAGCAGCTCAATCTAGAGGATTGTCCTTGAGTATTTTATTTTCGCCATCGAAGATTGGCAATATGACCCTTAAAAACCGTTTTGTACGCAGTGCTACGTGGGAAAACATGGCGACAGAAGAGGGTTATATGACCGATAAGTTGTATGACATCTATGAAGAGCTTGCTCAAGGTGAAGTCGGGATGATTGTGACTGGCTACGCCAACATCGTAGAAGATGAAAAACCTAATGCCGGTATGATGGGGATCTATAATGACTCCTTTATCGAAGGTTATCAAAAGCTAACGGATTTAGTTCATCAATACGGCGCTAAAATTGTCAAGCAAATTGCTTATGGCGGAACAAAGACAACCTATAACCTAGGTGAGCGTACTATATTCGCACCCAGTGATATCCCTGAACGTGGTACCAAAACGCAGGGCAAAGCCATGACTTTAGATGAAATAGAGTTCATTGTTCAAGCGTTTGCCAAAGCGAGCTTACGTGCTAAAAAATCGGGTTTTGATGGCGTAGAAATTCACGCCGCACACACCTATTTGATCAACCAGTTTTTAAGTCCGTACTATAACCAACGAGACGATCAATACGGTGGCAGTTTAGACAATCGCATGCGCTTTTTGGTGGAAATTTACCAACAAACACGACTGTTGGTCGGTGAAGATTTTCCTATTTTAGTCAAACTAACTGCGACTGAATTTTTTGAAAGTGGACAAAGCTTCGCTGAAACTCGTTTGATCTGTAAAAAGCTGGCACAGATTGGCGTCGACGCTATCGTCGTGTCGGGCAATATTCATGGCAAAGCCAGTGATATGGTCGGGCAATCTTTTGATGGGTACACGCTGCAAAGTGAAGGGTATTTTCATGAATACGGCGATGTCATCAGTCAAGAGCTGGATATACCTATCATTACCGTCGGCGGTTTAAGTGATCTTCATGCGATTGAATCTATTGCTGAAAATACGGGTATTCAGTATTTTGCGCTTTCTAGGCCATTATTGGCCGAACCTAAACTCATTCAGCGCTGGAAAGAGGGCTGTCATACTCCTGTGGAATGTGAGCGTTGCTCGAAGTGTCGTACTCGACGTGGAAATTTTTGTGTGGTGTTTAAAAACGGCGTTCGTAAAGGTAAGGCGACAAAAGCTAGGTGATTAGACATCGCGATTACGCTGTGCCAACACTGAGGGGTGAGTGTGACCAAAAAGTAGGTCAGGGCTTAGATTTGCATAGTGCAATATTTAAGACCTGACCTCATTTGAGTTTCGATTAGAATGGGTATTTCGCGTTAGCTATCTACTCTTCTATTTACTTCTCTATTTACTTTTCAATCGCGTTTTGGATTGAAGGGCTGATTTGGCGTTTACGTGATGTTACACCATCTAGCGTTAGCATATCGCTGTTAATGTCAGTGTTAAACGCTGTCTTTAGAATTTGTTTCTCTGCACTGTCAACCCATAGCAGGTTAGCACGTTTGTGCTTAGTATCTGTGATAGAGAAGAACAAGTAATCAAGACCTTCCGCTTCTTTGTACGCTTTCATTGCTTTATGGAAATCAGCTTTACGCTCGATAAGTTGATCTGCCGTTAGCGTCTCAGCTACACCGATACCTACTTTCTTTCCGCCAAATTCAAAGTTTTTGTAATCCATGGTTAGGATTGCATCCGCTGAAAGGTGGCTCAGATCAGATTTTGCGATCAACATTTGTTGGCCAAAATCGTTGATGTCGGTAATGCCTGCCAGTTTAGCCAGTTTCTCAGCGTAGTGGTGGTCGTAGTCAGTTGTTGTAGAAGAATCAAATACAACAGTATCAGACAAAATAGCGCCAAGACCTACACAAGCAATAGACTTAGGCAGTGTAACGTTCAGTGATTCTGCGTTTGCCGCCAAGATAGTCGCCGTAGAACCCCACTCACGAATGTCCATCGAAATGACTTGTGGTGCATTGATTGGTGCGCCACCGATAGCGTGATGGTCAATAATAGCCACTACTGACTCAGGCTTAACTGTTGGTGCTAGTTGAGTCTTTTGGTTAAAGTCAACAAGACCGACTTGGAACTTAGAATAGTCTGAAGTTACTTTTGGGCTCTCAACATTACAGTAGTTAAGTACAAAAGTTGTTTCTGGGTTAATTGCTTCAGCCGCTGTTGGTGTACCGCCGTAAAGGTGAGATGCCATGATTGCACCTACAACAGAATCTGTATCAGGGCTCATGTGACCAACCCAAACTAAATCGTCTGTTTTATTATTTTCAGGTTGGAAAAGGTCAAGAGCGGCGTGTGCTGACGTTGCACCTGTCATTGCTGTTAGAACGGCTAACTTTAAAATTGTTTGTTTCATTTTTTATGTGTCTTAGTGAATAAATTTAGGATGAGATTAATCCACTTTTATGACGGCAATAAGTCAGAAATATTGCGTATAGATGACTGAGTTGCTCAGTATTAAACGATTTAAATCAAAAGGTTAATGTTTTTTTGATTGTAATTAGACTATTTTAAATAAAAGAAATAGAACGTTTTTGTTGCTGATACACAAATGACAGGCATTAAAAAAGGCTCATTAACGAGCCTTTTTCAAATAGCGATTCTAATCTATTTTTTACGACAAAATTCGCAACGTAACCACATAGATTGACCTTCAACTTTACCTGAGAACAATTCAGGGTCATCTTGCGCAAGGCTGATGTTTCTTACCATTGTGCCTATCTTAACGACCATTGAGGACCCCTTAACAGGTAGGTCTTTGATGATAGTGACCGTGTCACCTTTAGCCAGTGGTGCGCCGTGGCAATCAACGTGTTTTTTACCGTCGTTTTCCATGCCAGTCTCAGCCCAAAGCTTAGTTTCTTCTTCCATGTACATCATATCAAGTAGGTCTTGTGCCCAACCTTCGCTGCGAGCTAGGCGAGTCAATTGACGCCATGCTAGTACTTGTACTGGTGGCTCTTGGCTCCACATGCTGTCGTTTAGGCAACGCCAGTGGTTCACATCCATTTGGTCTGCGTCTTCAACTTGAGTGCGGCAGGTTTCACACAGCAGTGCACCGTGGTCAACGGTGGCTTGAGTATGAGGTGCAACAGCAAAAGGTTGTAGATCGTGAGTTGCGCCGCAAAGCTCGCATTTGTCGCCGCTACGTTGGCGCAATGTTGATTCAATAGACATGTATTAACCTTGTTTATCTCTTGTAATTGGCGACATTATCCATATTTCACTACCTTAATGAAAGTAGAACCCGATGAATCTTGATTTAAGATAAGTTTCCAGTTTAGCTTATCTTCCCGATATGCACCTAATAATGGATTTCCATTAAGCATGTGGGGAATGTTTAGCTCGCTTTTACACAGTTAGGCTTAGTGCCGGTAAAAACAGGTAAGCGCTGTGCTTTTTCTGTCAATTCTTGAATTCGGCTATCATGAGATGGGTGCGTAGAGAGCAGTTCCGGAGTGTGATTCCCCCCTGAAGCTTTTGCCATATTCTTCCATAATTCAATACTTTGGTAAGGGTCAAAGCCGGCTTTAGCCATTAATTCTAATCCTACGATATCAGCTTCGGTTTCTTGGGTTCTACCATAGGGAAGTAACACTCCGTATTGAACGCCAACCCCCATTAATGCCATGATTTCGTTACGATAGTCCTGACTGGCAAGGGCAATATTACTGATTTGTAATCCAGCATTGGCGATGTGGGCGTGTGACATTCGTTCGTTACTATGATCGGCGAGTACATGCGCAATTTCATGGCCGATCACTGTAGCCAATTGGTCTTGGTTGACCGCCACATTGAGTAAACCTGTGTATACCCCGATTTTTCCGCCGGGCAGGGCAAACGCATTCACTTGTGGGCTATCAAACACGACGACTTCCCATTGGCTAAAGCTGGCTTGAATAGGCACATAGTGCAAAATAGCATTGGTGACGCACTGTACATAGGCATTAATTTTCGCCTCTTTACTGATGGGCAGCTCATGCTTCATTTCAGTAAATGATTGTTCACCTAAACTCGACATTTGTCCCTCAGAAAATAGCACAACTTGATTGCGCCCTGTGGGAGAGCTTGAGCAGGCGGACAGTATTATGATGGTGACTAGACAAAGCAGGATGCTTTTCAACCGCATAGAAAGGGGTTCCTTATTACTCTTTGTGTGATTGGAATTATTTGCCTGCGTATAAGTGTGGTAGATAGCGTAAAAATTGCATAGCATGAACATAAAATAGTGTAGTGGGTCTGGTTACAGATCATTAAACACACGGGTTCTCTTTAACATGGCAGTAGGAAATTCATTAATGAGTATATGGAAGCGCGAT
Source organism: Vibrio ezurae NBRC 102218 (assembly GCF_000467185.1). Classification (GTDB taxonomy): domain Bacteria; phylum Pseudomonadota; class Gammaproteobacteria; order Enterobacterales; family Vibrionaceae; genus Vibrio; species Vibrio ezurae. Next base: position 12,933 of record NZ_BATM01000023.1, read on the forward strand.
ATTGACTTAGATACGCTTAATGCCACTTCGAGCAACACGCTTATGCAGCATTTAGGTATCGTGTATACCAATATTTCAGACAATGCGATTACGGGCACTATGCCTGTCAGCGCTAATACGCATCAACCGTTTGGTCTATTACATGGTGGTGCGTCGGTGGTACTTGCCGAATCATTGGGCTCTGTCGCGGCTAACTTTTGCTGTGCGCCAGATAGCTTTTGTGTTGGTTTGGAGATCAATGCCAATCATTTAAAAGCGGTACGTAGCGGCGTGGTTACCGGGGTTGCTACGCCGATCCACCTTGGAGGCACCACTCAAATATGGTCTATCGAGATCCGTGATGAAGCAGGGGAACTAGTGTGTATTTCCCGGCATACCGTAATGGTGAGAAAAATGAATAAGCCGAAACAGATGCTAAAACAGAGAAAAACAGTTAAAGGTGAGGAAAAACAATGACCTTAGATTTTGAACTGGGCAAGATCATTGTCAATGCACATGAGCTGATGATTCGAATTGATGGAGAGCAGCGTTTGACCTTGCACGCCCAAACCGATGCCATTTCATTATTAGGACAGGTTTTGGTTGTGACTGATGCACAAAGTCGCTTTTCACTAAAACTTTCAGAAGCGGTTATTACAGAAATTTCACAGATTACAGGTATCCCTATCACGTAACTGGCCAATATTTCGTGCTAAAATGAGGAAATCATTGCTTATTTTATTAATCGGAATTTCCTCTTTATGAGTAGCCCTCGTCTTAGAACTCAGTTTGAAACCTTGTTTGAGCACTTTAAAGGTCAAGATAGTGATACTCGGATTGAAGATATTACTGAAATCCTGTTTTGTACTCGGCGCAACGCACGAATCGTACTGAACAAACTCAGTGAAGAAGGCTGGATAGAGTGGCATCCATCGGCAGGCCGAGGTAAGCAGTCACGGCTTGTTTTTAAGCAAAACCGACAAGATGTCGGTGAAGGACTAGCAAAGCGTTACCTTGAGGAGGGGCGCATAGGTCAAGCTTTACAAGTGCTTAACCAAGATGCCAATCGACTAACTCAAGTCATTCAAGATTACTTAGGGGTTCAGCATCGACAAGGACAGCAGGTAGTCAGCCTGCCGTATTATCGACCACTTGCGATGCTCAACCCAAGCAAACCCCATCGCCGCTCTGAACAAAACATCATCCAACAAGTGTTTAGTGGACTGACGCAACTAGACGAAAATGATGAATTAACTCAAGACCTTGCGCATACTTGGGAGCATATTGATGGTCTACATTGGCGCTTTTATTTGCGTGCTAAAGTGCGATTTCACAATGGTCAGCTTTTAGAAACCGAACATGTGGTAAGCCATTTAAATGCATTATCCACATTACCCATGTTTGCCCACATTAAACACGCCTCTACACCCTCACCCTTGGTTATCGATATTGAATTAACCCGTGCCGATTTCTATTTTGATGTACTTTTGGCCGAAACCGCGGCGAAGGTACTGCCATACAACAGCACGGATATTGAAGATTTTGATAGATTGCCTTCAGGTACTGGTCCTTATCGTGTTGCCGTTAATGATGATAAAAGGCTGACTCTGGAAGCCTTTGATGGTTATTTTGGCTTTCGTCCATTGGTGGACAGAGTCGAAGTTTGGGTTATTGATGAGATTCATTCCAGTATGGTGTACCCAAGCTTGTCTCAGCCGATCATTTCCACGCAAAGAAGTGACGATGACGTAGCGCTTGATCCCGGCTGTACCTATATTGCGGTCAATCAAAATACAGGCTTAGGTGCTGATGGGCAGTGGAAACGTTACTTTGCGGCTAAGCTAAATACTTTTAACCTATTTTCTCAGCTCTCAGAGGAATCCATCGTTGAGTTAGGCTTATTGCCAGCACATGGACTAAAGCCGGGTTGGTATCATAGCCACCCTCAAGCCGCACTTGCCCCTCCAAGCAGTGAAACCGTCAGCATTGCGTATCACAGTGAGCATCCTGTTTTCCCTACGCTAGCGAAAGCCATCGCCTCGTTACTTAAACAAGACGGTCTTGCGGTTAAGTTCATTCGCTATGAACATATCCCTGATGAGGTCAATGACATTGATTTGTGGATTAAGCCAATGGGGCTAGGTACGCATCGCGATGACACGTTACGAGGATGGTTACTGGGTTATAGCGATATTCAGCTACTTAGTACGCCGGATCATTTTGCGCATATTCAACGCAGTATTGAGCGTTGGCAGCAGTCTGCAAATCTTGCCTTTCCTGCACGTGAAATAGGACGATATCTAGTGGAAGAGCAGTTGATCATTCCCATGTTCCACTGCTGGCTTGGGGTGAGTAAAGATCATTGTGGCGCTCTGCAAAACGCCAAGTGCAATGCGCTTGGGTGGTTTGATTTCTCCAAAGTGTGGGTGATGCCTGAACACCCGAAGCGTATTTCGCATCAATCGCATGAATAAGAACAGCTTGTTACGATGAGCAGCTCAGGCTATGGCCTTTTTGCTTTGCTGAAGGGGGCATTGCCCAATGCGCTGGACAATCATGACTGCGAAAAGGGTCTTCGAGTACCGTTAACCATTGCTCAATGACAGAAAATTGCCCACGTTCCACTAATGTAATCGCTTCTTGGGCAAGATGCGTTCTCAATAGATACTTCGGATTAACTTGTTGCATTGCGTGTTGGCGCACCTTATCAGAGGTGTAGTCAAGAGAAAGGCGGTCTTGATAGCGTGACAGCCAATGTTTAAAGTCAAGATGATTAAGCTTGAGCGTGACTTCGTGCTTGAACATGTGTTGCCATTGCCCGCTGTCGACCTCAGATAAACGCCTGATGGTGTAGTGGTAGTCTAGGTCGTGTTTTTCCATGAGAGATAACCCATCATTGAGCAGTTCACGATCGTTATCCTGCTCACTTATTAGGCCAAAACGTACTCGCATTAAGCGTTTATATTGACTGTGCAGCTGTGAAGAGTAGCTCTGGAGTATTGTCTCAATAGCTTGCTTATCTATGAGATTAGAGAGCGAGTAACCTAATGCAGAAAGGTTCCATTGTCCAATTCCTGGCTGTTGATCGAAGGCATAGCGCCCACTGTAATCACTGTGATTACAGATAAAGCTTGGCTGATAATTGTCTAAGAAAGCAAAAGGGCCATAATCAAAACTTAGCCCTAATATCGACATATTGTCGGTATTCATGACGCCATGACAAAAGCCATACGCGTGCCATTGTGCAAGGGTGTTGGCGGTGCTAGTGACCACTTGTTGAAAAAACTGCGCGTATTTATCTGTAGATTGGGGGTTGATTTCAGGCATATGCCAATACATCACGTGATCAGCTAACGCTGCCAAAGCTGGGTGTTGACCGGTATAAAATAAGTACTCGAAGTGACCAAAACGGATATGACTTGGGGCGACTCTTAATAGTGTGGCGGCGAACTCAATATCTTCCCTTTGAACCTGAGTGCGGGAACCCACCATGACTAATGCTTCAGTCGTTGGAATGTTTAAGCCCTTCATCGCAGCACTAATTAAGTATTCTCGCACGGTAGAGCGTAGGACCGCGCGTCCGTCACCCTGACGTGAATAGGGGGTTTGCCCGCTGCCTTTTAAGTGAAAATCCCACTTTTTATCCTCAAGTTTTGCACTATTTGGTGCTATAAACTCGGCGAGTAATACCCCTCGGCCATCGCCTAAATCAGGGTTGTATTGGCCAAACTGGTGTCCGGCGTACTTCATTGCCAGTGGCTTCCACTTAGGTAACATTTGGCTACCAGAAATCATTGAAAGCAACGCTGCTTCATTTTGAATGTCTATGCCCAGACGCTTTGCTAGAGATTGATTTATGTGAATCAGGTAGGGGTGCGTGAGTGGCTCTGGTAAAACAGGCGTTGAAAGTGCAGGGCCAAGGTTTGCGTAACTAAATGGATGATCGTTTAAATAGTTGAGTTCTGTTAAGCCTTTCATCCGCATCCCTTATTGATATATTACGGGTTAAGTTATTACTGATTAAGTATTAATGAGTCACATGCGTGACAGTGTCACTAGTTGTTGGGTGTATTGATGTTTTGGGGCGTTAAATACTTGCTCTGTTGCTCCATATTCAATCACTTTTCCTTCTTTTAGCACCATAGTATCGTGACACAATGAACGGACGACATTCAGATCATGGCTAATAAAAAGATAGGTCAGCTTATATTTTATTTGTAATGCTTTAAGCAATTCGAGCACTTGCGCTTGAACGGTTCTATCGAGCGAAGAGGTGGGTTCATCTAATAAAATAAACTCAGGCTTTAGAATGAGGGCACGCGCGATAGCAATGCGCTGACGCTGTCCTCCTGAAAATTCATTCGGGTAGCGATGCCGAGTGTGAATATCAAGATCCACCTCTTCCATCACACGACAAATCTGCTCATCAATTTGCTGTGCGTTAAGGTCATGATGGACTCGCAATCCCTCACCAATAATTTGTGCCACAGACATTCTAGGGTTGAGGGCAGAGAAGGGGTCTTGAAACACCACTTGCATGCGGCTTCTTAGTGGCAGCATCTGTTTGCGATCCAGCTGCGATAGCGGATGCTTATCAAAAATAATCTCACCTTGGCTTTCAATTAATCGTAAGATCGCCATACCTATGGTTGATTTTCCAGAACCACTTTCCCCTACTAAACCTAAAGTATGTCCTTTCTTAAGCGTAAAACTCACCCCGGTAACGGCTTTGGTATGATCGATCACGCGTTTAAAGACGCCGCCCATAATAGGGAACCACACTTTGAGATCGCAGGTTTCAATTAAAGTTGGGCTGTGTGCATCAGTAGCAACGGGTTGACCACTTGGGTCGGCATCAATGAGCATTTTTGTGTAAGGGTGCTTGGGCTGGTGGAATAATGAGTGGCAATCTGCGGTTTCTACTAACTTGCCTTCTTTCATGACGCACACACGGTTAGCGATGCGCTTTACAATGCTGAGATCATGGGTGATAAATAACATTGCCATTCCCAGCTCTTGTTGTAGCTCTTTGAGTAAATCAAGGATTTGCGCTTGTACTGACACGTCTAGCGCCGTTGTGGGCTCGTCCGCAATCAATAATTCGGGTTCGTTAATGAGCGCTAAAGCGATCATTACCCGCTGACGTTCACCACCGCTTAACTCATGCGGATAGGCATTGATTTTCCGTTCTGGATGGCGAATGCCCACTTTTTTTAACCAAGCTAAGGCCAAAGAGTGGGCTTTGTTGGCTCGTAAACCACGATGAATCTCGACGGTTTCAACTAATTGTTTGCCGATTTTGTGCAGGGGATTTAACGACACCATAGGTTCTTGAAAAATCATACCAATGCGTGCGCCGCGAACACCACGCATCTTGCGCTCAGATAAAGACAGCAGTTCTTGACCATCAAAATGGATGCAGCCTGATTGATAAACGGTACTCGCTTTGGGTAGCAAACGAAGAATTGCGTTGGCTGTGACCGACTTTCCGGAGCCGCTTTCTCCCACTAAGGCTAAGGTTTCACCTTTATGTACTGATAAGCTTATATTGTAAGTTACTGTTTTTGGGTTGTTTTTCCCGCCAAATGCCACCGATAGGTTGTTTATGTTGAGTAGCGGCTCTGTCATGTGAATGTCCTATTCATTGTACTTTGTAAGTCACAAATTAAAATGTTGAGTTTTTGGTCAATAAAAATTGTGTCAAACGGGACACAGGCAATGTACGTTTACTAAACAATAATTGCGCATTAGCTCTCAATTTTTCAAATAATGTATAGCTCTATCAAAAAAACTGATATAAAGTTAATTGTAGTATTTAAATACAACAGATGGTTTTAACACTTTGTCTGGTGACCCCCCTAAACTGACTCAGGAGGCTAAAATGCCAAAAGAAACTTACCAATCAGCTTACAGCCTCGCAAAAGAAGCGGAATTGCACCTTCAATTGCTGCAAAAATGCTTACGCTCTTTAGATGTCACTATCAACGATGCCTTGCCTCAAGCAACATCACTGATTGAAAATATTTCTGCTCAAAGTGCTACTAGCCTTTCTGCAACCGCTGAGCTTGCGAATGAATTACGAGGCGCGATTGCTAAAGCAAAGCTTTCTGAGCAAATGAGTTAATTATCTGTTCGTTTATCTTTTAAAAGGCGCTTATAGCGCCTTTTTTCGTTTTAAGCTTGTTCTCGAGCATTTTTCCTGCGCTATTTCTGCATACTTAGTGTGAGTGTGGGTCAAAAGCATCGCGCACCGCTTCACCAATGAATACCAGCAAGCTCAGCATGATGGATAGCACGACAAAGGCGGAGAATCCAAGCCAAGGTGCTTGTAAATTGGCTTTTCCTTGCGCCAACAGCTCACCTAATGATGGTGAGCCACTGGGTAAACCAAAGCCTAAGAAATCCAGCGAGGTCAATGTAGTGACTGAGCCTGATAAAATAAACGGAATCATTGTTAGGGTCGCGACCATGGCATTGGGCAACATGTGCCGACTGATAATACGTCGGTCACTGACCCCAAGCGCATGCGCCGCTTTAATGTAGTCAAAGTTGCGACAGCGCAAGAATTCGGCGCGAACGACACCCACTAAACTCATCCAACTAAATAACACCATGATGCCAAGTAGCCACCAAAAGTTTGGCTCAACAAAGCTGGATAAAATAATCAGCAAAAACAATGTTGGCATGCTAGACCAAACCTCGATAAAACGCTGTCCTATTAAGTCAAGCTTACCTCCGTAATAACCTTGGCTAGCACCGACAATGACCCCTATAAGGCTACTGATGATGGTGAGTACCACGCCAAATAATACCGAGATGCGAAAGCCATAAATAATTCGGGCCAGTACATCACGACCACGATCATCAGTGCCAAGCCAATTGGTTTTGTCTGGCGCAGACGGCGCTGGGGTGGGTAAATCATAATTGATGGTGTTGTAGCTAAAGCGAATGAGTGGCCAAACGATATAACCTTGTTCGTTGATAAGGTCTTGTACATACGGGTCGGTATAGTCGGCTTCAGCGACAAACTCTCCGCCGAAGTCGGTTTCAGAATAATGCTTAGCAATTGGGAAATACCAGCCATTGTCAAAGCTAATGAAGAGCGGCTTATCGTTTGCGACCAGCTCTGCAAATAAACTGATAGTAAACAAAACCATAAAGATCCACAGTGACCAATACCCGCGACGATTGCTCTTGAAACGTTCAATACGTAATTTAAGTAGTGGATTCATTTATCGCGCCTCAAAATCGATACGAGGATCGACCCAAGAATAGGTGAGATCGGAAATAATACTGAGCACAAGCCCTAGTAACGTCATGATATATAAAGAAGAAAATACTACTGGGTAGTCTCTCTGAATGGTGGACTCAAAGCCAAGTAAGCCAATACCTTCTAATGAAAACATCACTTCAATGAGCATAGAGCCTGTGAAAAAGATGCTGATAAAGGCACTAGGGAATCCAGCAATAATGATGAGCATTGCATTGCGAAATACATGCTTATACAGAATGTTGTTTTCATCCAAGCCTTTTGCTCTAGCCGTCACCACGTACTGTTTGTTTATTTCGTCAAGAAATGAGTTTTTGGTCAACATTGTTAGTGTGGCAAAACCGCCAATCACCATGGCTAGCGTCGGTAGGGCTAAGTGCCAGAAATAATCGATGACTTTCTGATACCAATTTAATGAATCAAAGTTGGAAGACACTAAGCCGCGCAAGGGAAACCAATCCAAATAATTTCCGCTGGCAAACAAGATGATGAGTACAATCGCAAATAAAAAGCCGGGAATAGCGTAGCCTACAATTACCAGTGCGCTGCTCCATATATCAAAGCGAGAACCGTGATGAATCGCTTTGATAATGCCTAAAGGTATCGACACTAAGTAAATAATTAAGGTGCTCCAAAGCCCAAGGGAAATAGACACAGGTAACCTTTCGACAATCAAGTCAATGACATCGCCGCCTTTAAATAGACTTTCACCAAAGTTAAAGCAAATGTAGTTTTTAAGCATCTCAAAGTAACGAACATGCAATGGTTTATCAAAACCAAACTGTTTTTTAATGGCGTCGATGACTTCAGGGTCCATCCCTCTAGAACCGCGATAGCCTGTGGTTTGTGCATCGTTACCTGCGGCGCTGAGTTCAACTTCTTGACCGCCGCCGCTAAAGCGTTCCATAACCCCTGAATCTAAACCTTCCATCTGAGCAATGGCTTGTTCAACAGGTCCTCCAGGCGCAATCTGAATGACAAAAAAGTTAATAGTGATGATGGCCCACAAGGTAGGGATGACAAGCAAAAGTCGTCGGATGATATAAGCTGACATTGCTACTCTATGTGTAAATTTGAAGACAAGGGGGATAGTCTCCCCCTACGTATCGATTGATATCGACCAAGGCTTAGACGCATGCTTTAGCGTCGTTTCGCTGGCAACTTTTGTGCTTTTGTCGTATCGACCCACCAAGTATCTAATCCCAGATCGTACTCAGGGCGAATATCCGGTCGGGAGAACTTATCCCAACTGGCAACGCGAAAACGACTGGTGTGCCACGCCGGAATAACATAAAAGTTCCAAGTAAGCACGCGATCGAGGGCAGGGCCCAGCGCTTTTAATTTTTCAGGGTCTTGCTGATGAAGATCAATTTGTTCGGTTAAGTAATCAATCGCCTTATTGTTCACACCCGCTTGATTATAGGTACTGTCAATGTAGTGACTGTTCCAAGCGATTTTTAATCCGTTATTTGGATAAGGATTCGCGGAGTATGATGAGAAGATCATATCGTAATCTCGTTCGTGCCAGCGCTTAAGGTATTGAGTGGTATCAACGGTTCGAATTTTCATGTTAATGCCTAAATTACTGAGGTTTTTCTTCAGCGGATCGGCGATTCTTTCGGTTGTTGGGCTATACACCATTAACTCAAATTCAAACGGTTTTCCGGTTTTAGTATGGGTGAGTACCCCTTTTTGTATTTCCCATCCAGCCTCTTTTAATAGCGTTAATGCACTGCGCATTTGGCTGCGAATACGCCCAGAACCATCACTGCGTGGTGGTACATAAGCTTGGCCAAAGACTCGGTTAGGAATTTGCCCTTTTAGGGGAGACAACACCTCAAGTTCGGAGGAGCTAGGCAGGCCTTTTGCTTGATAAGGCGTATTTTGGAAATAGCTGTTGGTGCGAGCGTACTGCCCGTAGAACATGTTTTTGTTCATCCATTCAAAATCGAGAGCATAGGTCAGCGCTTCACGGACTTTGGGCTGTTTAAAAATGTCGCTTTCAGTATTGTAAATAAACCCTTGCATGCCACGAGGCATGGTATTGCTGATTTCTTCTTTAACGATATAGCCTTTATCAAAATTACTGCCTGTATAAGCGGTGGCCCAAAATTTGGCGGTGCCTTCTTGTCGTAAATCGTATTCACCCGCTTTAAAGGCTTCTAGCATTACGGTGTCATCGCGATAGTAATCGTATTGAATTTGGTCAAAGTTGTTTCGGCCTACGTTGACCGGAAGATCTTGCGCCCAATAATCTTTAACTCGAGCATATGTGATGCTTTGGCCTGGCTTAAACGAGTCCACTTTATACGGGCCACTGCCAATGGGTGGCTCAGAGAGGGGCTGGCTTAAGTCTTTATCTTTCCAGAAGTGTGCCGGTAATACAGCACTACGTTGTACAAAAGAAAACAACACATCTCTATCGGATTTAAGCATATCGATGCGTACGGTTTTGTCATTGAGCGCTTTCACCGACTTTATGTTTTTATAATATGTCTTGTATTGAGGCACGCCTTGTTTAAGAAACTTTTGGAAGGTAAATTCCACATCTTTTGCGGTAATGGGCATGCCATCGTGAAACTTTGCTTTAGGGTTGATATCCACTTCCATCCACAAATAGTCGTCACTGTAACGTAGCTTTTCAGCAATTAAGGGATAAGAGGTATTAATTTCATCAGTGGGTGAGAACATCAAAGTGTCATAGAGTTCGCCGGTCATTTGTCCGGATTTACCTCGAGACGCGTAGCGGTTAAAACTGTCGTAGGTGCCCATGGCGGCGTAAGTCACATGGCCTCCTTTCGGAGCGTGTGGATTTACGTATTCTAGGTGGGGGAAATTAGCAGGGTATTTTGCCTCGCCAAAACCGGATAGATGTGTAGATTCAATCACCTGCGCGTGAAGCCATGGTGAACTAAAAACAGCGGCTATCAATAGCGTCCTTACTAACATGTTGTGCTCCATTCCCTAAATTGACGTATTACGCTTGAGTCTTATACGCAACTGATTGTACTTATTATCTTAGCTAAAACACAGGTCAGTACTTCAATAATAGTGATAAATATTGTGTTGCTGTGCGCAGAACTTTAAATAGCGTCAGACAAAATACAGTAAAGGAGGCTTATTGAGCATCTGTCGCTGGAAATATGACCGCTACCGTTTGGAGGTAACGAAATAACGCAAAAATGCCATATGGATAGAGTTATTGATTAGTTTAAAGGTATATACTAAATGTATGTACAAAGATAAGAGTAACTAATGCGCGAACCGCAAGATGAGATTTTAAGTGGAGAACTACTTAAAGAGCACAACACTGTGCACGCGATGATCACGATTTATTGCGCCAAACATCACCATGGCCAACAGGGATTATGCGCGCAATGCACAAGTTTAAGTAACTACGCTAAAACCAAGTTAGATCGATGTGTTTTTGGGCAAGGTAAGCCGACTTGTAATCAATGCCCCGTGCATTGTTATCGACCGGAGTTTAAGCAACAAATGAGAGCTGTGATGCGCTTTTCAGGTCCGAGAATGCTATTAACACATCCATTATTGGCGATAAGGCATTTAATGCATGAGAGAAAGCCTGCCCCAGAACTGCCCAAACACAATGTGTCGAATCGTCACTTAAGAAAGCAGGCTAAACAATAATCAATAATCAATAAACAGAGCGGTGCGATGTACACCGCTATATGTGATGTGGTGTTGTTTATTGATTATGGTTTGAGTTAGCTTTACCAGAACCGTTTTGAGGCGTGCCAAAACTGCGTTGCGGACGACGACCTCTTGCTGGCTTATTCGCTCCCTCATTTGCTGAGGTATTTCCTTTATTGTTGCTTTGACCAGACTGTCCGCCTTTTTGCGCAGCGCCTTGTGGTTTACCTTTGGACGAATGGCGGCGGTTTTTATTTGCCGGTTTGTGCCCGTTTGCATTGTCCGCTGAGCGTTGTCCGTCTTGGTGTCCTGTTTTCGCTTTCTTAGGTTTCTTCGGGCGAATAGGGCGCGTATCCAGTCTAGATTCTGGCAGTGGATTAACCGGTTGGAATCCAGGCATTACGTGACGCTCAAGAACCTTACCGATTAAACGTTCAATAGCAAATAACTCTTTAGCTTCGTCAGCGCATACTAATGAATAGGCTTTGCCTGTTTCACCCGCGCGACCGGTTCGACCAATGCGGTGCACATAGTCTTCTGATACGTGCGGCAAATCAAAGTTCACCACTTGTGGCAATTGAGGGATATCTAAACCGCGCGCAGCAATATCAGTGGCGACTAATACGCGGATTTTGCCCGTTTTAAATTCTTCTAATGCTTTGGTGCGGGCGCCTTGGCTTTTGTTTCCGTGAATAGGTAATGCTGAAATATTTTCGGCTTCTAAGAAGCGCGCTAAGCGGTTTGCACCGTGCTTAGTTTTACTAAACACTAACACCTGTTGCCATTCACCTTGCTTAATCAAATTCGCCAAGATGGCTGATTTTTGCTTTTTATCAGAAACGTAAATACTTTGCTCAACAAGCTGAGTGGTTGAGTTAGGTGGGTTTACCGACACTTCGACAGGGTTATTAACCAAGCCACGTGCTAAATCACGAATTTCTGGAGAGAAAGTGGCGGAAAACAGTAGGTTTTGACGCTGTTTTGGCAGTAAATCAAGAATTCGCTTTATGTCGCGAAAGAACCCCATATCCAGCATGCGATCCGCTTCGTCCAGCACCAGCACTTCTAGTTGCGAAAATTTCACCGCGTTTTGGCTATGCAGATCTAATAAGCGACCTGGCGTTGCCACCAAAACATCACAACCTTTGCGAAGGTTGAGCATTTGTGGGTTAATTTTTACGCCGCCAAATACCACTGTGGAAGTGGTTTCAAGGTGTGCGCTGTATTGAACAACACTATCATGAACTTGAGCCGCTAATTCGCGAGTGGGCGTTAAGATTAACGCGCGGACATGATTTCCCTTAGGTCTTGGGCCTGAGCTTAATCTTTCTAACAATGGCAAACTGAAACCGCCGGTTTTACCGGTACCGGTTTGCGCAGCTGCCATGACGTCTTTACCTGCAATAATGGCAGGGATAGCTTTCTCTTGGATAGGGGAAGCCTTTGTATAACCTAGATCGTCAATAGCGCGAAGAATAGGGGCAGATAGACCAAGGGAGTCAAAACTCATAGATGTTCTCGATGTGAAAGGGTGGAGGCGGATTTGCCTGCAAACTAAGAAACTAGTAGGAGCGTAGTTGAATAAAGTAGAAAACGCTCACCTTCTTGGGAAGGAGCGCTATTTTGCGTTCTTTCAGCTAAGACATCAATAAGAATCTACGGCCTAGCCAATAACTCAGGTATTTATCCAAGAAAAAGGGAAGAAATGCACAGACCTCTTCCCCAAAATACGGCCAGTTTGCCAAACTAAGGCAAACGTGAAGAGGGTGCGGGAATGAACATCGCAATGATTCCAACCACCAGCGCTGAGCCCATGAGATCTTCAGGTCTATGCATACCCAGCCAAAGACGACTGTAGGCCACCCCTAGCGCCCAAACAAATAGTACCGATAGGGCCAAATATTGTTTGCGCTGCACAAATAAACCGCCAAAGAAAAACAAGCACAACGCCACAAAAACCGTGTGCCCCGATGGGAACGAATAGTCTGTTTCTCCTTGCCAATGAATGGTGCGCCAATGTGAGACGCTTTGTGATGCTTGAGCAATCACCGCATTTTGATCTGGCGTATCGAGATGATAAAAGTCTTGCGGAGAATCCACTAAATGCAATTGTGTTAGTGCTTCTGTATATGGACGAGGGCTTTGAGTGACTTTTTTCAATAGTGATTTAGCGCCAAAAGACAGTACCAACAGCACCCCAAGCTGAACCATTAACATCAACAAGCGTTTTCTGTTGGGGGTTTTGATTGCGATGGCGACAACTAAAGCCGCTAAGGTGATCAAAAAACCTTGCTTACCTGCTGAGTAGGTTAAATAAGTAAATATCACTCCAAAAATACTTGAATCTGAACTTAGTAAGTCTACGGATGGGATAACAGAGGTGAAAAGGGTTACGGCAATAAGAAACCCCCCGACAACCAAAAGACCACTAATATTATTTTTCCAGTATTGTAAATTCATCTTGCCTTTAGCTCTTAATATGTTGATTTGAACAGTGTAACGTGTAGAACGCATTGCTCGTAAAACTGAAACTAATATTTCGTTCAGATGCTGATTATATGGGCGAGTATCTGCGCTTTCGCATGCTACTTTACTCGGCATGCGCACAATACTTGAAATCTTTGCTGTCGATTGTCAAAACGAGGCGAATTTTTCCATAAGTCTAGCCAACCGGCGGATATTTACGCGTCAGTAATTTTCGGCTGTTAAATCAGTAAATCATCGAGCCTTTACTTTAGGCATTACATAATAGCACCTTGACAGTGACAAGGTTTCCCACTTAGCTGTAAACAAGGTGGACCATAAAAATGAAGAGAATGACCCTGCCAAACGTGAAATGGTTATATACCCTTTTGGGTCTTTTGCTTGCCTTAGGGCTAAGCGGATGCACCAGCTATAGCGTCACCGAACAAGAAATGACGGATTATCTGCATGACAATGTCAGTTTTAATCAGTCAGTGGGCATTGAAAACGTCATGTATGCGCAAGTCTCAGTCACCGATCTTGCTGTCAAAATAGGTCGAACTGATGCGGATCGTGTCGCAGTACACGCCAACACGTTAGCAAAAATACAGTTATTTAATGCACAAAAGCAGCAGCTTGATTTAGACATAGAGTTTAGCGCGATACCGCGTTATGACGCTAAAACAGGAGAGGTGTATTTACAGTCGATTCGCTTAGAGGAATTGACCGAAAACGGCACACCGCTCGCGGCGGATATTAAACGATTGATTAAACCTGCCGTTGCTATGATTGGTTACGGCCTATCCCAAAACCCAGTTTACCAACTCGATAGCAATGTATTGCAAGAAGCTTTGATTAAATCAGCGCAACCTAACCTTGTGATTAGAGACAATAAATTGGTCATCGAATTGTTTGATTAATTAATATGTGGAATGTGATGAGGGCATTTGCTAACTATGGGCATGTTAAAGTGATACAAGGCAGGCGAAAATGAATTTTTTAGGGCATCTGCACCTTGCTCATAAAAGCCAAAGTAGCTTGCTGGGAAATCTTCTTGGAGATTTTGTGCGAGGTAACCCGGAAGGGCGCTTTGAGCCGGCTATCACCCATGGCATTCGTATGCATCGTTTTATCGACAGTTTTACCGATAGCCACCCCGCGATTGTCGCTATCAAGCCGTTATTTGGTGAACGACGCCGATTTTCTCCTATCGCATTAGATGTGTTTTGGGATCATTGCCTTACCCAGCATTGGCGTCATTTTCATCCGCATTCGTTAGCGCAGTTTTGCCATAATGCACAGAGCCAGACTCACCCTAAATGGGTGCATACATCATTACCCGAGCGTTATCAATACGTCATTAGTGCTATGTGGGATGGCGGTTGGATTTTTTCTTATCAGGAGCTTGAGAATATCGAATTTGTCCTTAAACGAATGTCGAAGCGCAGTGAACGCATGGCCCCTCTAGCGGAATGCTTTGCAACTCTTGAAACACACTATCAGACGCTTAATCAGGTATTTCTCGATTTTTATCCCGATGTGATAGAGGCTGTAACTCACGTCAAATTAAAGTAGAATCCCTGCCTTGCACTCTCTATCTTGAAATAATCCCCAAGGGAACGACCTAATGCCTTCATCACAATTTGCCGACCTTGGTCTTGAGACCGCTTTAGTCGAACATCTAGAGACACTGAATATCGTGACACCCACTCCGGTACAAGCCGAAGGCATTCCTTTGGTGCTTGCAGGACGTGATGTGTTAGCCGCCGCACAAACAGGCACAGGGAAAACGGCTGCGTTTGGTTTGCCAATGATACAAAAATTGATGGCAGAGGTCAGTGTTCATAATCCGCAATCGCAATGTAAAGTCAAAGCATTGGTATTGGTGCCAACCCGCGAACTGGCGCAGCAAGTGTTTGATGCCATTACCGAATATGCTAAACCTACTGAGCTTAAAACGGTGGTGGTGTACGGCGGTACCAGTTTTAATGTGCAAGTGACTAACCTCAATAAAGGTTGTGATATTTTGATTGCGACCCCAGGAAGATTGCTTGATCACCTATTCAATAAAAATCTGACGTTGCAATACACACAATACCTAGTACTTGATGAAGCCGATAGAATGTTAGATATGGGCTTCATGCCTGATATAAAACGCATATTGCAAAAGCTTAATAGCGAACGCCAAACCTTATTCTTTTCAGCCACCTTTAAAAAAGCGGTTAAAAACCTAGCATATAAGATCCTAAACAATCCTGCGGAGGTGGAGGTTACTCCAGCCAATTCCACCGCTGACAGTGTTGAACAAATTGTCTATCCGGTGGATAAACATCGTAAGCGTGAATTGCTCTCTTATTTGATTGGTTCGCGTAACTGGCAACAGGTATTGGTGTTTACTCGAACCAAAGAAGGTGCGGAGGCGCTGGCAAAAGAGCTTAAGCTAGATGGTATTCAAGCTGCTTCAATTCATGGTGATAAAAGCCAAGGTGCAAGACAGCGCGCCTTAAATGATTTTAAAGCGGGAAAAGTGCGTGCGCTGGTGGCAACTGACGTTGCTGCTCGTGGTATTGATGTGAAAGAGTTAGAACATGTCATTAACTTTGATATGCCTTATAAAGCCGAAGATTATGTGCATCGCATTGGTCGAAGTGGTCGCGCAGGCAATATTGGGCATGCCGTTTCTTTGATGAGTCATAGTGAGCAATATCTTTTAGAGGCGATAGAGCGCCTATTAGATCAAAAATTGCCTCAAGAATGGCTGGCAGGCTTCGAGCCTAGCCCAGATTCAGAAGTGTTTGCCGAGAACAGTGCGCCTCGTCGCAGTCGCAGCTCGGAAAAACGCAAGCTGAAAGCCAAATTAGGTGTGCATAAAAATCGCGGTAAGAATCGTCGCCGCTAAGTTACTAAGTTACTAAGTTATTAAGTGGATACCTGCGCTATTTCTGCTTGCTTACCTAGTGTGAACGGTATTCGATAACCCTCCCTTTTATTGTAGACACAAAAAAACCTTCTTTTTCAATGAAGAAAAAGAAGGTTTTTTATGTTATTGCCTTAGTTTACATGACTGGCTAAGCGTTCAAGGAGTCGATGAATGTCGCTTTCTGTAACGTCTTTATGAGTGACAAAGCGAACAGGGTTACTTGGCGAAACGAGAATGCCTTCTTTTTCCAGCTCAGCGCAAATAGCGTCAATATCAATGCTGTCATCCAGTTTGGCAAATACGATATTGGTTTGCACAAGATCTGGGTTCACGTTAACGCCTTTAAGTTGCGCTAAGCCTTGCGCCAAAATGTGAGCGTTTTTATGGTCCACTGACAATTGAGCGACTTGCTCAGTGAGTGCTAGTTTGCCAGCGGCCGCCAACAAGCCCACTTGACGCATACCACCGCCGAGCATTTTACGGATACGACGAGCTCGCTTAATGGTGACACTGTCACCGAGTAGTAGGGAACCAATAGGCGCACAAAGGCCCTTTGATAAACAAACGGTCATGGTATCAAAATGCTGAGCAATTTCTTTTATATCCACTTGCAATGCCACGGCGGCGTTATAAACACGGGCACCATCAAGGTGTAATTTTAAACCGTGCTTGTCTACAAATTGACGTGCCTGCGCTAAATACTCTAATGGCAGAACTTTACCGTTAATGGTGTTTTCTAAACTGAGTAATTTTGTTTGAGCAAAGTGGAAATCATCGGGTTTTATCGCTGCGGCAAGCTTTTTAAAACACAAGGTACCGTCAGGCTCATTCTGAACAGGTTGAGGTTGAATCGATCCCAATACCGCAGCGCCTCCCGCCTCATAGCGAAAGTTATGAGCTTGCTGGCCACACAAGTATTCGTCGCCACGCCCACAGTGTGACATTAACCCCAGTAAGTTTGCTTGCGTACCCGAGGAGGTAAATAATGCGGCTTCAAAACCGTGCGTCTTTGCCGCCCAAGCCTCTAGATCGTTGACGGTAGGATCGTCTCCATACACATCATCACCTACCAAGGCGTTGGCAATGGCATCACGCATTGCTTGAGTGGGTTTGGTTACCGTATCAGAGCGAAAATCCATGTGCGTTCCTTTTAATTGAGTGCTCCGGTGAGCAGAGCTTTAGATAATGTAGCGATAGTTTTAGCGTCCGTGATTTTGTCTTGCTGTATCCAAGAGAGTAGTTGGTCGACAGAGACATCAAGCACTTCGATCACTTCGTCGCTATCTTGGCTTAATCGCTGTGTTAATGAGAGTTCTTCAGCCAGATACAGATATTGTATTTCATTACAAAATCCAGCCATCGGCGTGAGTTGACCCAAACTTTGCCATTTTTTGGCGCTATACCCTGTTTCTTCTTCAAGTTCACGTTTTGCTCCGCTAAGAGGGGCTTCGTTTTCTTCAAGAGTGCCTGCGGGAATTTCTAGAAGCCATTCTTTTAAAGAAGGTCGATACTGATTGAGTAATAATAGCGTATTGTTCGGCGTTTTCGCCAAAATGACCACAGCACCGGGATGAGATACGGAGGTATGTTGAACCTCTACGCCATTAGGCAGTGTCTGAGATTCTTCAATTAAAGAAAGATTCTTCCAACGATGAAGTGTTCTGTGCATTATTTGTTACTCAATTATGATGGTTTTTAGGTCTTTAACTGTGCATATTTAGGCGGATCTGCACAGCTATGAAAGCCGTTCTACTCAAACTAACGTAATGAATGGAATGGTTAAACAACACATTTACAAACTAAGTTTGCAGTGTGAGCAAGATCTCGTTAAGTTATTAGGTCTGTTAGGGAAAATAGCCCGTCTGTGGCATATAATTTCACTAGATTCAATTTCATCAATACATCCGCTTAATGGAGCAATTTAAGAATGGAAAACACTCGTGTGTCTCATGCACAACGTGCACTGCGTTCTGAACGTATCAATAAATTGGTTAAGGTACTTTCAGAAGGGGTTTATGAACGTGAACACACTATCAAACTCTGTTTGTTGGCAGCCTTATCAGGAGAGAGTGTTTTTCTACTCGGGCCTCCCGGGATCGCGAAGAGCTTGATTGCTAAACGTTTAATTTCGGCGTTTGAAAGTAGCAGTTACTTTGAGTATTTAATGACCCGTTTTTCGACGCCTGAAGAGGTGTTTGGTCCTCTTAGTATTCAAGATCTTAAGGATCATGGACGTTATGTTCGTTTAACCGAAGGGTATTTGCCCACCGCAAACGTGGTATTTTTGGATGAAATCTGGAAAGCCGGCCCAGCCATTTTGAACACACTATTGACCGTGGTGAATGAGAAAACCTTCAAAAATGGCAACGAAATTGAAAAAGTACCGATGCGCTTGTTGATTTCGGCTTCCAACGAATTGCCTGACCAAGACAGCGGTCTTGAAGCGCTTTACGATCGAATGTTAGTTCGTGTATTTGTTAATCGTATTCAAGATAAGAAAAACTTCCACAGTATGTTGACTGTCGGCACCCATCAAGAAGCAAAAGTGCCACAAGAGTTGGCAATCTCGAATGACGAATACAACCAGTGGTTAAAAGAGCTCGACAGTCTGCCTTTGTCTGACGAACTATTTGATAAATTGTATCAGCTTAAAACCATGCTTGAATCTCGTCATAAAGAGAACGAAGAGCAGTTAAATAGCGATGAACTGTATGTCTCTGATAGACGCTGGAAGAAAGCCGTTAAACTGTTAAAGGCAAGTGCATTTTTCAACGGTAGACAAAAAATTAACCCTCTGGATCTACTGTTGATTCAAGACTGTTTGTGGAACAGTCCGGCGTCGCGCTTGATAGTTCGAGAAGTGATGCATGAATTTGCGTTAAAGCATGCGTTTAATCAACAAGAAATATTACACATCATTGAAGAGAGCAATGACGCACTCGAAGAGATCCAGTGTGAAATTGAAGATGACAACGTTGTGCTAGTAGAGCCTGAACAAAGCTCCGGTCTATTGCGTAAAGGGAAAGAGGGTTACAAAGTTGACCTTGATGATTGGCGAGCACACAGCGTGGGTAATGCACGTAATCTGCTCAAGTTGGTATTGCTACAGAGCAATCAATCGGTGTCAGAACATGACAAAGGCGACACTCGTTACGTCTTTGTTCCTGAAACGGAGTTAGTTAACGCCATCAACCACGGCGGCGGCGATGTCTACGGTTATGTGAATCATAACCCGAACCTAATGTCGTTGAAATTTGCGCTCGATGGCGATAACCACTTAGTTATAAAAGACATTGCCAACCGTTCTGTGCTGGTGGGTTTAGTGACTCAGTCAGGGATAGATGAAGAACAGCATCAGCAATGGCAGAGCAGAGCAGAAGAAGCGGTAAATCGACTAATGCAAGCCGAGTTGTTACTGACTAAAGTGCGTTCTGATTTTCATGGGGCGTTGCCACATAATTTCATTGAACCTGAGTTACCTATTGCGATGGAGTCGAGTTTACAGCAACTTTCAAGTACCTTAAATGAGTCGCAACAGCGCTCGAAGAAGGTCGCGCAAAGAATCGGTATGCTTGCCGGCTTCTTTTCGGAGTAGGAGGAATAATGCTGGGTGTTGACGCATTAAACCTCGCGATCTCTGTCGCGGATTCTGGATTAGTCGAAACGGCTGTTAACGATCTTATTGGTCGCAGTCAGGTATTAATTGAATCTGAAAAGCCGGGGATGCAAGCATCGGTGAAAGATCACTTGAGAAAGTGGAAAAGAACGGCAAAAAGGCGCATTAGTAAGGCATCTGACTCAGAGCAAATTCGTCAAGAATTAGCACTGTATCAAACGGTGATTCATTGGGATGAAGTGCAGTTTGCTGATGATATTAAAACCATCATTGTGCAGCTTAAAGGAAAAAGTGATTTCTACGGGACGGCAAAGCGATTGCTTGAACGACAGCAAAACACACCTAACCCGATGTTTGCGCACTTCTTTTGTGATCAATGGTATCAGTCGCTTTTCCAGTCGGTGAAACAATTGCAGCTTGATGAGCTGGAAATCGACAAACAAAAGTTTTTAGATGATCTATACAATCGTATGGAAAACATGAAAAACATGCGCCAGATTGGCGATGAAGGCGACGACGCGCAACTTGGCCGTTTGTGGGATATGGCAGCGGCAAAGCTTAGCCGTGGTGATGTCTCAACGATGACAAAATACGCCACATTTTTACGTAAGCACAGCGGTTTAAAAGAGATCGCCAATGAATTAGGTCGTATGGCCAGTCAGGTGGATGATCCTGCGCTTAGGAAAAACCCCGCAGTAGAGCTACAGTTTGTCGAGGAGCAGTCCAATGAAGCGACCGACGATATCGTTGGCATTCATGAAAGTGACGACTTAAGTAAACTGCTCCCCAACGAAACCATGTTTCTTGCTTATCCAGAGTTGGAAGTCATTTTCTACAAGCACTTAGTCGATAAGCGTTTAATGAATTACCGCACAGCAGGTAAGTCTCGTAAATTACGCAAAGTGAATGCGCACACGCCCAATTCCAGTGAATTGGATTTAGAGAAAGGGCCGTTTATTGTGTGTGTTGATGCCTCTGGCTCTATGAGTGGTTTCCCAGAGCAGAGCGCTAAAGCGATGGCGTATGCCTTAATGCAAATCGCGCTGGCAGAGGAGCGAGATTGTTTTGTATTGATGTTTTCAACCGAGCAAATCACCTACGAATTGACTAAAAAAGATGGATTGCGCGAAGCGTGCGATTTTCTGTCTTATACGTTTCATGGTGGCACTGACTTTGAACCCGTATTGCAAAAATGCATTGATTTAATGCACTCCGATAAATACTTGAATGCGGATATGGTGGTACTGTCCGACTTTATTGCCCCAAAACAATCGCAAGAAATGGTCGATAAAGTGAACGATCTTCAAGCTGGGCATAATCGATTTCATGCGGTTTGCTTGTCAAAATATGGCAACCCTGAATTGCTGGATATCTTTAGCCATCATTGGAGTTATCACCCCGGTCTAATGGGACGTTTTATTAAAAAGTTATAGTGGGCATTTGAGAAAGTAATGACGTTGCTCCCTAAGATAAGGGAGCAAACGGATAGGGAAGGTTTACTTTGCCGCTTTAAACTGAGCTTTACGCAAGCGGTTTAAGGTTGCAAGCAAATCCAGCACTCTTGGTTTTGCAATGTCACCGTTGTTTGGCATCGTTGCATGCCAATCTGGCGTTTCGAGTAAGGCATCACTGTCTAGCAGCAGATTTGAACTCCAACCTGGTTGCTGCGCAAGTTGAAACAGCGTCCATCCTATTGCATTGATTTCATTAGATGTTTGTAATTGCTCTAAGGCTGAGATATCAATAAACTCTTTGCCAAAGCGCAGAGAACTTTTCCCTTTAGCCCCCACTCTAAATTTACCTTCTGCGAGTAAGGTTTGCAGGCAAGCGCGATTGAATGAACGCGTTTGGCTTTCTTGTAGCGGGTGGTCACATTCGTGGTGACGCTCAGAGGGATGCTGAGCAATCACTTGTTTGGCCTTCTCCGTCACATCGACAGGTTGATATTCATGCATTTGTATGACGTTGTCGGCTTCATCAAGGTAATCACCAGATCCGCCCATGACGATAATTGAGCTAATCTGCTCTTGGTCGCGCAGTTCGGCGATTCTGTCCACTAACGGGGTAATGGGCTCCGCTTCTTTTGCCACTAGCGCCTGCATGCGTTCATCTCTGATCATGAAGTTGGTCGCTGAGGTATCTTCATCGATAAGCAGACACTTTGCCCCTGACTCTATCGATTCTTGTAACCATGCGGCCTGGGAGGTAGAGCCAGACGCGTCTTGAGTTGAAAAATCGGTGGTGGATTTTTGCATCGGTAGGTGGTTAATAAAGTTGGCGATGTTGAGGTTGTGCACGCAACGACCGTCTTCGGCACGAATCTTCATGCTTAGAGGATCAGTAACACAATATTCACGACCATCACCAGGTAGATGATCATAAATGGATTTTTCAATAGCAGTAAGCAGTGTTGATTTTCCATGGAAGCCACCGCCGACAATCAAGGTAATGCCTTTTTTGATTCCAAGTCCCGTAACGTAGCCACGGTTTGGTGTATGTAAGGTAACGGCAAGCTGCGACGGTGCCTTGATTGGCAACGCTTCCTTCATCGGTAGATCGCTTTCGCCGGAAAGGCGAGGCAATACACTGTTATTGGCAATAAAGCTGACCAAATTATGTTCAGCGAGTTGTTCACGCAGCGCGTGTTGATCTTCAATCACTTCGCAATGTTGCGTAAAGCGAGTTTGATCTAATTCACGCCATAACGTGGCCTTACGTATGTATTTTGGAAGGTAAAAGGTAATGATATTGAGTGCTTTCTTAGCCAGTATAGAACGACCATCTGCGGGAAGGTTAATTCGAAAGCGTAGTTCTATCCCTTGTTCGGTAAACAATACGGCGGTGTTATCAAGTACCACTTGGGCAGTGGTTGCAACGGAAATGGCGTTGTCTTGTTTAGCAAACTCAGCAAGGGTTCGACCGATAAAATCTCGCGCGGCTAATTGATAGGCTTCAGAGGTCTCTTTAATGAAATCTAAACCGGTAACAGACCACGGGCGCACGGCTCTGAACCGTGAAGGGGATGCGTAGGAATCACCTTGTACATGGTCAATGTGCAAGGTGAAGTCGGTAAAGTCATAGCTTCCCTTGATCTGTTGGTAAGCGCTGTAGTTTTGTTTTTCGAGTTTTTTTAATTTTGCGGTGAGCAGATCCATTTGGGAACCCTAGATTTCAAGCATTTGCGGATTATAACAACCCTTGAGCGACTATGTTTATAAAATTCCTAACCTAATGCAGGTTTATCTCACCTTGGGTGTATAAAAACTGTTCAAAGTCTTTGCGAGTCATTGGCCCATGATACTTTTTCCCTTCTGCATACGGGGTATTAAATTGCATCAGCCATTGTTCTTGCTCTTTGCTTTCAACCCCCGTTAAGACGGTGTCTAAACCCAATCGGCCAGTGATTTGCATTAAGGAATGCAGAAAGCTGCGGTCTTCTGAGCTGTGTTGCAAGTTATCGGTAAAAGACTTATCAATTTTTATGCGCTTGAAAGGGCTGTGTTTGAGATAACTAAAAGAGGCGTGTCCATGCCCAAAATCACACAAGGTTAAGTGGATACCTAAGGAGGCGATCTGCTCCAAGGTCGGTTGTAAGGTCGACTCGTTCGCAAAGAGCTGCTTTTCGGACACTTCAATTTCTAACGCATTGCCAGATAGACCTTCTTCTTTTAGCCATAAATGCAAATAGGTCGCTAAATCTTTGGAGGCGAGCTGACACGCATTAAGATTGATTGCCACTCTAAATTGAGGTTTGACCTTTCGCCACTGCTTGGCAATAAGTAAGGATTTTTTCACCATAAAGTGGCACAGCGCATCGGCTATCTCTGGCTGATCACATAATTGGCTAATAGAGAGTTCAGATACGCTACCTAAAATAGGGTGATCCCAACGAATGGACGTACTGGCACTGTGACATTGACCATTTTTTAGGGACAATTGCGGCTGGTAAAACAGTTTGATGGCGTTATCTCGTATTGACTCGATAAAGTAACTCTCTAATCGGTTGAGTTTGGTACCACCATCATTTTGATTCTCAGCATAAAAAAGAATGCGCTTGCCTGACTCTCGAGCGTTTTTCATCGCTTGATAGGCTTGTACGGTAAGCGCTAGGTTTTGTGGATTGCGTTGCGGGTGACTGACAGACGCGCCCACATACACTTGCAAGCGCACTTTACCCGAAGGCACATCAAAATCTTGTGATGTGACGTCCATTATATGGCGGATAATGGCATCATAGTTATGACTGTCGTTATTGGACAATAACGTAAAGGCGATGTCATTGGCACGGGGACGGGCACTTAACTGAGTTTTGGGGCCAAGTTCACCCAGCTTGTCTTTTATCTGTTTTATGATTTGATCTAGGGTTTCTGCGCCCATCTCTATTTGAATTCTCTGGCCATTGCTGATGCCAAGGTAAAATACCGCTACTTCTTGGTTATGCAGATCGGCTTGATTGACGATTCGGTTGGTTTCTAATTCCCACGCCTTGGCGTTTAACAGCCCGCTACCGGTATCATGATGCTGTTGATAATGGATCTCACGCTCTAGTTGCTTACGTTTGGTGGACTCTTTATCCAATTGAAAGCTTAGATTGGCCAGCTCTACCGTGCGGTTTTGAATCCGTGATTGCAGCTCTTTGTTGACCAACTGTAATTTCTGGTTTTGATAAATCACCGTGAGCTGTGCCTCTACCGAATCTTTAAATACCGATAGCAGCTCACGAATGGCAATCTTAAAATGATTAATTTTGTTGTCGAGAATGGATAACGTGCCAAAGGGGGTTCCGTTAGGCCAGTGTAAAGGGACACCTAAATAGGAAAGAGTTTGCTCAGTCAGTGGCTTGGGCAGATGTTGCCATTTAGGATCTTGCGTGCGATCAGGTACGACCAAAATGGAATCATTTTTTAAGGTCGTTTCACAAAAGTGTTGCTCTCCAAGGGCGAAGGTATCACCGACCTGAATCGGATTATTAATATTGTGGTTACAGCAGAACACATCTAATTGATGTTGATTTAGTCGATTTATCATGGCCATTGGCACATGCGAAAACTGCGCTAAAATCTCTAACATGTCCTGCCATGAACAGTAAATTTTATTAGGGACTTCTAGTTGTTGGGTATTAACTCTGGCCATGCGTAATCCATTACTTTGCCATTAATTGATGAACATTAAGCGCACGTTGGTAAAATCCTTTCACCAAATGCTGTCATTATCTTCCTTGAGTACGGTGTTAGGTGAGGTCAAATGAAATCGTATCTACGATCAATCGTATCCCACCGTTCGTATAGTAAAGGATAGACGCTGTTTGCACTGCGTGCCGAGCAGATCCACGGTTATCTTTTGGGAGAACCGTGGATAAGGTAATGGGAAAACGTAAAGTGGGATTTGTGTGGTTAAGGACGCAAGGCTTGTAACTGTGCTAAAGAGTACTGCTGCTGATAATCAACGCCGTCAATGGCAAAACCATTTAACTGTAAAAATTCGCGTTTAAATCCTTGGTAGTCACCAAGCTTAGTAAAGTTGCTTGAATTTAACTGTGGCAGTAAATGGGCGACTTGTTGTTGCACCGAGTCTTGCAATTCCCAGTCATCCACTCGAATCAGGCGCTCTGCATCGACAATGGGATTTGGGTATAACTTGCTGTTAAATAAGCGCTGCATTTGCTCTATACAGGTTTCATGCAGCCCTTGCGCTTTCATGGTTTTATACAAGGCCAGTACATAAGGCGCAAATGTGGGAATAAACACACTGGCTTTTGTGACTAATGCCTTACACACACAGGCGTAAGCGCCACCATTAAAAGGGGCTAACTTTAAATTGAGCGCGTGACTGGTTTGGTGCAGATCAACCTTAGCGCGTCCCAGTGTCCCTTGATGGTAAATAGGGTGGGTGCATTCAGGGCCAATATAAGAAAACGCAATACTTTGGCAACTTGGCGCGATGGCATTGTGATTGATCAATAGGTCTACCCAGCTCTGCCAATCTTCACCGCCCATGACCTTTTGTGTATCAGACACTTCTTGTTCAGTGGCTGCGCACAATACCGTCTCTTGCCAGCTGTCATCTTCTAATCGAATACTGGCTCCGGTTAAAGGCTCGCCAATGGGTTTTATCGAAGAGCGCCACATTTCATCAGAGTCGGGTTTTGGACGAACGCCTGTCGCAAGACTGTAAATGATCAAATCAACCTGTCCATTAAATTGGGTGTTGATCGCATCCAATACTTGCTGGCGTACAGCATCAGAGAATGCATCTCCGATAATGTTGACAGCAGTAGCGCCGGTTGCTTCTGCTTGCTGTTTAAAGTAGATATTGTTGTACCATCCAGCGCTTCCAACTCCTTTCTCAGAGGGACCTCGCTCGAAAGAGACCGCGATAGTATCCGCTTTGCATCCACCAAACGTTAGCGCGATACGCGCAGCAAGCCCAAATCCAGACGAGCCACCTAAAATTAAGACTCTTTTTGGCCCGTTTTTAATCGGAGTCGCATGGGAAACATACGCTACCTGATTCTTGATGCTTTGCTCACATCCGCCGGGGTGTGCGGTGCGCGCCACAACGCCATTGATGATTGGTTCGATCTTCATGATTGACGGGTCCCTTAGTTAACATGAATAGGTTGGTATACTTTTCATTTCAAGCATACAAATGATGCCAGTACACAAATTGCCACAGTCAGGTTTGCCTATGGCATCACTGACAGTATTGGGTTAAGTTGCTCGGCGACAAACTGAGCAATCCAAGGCTGAGCTTTTTCTGTTGGGTGTAAGCCATCTTGCATGATTAAGCCTTCGCTTGTGATGATCTCAGGTAGAAAAAACGGAATCAATTGCACGTTTTTCTCCTTACTTACGGTAGGATAAACCTGTGCAAATGCTTGCGTATAGCGTTTTCCGTAATTAGGCGGAACTTGTATCTGCATCAAAATGACTTGTGCATCACTGTCTTGGCTTAAATCAATCAGCTTGGCGAGGTTATTTTTGACCAGTTTGGGCGAAAAACCTCGTAAACCATCATTAGCACCCAATTCAATTAGCACGTAGTCAGGCTTATGTTGTTGTAATAGTGAGGGAAGTCTCGTTAATCCGTTACCAGTAGTATCTCCTGATATGCTACCGTTAATGATTCTCATTTGATGGCCGTTTTGTGCCAGTTCATCAGGTAATAATGTAGGCCACGCTTTTTCAATGGGCATTTGATACCCCGCACTTAAGCTATCGCCAAGCACTAACAGTGTTGCCGCATTGACATTGATGGAAAAACAAACAAAAAGTAAGGAAAGTAAACGTATCATGACCACATCCGTAATAAAGGCTCAATCTTTAACTAAAATAGTCTCTACCAAACAAGAACATTTAACAATCCTACAAAATGTAAATTTGGATATTGCAGCGGGAGAAAGTGTTGCGATTGTGGGTGCTTCAGGGGCGGGTAAGTCGACCTTGATGACGTTATTGGCTGGCTTGGACGTGCCCAGTGAAGGCGAGGTGGAATTGTTAGGGCACGCTTTGTCATCGTTAAGCGATGAACAGCGCGCTGATCTTCGCAGCCAACACATCGGATTTGTTTTTCAAAGCTTTCTTTTAATACCCAGTTTAACCGCTTTAGAAAACGTCACATTACCCTGCTTATTGCGTGGGGAGGCGGAAGATAAACAAAGAGCCATGCAGCTATTGGATTTAGTCGGGTTGAAAAACCGCGTTTCACACTTACCCTCAGAGCTCTCAGGGGGAGAGCAACAACGCGTGGCATTGGCGCGCGCATTTATGCTACGTCCGCAAATTTTGTTTGCCGATGAGCCGACTGGAAATCTTGATCATGAAACGGCGCAAAATATTGTCAAGCAACTGTTTAGCCTCAATGAGCAACACGGCACGACATTAATTATGGTCACACACGATAATACCCTTGCGGCTCGGTGCGACCGAGTGTTGAACATGCAGTCGGGAAAGTTGATGGTTGAAGAGTCGAGTACTCTTTCTGCAGATTCTCAATAAGAGGGTGATATGACTCAAGCACACACTGAAACCTCATCACCTACGAACCCGAAATTAAACCGTCGTTTACTCGCTTGGAGCTTTAAGGAGATTCGTCACGGTCAGTTGTGGCCGATTTCGGTAGCGCTCACATTGATCATTGCCTGCGTGTTTGCGTTGTCGGCGTTAGCAGAGCGCATGGAGCAAGTGATCGTGAAGCAGGGTGCAGACGCTTTGACCGCCGATCTCGTTTTTCGCTCATCGGAACCGATTCCTGATGCTCTGAAGGTGGATGCACTGCCTGCCACCATCAAGACGGCGTCCATGGTGCGTTTTGCGACAATGGCATTTAGTGACCAAGATATGCTATTGGTCACGGTGAAAGCGGTTGATGACGGGTATCCGCTACGAGGTCATTTACAATTGTCGGACGGCCATTCCCATGTTGCTCAAGGACAATTGTGGTTAGAGAAGCGCGCTATGGTCGCGCTGAACGTAACACAAGGCGATACAGTCTCTATTGGTGATGCAGATTTTGTCGTCAGCGGCGAGGTTGAGCAGCAACCGGGCCTGAGCTTTAATCCCTTTCAGCAGATGCCTACCGCGATGATTCACTCTAGTGATATTGAGAAAACGGGTGCGTTGCAAATAGGCTCAAGAGTTCGATATTTACAATATTTTAGCGGAGACAACACTGAACTACAGGCGCTAAAGGAAGGGATACCTCTTGCGTCGGGAGACCGATGGCGCGATCAACACAGTCCGAGTCGTAGCAACGATATGTTCACTCGTACCACGCAGTACCTTTCATTAACGGTGGCGATTGTGGTGATCATGGCAGCCACCACATTGGTTCTCACTTGTCAGCATTACGTTGCGGGCCGCAGACAAACGGTAGCGATGCTTAAAAGTATCGGTGCCAGTAAAAAGTGGATAGGACGCTGGCTCATGATTCAGGTTCTGCTGCTGTTTGTGATAGGTGCTGTTTGTGGGGTGGGTATTGGTTATCTACTGGAAGTATTGTTAAGAGTGCCATTGGCGGATCTGTTGCCTGATCCGCTTCCGAGTTACGGTGTCACTCCGGCGTTATTGTCGATAGTGACGTGCT
The DNA here is from genome assembly GCF_000467185.1 of Vibrio ezurae NBRC 102218. Lineage (GTDB taxonomy): Bacteria > Pseudomonadota > Gammaproteobacteria > Enterobacterales > Vibrionaceae > Vibrio > Vibrio ezurae. The sequence continues at coordinate 41,916 of NZ_BATM01000023.1, forward strand.
TTTTGATCGGTGTACCTGCTCTTGGCATTCCAATGATAAACCTTGTTAACACTTCTGCGAGCAGTGTCTTGCAACCTGCCGTGCAGGCCCGCGGTAAATCATGGTGGCTGGTGGCAGTCCCTATTGTGCCGATGCTCATTGCTTATGCTAGTAACACCTTAGTGTGGATCGTACTGGCGTCAATGGTGCTTTTATTTGCGGTATTGGCGCTAATTGCGGTATTGATTTCTAAGTCGATAGGTAAGCTAAAGCTGGCTCCGGCAATGGCGTTAGCGGTGAGCCGTTTAAATCGTTCATCCATCGCCAGTGGATTGCAATTTGGCGCGCTGGCTCTGTCGCTCATGTTACTTGCGATTGTTTGGTTGGTAAGAACCGATTTGCTGGGTGACTGGCGAAGTACTTTACCCGAAAATGCACCGAATGCGTTTGCCATTAATATTGCATCGTATGAAATCGACGATTACTTAGCACAACTTGATCAACATAATATCGAGCGTTCGCACGCGTATCCGATTATTCGTGGAAGGTTGGTGACGGTCAATGGTGAAGATGCCAAGCAAGTGTCTAAGGAGCATCAAGAGACCGACGCGGTTCGTCGTGAACTTAATTTAACTTGGGCTGAGCAATTGCCTGAGTATAACGAAATGCTAACGGGGACATGGGGCAGTGAGAATGGAGTCTCAGTTGAATCAGAGGTTGCACAAGCCTTAGATCTTAAAGTAGGTGATGAGCTTGGCTTTTCCATCAGCGGACAAACGGTGTCAGCGGTGGTCAATAGCATTCGTAAAGTGGAGTGGCGTCAAATGAAGCCGAACTTCTACTTTATCTTTTCGCCTAAATATGCGGATAAAATGCCCGGTGCTTTTATGGTGTCTTACCGAATTGAAGCGGATAACGATGCGGCTGTACAGGCGCTCTCACATCAATATCCGACAGTGAGTCTGCTTGATATTCGTAAAATGGGCGACAAAATTCAGTCATTATTGGCACAAATTGTGTGGTCAATTACAGTGCTCGCAGGACTTGGTGTTATTGCGGGTTTACTACTGATATTTACCTTGCTTCGATTGAGTATTTCTCAAAGACAATTAGAAATACGACTGTATCGTACGCTGGGCGCTAGTAGAAAGCGCATATCTTCTACGCTGTGGTGTGAATATGGTTTGATGGCATTGATTGCCGGTGTCGTGGCGAGCATAGGGGCCGAAGTCAGTGTCAGCGGTTTGCTATATTGGGGATTTGATTTGCCGGCCCGCATTCATCCACAACTTTGGTTTGCGTTGCCGATGCTCACGTTTATCATTTTAGGTCTAGTCGTTAACAGTTTGATAAATCAGCTGTTACAACCGGTAAGAAACCGCTCTCTTTAAAGGGATAAAATCAATAAAAAATGTGTAGGTGCGCGCTTTCTATGACATTTTTTACGTTGAGTGTTAGCCATTGATCACATATTTACAGACCAATAGTGGGGACTATTTATCCACTATTGGTCGTGTAGAACCGTACTCTTTTTGTCGAAACACGCTTTTGTGCTAATTTGGTTATCCACACGAATTGTGGATAACTACTTGGATAAGTGTATAACAGAAATTAAGTGATCGGGTGCTAAGCTATGGCTATTCGGGGCTTGAGAAATATCGTTATTCACAATATCAATGAAATGGAATTTCATTGGAATCAGGTCAAGATTTTTTTTGATTATTTTAACTGTTATCGCAAGGTAGCGTTTTCGAAAAATCGCATCCATGCTTGATATTGTTCTGTACATTTATCTACATTACTTTTAACAAACTTAACCTTTGCTCCTGGCTTGAGTTGAGCCAGTTTCCCGATATCCATGCGCGCGATATTGCCCACTTTTGGGTAGCCTCCAATCGTCTGCCTTTCGCAAAGCATGATGATAGGTTGTCCGTTGGGTGGGATCTGAATAGCACCAATAGATATCCCCTCCGAAATCAAATGCCGATCAGGGGACGAAATACATTGTCCCTTTAACTGATACCCCATCTTATTGCTCTGCTTATCCACTTGAAAGGTGCTGCAGAATAACCTCTGTAATGCCTCTTTGCTGAATGTTTGATATTGAGAGCCTAATATGACATTAAGAGTGACAATGGATGAATGTTTTAATTTTGGAACATAGCTCGGAGAAACCGCTAGGTTATGGTCGAGCGTGAGATGATGAAGACGAGATTGAATGACGTCTCTCGCCTGCAAAATGCTGCCATCGCGCCGTAAACCGCCAAGACACTCTTTAGTGACGGTTGCGGTACTCGCAAGATGTAAAGGTGCGGCGACGCCACCGGGCAGCGCGATATAGTGCCTTAAACCGTCACGGGGCGTTGGAATGATAAGATGCTGGCCTTTTTTTACTTTAAGCGTTTGCCACGAAGCCGTCACGACATTGTCTAGCAATATCGGACTGACGGCCCCTGTGATAGCGATGTAGGTATCTTGCTCGAATACCGCTTCAAATCCGCCTAAGGTTACTTCTATTACCGCACTGCCAAATGGGTTGTTTAATAGTGTATTCGCCCAGTGATAAGCGTATTCATCAGCAACGCCACCTTGGGTGATTCCTAAGTGAGTAAACCCAAAACGCCCGCCATCTTGAATGCTGCTAAGTGGACCGGTTTTTAAAATAGTCAGTGTATTATTCAAGATTAAATGTCGCCTCCGAGCGCTTTAAATTCGTTTTGTGTGATAGAAACAAAGCGTACGCTGTCACCTGCACTAAGAAGGGTCATAGGTTGAGAATTTGGCGTATATAAAGCGCTTGGCGTTCTGCCTATTACGTTCCATCCCCCAGGGCTTGTTTGTGGGTATATCGCCGTCTGCGGCCCTGCAATGGCAACGCTTCCTTTGGGCACCTGTGCTCTTGGCGCATCTAGTCTGGGAAGCTGTAATGCAGTTGGCACCTCAGCCATAAAAGCAAATCCAGGGGAAAACCCGAGTGCATACACTTGATAGGTAACGCTCGTGTGCAGAGCTGCAATCTCAGACAACGTCAGTCCTGTGAGTGTTTGGTAGCGCTTTGCGTCCAAAGCGACAGACGCAGCGTAATAGACGGGTACTTCAATGATTGGACGTGTTGTCTCGGTTGTGGAGTGAAGGCTTTTTGCTAACAAGCTGTTGAGCTGTTTTTGAATATGCACCCAATCAAAATGAAGCGCGGAAAACTCAAGCAGCACCGAAGTATAAGAGGGGGTGTAATTTATCGGCGCAGGTTGCAGAGTTTTGGTGATGGTATGTACTAGAGCGTTAACGTGTGTGGATATCTCAGGGGTGATGTGCTCGCTAAGCTCAATTAACACACTGCACTCACCAACACGCTGTATTTGTGGAAGAGCATCTTGCGATATCTTCATTGTTGATGATCATCAATTAATTGGCGTAGACGCTGGGCATAGCGTTGTACACTAGGGTTATCACCGTGCAGACATAAAGAATCCGCAAACAGCTGAATATTCTTGTTATCGATGCTTTTAAACGGTTGTTTGCCAATGATAGCACTGGCTTGAAGGGAGAACTGTTCAATATCTTCAATTACCGCGTCCGTATGCGAACGGGGCGTGAGCTGCCCGCAGGCATCGTAACGACGATCGGCAAAACCTTCGTGAATGAGTTCGACATTCATGTGCTGTGCTCGTTGCAAATAATCGCTGCGCTGGGTCGCGAGTATCATTAAAGGCAGGTTTAAAATGTGCGCCGCTTTTAGTATCGCGTCATATAACTGGATATCTTTCATCATGTCGTTATAAAGCGCACCGTGGGGTTTTATGTAATCGACACGGGTTTGGTGTAAATGACAAATACCTTGTAATGCGCCTACTTGATAGAGGACTAAATGGGTGATTTGCGCGGTGGTATGAGCAATGGAGCGTCGTCCAAACCCCTGTAAATCGGCATAACCAGGATGGGCACCAATTGAGACTCTATGCGCTTTGGCTAACGCAACGGTACGTGACATGATGTCGGGATCGGAGGCGTGAAATCCACAGGCGATATTTGCCATGTCTAAATAGGGCATGATTTGCTCGTCACAGCCCATGCTCCATGCAGCAAAGCTTTCTCCTACATCGCAGTTGAGCTTCATTTATTCCTTCCTTGGTCGCAGTTCATTTTTGTTTTATTGATCCTATATCACTGTATGCGTTTGTTGCGTTTTATACAAACTTGATACTAGCCACTCAATATTAGAGATCCACCTGATATAAAAGGACTTATTATTCGAACATCCTCACTATTGACCCGAATTTTACAGCGGATAAATTTAAATAAAGACTAAAATAAGGTAATCTGACGCGTAATTAATTCAGTTGGCGATACTCATGAAAGTACTTGTAACCGGCGGTATGGGCTATATCGGTAGCCATACCTGCATTCAGCTTCTAGAAGCGGGCTTTACGCCTGTGATTTTTGATAATTTATACAACAGTAAAGCGACAGTAAATGAGCGTATTCGCTTAGTGACGGGACAAACTGTTGAATTTATTCAAGGTGATATTCGCGATAAAGCGCTATTAGTCAAGACGTTAGAACAACACAATATTGATGCGGTTATTCACTTTGCGGGCTTAAAAGCGGTAGGTGAGTCGGTGGAAAAACCCCTAGAGTATTACGATAACAACGTGAACGGCACCTTGGTATTGGTTGATGCGATGCGCGATGCCGGTGTAACACGACTAGTGTTTAGCTCTTCGGCTACTGTATATGGTGACCCGCACACTGTGCCTATTACAGAAGACTTCCCAACCAGTGCCACCAACCCTTATGGTCGCAGTAAATTGATGGTTGAAGAGTGTTTAACGGATTTTCAATTAGCAAACCCAGATTGGAGCATCACTTTGCTGCGTTACTTTAACCCTGTTGGCTCTCATCCAAGCGGTCAATTAGGCGAAGATCCGCAAGGCATTCCAAACAACTTGATGCCGTTTGTTTCGCAAGTGGCTGTAGGGCGTCGTGAATACTTGTCAGTATTTGGCGATGATTACCCGACGCCAGATGGGACGGGTGTGCGTGATTATATCCATGTTATGGATTTAGCGGATGGTCATATTGCCGCTTTGCAACGTGTTGGTATTCAATCTGGGTTGCATATCTTTAATTTGGGGACGGGCAACGGTTCTAGCGTATTGGATATGGTGAAAGCCTTTGAACAAGCCAGTGGCAAGAGCATCGCGTATAAGATAGCGCCTCGTAGACCGGGTGATATTGCTGAGTGTTGGGCTGATCCGGCTAAAGCTTATGCCGAACTGGGCTGGAAAGCGACTCGCACATTGCAACAGATGACCGAAGATACTTGGCGTTGGCAATCGGAAAATCCGAAGGGTTACCCTGAATAATTCCGAATAAATGCTATACATTCTCTTACTTGTTGTTACAATTACATTGAGGTTTGTATCTTTGGTGTAACTTATTGATAACGGGTGGAAGAAATATGGAAATAGCGCTAATCGTCACATTTATTGCAGCTTCAGCGGTAATGGTGATTAAAGAAATCAAAGCAAGCAAATAACTGCGATTATTTTGCAATAATCCAGTTTTGTTTGTTTTTTTGATTGCAAAATACGCAGGCCAACTCAGATGAGTTGGCTTTTTAGTGTTTGACAGGTCACTCCTTTAATTGGAATTTGCCGTTATAAATTAAGTGCCATCTCTACAACGCCTTCTTCAAAATCTACTTTGGCTGAAAACCCTAATTTTTGTGCCAGCGTGACCATGCCTTTATTCGATGGCATCGTCATTCCGTTCATATGTTGTATGCCTTTATTTTTGCAATAATCGATGATTGATTGCATCAAAATCCGCCCCAGTCCTTTGCCTTTCATATCTGAGCGAATCAGTACCGCAAATTCAGCACTATTGATTCTAATATCGGTGATCGCGCGCACTACGCCTAAGATTTGCTTATCTTTAACAAGCACTAAAGCCATTTCACGGTCGTAATCAATTTGAGTGAGATTGGCGAGGGCTTGATGATCAAACTCACCAACGTCACTGAAAAATCGCTTATAAAGATCTTCCTTGCTGACATTATTAATAAACTGCGCGTGCAAGGGTTCGTCTTCAGGGCGGATTGGGCGCAATAGCAGTTGAGTGTTGTCTTTTAAGGTGACGGTTGATTCAAGTTCAATGGGATACGGCAGTATTGCCAAAGGGCGCTCGATAGCACTATTTAAACGTGTGTGGATTGGAGTGATCTGGCAATGTTCAAGATGATTAAAACTGACATTGAGATGCATTGATTCTATACACCCTTGATCAACGATAAGCTGAGAAAAACGGACTAGTATTTGCGTTAAAGACTCAAATTGTGTGTTTGATATGGGGGATAGGTTACGTCGTTGTAGCGCATTTTTGATCAACAGCTTAGAGAGTTTATCGTTTAAGGGCGGGAAGCCAGCCACACAGTATTGGTCGTTCAGTTGTTGTGTATTGAGTCGTTGCTCTTTAAGTTGCAGTTGATGTTGCTCATTACCTAGTAAAATTACCGGCCCAAAGGTAGGGTCGCAGTTAAGGTGTAAGCTCACTGTTGCCTCTTTCGCACGGTCATGGCTAAGAGTAGGGATTTGGTAGCAATCCAGTAACTGCGCTATTTTATCGATACTGAGTTCGGGCTTGGTTTGTTGCAGCAACAGGTTTTTTGCTTTAATTCCGGCTTGCGCGATATGCTCAATCGATAAAGGCGTTTCCATCAATTGAACTTGGCTAGCACGATAGCGCACCAAGTGCATAAACGCCATTATGCTACTTTCTGGCGTTCGATAAGTAGGAATGCCGTGCTTGGAAAACAAACTGCGCGCCTGTTTTGCTGAGGTTTCACCCAGCCAGTTGGTCAATAAATTTATTCGTTTTCTATTTGGGTGTCGGCGGTAAATTTCTAGAAGCTGCGAAGCAGTACTGAGTGGATCTGAAATCGCCGATGGACTGTAGAGCACTAAGACGGCATCGATGTCTTTGCTGTCTAGCAGCAGTGTAAATGCCTTTAATAATTTCGTGCTTTGCCAGTCCCCTGATAAATCGATAGGGTTAACAGTACATTCATTAGAGACGCTTTTTAGCTTCCCGAGAATATCATCCGAAAATTCAGCTAACTTTCCTCCAAGGTGTTGAAGTACGTCACTGGCTATAACCGCAGGCCCTGAGCCGTTGCTGATCATGGCTAAACGTTTGCCTTTCAGTGGAATAGAATGGGTGAGGGTTTCGGCTGCTGCAAACAATTCATGGGTAGAATGCACCCTGAGCAAACCACAGCGATCAAACGCTGAATCATAAACCACATTCAGCGATTTGCTACCGCCGTGATGCAGCATGGAAAGATCTTTTCCTACTTCGGAGCGTGCGCCTTTTAACACTAAAACTCGTTTATTACGTGAGGCCGCGCGCGCCGCTGACATAAAACGTCTTGCGTCTTGAATATGCTCCACATACAGCAAAATAGCCTCTGTTTTACTGTGCATACTCAGATAATCAATGACTTCGGCTATACCTACATCGGCCATACTGCCAATGGACACAAAGGCTGAAAAACCGATTTGTTTGTCATTTGCCCAATCCAACACAGTTGTGGCGATTGCCGCCGATTGAGAAATAAAGGCGATTTTACCCGGTAGCACTTTAACTGGAGATAAAGAAGCATTGATGGATGCCCAAGGCATACACAATCCTAAGCTGTTTGGCCCCACAATACGGATGTTGTGCAATTTGGCTTGCTGTTTAAGGGCTTGATGTTGCTGTTCATCAAACAATGAATTGGCAATTAAGATGGCCGCGCGAACCCCTTTGTCATCTAAGTCGCTAAACAAAGAGGGTAATTCTTGGTGATCCACACAAATAATGGCCAGATCAGGGACAAGGGGTAGTGATTCAATATTGGGATAACACAACACGCCAGATACGGAGGTATGCTTAGGGTTAACAGGTAACACCGTGCCACCAAAACCAGAAAGTAGCAGATTATCGACCATCACTTTTCCTGGAGACATAGGTCTATTTGACGCGCCAATAATGGCAATAGCACTTGGGTTAAACAACGAATCCATTGGGCTCATAGATGTGTGTCCTAAAAGAAGTATCTGTTTAATTTTAAAGCGGTTTACATCATCAGTGTGACAAATTTAACCTGTTTATAGCATCAAGGCTGAAAAGTGAGCTTTTGATCACGTCTAATTGCACTTAGGCAAAGGCTTTTCCTTGATTATGTAAAAGATGATGGGCATGATTTTGATAATTGAGTGTGAATGAGAATTATGATGAAAAAGACGGCGATAGTTTCACTTGCTTTGTTGTTAGCAGCATGTAGCTCAAGCGAGTACCAAACAGATATACAATCGGAAAGTTATCAAGAAAATTATCAAACAACTCAAGCTGAGGTAGATGCGAAAAACCCTCAAATTGAAGAGCAAGATTTGACGCCTGTGGCGACGCCAATTGCACAAGATACAAACATAAGTGACGTTACAACAGATAACGCGACTAGTAATACGGATGTGATGAACGAAGCGAAGAGCGACAGTGTGGAGTCTAGTGTTTCTACAACAACGCCGGCGGAAAAAAACGCATCTCTAAATGCGCCAAGTAAAGGTTTTTCAATCCAACTGGCGACGCTGTCTGATAAACAAAAAGCGCAAGCATTTGCCAAAGAGCTGCAAACAGACACCACACTTTGGCTACAAACTAAAAGTATCAATGACAAAGTGGTTTACTCTGTCGTAATGGGTGATTTTGGCGATTACGATCAAGCCAAAGGAGCCGTCGCAGCGCTACCTGAGCGCTTACAAAAGCTAAAACCGTTTGTTAAAAACTTTACTGACAAAGAATTGGCAGCAAAAGATCACTTTCTGCTGTTAAAATAACTACGTATAAGATCGATTGGGTTTATCAAAATGTCGAACATTAATATTCTTTTGCTGTGTGGTGGTGGTTCTTCAGAGCATGAGGTGTCTTTAGTTTCCGCTGATTATGTTCAGCAACAATTAGAACTGAGCAGTGACTTTAACGTTATTCGTGTCGAAATCGTGAATGATTCATGGCTTAATAATGACAAACAAGAATGCTATTTAGATATTCATTCTAAAGAGCTTGTGGTCGGGAATAGCCGCTCCAATATTGACTATATTGTACCTTGTATTCATGGCTATCCAGGTGAAACGGGTGATATTCAATCTCTATTTGAACTTGCTGGCATTCCTTATTTCGGTTGTGGGCCTGAAGCAAGCAGTAATAGTTTTAATAAAATCACCTCTAAACTTTGGTATGACGCTATTGGCGTAGAAAACACACCGTATTTGTTCCTAACGGAAAACAATTCACAAAGTATCGAACAGACTCAGCAGGCGTTTGATACTTGGGGAGCAGTGTTTGTCAAAGCGGCACGTCAAGGTTCTTCTGTTGGTTGTTACAAGGTAACAGAATCATCAGAGCTGCAACGTGCAGTGACTGATGCATTTAACTACTCAGAACAAGTGTTGGTTGAGAAAGCAGTAACACCGAGAGAGCTCGAAGTTGCCGCATATCAATATCAAGGCAAGCTGTATATTACCGCTCCAGGTGAAGTGATTGCACCTTCGGGGACGTTCTATTCCTATGAAGAAAAGTACAGTTCTGATAGTCATTCAACCACCGAAATCGAAGCGAAAGGTCTGACGGATGTTCAACGTCAGAAGATAGCAGAATACTCACATAAAGTGTTTGTGCAAATGGGGTTGAAAGATCTGTCTAGAATCGACTTCTTCTTAACGGAAGATGGGGATATCTATTTGAACGAGGTGAATACCTTCCCTGGTATGACGCCTATTTCAATGTTCCCTAAAATGCTCAGCAATAATGGTCACTCTTTCTCTGACTACCTTGCTCAAGCGGTAAAATCGGCACTTTAATCCCAAGGTTTTATCGATTTAAATTTAAGCCTTTCACTGTCTGCCAATACTTGTTTACCAAGATATTGCGCGGGCATTGCTGGGCTTAACCAACGCCCAAAGTCTGTAATATCTCGCACGTTATAACCTTGTTTTGCCAACTCTTTGGTTGCGCCCACTCGAGCCGATTGACCAGATAGCTTCAGTGGAATGTCCAATTGCGTCTCAGCGCTTCGAAATACACGGTAAATAGACGATGAATCTAAAGGTTCATCACCAATATTACCATGCCTGTCTATACGTCGAAACACCGGCCCTAAATGTTCGGGCAACATCAGCAGCCAACGTTTGACGATTTCACTGCTTTGGTCGGAGAGTTGATAGTGGTGGTCATTGATGCTCAACTGAATGGGTTTATCGTCGATAATATCGAACGTCAGTTGATGAAAATGCAAGGTTCGTAGTTCACTGCGCTTCATCGCACACTCGAACATCACCGATAATATCGCCGCGTCACGCAATTGCTTGAGGCTACTTTCGGCGTCTAACTGTTGCTGAATGAGATGTAGGTGTTCAGCGTTAAACGCTTCAGCCTGCTTTGCATCGCCTTTTTTATCAAGGCGTAGTTGAGCGAGTAACATTTTGATTTGACGATGGTTGCAAGGGTCGGGGAACTCATGAAACTTGTGCACCAACCCAATAGTGATAGCCATTCTCTTGATAGTGGCGTACTTTCTAGTTTGCGTTTGTTTTTCTAAAAATAGACGAACAGCTAAGGTCGATGCCACAATAGCAGAGACTTTTTTACTCCCGCAGAACTCAACAAAGTGATTCCAGTCGTTATACATAGATAACAATGAATTACGACTATACTGGCGCTGGGTCAGCGTATCGAAGTCTTCGATGCTCACTTTGTTATTGAAACGAGCACAGCTTTGCTTTTTTAGCACTGGATCTGTGATTGGGATACATTTCTTTCTCATTTTAGCGCACTATAACTAAATGTAATTAAACGAATAATAGACGCTAACCGTTTGATTGAAAAGAGTTAGTGAAAAATATTCTTTAGGTTATGCAAAACCAATAGTGAATTTTGACCGAGTTAAGTGTTAAAATTACTCGTATAAACTCTAAGATAAGGCAGACGTATGTCTCTTGTATATTCAACCGACGTAGGGCGCATTAAGCCTGAAGAACAAAAAATAGAACGTCCTAAAGGTGATGGCATTGTTCGTATTCAGCGACAAACTAAAGGTCGTAAAGGGAAGGGTGTCTGTTTAGTTACCGGCCTCGACCTTGATGATGTGGGTCTGAAACTGATGGCCGCAGAACTTAAGAAAGTATGCGGTTGTGGCGGCTCAGTTAAAGATGGCGTTATCGAAATACAAGGTGATAGTAGAGATAAGATCAAAGCACACCTTGAGAAGAAAGGACATACGGTTAAGCTTGCTGGCGGTTAATATTAACTGTAATTACTTATATCAATTGAGCCTAATGTCATAGTTGGGCTTTTAAAGAAACAACTGACGCACTATAACTAAATCTAGCTATCAATAAACAATAATAGAATACCCATCCTTTACGTTATATTAAAATATCATAACTCTTTAAAATACAATGTTTTACTATTCAACAAAGAGATAAGGCGTATGATGATAAGACCTATAAGCGTGCTTAAGCCACAAAATCACGTTTTTACTTTCCATAAACATCATCAAAAATAGGTCACGCAATGATAGTAATTTACGGCATCAAAGAGTATTTAAACCCAATCAAAGCACGACTCTCAGACGTCATTCAATGTGCGATGAGTAAATCCCTTAGTTTGCCAGACGATAAACGGGCTCATCGTTTTATCCCAATGAACCACGATGATTTTTTCTTTCCAGGCGGAAGAACAGCAGCTTACACAGTCATAGAAATCAATATGATGGAAGGCCGTCAAATTGATACCAAAAAGAATCTCATCAAAACCTTATTTAAAGATATCGAAGCCGAATTAGGCATATCTCCAATTGATATCGAAATTACGATCAAAGAACAACCAGCACATTGTTGGGGATTTCGTGGCATGACGGGTGATGAAGCTAGGGATTTGCAGTATAAGGTGAAGATGTAGTTAAGCTTTATGTTTCAATTCAGCATAATTTTAGCTTCATCATAAATAAAATTTTTGAGTATGTAAGTTTACATACTCTTTTATCTATACTCTCGGAGAATGATGCAAATGAAAGGCATTATTTTTGACATTGATGGCACTCTTATTCTCAATAATCAGCCACTTCCTAATGCACGGGAGACAATAAATGATCTTCGTAAACTAGGCGTACAACTACGCTTTGTTACCAATACGACGGGGAGGACGCCGAAACAATTAATGACGATACTGAGGGAATTGGGTTTTCAGGTGGACGCTAGTGAAATCTTAACTTCAGTGGCAGCTTGCATCTATTTTCTGAACGAAAACAACTATGGCAAAGCTGGCTATCTTGCGATTCCGGACAGAATTAAGGAACAATTTACAAAGATCAAACAGACGACAAAGAATCCATCTTTTGTTGTCATGGGAGATCTCGATAAGAAATTTGACTATACAGTATTAAATCGTATTTTCAATTATATGAGAAATGGTGCTCAACTCATCACATTTCACCGAAACCCATTTTTCTTTAAAGAAGGCAAAACCTGGCTTGATAGCGGAGCTTTTACGCTTGCGCTAGAACATGCTGGTGATCAAAAAGCTATTGTCACTGGTAAGCCGGCAGCGCAAATGTTTCAACATGCAGTACAGTCTATGGGGCTACCAAAACACGAAGTCATTGTGATTGGAGACGATGTACTTAGTGATATTTTGGGCGCTGAACAAGCTGGTCTTCAAAGCTACCTTGTGACAACGGGCAAATTTAAACCTGAGCAACTAAACGAACATGATCTGGAAAAGGAACGTTTGCTTAATAATTTATATGATGTCATCAGTATGTGTACCTATGAAGATAAGAATAAATTTAAGTATTAAACATGGCCATAATAATGCTCATACAACCAAGTATCTTTTAGGAACAAAGAAGAGGGGTTCATCTTATTGATTAGTTAGAGAGAGCAATAGTCAGGCATTAGTTGTCTTAACAACCTCATTTAACATAACATTGATTATGCGCACTACAG
>NZ_BATM01000022.1 GCF_000467185.1 Vibrio ezurae NBRC 102218
GAATGTGGTATGGTTATCACGCCAAGCAAACGATTACTTTAATGCGGGCAAATGATAGCGAAAATGCGATAAGATTGCATTAACATTGAGAGAGTTAGAGGTATAAAGTGAAGGATTTAGCTCAATTATCGGGTATTAATATATTTCCGGTAAAATCAACATCTGGCATTGCACAATCAAGAGCTTATGTGGGTTTAGAAGGAATCAGTTTTGATCGCCGTTTTGTGGTGACAGACACGGCGGGTCGCATGATTACCGCACGTAAGTATCCTAAGATGGTGACGATTAAAAGCACGCTATTGCCAGACGGTATTGTACTGAGTGCTCCCGATGTAAAAGATCTACATTTGTCTATATCAGATCTTGAACGTGAAGAATTTGAATGCAAAATTTGGAGCGATCGTTTTTTTGCCTATACCACTACCGATGCTGCCAACAAGTGGTTCAGCGATGTGTTAGATACGCCAGCATTGCTATTATATTGTGGTGAAGAGTCCAATCGTTATCGTGAGAAGCTAGATACTAAAGTCAGCTTTGCCGATGGCTACCCAGTTTTAGTTATCTCTCAAGGTTCGCTCGATGAGTTAAACCGCAGTGCATCGCACCCTCAATCTATGGCTCAATTTCGCACCAATCTGGTGATTGATGGCGTCGCGCCTTTTGCCGAAGACAGCTGGGAAAAAATCGCCATTGGTGATGTTGAATTTAAAGTAGGCAAAGCGTGCCAACGCTGTGTATTGACCTCTGTTGATCCAAATACAGGTGAGAAAATGGCAGCCCAAGAGCCCACCGCCACCTTAGCTAAATTCAGAGCCGACGAAAAAGGCGCGATTTTCTTTGGAATGAACCTCATTGCACTCAATGAAGGCGTGATTGAAGTAGGGGATGAGCTTCGAGTTCTAGAGACTCGCACCGCTATTACTTATGCAGATACGCGCAGTTAAAGCCAAGCTGACGTAGCGAATTTAGCTGTGCTTATGAACTGGTGAATACTCACCAGTTCATAATGAAAATATGTATTTTTACTAATACTTAACCTAAAATCTCATAAACCATTGTTTTTTCGATAATAATTTCTTTTCCATCCCATATGCCTTCACTTGATGTTTTTCTGTATTTATTCCCTTGCCATTTGTCTGCGACAGTATGTTCAATGAGGTCTGGGATGAATACTTTAGTATTCTTTGGCAGATCTCTAGGGATTAGGTATGCCGCAAAAGGTGATGAGTTTAGATTAGCTTGCAGTGTAGACCAGGGGAGCATATATGCTTCTGGAGAACGGAGATCATAGCCCCGAATAATATATTCTCCGGTATTTTCGTCTTGTTTTATATGCACTCGTTGACCAAAACATTCGCTATAGGTCGTGGATTTTATGATTGCTTTATAGCCTTGTTTGACAGCTCTATTAATTGATTCAATGTCCCTTGCAGTATTAATGACTAGCAGGTCATTTCTGATTGTTTCGTTACAAATATTTGATTCGTGTTCTAGAGGTTTACTCGTATTGATAAACTTAATGTCACTCACACTATGATGAAAGTCTATGTAGGCGCATGCGTCGGGGTCAATTTTAAATATTGCGATTATTTGTTCTTCAGTAAATGTTGTTAAATCAATTACATGCTTATCGCAAGAACTACAAAATCGCTTAAACTCGCTCTTTGTCCATGATAGTTGTTCCCAGTTTTTTTGTAGAGGACAAGAAAACTGCTTAATTTTAATCCCATCAGTGGTTAACAAAGTATTCGAAGCTAAATGTAAGATCATGACACTGTGCCTAATCATAATATGTAAATAAATGTTAGCTTAACAGAAACTGACTGAACAGTTATTGCTGAAGTAGTGTGACTTATTTCGCAAGAGACAACCACGTCAGCAATTGAAGAGTTGCTTTAAATCTAAGCTACCAAGCATAGGTCTCAATGACGTTTTTCTTGGTCATTGGGTTTAAGCTGATGTGCTTGTTACTATGCTCCAAAAACGGTTGGCGGGCGGCAGGCCACTCACCACGCATGCTAGCGATGTTATTGCCGTGATCGCCCCAGTAGAAACAAGGGAAGTCATCCATATTTTCTAATAGATACTTTTCCTCTTGCAAAATTTGTAATGGGCTTGGCAGACTAAATTGTCCATTATGCAGTTCTTGCTCTAATTCACAGCCCGGTTGAATAGCCAGAGCCATAGGTGCAATTGCATCAGGACGCATGATATTCAGTAAGCTAGTGGTGTTGATAGCGTGTTCTTTTGAGCGCTCTCGGCCACCTAGGCCAAAAATGAATGACGCTATACTTTGATGCCTGCTTCTCTTGCTATTTCCATACCTTGAATAGCGTGCTCGCGAGTCATGCCTTTTTTAATGCGTTCCAGCACAATAGGATCACCCGACTCAAGGCCAGAGTAGGCAGTAGTTAATCCGGCAGAGCGGATCTCTTTTAATTCAGAGATGCTCTTGCGGCGAAAGTCGTTGAATCCTGAATACACAGCCAAGTTTTTAAACTCAGGAAAAGTCACCTTTATTTGATCGAGAATCGCGATTAACTTTTCGGTGCGCATTGCCATGACATTACCATCAATTAAGAAGATGGATTCCACTTTAGGGTACAGGCGACGAGCATCGGCAATGTCTTTGAATATCTCTTTAAGTTCACGAACTTTGAATCGTTTGTCATCGAACATAGTGCAAAAGGTACATGAAATATGAGTATCGATTCCTGTATATAATTACATAATAGTTATCGAGCATTTTAACAAGCTAGAATGACTGGTTATTTAGTATTATTGGTATTAAATCTTAGACGGTGAAAAGACGGGTATATTATTTAGTGTGGATAGAATAAAAAATGCCGCTCACAATGTGAGCGGCATTAATATTTTAGAGCATACGAAGATAAATATTATTTAGCTTGGTATTGGTCGTGAGACGCGTCAAGTTTGTAGAAAGTAGCTTGAGCGTAGTCATCTAGGTCGCCACTGATGTTTTGGTTGTAAACACCAGCTTTGAAGTACATGTAACGACCGCCTTCATCGTATCCACTGTGAGTCATGTCAACAACTTGAACTACGTCGTCATGGCCTTCACGAGATAGAGTAACAGTCATAGTGTTACCAACAACTTTGATTTGGTAGCTGAATACTTCGCCTAGAGCGATACCAGTATCACCCACTTCAGCAGTCATATCACCCACTAGAGGGTAGAAGTCTTCTTTAGTTGCGCCTTGGCTTTCGTGTGCAAAGTAAACCGCACCCGTTGCTTGGTTTGGTAGTTTGCGGTAGTAAAGACGAATTGGCTCATCGTTTTTATCGTGGATTTGACCAATGATAAAGCGACCTACTTCGTTAGCATTACCAGTAGTAGTAGCGTGGTCGATTTTCAGTGTTGCGTTTAGAACACCATCGATGCCGCCAGCTGCTTTTTGGTCTGCAACAGGAGCTGAGCTGAATACCCAGTTGTTTTTGTTCACGCCTTGAGTACGGATAGATTGGTCACCACGACGCAACATTTCACGTAGCTCAGTACGAGCGTATTTAGTGTTTTCTGAAGTACGAACACCTTTAACGTAAGCGCGGAATACCATGCCACCGTCGTCAGCTGTGTAGAATACTTCTGGGTGTTGGTAACCGTTTGCTAGGTTCCACTCAGAAACGTTGTCAGGCTTGCCATTTTTGTCATGGTCGAATGGTTGAGATAGGTACCAGTAAGACATGTCAAAGTTTTCACCTGGTGCATTACCTGCAAGTGGAGTTGCTGGTAGAGCTGGTGTTGGAGGAAGCTCGGTACGTAGACATGTTACTGTCGTTTCACAAGGGTAAACAGCTTTTTCACCGAAGTTACCTTTACGAAGATCTTTACGTGCTTCTTTACGTGCTTTCTCTGCTGCTTTCATTTCAGCAATCATTGTCTTCTCTGCAGCAACAACGGCTGGAGTAATGATGTGGCTAGCAGGACATGCATTGATGTCACAGTTAACAGCAGCAAGTTCAGTTACACTGTTCCAACCGTTTTTAGTGTTACCGTGACCTACGTATTTAACGTAACGTGCTTTAACAGCAGGTGCGAACTGGAAGCGCTCTAAACCAATGGCTTCACCTGAACTCAGTTGGTCTTTTAGTACAGTTGTCCAGTTTTCACCGTCAACAGATACTTGAATATCAAAGCGAGTTTGACGCTCGTTACCTTTACTGAATGCCGCTTGAACTGCGTCAAATTCGTGAACTGAACCGTAGTCCAATGTCGCTGACTCACCGTCACCAGCTGAAGACCAACGAGTTGTTAGGTCTTGGTCGAATAAACGGTCAGGTCCGTTACCATCGTGGCTACTTGCTGTGATTGCAACTGGAGTAAGCAGTGCTGCGCCTGTCTCTTTGTTGTTGTCAAACTTCGGAGCTGAAGGCGCTGAAGTACAGCCTACTGCTAATAAGACAGAAGTTGCTAACAAGCTTTTTAGATATATATGTTTCATTTACCATTCACCTAATGTTGTATAAACCAACGATATTATTTGTAATATAAAACAGTTAATAACTGCATTTGTTTGATATAGAAAGTACGACTTGATGATTTCTATATCTTTTAAATCTAGAGAGAACGATATTCTTCATTATTCGTTCAATGTTTTAAATAATACATAATTTAATAATACAAATGTAAAGATGTATTAATAAGTGCGATCAAGATCGACTTGAGTGTTTCTAATAGTGATCTATGTCTAAGTAACCGAAGCTAACGTCGAATATTTCACCAGAATAATTCGGTGAAAATTGCGGGTATATGCCAGCTTTGAAGTAAAAAGCGATATCTGGAGATGCCCAATCCGCAGACAAAACCACTTTATCACCGTCATTATCAACATACTCTTCGCCCCAAGGGATGGTATGCGACTTCAAATTGCCGCCATCTGCATCATACGTTGCAAGATAGATACCTTCCTGATCAGCGCGAATGGTGTAACCCCATTCTTCTCCTGTTTTATATGTGCCCAAATCAACGCTAAACGGTTCACAGTGGCCGCAGCTTGAGTTATTTGTTTCATAGTCATCATTTAGAATGACTCGCACTGGTCGATTATCACCTTCCCACAATAACTTGACTAAAGCTTGACTGATTTTCCAGCCGTGAATTTGCCCTAGAATAACTTTTGGTTGGCTCAGGTCGGGATGCTCTTCAACTCTTAATAGTGCTTTGAGTGTGTGCGTAGATGCGCCAGTTCTGTCATCGTCAAGATACCAGCTTGAATCTTCATTACTGCTGCTACAAGTGGTGTCTTCATCACTCATATAAAGCTCACGTAATTCAGAACGAATGTAGCTTGAGTTTTCTGTTGTTGAGCCGTAGCCCATATCTGCTCGAAAGTGCATGCGACCGTTTTCCACGGAGAAGTAGGTCATATCCTGATCGGCGTGGTAAATATCTTCATCGTTAGCCAGTTCATCTCGGTCAGAGTAACCGCAACGAGCCGGGAATAGTTCTGCTGCGCTACTACCACCTTCGCCGTACCAATCATCTTTACTGGCGGGAATGGTGATTTTCCATTCGTCGATGTTCCATTGATAAGTGGTATCGGTGTCGGTATCCACTTGCTGTTCAATGACTTTTAGAGATTTAAAGTGAGCTTCAGATTCACCGTTTTCAAACTGGTTATAAACGCCGGCTTTAAAGTAGCTTAGTAGGTGCGCCCAGTAGTCGATATCAAGATCCGCTTTTTCAATCCCATTTACTCGAATAGAAAGACGACTGCTTTGTATCGCTAATTGGAATTCGGTAAATTGGTCTGTATTGGCTTCACCGAGATCGATGTGATCATAGGCGTCGTCACAGCGAGCGTCATCTGGTATCGCAGCGTCGCCTTTACAGTCAACAGCGTTATTTTTGATGACTGCCCAATAATGGCCATAGTTACCATCACGTTCGGTTTCGTACACCACTCTTAGCAATGGGTGAGGGATGTAGCCCGTGCCATCGCTTGCGGTGCCTTTGTTATGGATTTGCAAGAATGTCACTTGGTCCCTGCTTGAAGAAGAATTCGACATGGCTTGCTCTATATTAGGAAGGCTGACTTCTGCATATAAAGTGCGTTTAATGCCTTCTGCATCAACGTCAAAATTTTCCAGTTCGCGAACTTCACTGCGCATGAGGTAATTCGACATTTTGAATACTAAATTTTGCGAGCTTTGCTCAGCGTAAAAATAGTCATCAAAGTAACTGTGGAAGTTACCGTCTTTTATAATGCTCTCTTTATTAGATTCTGCGCCTTCAGGATCAGACATTTGCAGATCTGAGTTAGACAGGATTGGTTGGAATTTTGTGAGGTCATAGGGTGCGATATGATCTTCATTGCTGTCATCATCGCCTTCGTCGCCACTTCCGTTGTCGTTATCACCGCCGTTATCGCTATCACCGCCGTTGCCGTCGTCATTATCGCTGTCGTCGTTGTCATCACCATCATCTGAGTCTGGTGGGGTCGGATCAACGTCACCTGGAGGGTTTGGATCCACAGCGGGTGGTTGAGAAGAATCATCACTACTGCCACATCCGCTGATTATTGCGGCTAGGGCTAAAACTAAGAGTGTTTTATTCATTATTACTTTGAAACTAATTGAAAGATTTAAATCAAAGCATCGGATTTGTCATATTTTATGTCAAATTAGTATCATAGAAACTGTGAGCTTATACGTGCTGTTGTGATTAAAAATGAGATCATGATATGAGAAAGAGGCAAATAAAATGCGCTTCATGATGAATCATGAAGCGCATTTTTAGAGTGGTGTTGTATTAGTAATAAGAGGAGAGGCTATTTTTTTACTTTGGCTTCGCGCTTAGTTAATTCCATCTCAAATTCATCGGGATAGAGCACAATACCTTCGCCTTCTTGATCGGGGAAGACTACGAGTGACAACTCATCGTCTTCTAAACCATGGGTCCAACGACTTTTCCATTTCGCAAGAGAGATAGGTTCGGCGGTAAAGCCTTCCCATTCACCGGTAGCCCACATGAGTGCGTGTTCTTCAGATGGCCAGACAGGTACACATTCTTCGTCTTCGGTATTTAGCATAACGCTACCGTGTTCATCAATTAGCAGCCAGATTTTTTTGTCTGTGGCAGCCGCTTTAAAAAAAAGATTAAAACGTTCAGATGGATCATTTGGGACATTAGGTGTGTTTGACTGTGTCATAAAAGCCCTTGATAAGCATAGTGTTGATAACCGCTATTATAGCGATTTTTGTAGCCGTTGTATTTTTATATCACGTCTATACATTAAGAAACTCACTCATAAACGCAAAACAATAATAATACTGAGTATTTAATAAGCAGAAGTCTGTATTTGCATCTTTGAATATACCCAGCATTGAAAAACCGCCAAGTAATACACACTGCATATAAGTCATACAAATAATTAATTTGTTAAGGTATAACTATTTAAAAGTTGAATATATTTTGACTGGACAGGTCATTTTCTTTATAAAGTTATGATCATTGTCACAAATTTATGATGGGTTACCGTTAGACATCAGTGGTAACATCTTTCGTCATACAATATGACATAGAGTGTAAATACAATGATGACTTTAAAAACATTGAGTACTTCTAAAGGTAAGAAAGCGGCTTTAGGTGCTGTTGCTTTAGTTGCGGCGCTAACGATGACTGCATGTTCAAATGTAGCACCTAATACTGCTCCAAAAACAAAAGCGCCTTCAGATAACTTTGATCTGCTAGGTTGGACAGTAAGTGTGCCTATCGATTCTGATGGTGATGGCAAATCTGACCAAATTAAAGAAAAAGAACTAGCAGCAGGTTACTCTGACGCTAACTACTTCTACTTGGCAGAAGATGGCGGCATGGTATTTAAAGCGCCAGTAAAAGGTGCTAAAACATCTAAAAACACCACTTACACTCGTTCAGAATTACGTGAAATGATTCGCCGTGGTAACACTCACTACAAAACGAAAGGTGTTGGCGGTAACAACTGGGTATTCTCAACAGCTCCTCAAGCAGACCAAAAAGCAGCGGGTGGTGTTGACGGTACACTAGAAGCAACTCTAGCCGTTAACCATGTAACAACTACAGGTAAAAACTGGCAGGTTGGTCGTGTGATCATCGGTCAAATCCACTCAAACAACAACGAACCAATCCGTTTGTACTACCGTAAACTGCCACAAAACGAAACAGGTTCTATCTACTTTGCGCACGAACCACGTAAAGCGTTTGGTAAAGAAACTTGGCACAACATCATCGGTAACCCACTACCTGATTACTGGCACCAAGATGCAACACCAACAGAGCCTACAGACGGTATCAAACTTAACGAGAAATTCAGCTACCGTATCCAAGTTAAAGGTAACGAGCTTTCTGTAACTATCATGCGTGATGGTAAAAAAGACCTTGTTAAAACAGTCGACATGTCTGAGAGTGGCTTCGGTGAAGGCGGTCAATACATGTACTTCAAAGCGGGCGTTTACAACCAAAACAAAACTGGCGATGCAGACGACTACGCACAAGCGACTTTCTACAAGCTTAACGTAACTCACTAATCTTAACGTAGTTCGTAATTATGTTTATGATTTAACGATGTATTAGTATCGTTATAGAGATTCAAATCCCTTACCTAGGTAAGGGATTTTTTTTGCATAGTCATTTTTAGGAATATGGCATATTCCACAATCGTTGAACGCTTCTATTAAGATACTTTGGAACTCACAACAAAGAAGCGAAAATGAATGTCTGATGCATCCTTACCTCCTACCAGTGACGGCTTAGGGAGAAAATTCGCAAGGAGCGCTCTGCCAGTTCTGATTTATATTGTTAAAGCGATTATTGTCTTTGCTATTATCGGCGTAGCGTCGATTGCTTTATCTCATCTTGGTGCCGTTCATGGCACAGATTTACCTGCGGAATATTTTAGTAATGGGCTTCCGAACATAGTCAAGTTATTGGACTCGGAAGTGTTTATGGGCTTTATCTTTTTAGTCACTATTTCTGTGATTGTCTATGTGTTGTATTTGTTGTGGCAATTGCATGAAATCGCAGTACATAAAGCCTCTAATATGTCGAGCGCACATACTCAAATTGTCTTTGCACTTTCACTGTGTGGTTTGTTTATCAATAAAGCATGGTGGGTATTGGCTATCATCATCGCCTTTACTCGTTGGGATGTGATTGGTGAATCAATTTCAAAAATTATCCGTAATGGCACCACAACATCTAACCAAAACGAAACCACAGGAGAGTAAGCGATGAAAGAGATTATGTTGCCTTATATTCTTGTGTGCTGGATTTTGGTCAAAATAGGTTTTATCAAATGGACGTTACGCAATGCGACAGTAATGGTCGGGGTCGGTATGTTTATTGCGACGGCGTTATTTGTTGCTCACCGTTTTTGGTCACCGGCTGATCTCACAGACAGTACCACGGTTAAAGCGCCGCATGCGGTGTTAAGTCCACTGTTTGGACAAGAGGTGGATGAAGTGTATGTCACTCACAACCAAATGGTAAAAGAAGGCGATCTTATCTACACCTTACGCTCGGAAGATACCGAATCTAAGATGGAGAGTTTGCAGGCACAGAAAAAGGCCAGTGAAGCTGAGATTTTGTCTTTAAGGCATCAGCAGCAAAACGACAGAAAAACTTTGCATCGTTTAGAGCAGTTAAAAGATTTCGCACAAGAGTCAGAAAGAGACGATACTCGAACGCGAATCGAAACGGCAGAAGCGAACATCGCCGCAGCACATGCACAAATCATGAATATTGAAGCGCAGATGGCGACCGCCAAGTGGGAGCATGAGCGCCGCGAAGTACGCGCCCCGTTTGATGGGCAGCTTTCGATTACCAATATCACGAGCGGTACTCGCACTGGTAATATGCATTTATATTCCACAGATAAAAAATTTGTAGAGATGAGAATCCCTGATCAAACTTATCGTGGTATTAAAAAGGGCCAATTTGCTGAGTTTTATGTGGACGCTTATCCTGGTGAGATTTTCCGAGGGCGAGTGCATAGCGTGACAACCGGTACGGGTGAAGCGCAGGTACAAGTGCGTCAGGGTAGCCAACACGTTAGACAGCACGTAGGTAATAATATGAACTCCCATGGACGTACTATTGTCATCGAATTTGAAGAGCCGCAAGGGTATAACATTCCAATCGGTTCTACCGGCTCTGGTTGGGTGTCAGCAGAAAAACCGCATCCAATGTTGGGTTTTATGGATATCATCGGCGCCGCGACGGTACGTCTAAAGGCCTATAAAGCCTACTTGTCAGCGATGTAATTGCTGGTCATGGCATGTTTAACCTTTAAGGGTGTAACACGCTTTGTAATGGTTAGTATCTAAGATTATGTAGATGCAGCGAAAGAAAGCATGGTTTTTATGGAAGCCGTGCTTTTTTTGCCGATTGGAGGTAGAGCTATGTGAGTAAACTTATTTCTGTTCCAAAACATACTATCACAAACCCTTACATGATTGGCCATTTGTAATGATAGGAGTACGGGATGCATTTTTATCTTTGCAAAATTCAAGATCTGACCCCAACAGTATGTACTATATTGTGTAAATTGTACGATGGACTTTGAAGCAGAGTTCACCGTGACACTTTTATCAAGGTGAACGTTGCGTGATAAATAGTGAGTTGCGAATTATCAATAGGTTATGTTGTGTGTTGACACACAAACAGTTGCTCGCTGGGAAAAGGGGCAATCAGTAATTCCAAGGACAGCCGATGTGACCCTTCGAGCATTATATGCAGAGCTCAATGACGACGATAGCCAATTGGTCTTTTGTTAAATATGCTTTCAGACACTGAAATTGAATCCACAATGGCAGAGTTACATTTAGAAGAGCAAGATAACAAGTGGCGTGTTGCATAGCCTTAACAAATAAGGATGGATGTCGCTCAGCCGACATCTTATTTGGTTGTTGAACAAGCCTAGGATAGCAACACGTTATACATAAAACAGTAGAAGCTCAACTTTATAATGAGCTTCTACTGTTTCGAGCCGAACCATTTAGCAATTCATCATTACTTGTTATGATTATTCTGCTCTCGAACACAGCGCGTGATGAGTTTTTCCAGCCATAGATTTTTAGGTGACTTTCTCTTAGAGGTTTTTTGGATGATAGCAATGTCGATACCAAGTTCAGGAAGATCAGTGTTTTGGCTGTAACTGGCGAGGCGCATCGTATAAGCCATTCCCATTAAATTGTTCATTAACATATGGTTGTCGACAAAAATGGTGGCTTCCACGTCAGGTAAAACTCTCTGAAAACGGTTTTCATACTCATTGACACCCGGTGCAATATATTTGATGTACTCTCCGTCCTCATTGCCCGTGACTATGCCTGAACTGGTGTAGAGCTTTTTCTGATATAAGCTTTGAGGCTTATCGTTTAAGACGTGCAGCCCTAAATCGACCTCTTCATCTAAGATCATCCCATCCGATAATTTTGTCCAATTGCGGATTTCTATTATCGCGTCAGTCTCCTGACGAATGGCTTCAATGATAGATTTTCCAAACTCAATGAGTAATGGTTCTAAACCGTGAATAACAATGTGATCAATATGCTTGGGGCAAAAGGTTTCAGGCTCTAGTGATTGAGACAACTGTTCAATAGCGTGATGCAACTTGGGTTGGATGCTTAACGCGTAGGACGTAGGTGAGAGTCCTTCTGCACTGCGTGTGAACAGAGGATCATCAAGCTCTTCACGAAGTTGAGCAAGTACTTTTGAAACATAAGACTGAGAGCGCCCAAGCTTTTTAGCTGCTCTTTGAGTTGAGTGCGTTTGCATTAGTGTTAAAAATACATTCAGTGAATTTAGATCTGTAATTCTCATCCTATCGCCACGATTACTTTTAAAAATTAAGAATAGCAAAAATCGAATAGAATCAATAAGTTTATAATATGAGACTGCTTTTATTTGGTGCATTTAGTTTGCTATCAGATAAGCAGGTCATCGTGTAGCGTTCTCTGTTTGTATCATAACGGTAGATTATTTTATAAAACGTGAGTATTTCGTATTATGGCTCTGAATTTCTACCTTTTCTGGTTCCCTCACCATAGGGACTCTGATAATATCGGCGCATCGTATTAGTCGGGGAGCCAATAGGCTGAGATCGCAATCGCGAACCCGTTGAACCTGATTCAGTTAGTGCTGACGTAGGGAACTAATCGCCATTCTCGCTATAGATCCCAACTCTTTTAGCACAGTCGGCATTGGTTTCGTTCGTCTAACGAAAAGGAAATGCCTTCGTGTCTCAAATAAATAAAACTCCAATTGTTCTTACTATTGCTGGCTCTGACAGCGGTGGCGGTGCAGGTATTCAAGCCGATATTAAGGCCATCTCTGCCACAGGAAGTTACGCCTGTTCGGTGATTACCGCATTAACTGCGCAAAACACCCAAGGTGTAAGCGGTATCTTGCCGATTTCTGCTGAGTTTATTGAACAACAGCTGGATGCGGTATTTACCGATTTAGACGTGGTGGCGGTAAAAGTGGGCATGTTAGCCGAAGCGGCGCTGATTGAAGCGGTGGTGAAAAAGCTCAAACAATACCAACCTAAATACCTAGTGGTTGATCCTGTGATGGTGGCGACGAGTGGCGATTTATTACTGCAACAATCGGCCATTGCAACTCTAAAGACTCAGCTACTGCCACTTGCTGATGTGATCACGCCTAATTTGCCCGAAGCGGCCACCTTGTTAAATCAAGAGTTACCGACGACTGAATTGCAGATGAAGGCGATGATAGAAGATCTGCGCGCGTTAGATTGCAAAGCAGTGTTGCTAAAAGGCGGCCACTTAGAAAGTGAATCAACCAGTACTGATCTGCTCATTACTGCCGATAAAGTAGAAACTTTTACCGTAGAGCGCATTAACACACAAAACACTCACGGCACGGGCTGCACTTTATCATCGGCGATCGCTTCGTACTTGGCGCAAACCGAGGACTTAATTGCGTCGGTTTCGTTAGGGAAAGAATATATTTCTAACGCAATTGCGCATGCCGATGAACTTCATATTGGTAAAGGACACGGTCCTGTACATCACTTCTACGCACTAAACACTAAGTAATCGACTCATGCAAAGTCATTCTTCTCAAGATGGTGTTTATCCGGTTGTTGAACCGAACGCGCAAGGCATAGTGATTAATAACGGCAGTTTGCAGTTTGCTGATGCCGATGCTCCGTTATTTAGCCAGCTCAATTTGACCTTTAAACAAGGCAGTTGGAGCAGTGTGTTAGGTAAAAGTGGCTGTGGCAAAACCAGTCTATTGCGCCTTATGGCGGGATTGTTACCTAACAACGTGCATTGGAGCGGTACGATCCACAGCAGTTTTGCCAATCCGTTGTCAGAGTCCATCGCTTATATGGCGCAACAAGACTTATTGATGCCGTGGCTGACGGTGATAGATAATGTCTGCTTTAGTGACCGATTCGCTTCTACAAAACTGACCAAAGCACAACAGGCACAACGAAAACAGCAAGCCAGTGTTTTGCTAGTTAAACTAGGTTTGTCTGGACAAGAGCAGGTGTATCCAAGGCAGCTATCTGGCGGCATGAAGCAGCGCGTGGCCCTTGCGCGCACACTAATGCAAGACAAGCCCATCGTTTTGATGGACGAACCATTTTCGGCGCTAGATGCGGTAACGCGCTATCGCTTGCAAGATCTGGCTTGCGAAATGCTAGCGGGAAAAACCGTCGTGCTTATTACCCACGACCCTCAAGAAGCGCTTCGTTTAAGTAACCGCATTTATCTGATGCAATCCTCTGAAAGTGTAGAAACCGTTGCCGTCCCTGTCGGGGATGCCCCTCGTCTTATCAGCGCTGAAATGGCGCAACTGCAACAAAGCATTATTGAGCAATTAGGAGGCCGAGGTGAGTAAACCTGTCGTGGTTCAGCAAGGCTTAACCAGTCGCGTGAAAGCCAATTCGTCTATGGTGTTTCGCTTGGTGGTTTCGTGCTTAGTGGTGCTAGGCATTTGGCAAGCCGTGGTAACGTTTTTTGATTTACCTAGTTTTATTTTGCCTGAGCCGGCGGCAGTGTTTAACCGCTTAGGCACGCGCAGTGATGTGTTATGGCAACACACCATTATTACTTCCCAAGAAATCATCTTAGGTTTGATTTTAGGGTTAAGCATGGGGCTGATGTTTGCGCTGCAAATGTTGCTGTTTGAGCCTTTGCGCCGCTGGTTATTGCCTATTTTGATTGCCTCACAAGCCATTCCCGTATTTGCCATTGCGCCCATTTTGATGCTGTGGTTTGGCTATGGCATTGCCTCAAAAGTGGTGATGGCGGCGCTGATTATCTTTTTCCCAGTCACCACCTGTTGTTATGACGGATTGCGTAATACGCCGAAAGGATATCTAGATTTAAGCAAAACCATGGGCGCCTCTCGCTGGCAACAACTAACACAAGTAAGACTGCCTGCGGCAATGCCGGCATTAGCGTCCGGCATCCGTGTTGCGGTAGTGGTGGCGCCGATAGGTGCCGTAGTGGGTGAGTGGGTAGGCTCTAGCGCCGGTTTGGGCTATTTAATGCTGCAAGCCAATGCTCGCATGATGATCGATGAGATGTTTGCCGCGCTGTTTATTTTGGCGCTGATCTCCGTCACCTTGTATTTCATCACCGACCGATTACTCAATAAATTTATCCCGTGGCAGTTCGATTAACTGCTGCTATTTATGTCATTAAGGAAGAGACATGACCTCGTTTAAAACAAAATTCAGCGCAGTGTTAGCAAGCGTTGCACTTTTATTTAGCAATGCGGTTTTTGCTAAAGAGAAACAACTGACGTTAATGTTGGACTGGTTTGTAAACCCCAATCATGGGCCAATTGTGATTGCCCAGCAAAAGGGCATGTTTGCCAAAGAAGGCTTAAAAGTCACTATTCAAGAGCCTGCCGACCCGAGCGTTCCATCAAAGCTTGTGGCGGCGAACCAAGTGGATCTTGCCATTTCCTATCAACCTTCGTTTTTGATTGATGTGGCATCAGGTTTACCTTTGGTGTGGAGCGGCACGTTACTGGCAACCCCTTTAAATACTTTGACGGTATTAGACAACAGTAAAATTAACACGCTAGCGGATCTAAAAGGAAAAACCGTCGGCGTGTCCGTTTCTGGCTCTGACGAAGCCATTATTGGTCGCATGCTAAAAAACGACGGCGTTGATTTCTCGGACATTAAAATTGTGAATGTTGGATGGGCGCTTTCTTCATCGTTAGCGTCGGGCCGCGTTGATGCTATTTGGGGCGGAATGCGCAACTTTGAATCGCACCAGTTAGAGCTTGAAGGGTATAAATCCAAGAGTTTTTACCCAGAAGAGCACGGCATTCCTCCCTACGATGAACTGATGTTTGTAGCCAATGCTAAGCACTACGATAAAGACGCTATTACTCGCTTTAATAAAGCCCTTGAGTTAGCCACTCAATACATTGTCAATCATCCAGAGCAAGCATGGAAAGAGTTTGTGGCCTACAACCCTGACACTCTGGACAACGAATTAAACCATAGAGCTTGGTTAGATACCTTAACCCGCTTTGCACTGCGTCCTTCGGCGATGAATAAACAGCGCTATGACGACTATAGCCACTTTATGCAACAGCTTAATATTATAAAAACGATCCCGGATAGTAATAGCTATCTTATTGATTTTTAACCTGTAATAATTATTTCAAGGAAAAGGAACCCTAATGAAACGATCTATCTCGACTTTGCTTGCGTTACTGGCAACCACTTCTGTTTTATTTAGCCCATTATCACTTGCCAGTGATAGCGCCAAAGCCAAAGACAAAGAGCTCACGTTAATGCTGGACTGGTTTGTGAACCCTAATCACGGCCCAATTGTTATCGCCCAAGAGCGCGGTTTGTTTAAAGCGCAAGGCTTAAAAGTGAATATTCAAGAGCCGGCTGATCCTAGCGTTCCAGCCAAATTGGTGGCGGCGAACAAAATCGATCTTGCGGTATCTTATCAGCCAACGCTGACCATTGATGTGGCGGCAGGACTGCCTTTGATTCGCAGCGGTACTTTGGTTTCTACGCCGCTCAATACCATGATGGTGATCGATAACGGTAAAATTAACTCACTCAAAGATCTGAAAGGCAAAAAAGTGGGTATTGCCATTGCCGGCAACGAAGAGGCGAGCATTGGCACTATGCTGCGCTCTGCAGGTTTGAAATTCTCGGACGTTGAAATTGTAAACGTAGGTTGGGCGCTGTCGTCGTCGGTAGCTTCTGGAAAAGTAGACGCTATTTGGGGCGGATTTAGAAACTTTGAAACCAACCAATTGGCTATTGAAGGCTATAAAGCGAAAGCGTTCTTCCCTGAAGAGCATGGCGTACCGGCTTATGATGAATTGGTTTTTGTGGCTAATGCCAATAGCTATGACGCAGATGCGTTAAAACGTTTTAACCACGCTATTGAGTTGGCGACACAATATATTGTCAATCACCCAGAGCAAGCTTGGAAAGAGTTTGTTGCGTACAAACCAGATACGCTAAACAACGAGCTTAACCGCCGCGCTTGGGAAGATACTTTAACTCGATTTGCTCTGCGTCCAGCCGCGGTTGATCGCCAGCGTTATGACAACTATGCACAGTTTATGTTTGACAATAAAATTATTGGTAGCGTGCCAAATAGTGCCAACTACCTACCTAGTTTCTAAGGCAGTCCAATGAATACAGAGCAACTAATTCAAGCTTGTCAGCAAGAGTGGCAAGGTTATATTGAGCATGATTTTGTACATCAGCTTGCTGATAGTACTCTTGAGCATGAAGTGTTTTTACACTATTTAAAGCAAGACTTTTTGTTTTTAATCCAATACTCAAGAGCGTATGCGCTCGCCATTTACAAAGCCAAAAATCTGACTCAGATGCGCAGTGCGTTATCCAGTTTGCATGCACTGCTGGATGCCGAGATTGGCCATCATGTGGATTTTTGTGCGAAATGGGGCATCAGTGAGCAAGAGATGGAAGCGGAAACCGAAGATTTCGGTACGGTCGCTTACACTCGCTACGTACTGGATACAGGCAGTGCGGGCGATCTAACGGATTTGTACACAGCATTAGCGCCCTGTGCCATCGGTTACGGTGTGATTGGCAAGAACTTGATTGGTCGCGAGAGCACCAAACTAGAAGGCAATCCGTATCGCAGTTGGCTGGAAATGTATTCTGACCAAGAGTTTCAGCAATCAGTGGTAGAATGCACGGCCAATCTTGATGATCTTATCAAAGATATTGAGCTTGATAGTGCTCGTGGCAAAGAGCTTATTGAGATATTTAGAACGGCCACTCGTATGGAAATTGCGTTTTGGGAGCAAGGTTACAACGTGCTTAAATAAGGTTGTAACGCCATTACATAAGGTGATTAGACAATGGATAAAAATCAAATAGCAGCCAGTTTACAAACTCTGCGTGACAGTAAACCGCTAGTGGTAAACATCACCAACTATGTGGTAATGAACAACACCGCAAACGCCTTGTTGTCTATTGGTGCTTCGCCAATTATGGCGCATTCGGCGCAAGAAATGGCCGAAATGATGAGTTTTGCAGGCAGTTTAGTAATCAATATTGGTACGCTAGACAGTGTGTGGATCCCACGTATGTTGTTTGCAGTAGAGCAAGCCAATATCAACGGCAAAACGGTAATCCTTGATCCTGTAGGTTGCGGCGCAAGTACGCTCCGCACCGAAGTGTCGCGTCAAATTGCCGAGCAAGCCGACCAATTGATTATCCGTGGTAACGCCTCAGAAATCATTGCTTTGGCAGGGGAGCAAGCGCAGTCAAAAGGTGTGGATGCACTAGATAGCAGCGACTCTGCGGTCAACGCCGCCAAGTTCTGCGTTGAGCACTATGGCGCAAACGTGGTGATCTCTGGCGCGAGTGATTATGTCGTGACTCAGCAAGCCACTTATAAGCTCGATAATGGTCATCAAATGATGCCTTATGTAACGGGTATGGGCTGTTCGCACACCGCGATCACGGGTGCATTTGCTGCCATTGGCGAAGTGACAGGTCTCGCCGCTACCGCTATTTTAGGGGTGGCAGGTGAAATCGCCGCTGAGAAATCAGCCGGTCCTGGTTCACTGCAAATGAACTTGTTAGATACCTTGTATCAGCTAGACACAGATACGGTTTTGTCTCGTTTAAAACTGCAAATTGTATAAGGACGCAGCATGAACCCTTATGAGCTCTACTTTGTGACCGATGATCACCAAAATCTTGACGCCCTGTGCACTGTGGTAAAGCAAGCTATTGCCGGTGGCGTCACTATGGTGCAAATTCGTGAAAAACACGGCGATGTGCGTGCATTTATCGAGCGCGCCCGCGCGGTAAAAGAGGTGATGGCGGGCAGTGGTGTACCGCTTATTATCAATGATCGCGTTGATGTTGCACTTGCTGTTGATGCTAGCGGGGTTCATTTGGGGCAGTCTGATATGCCTGTAGAAGATGCCAGACGTTTACTGGGTAAAGACAAGTTGTTGGGCTTATCGGTGGAAAGCGAGCGCCAACTGCTAGAAGCGCAGTCTTTGCCTGTCGATTATTTGGGTGTCAGCGCTATTTTTGCCACGCCAACTAAAACCAACACCATTAAACATTGGGGTTTAGCAGGGCTACAAAGCGCGGTTGAAACGTCAACCAAACCGCTGGTGGCGATTGGCGGCATTAACGAGAGCAATATCCAAAGTGTGGCAAAAACAGGCGTTGATGGTGTCGCACTCGTGTCGGCCATTTCGGCGGCCAGCAATCCTACTTTGGCAAGTCAGCAGTTATTGGCGAAGATGCGCTCAGTGTCTTAGCCACTATAAAAATGCAGTCTGGCGTAAAATAAGCTATTCACGAAAAATAAAAAGAGGGTTGCCTAGTTATACTTGGCAACCCTCTTTGTTTTCGTGCGATTGAGTTTATTCTTGTACGACTTTAATTGGTTTTTTCTGACGGCGTTTGCATTGCGGCACTCTAGGGCAGACAGAGCCTCTTGAGCAGATGAGCCTAGCTCTGTTATCTATGCCGCGCTCAATCCAGTTAATATTTAAAATTCTGCCCACAGTGAGTAGCAACTCTTTAATGTCTTTCGGAATAGGCCCAGTGCCGCCGTTATCGATGCAAGATTGCTTAAGCCTTTGCGCCACATCAATAGCGTTAAACCCTTGTGCGGCAATGGCTGGGTTTAAATCAAGGCCGCTGCATAATACATGCGAGTTGCCGGCAAAATCTTTGACCTTAACCGATTCACAGCAATAAATATGCGGTACATCGTTTTGCATCAAAATGGAGATTTGCGCCACGCTCACATTAAAGTCAGTGTCTTTGGTGGTCATGCGAAAAACCGCCCAATGCTGACACGGATCTTCGACCATCTTCATATTTCCCCAAGGCAGAGGGATCCCATTTCCGCGATACACCGCTTTGAGTGTCCCCGGATAATAAGCGTCAAAATAATGCCAGTGAGGGTAGGGTGAGACCGCAGTCATACGTCGCATTGCAATCGATTCGGAAACGCCCGCGAGCTTGCAAACGCTGATGTCATAGCCGTTTCTATCAAGCAACTGGCGAAAAGGCACTCTCGGGCAAAGCAATGCACCGGCGAAGAAAGAACATTCAAAGTCGCGCCATGCATGCAAAATTTTGGTGGAGTCCAATTCAGCGGAACTGGTAGGCTGATTTTCATCTCTTACGCCGTAGCTTGGCTTGCTATCGGACATGAGTTTACTTTTTTCACCATCCCCTTGGTGGAGCACCTTATGCCCAATATTTACCGCCAGATCGTATTTAAGGCGGATGGGATCTTTCTTCAAAATGCTATTCACATGAACAATGTTGGGCGCTTCAAAATAGGAGCGAACCACTCGCTGTTTTTTGTCGCCACTCTCTTCAATCACGCTTTGCGGCAGTTCCTTAAACCACTTTACGTTAAGCCCGATATCGGTGCAGATCTCTAGCAGATCGTCTACTGACAACGGCATCCTCTTTTGCCCAATATCTTCAGCTGCGCGCTCTAAATCAGGAAAGTGATTTTGATTGTGCTCTTGGTGTGCGCGAATCAATAGGTGGGCAAATTGACGACCCGTTGTGCCAGTTTGTGCCAACATTTCTGGGATGGCAATTTGTAAAATTTCGTGGGAAAACAAAAAGCTAGGCTCAAGCGCCATACCTGTTACGCCGCCTCTAGTGCCTTTTTCTGGAACCAACTCACTTTGCTCACTTGCATCATCTAAAAACCAATTGACTGGCTTTTGAAACACCTTAGCGACTACCTCTAACATCTCTTCACTCGGGACTCGCTTACCTCTTTCAATCATCGAAAGATACGATACCGATGGTGCGGATTCTGGGTTTAATTTCACGCATCGAGAAGAAAGGTCATCGAGAGTGAGATGGTTTCTTTTGCGCAAATTACGGATCTTTGTACCGAGAAAGTGCGACTGCCTGAACAAACTGGTTTTTGTTTTCATATTTGTAAAATTTACACTGTGTAATTTTTATTGTGAAATTCTAGTTAAATCTTAGTTAAAGTAAATGTGTCTAGAGTAAATATTCGACAGCAATAACAAATTGAATGTTGAGTTTGCAACAGCAGCAATGGAAAAGCGCTTCAATCACTATCACGAGGAATACAGCCATGAATCTACCAATGACTAAGGAATGCCAGATACAGCAAGGTTTTTGCCAATTTGTTAATACTGAA
Organism: Vibrio ezurae NBRC 102218; assembly: GCF_000467185.1. Lineage (GTDB taxonomy): Bacteria > Pseudomonadota > Gammaproteobacteria > Enterobacterales > Vibrionaceae > Vibrio > Vibrio ezurae. The sequence continues at coordinate 20,674 of NZ_BATM01000022.1, forward strand.
GTGCTGCCACTTGTGGGTTTGAATGTCGAACAGTTTTGGGGCGATTTTACTCAACTAGTGACAGAACTGACCCCCATAAATCAAGCCCTCTTGGATACTCGTGCAAAAATGCAGCAGCAAATAGACCAGTTTCATGCCAGTCATCGCTCCTTTAACGCAGAGCAGTACCGACACTTTCTCAGTGAAATTGGCTATTTAACAGCTGAAGGCGAAGACTTTTGCATTGAAACAGAGAACGTTGACGAAGAGATTGCCAACATTGCCGGCCCGCAACTGGTGGTGCCAATTAAAAATGCGCGCTTTGCGCTGAACGCGGCCAACGCTCGCTGGGGAAGTTTATACGACGCGCTATATGGTACGGACGTAATTGCGCAATCTGAACCAGGCATGAAAGCAGGAAAAAAATATAACCCAGCTCGGGGCAAACACGTGATTGCGTATGCTAAAGACTTTTTAGATAGAGTGTTCCCTTTAGATCAAGGTTCGCATCACGATGTAGAAAGCTACACCATCTATTTCAATAGTTTACTGGCGCACTTCCCTGACGGGACACACACCGGACTTAAACAGCCTTGTCAGTTTGTTGGTGCGAGTGATCCAGAGCGAGAGCCAACGTCGATTTTACTTAAAAACAATGGCTTACATGTAGAAATTATCATCAATCGTCAAGGAAAAATAGGCAAACACGATTTGGCACATATTGATGACATTAACATTGAATCGGCAGTTTCTACCATCATGGATCTGGAAGATTCCATTGCGGCTGTCGATGGCGACGACAAAGTCGATGCTTACCGAAATTGGTTAGGCTTGATGACGGGCTCGTTAAGTGCTTCTTTTGAAAAAAATGGCGTAACACAAATTCGTCGTCTAGAAGGCGATAAAAGCTATAACGGCCGCAGTGGTGAAGATTATAACCTGCACGGTCGCTCGCTGTTGATGATTCGTAATGTAGGGCACTTGATGACCAGTGACTTAATGACGCTAGACAATGGAGAGCAAGCACCAGAAGGTATCATTGATGCGGTAATAACGGCTTTGATTGCCGCAATTGAAATTAAAAATCCTGAGCAATGCCGAATGAAAAACAGCCGCGCCGGAAGCATTTATATCGTAAAACCAAAAATGCACGGCCCGGAAGAAGTAGCGTTTTCTTGTGAGTTGTTTGATCGCGTTGAGCGCATGTTAGGGCTTGAGCCAAACACCATCAAAATTGGCATTATGGACGAAGAGCGCCGCACTTCATTGAACTTAAAAGAGTGTATTCGCGCCGCAAAATCACGCGTGTTCTTTATCAACACCGGCTTCTTAGACCGCACTGGGGATGAAATTCATACCAGCATGCAAGCTGGCCCGTTTTTACCTAAGCAAGAGCTTAAACACCAAACTTGGATTGATGCTTACGAGAAAAACAATGTCTCTACGGGTTTAAATACTGGGTTTGCGGGTAAAGCGCAAATTGGTAAAGGCATGTGGGCAATGCCAGATGAAATGGCGCAAATGATGGAGCAAAAAACCGCTCACCTTGAAGCAGGCGCAACTACTGCTTGGGTGCCATCACCAACGGCCGCCACTTTGCACGCTTTGCACTATTTGGAGATAGACGTAAAACAGCAGCAACAACGTTTGTCGGCGAACAACGAAGATTACAAACGTGGCATGTTAAATATCCCTCTTATGGCACAAGAAAACGAACTAACCGAACAAGATGTGATTCGAGAGCTAGAGAACAACATTCAAGGCATTCTTGGTTATGTCGTGCGCTGGATAGAGATGGGTGTGGGCTGTTCTAAAGTGCCAGATATTAACAACACGGCGTTAATGGAAGATAGAGCGACTTTAAGAATTTCCAGTCAACATATCGCAAACTGGTTAAAACACGGCATTTGTACCTCAAATCAAGTTAACGATGTTCTTGAGCAGATGGCAGCCACCGTCGATGCGCAAAACCAAGGTACATCGGGGTACTTACCAATGACGCCAAATACAGACACTAGCCATGCATTTCAATGTGCTAAAGCCTTAATTTTTCAAGGTGCTGAGCAGCCAAACGGCTATACAGAACCACTACTTCATGAGTACCGCCTACAAGCAAAACGATAATTCAACACATAGCCAACTGAATAACTGGAGAGAACCATTATGGATAATTACAAATCAGTAATAGAGACAGCAAAAGGCACCATTGAGCAACAAGGGCAAACGTGGGCGGCAATCAATCCTGAATATGTCGCGCGCATGAGGCTACAAAATCGCTTTACCTGTGGGTTGGATATCGCACGCTTTACCGCCAAAATCATGCGTGAAGACATGCAAGCGTACGATGAAAATAACGCTAATTACACCCAATCTTTGGGCTGCTGGCATGGCTTCATTGGCCAACAAAAAATGATCTCAGTGAAAAAGCATTTTGAGACAACTCGCGGTCGTTATTTATACCTATCCGGTTGGATGGTGGCGGCAATGCGCTCAGAGCTAGGTCCACTGCCGGACCAATCTATGCACGAGAAAACCTCAGTGCCAATGCTAATCGAAGAGCTGTATACCTTTTTAAAGCAAGCCGACGCTCGTGAGCTTAACCACCTTTATAAAGCGCTCGACAAAGCGCGCGCAGAAGGTGACGCTGTCACGGCTCAGTCTGTGCAAAATCAAATCGATAACTTTGAAACTCACGTTGTGCCTATTATTGCGGATATCGATGCAGGCTTTGGTAACGAAGAAGCCACTTATTTGCTAGCGAAGAAGATGATTGAGGCAGGTGCGTGTTGTATTCAGATTGAAAATCAGGTGTCTGATGCTAAGCAATGTGGTCACCAAGATGGCAAAGTAACGGTTCCACATGAAGACTTTTTAGCGAAAATCAATGCAGTTCGATACGCATTCTTAGAACTTGGCGTAGATGATGGCGTTATTGTAGCCAGAACAGACTCCCTTGGCGCAGGCTTAACTCAGAAAATCCCTGTGAGTCAGAGCGAAGGTGATCTTGCCGATGTGTACAACTCATTCATTGATGGCGAAGAAGTGACTAAACTTGAAGAACTTGCCAGTGGTGAGATGGTGATCAAGCAAGGCGACAAGTACATCAAGCCAACGCGCCTACCGAATGGTCTAGTGCGCTTTAAGCCCAATACAGGCGAAGATCGCGTAGTGTTAGATTGCATTACCTCGCTGCAAGATGGTGCCGATCTATTATGGATTGAAACAGAAAAACCGCACGTTCAACAAATTGCAGGCATGGTTAACCGAATTCGAGAAGTGATTCCGAATGCGAAACTGGTGTACAACAACAGCCCGTCATTTAACTGGACGCTAAACTTCCGTCAGCAAGTGTTTGATATGTGGCAAGAGCAGGGCATGGACGTGACTGCTTATGAACGTGAAAAACTGATGAACAGCGTCTACGACGAGTCGGAGTTGGCAAGAGAAGCGGACATCAAAATCCAAAACTTCCAACAAGACGCAGCCCGAGATGCAGGTATCTTCCATCACTTGATCACCCTGCCAACTTATCACACAGCGGCATTGTCTACGGACAATCTAGCCAAAGACTACTTCGGTGAAATGGGCATGTTAGCGTACGTTAAAGGGGTACAACGTAAAGAGATTCGTCAAGGACTGGCTTCGGTGAAACACCAAGACATGTCTGGTTCGAACATAGGTGATGATCACAAAGAGTATTTCTCTGGTGACCAAGCACTGAAAGCATCGGGTGAAAACAACACCATGAATCAGTTTGCTTAGTGAGTGATTAGATTGAAGTAATAGAGGATAATAAACAGCATTATAGTGAGAAGGCTCGCTATAACGCTGTTTTTGTTTTTGTTTTTGGTGTGGAGGTTTAGTGAGTTCGTATGTAGTTTATCCACAATGAGCCGAGTTCATAGAAAGTTATGTTTTATTTGTCCGTATCAGTACTATCTGTGTCAGCACTATTTTTAACAGAAATACGGTTATTTTCTAAGGCAATGGCTTCTTGTTGAGCCGCGATGATTTTTAGCGTGGTATTGATGTCTTTCGCTATATTAGACAGCCAATTCGTCATGCATTTCGGTCTTTGGTGAACGGATGGATTATGTCGTAGAACCTTAGGCTCTTTAACATGATTAATGGTAATTGCTTTATCAGAAAAAACCATTTGCACATGGCATTTTCTTAGCGACATTTCGAAAGAATCTGGAGTTTGATTAATGATATCCCATTGGCGTTCGGACACTAGCTCTAATAACTTGAGTTTGGTGTTTAGTCGGTTTTGATTAAACTCAGAAAGTGAAATTGTTTTGTATGGTTCCCAAGTTAGATTCTTGTCTGTTGCCGCCTGTGCTGTACAGCAGATTAGCAAGCTAATTAGGGTGATAAACCTTGTCATAATATTAGCCTTTGATAGTAAAAAACAAAGAATCGTAACATTATGTAACAGACTGTCAATGGTGAATTCTGTACAACTAAAAACTCGACACTGAAGAAAAAACTGTGTCTTATATTCACCGTTATGTTGCGATTAGTCGTATTATTGATGGTGACTTGTCATGGTAGAGTAAATGCGAATGAACATAGCTATTTACATTTATAATCAAGCAGAAGTTCTTGATTTCTCGGGCCCGTTCGAAGTCTTCAGCACCGCAAAGAGGCTAGGGGCTGAAAACCTAAATGTGTTTCTAGTGTCAGAAAGTACGAAGCCCGTTATCGCTAGAGGCGGCTTTAAAGTACTGTCTGACTACACAATATACGATCATCCCAAGATTGACGTACTAGTGGTTGTCGGTGGGGAGCATAGTCTTGAGATGCATAACTCCATTACGTTAAGTTGGCTAGCATCGGTTGCGCCGTTTACAAACGAAGTTGTATCAGTATGTACTGGGGTATTTCTGCTCGCCCAAGCTGGTATTGTCAAGGATGCGACAGTGACAACACATTGGGAAGATATCCCCGATTTAATATCACAGTTTCCAAGTCTAAATGTCATTACGGATCAACGTTGGGTTACATCTGGAAAATTCACTACGTCAGGTGGTATTTCGGCTGGCATCGATATGAGCTTACATCTGCTATCAAAACATTACGGTAAATCGTTTGCCAAGACAGTAGCAAAGCAAATGGAGTACAACTGGCAGGAATCCACAGACTGACTTAGCAATTTTAATTGAGAGAGTTAAGGCCATAATAAGCTGCCTGTACTTACTGATTTATACTTTACGACCTTTCATCATCTAATTCACTGTTTGACGCTTAACAAAAGCTTTTTTCCTGTATTAAAGCCCTCAAATGTTAGGTTTGTGTATTCAGTTAGGCGCACATCGTGAGATAATGTCTCTCTTTGTTAGCGTGTATCGCAAATTTTCGTAAGCCTTTTGCATTCCCTGTTCTTCGTTGGAGGGCGTGTTTATAGCAAAAAGGTTTAGTATTATGGCAAGCGTTGCTTGCTATTTAATTCGGTGTGAAACGACACAAGTGACACGTACTGAATTAAGTAAAGAAATAATCAAGTTAGGTAAATATATGAACGATAAAGTGTTTCAAATTTGGCATCAGAAACGAGAGCAAGGTTTCTTCAGTTGGCTTTCTAAGAGCACTCTTGGCTCTTTTGCTTTCTATTTAGTGTTTAGTATCGCTTTTCAATATTCTTCTATCGGTGAGCAGGGTATTGCGTCATTTGTGAAGAGCCAGTGGGTGAATTATGTATTGTTTACTGGGCTAATGATTGTTGCAAATGGGTTGCTTTGGCTTTATCGCGAATCCAGCTATAAGAAAGAAGCTTGTCGTAGAAATATCATGTAATGAATAAGGATTAAGCGTTGCACCTGTGACGCTTAATTTTTATTGTCAAACACCAAAACAGATAGTAACGAATGTCTAATTGCTCCCATATTTTTACCTATGTAAGGCAAGTTTTTGCTAAGGGTAAAATTTTTGGGGAACAGAGTTAGGTGTAATGCTTCTCATCGCCTACAATCGATTGCACAAGCAACAATCATGATGACGGTTGAAAATTTAATGAGAGGCAGTAATGGCGCGACTTAATTTGGTTTCGAGTGACACTTTAGGAGACTCAGGTGATTTAAACTTGAAACTAACCGCTTTAAAAAAGAGTTACGCAGACACGCCAAACCCAAGTTTAGAGCAACGAAGACAGCGCTTATTACTACTCAAACAATCAATATTAGAGCAGCAGTCACAATTGGTCTTAGCACTGGCAAAAGACTTCGGCAATCGCTCTGAGTTTGATTCTGTCCTGTCTGATATTATTCCAACCATTAATCACATCAAATACACGTTAAAAAACCTCAATCGATGGGCAAAGCCGTCGAAGCGACATGCAGGATTAATGCTGTTTCCTTCAAAAGTAAAAGTTGAGTATCAGCCTCTTGGAGTTGTAGGTGTTATTTCGCCGTGGAACTTCCCGGTAATGTTGAGCTTACCGCCAGTTGCTACAGCCATTGCAGCAGGCAATAAAGTGATGCTAAAGCTCAGCGAATTTACGCCTGCGACCAATGAAGTGCTCATTAATATCTTGTCTGTGTTAGATGATGAAGTAGTGGTGATACAAGGCGGAGCGACGATTGCCGCGAATTTTAGTGCATTGCCTTTTGATCATTTACTGTTTACTGGTTCAACATCCGTTGGTCGTATGGTCGCGCAGGCGGCGGCTAAAAATTTAACGCCCGTTACGCTGGAATTAGGTGGTAAATCGCCAGTGATAATCGCGCCTGATGCGCAGTTAGATAAAATCATTGATTCAATTGTGTTTGGAAAATGCGTCAACGCAGGACAAATCTGCGTCGCACCAGATTATGTACTGATTGATCAAAACAGAGCCGATGAATTTGCCGAGTTATTTGCCCAGCGTTTTAACCATTATTTCGCTGAAGATCTCAGCCAGTTCAGCCATATTATCAATCATCATCAATACCAACGTTTACAACGATATATCGAGCAAGCGAAAGCGACTGATGGCGTGCGTGTCATCGAAGTTGCGACCCGTAAAAGCATCACAGAACAAAACCAGTTATTGCCACATCTTATCTTTAATCCGAGTGATGATTTAGCGGTGATGAAGGAAGAAATCTTTGGTCCCATTTTACCCATCATCACCTATCAAAAAGTCGAAGAGGCGATAAAGTATGTGAATGCTGGTGAGCGCCCCTTAGCGCTATATGTTATGAGTAATGAACAACCGACTGTTGATTATATTTTGGCAAATACGCATTCTGGAGGAGTGGCGGTTAATGACACTATTTTTCATGTCGCGGCCGAAGATGCACCGTTTGGTGGGATAGGGCATTCTGGGATGGGGCGATATCATGGCGAAGAAGGATTTCGAACCTTTAGCCATGCTAAAACCATATTGTACACGCCGAGTTATTTACCCAGATCTCGGTTAATTTTGAAATATCGTAAGTGGGTATTGTCAGTTATGAGGAAGTGGTTTGTCAGGTAATTGATGGAAACATTACCTAAATTGCAACGCCTTATCGGACAGATTCGAAAGCGCTTTAAAGCGAAATTTTAATAAGGAAATATGAAATGAAATTGTATGAGTCGGCGGCGACGCCAAGCTGTAGACGTGTTTCGATTTTTCTCAAGCTGATTGGGGCTGAGGTTGAACGTATTCAAGTGGATCTAAAGGGCGGTGAAAACATTACCCCTGAGTTCCAAAACAAAAGCGCTAGCGGCACTGTGCCAGTATTGGAGTTAGACGATGGTACTTACATCAGTGAGTCTGTCGCGATTTGTCGTTACTTTGATCATATTGTGCCTAATCAGGCGAATCTATTTGGCGCGCCAGGCGTGCAGAGTGCACAAGTTGAAATGTGGCACCGCATTGTAGAGTTCCAAGGTTTGATTGCCGGTTTTCAGGCATTTAGAAATATTACCGGTTTTTACTCTGATCGAGAGAACTGTGTGAGTGAGTGGGGTGAAGAGTCAAAAAGCCGTGCAATTGCGTTTTTGACTAAGCTCGACAATAGACTGGCACATTCTAGCTATCTTGCCGGAGGTGAGTTGTCTGTTGCTGATATCACTGGGTTTTTATTTGTGAACCTAATGAAAGGTGCATTTAGCGTCGAGATTGAAGAGCAGTACTCTCATATCCAAGCCTGGCACAATAAACTTGGTGCTATGCCTGAGTTCCAATAGCAGTTAGAATGTCGCCAATTAACGAGCATAGCTCGAAAACTTAAGTTGGAAATGCAGTGGATCACTTAGAAGAAGAAATCGAAATTGAAGCAATTGGTGTTGAGGTGTCAACTCAACCTGTTGAACTTTACAAGGTACTAAAGATTGCCGATGCAGTCAGTGGTGGCGGTGAAGCGAAACAAGCTATCAGCCAAGGCTATGTCGCCGTGAATGGCGAAATTGAAACCCGTAAACGTCGTAAACTCGTTGACGGTGATTTGGTGCAATTTAATGAAGAATTCTACCTAGTAATCTATGTTGATCCGGCTGATGTTGTTGAAAGTGATTATGCAGATGATATGGCAGCAACAGATTACGACGCTGGCGATCAAGGTTATGACGATGAGCCGGAATATGTCGAAGAGCATTTTGCCGGCAACCACTCTGACGCTAAAGTGCAGACTCAAGTTGCAGAAAGTAATGAAGACGATGACAGTGATAAAAACGCTAAAACAGGGCGTAAATCCATCAACTTCTTTTAATTTCGGCGATAATCACGAAAAAGATAAGTCGTAAAATTAACGATTGATTAAGGATCTAAATGTTATTTAGGTCCTTTTTTATTGCCCAAAACTAATGTCACTAGATCCAGACAAAAAAATGGGAACTGATTAACATCAGTTCCCAAACTTTTAGATGGATAACGGGTAAAGCAAAAACGCTTACAGAACTTTAGACAAGAAGTCTTGAGTACGTTCGTTTTGCGGGTTATCGAAGATTTCGCAAGGCTTACCTTGTTCAACGATTTTACCGTCAGCCATGAAGACTACACGGTCACACACTTCACGAGCAAAGCCCATTTCGTGGGTTACAACAACCATTGTCATGCCGTGTGAGTTGGCAAGATCTTGCATTACTTGCAGAACTTCACCAACCATCTCTGGATCAAGTGCCGAAGTCGGTTCATCAAAAAGCAAAATGTCAGGGTTCATTGCCAGTGCGCGTGCAATTGCAATACGCTGCTTTTGACCACCGGACAAGCTTTTTGGGTACGCATCGGCTTTGTCACGCAGACCGACTTTGTCCAACAATTCAAATGCAGTTGCTTGCGCTTCTGCTTTGTTGGCTTTTTTCAGTGTTAATGGCGCAAGCGTGATGTTTTCCATTACCGTTAGGTGCGGGAACAAGTTGAAAGATTGGAATACCATGCCAACATGTTCACGGAACTTGTTAATATCCAAATCTTTGTTCGCTAGATCGTCACCATCAATAACAACATGACCACCGTTTAACTCTTCAAGGCCGTTCAGGCAGCGAAGTAGGGTAGACTTACCTGAGCCTGAAGGCCCGATAAGAGAGACAACTTCGTTTTCGGCAACATGAAAGTCAATACCGTTTAGAACAACGTTATCGCCATAAGCTTTTACTAGTTTTGATACCTTAATCATTGTTCAAACGCGCCTCAATTTGTCTAAAGATAGTGCTCAAAATATAGATAAGAACAAAATACAAAATGCCGACCATTGTCCATACTTCAAACGAACGGTACGTTGAAGAAATGATGATTTGACCTGACTGTGTTAATTCACTCACACCGATAACCGTTAGGATCGAAGTATCTTTTAGTGAAATAATGAACTGGTTCAAAATCGCAGGGATCATATGACGGAAAGCTTGTGGAAGTACTACTTTCAACATAGCTTGAGTCGATGAAAGACCAAGACTGCGCGCAGCTTCCATTTGGCCTTTATCAATTGCTTGAATACCGCCACGGAAAATTTCAGCCATGTAAGCACCAGCGTTAATACTAATAACAATGGTACCTGCAACTTCGGCTGTCATATGGAAGCCAAGGTAACCTGTCATGCCAAAGTATAGAAAGAAGGCTTGAACAATAAGAGGTGTACCGCGGACAATATCGATATAAACTTTGGCAATAAGGCGTAAAATTTTGTTATTGCCAATATTAATAAGACCCAATACAAGGCCAATGCCAGTTGCCAAGAACAGCGAACTTACCGTTATGATCAGGGTGATTTTCATCCCCTCGATAAAGGCAGGTAGGCTATCCATGAATAGCTCAAACATACGAATTTCCTTTATAAAACTATTTAACCTCGTCGCAAAGATGTTGACCTCAAAATAAGGCGCTCATCTAAGAGGCTATTTAGAAAAGAAAGAAGGAGTTTATGTAATAAACTCCTTCCTGAGTAAATATTTTTATTTTAAAGCAATGTTTCTAAACCTTGTGTTTAAACGAGGTATTATTGGTATTTATTAAGAATCTTCTCGTAAGTACCGTTTGCTTTAATTTTTGCTAGACCATCGTTGAATTTCTTAAGAAGTTCAGCATTTTGGCCTTTCTTAACACCAAAACCAAATTTCGCTGTTGTTAATTTCTCACCAACAAGTTTTAGAGTTGGAGTTTTATCTAGAGAAATTTTGTAAGCGATAACAGGGTAGTCTTCAAAAGCGATATCAGCGTTGCCGTTGATCACTTCTTGGAACATAGATGCAGAATCGTCAAAGTAACGAATAGTAGAATCTAGGTCTTTACGGTTAGCGCTTGCCCAATCTGCAGAAGTGGTACCTTTCTTAACTGCAAAACGTTTGTTTTTGAAGTCAGCGATAGAAGCAATTTTGCTATCTACAGTCACAACTGGGATAACACCTGATTCGTAGTAACCTTCAGAGAAGTCTAAAACCTTAGCGCGTTTCTCTGTGATTGTCATACCTGCAATAGCACCATCAAGTTGGCCTGATACAACACCAGGGATGATACCGTTGAAGTTCATTGGCGTTAGTTGGTATTCGAAACCTTCAATTTTTGCGATAGCGTCTAGTACTTCAACATCGATACCAGTATATGCGCCATCTACTTTGAACGAGAAAGGAGCGTAAGCTGCATCAGTCGCGATCTTATAAACTTTGTCTTTTGCAAATGCAGTTGTGGTTGTCAGAGCAGCCAAAAGCATTGCAAATGTAATTGAAATCTTTTTCATTTTTGCGAGTTTCCTTATTTTTAAGTCTCAGTGAAGAGACGAAAGCAAGCGACGAAAATAATCCCTATGGAAGAAAAGATCAAGTAATGAGACAAAATGACCCTAATTAACTATGCATTAATGCCGATATTTTATGTCATTTAATCGATTTCTTTACAAAAAACACATAGTTTATATGCAACTAATTACTTATTTTTCATTAGGTTTTACAGGTCATTTTTTAAACGTTATTTTGATGAAATCTAAACGATAAGATTAGTGTAGATGTGTTTTACAGGCATAAATTGAATGTAACGTATTGATTTTAAATTTAGGTTGTTTAAAAACCCCTTTTTAATCAATGAATTACTGAGCGCCCTGTATTTTTTATTGAATTTAGTCTTAATTGTCTAAATAAATGAGAAAAAGTCATTGCATAACAAAGAAGGAGCAGTGCTGGTGGTAAAAGTTTTCCTGCGTTGATTAAATATCTTACGTAAATGCTTATTATTGCGTTACTTAGGCTATCAGAGATTCACAATAAAATTACATAACTATTTCTAGTTATCCTATGGAAATAACAATTTCTAATATTAATTAAAATGCATACAACGTGAATTTCTATTGGTCAATATTAAATCCAGTGAGTTAAATGTTGCGTAAATGGATCTATTGCTCGGTGTTATTTTCAGTTTATTAACTTGCTGGCGAGTTCTGCGCTTGCTATTTTTGGTGTTTATTTGTGAAGTAGCATTGGTTTTCTTCAAAAATGAGATCTCACTCATGATTTAGCATACGCTTGTTAGTGCTATCCGCCTTAAAGCATCAACAATACCACTGAGTGTTGAGTAAAAGCAGAAGGTCGACAAAATCACATGTCGCCTTCTGAATACGGCTGTCTATGCTAGAGAATTAAGCAAGAGCTTGCTGTAAAATATGTTCTACTTCTATAAGAGTAATCGATTGGTTTTCACCGAGCGTCAGCATATTGTGCGATTTTAATTGATGTAAAATCGTGTCAATGGCGACCGCTTTATTATCCCCATACTCGGTAAGTTGGGTTGGCATGTTCAAGCTATGATAAAAGTCTTCAATGTAGTTGATAGTTTGCTCTGCCAAATCGGCACTTTGCTGTAGTCCAAAAACGTTTTTTCCCATTTGTTCTAATTTGGCACGTTTACATTCAATTTGGTTGCGTAGTAGTGAAGGTTGGATAATAGCTAGTGAATGCGCGTGATCAACGCCATATAAAGCGGTGAGTTCATGTCCAATCATATGAGTGGCCCAGTCTTGTGCGACGCCAACACCAATAAGGCCGTTTAATGCTTGGTTAGCATTCCACATTAAATTAGCGCGCCAAGTATCACTGTCGTGATGGTCAAAGTCGTTGCCAAGTGTTTTCAGGTTTTTCAACAGAGCTTCTGCAAACCCGTCTTGTACCATTGCGTTAGTAGGCTTCGTTAAATATTGTTCACAGACGTGTATCCATGCATCAATTAATCCATTGACTAATTGGCGTTGTGGAAGCGTTTTCATCGCGTCAGGATCAAGCACCGCAAATTTGGGTTGTACATAAGAAGACAAAAAGCTGAGTTTATCTTGAGTGGACTTTTTAGTGACAACAGCAGCTTTATTTGATTCAGAGCCTGTAGCGGGAAGGGTTAACACGGCCCCCAGTGGCACAGCGCTTGTCACTTGATGTTTGCCGATGAGAATATCCCAACCATCGCCTTCGTAATGTGATGCGGCTGCAATGTATTTACTGCCATCGATCACTGAGCCTCCACCAACGGCAAGTAAATAGTCGACCTTGTTTTTCTTTACGATATCAACGGCCTTGTCTAGTGTTTCTACTGATGGATTTGGCTCGACACCCGAAAACTCTTGCCATTGGTGCCCACTGAGCGCACTAGCGACTTGGTCATAAACGCCATTTTTCTTAATCGATCCTCCGCCATAAATGACAAGAACTTTACTGTCGATAGGGATTGCTTGAGCGATTGCAGCAATTTGAGATTGTCCAAAATAGATATTGGTTGGATTTGAATAGCTAAATTGCATGTTATGGTTCCCTTTAATTATTGCCTTCATATGTGCACGATGGTTTTCATGCATCGAAGTCTATTGATCGTAAATGATTAAGGCGTTCTACGTTCCCTGCGAAATACCTTTGGAGTGCAACCGTACACGCTCTTAAAAGCATGACTAAATTGAGTGGCACTATTAAAACCACATAACGCAGCAATGGTGTTTATATTAGTACGTCCTGATCGCAAGATAGTAGCACCTTTATAGGTTCTTTTTTGTTTGAGCATTTGGGAGAAGGAGAGCCCTTCCTCTGCCAGCTTTCGTTTTACACTAGAGATGGACAGTGTTAGATGTTGCGCAAGCATAGGTAGAGTGATCTCTTTATCCAGTCTCCTATCAAGGAACAGCGATACCTTGTCAGAGAATGAGGTATCCGTTGCTTGTAGTATGCGGCGAGCAACGCTTTGATGGTTGAGCGACAGTTGCAATAAAAAGCTATTTATCAAAGAGCGCTGAACAGGGTTTGAATAAACAGAGTCTTGAGCGCAAGTGGATAAAGCCGTAAACAATTGCCGTTCAAGTAGATTGCTGTCTAATAGTGAAGGTGTCTTAGCAGGCGTTGCTGTCTGTATGTGTAAGGGATGCTCGGAAAGGGTGAGATCAGGCAAAGAATGCGCGCTTGAGAACACGTCTAAGGCTTCAAATTCAACCATAAGTACTTCTGCGTTAACCCCCATGTGCTCATTTAAGAGGAAAAATGAGGGGAGATCTTCGGTGAAGCAACAGAGTATTTGCTCGCTATTTAATATCAGTGATGAGTTCTGTACTTGAAAAGACGGGGTGCCTGCTTGCAGACGAACAAATGCCAACGGCATTGTTGCGTAATGGTGCAGTAGCGATGGCTGCGCCTTAGAAAGTGATAAATAAGTAAACAGCGACACAAATAACGCCTTATAGATAGAATGATTTTATCTTATCCAACTATCGTATTGAATGGAAAGGGGCTTTGTCTGTTTTTGTCGATGTAGCTATCAAAGAAAAAAACCGGTAGCGCAGGGGATTGCGTTACCGGTTTATTATCGTTAGCGTAAGTGGCTTAATCTTCTTGAGTAGGAAGATCAGCAAAAACGTCGGTGGGTTTGGCAACGATATTGCGCTTTTCTACGTCGACATCCGTTAGGATAATTTCAACAATGTCGCTAAGCTTATAGACCACTTCTTTATCAATGGAAATAGAACCCTGCTCAGTGCTTGATTCTATGCGTTCTTTGTTATCCATAATCAAAGAGTTTGGCACAAATGCTGCGGCACCATTTTCAATCAATCGTACGCGCATACCGCCACGACCAATATCAAAAATTTCTGCTTTGAATGCCGTTTGTGCCGCCACGTCTTTTTTCAAGGTACGGGCGTATAACCAATCGCTGACCTTGCGCTCTGCCATTCTGTGGTGCTTACGATGAATTGCGAGCTCGTCGCCCACTTCATCATCGGGTGTTTGCACAGGGGCTTTATCAAGGATGATAGCTTTTAATAGTCGGTGATTGACCATATCGCTGTATTTACGAATTGGAGAGGTCCAAGTTGCGTAGATATCTAACCCCATGGCAAAGTGTGGTGCTGGTGTATTGCCCATTTCACCATAACTTTGATGCTTGCGAATTCGGTTGTCTAAATACTGAGTAGGTTGACTATTTAACCAACGACGTAGCGCAGTGAAGCCTTCTAATGTGGTCACATTTTGCGAGTCAAAACCTTCTGCGCCATATTCAGTCACCAAATCAATGACGTTATTTACTTTGTCATCTTTTAAGCCTGAGTGGGTATTAAAGATACCCATACCTAATTTATCGCTCAGAACACGCCCAGCACAAATGTTAGCGGTAATCATGGCTTCTTCGACTAATTTATTGGCAGTGCGGCGCATATCGGCATGAATAGCAATGACATCGTTGTCTTCACTAAGTTCAAAGCGATAATCCGGACGGTCAGGGAAGATAACCGCATTATTTTCTCGCCATTGGCTGCGTGATTTCGCCATTTCTGCTAAAGCATCGACCACGTTGGCAATCTCTTGCGTTGGAGTCCAATCTACAGATGTTCCAGTTTCCAAGTAATCAGAAACAGCGTTGTAGGCCAAACGAGCATGAGATTTAATATTCGCTGCAAAGAAGCGAATATCATCTTGTATGGTGCCATCACTATCAATAGTGACTGTGCAGCAAAGAGCAGGGCGCACTTGGTCTTGAATGAGTGAACAAAGGTTGTCTGCGAGATCTCTAGGTAGCATTGGAATATTGCGACCAGGTAGGTAGATCGTGAAACCGCGTTCACGCGCTACTTTATCCATTTCATCATCCGGTGTGATGTAAGCCGTAGGATCGGCAATTGCGATGCTCAGCTCAAACTGACCGTTTTCAGTTTTGCGAGCATACAGCGCATCATCCATATCTTTTGTAGATTCACCATCGATGGTAACAAAAGGAATGTCAGTAAGATCTTCGCGAGTCAGGTCGGTATCATCGTGCAGTTGCCAGTTTTCAATACCTTCGGGCTCGGTATTCGGCAAGTCATTTTCTGCTAATGTGACCCACCAAGGGGCTATTTTGTCATTGGCATCGGTGATTTTTTCTGTGATTTCCACCATGAAGCCAGCATCACCTTTCAGTGGGTGCTGGATAACGTGTGCTACAACCCAATCGCCTTCGGCAAACATATCGTGCTTTAGCCCTTTGGCTGTTTTGGCTTTTAAAGAAAGGTTGCGTAACTGTGGCTGATCAGGAACCACATTTAAGCGTCCTTTAAACAGCTTAATTCGGCCTATAAAACGGGTAACGGCTTGCTCAAGCAGTTGGTCTGGTTCGGCTAACTCTTTGTCATTTTCAGTGCGAATCAATGCCACTACACGGTCACCGTGCATGCATTTTTTCATATAAGGAGGTGGGATGAAGTAGCTTGTTTTGTTGTCGACTTCTAGAAAACCAAACTTTTTGTCTGTCGCTTTAATCGTCCCTTCTTTGGTTGGGATCTTTTCTTTAATTTGCTGTTTTAGTTGAGCAAGCAACGGGTTATCTGCAAACATGAATTCTTTATTATTATTGACAATAGTGGGGGCTAATTTAATGCCTTTGCGAGGTTGCATGTGAGCAATACTTGTACAAAAGGCAATGATTTACGCGCCATCTTACCGACTCTTGATACAAATGTATAACTTGCCAATCAAGATAGTGAAACTTTTTTCGTCATTAGAGAATTTGTGGGTGATTTGTGCTTAACATGCTTGAAAAGCGATCCATTTTACGAGTTCTGCCGTAAACAGTGGGTGCATATTGCACTGTTATATCATTACTCGGAAAAAGGGATACATTATGAAAATCGTGTTAATTATGATCTGTATGGGGTTTATAGCGGGCTGTGCGCAGTCTACAGGGGATAACCTGTCTCAACAGGAGCGTCAGAACTTAGTTAAGTATACGCATTCTGACATGCAAGGTCGTAAAAGGTAACTGCGTTTCGTACAATACCTTGGTGGCAAAATGAACAGCTCAGAATAGGGGATAAATGTTGATTTTGGAAGGTCGTAAAGGGGCGGATTTACTTGAATTTGTGATCTGATTCAATATTTTCTTGTAATTGTCTGATTTTTAGGGCAGAATTCGCCTCCTTATTTTGTCCCTAGCGGCTTGATGCGTTTTATATACTTTTCCTTCCGAATGGATTTAGTGTGTATTGCTGGATCGGTGTATGAATATTAGAGAGCACCTGGGACCGTATTAATGAACACACTGACTATAGTGGGATCCCGATGCAAGAATCTGAAATAAAATTCAGCGATTTAGAACTAAACCAACAAATCCTTTCTGCCCTTGATGAAATGGGTTTTGTTTCTCCAACTCCAATCCAATCAGCGTCTATTCCTTTTCTTCTTGAAGGTAGAGATGCACTAGGTAAAGCACAAACGGGTACTGGTAAAACAGCCGCTTTCTCGCTTCCTCTACTTAACAAATTAGATTTAGACCAACGTAAACCTCAAGCGATCATTCTAGCCCCAACACGTGAGCTAGCGATTCAGGTTGCTGCTGAAATCAAAAACCTTGGCCGCAACATCCGTGGTCTTAAAGTTCTTGAAATCTACGGTGGTACTTCTATCGTTGATCAAATGCGCGCCCTTAAAAACGGTACTCACATTGTTGTAGGTACTCCTGGCCGTGTTCAAGATTTGATTAACCGTGACCGTTTGCACCTAGACGAAGTGAAAACTTTCGTTCTTGATGAAGCAGACGAAATGCTAAACATGGGCTTTGTAGAAGACGTAACAGCAATCCTTGAGCACGCTCCAGCGACGGCTCAACGCGTACTGTTCTCTGCAACTATGCCTCCAATGCTTAAGAAAATTGTTGAGCGCTTCTTGCGTGATCCTGCGTTTGTTGACGTTGCGGGTAAAAACCACACGGTTGATAAAGTAGAGCAAAAATTCTGGGTTGTTAAAGGTATCGAGAAAGATGAAGCAATGACTCGTCTTCTTGAAACTGAAGAAACCGATGCGTCTATCGTATTCGTACGTACTCGCCAAGACACTGAGCGCGTTGCAGGCTACCTTGCTGACCGCGGCTTCAAAGTTTCTGCACTACACGGTGACATTCCTCAGTCTCAACGTGAGCGCACTGTAGACAATATTAAACGTGGCGTAATCGACATTCTAGTGGCAACTGACGTTGTGGCTCGTGGTCTTGATGTGCCTCGTATTACTCACGTATTCAACTACGACATTCCATTTGATGTTGAGTCTTACATTCACCGTATTGGTCGTACTGGCCGTGCTGGACGTAAGGGTAAAGCGATCCTATTGGTTCGTACTAACCAAATGCGTATGCTTCGCACTATTGAGCGTGTAACTAAGTCATCTATGGAAGAAATCCAACTTCCATTGCGTGACCAAGTAGCGGCGGCTCGTGTCACTAAGCTAGGTCTTGAACTTGCGGCTGATAAAGAACACAGCTCTGTAGAGAAATTCGCTGAGTTAGTTGAAACGCTACAAAATGATTTAGAAATTGACGCAGCAACACTTGCGGCAATCCTACTACGTCGTCAACAAGGCAAACGTCCTTTATTCTACGTAGGTGATGACCCAATGATCGCCGCTATCGAGCGCGATAAGAAACGTCGCACTGAACGCCGTGAAGGCGGTCGTGACGGAGGCCGCGATGGTCGTCGTGAAGGTGGTCGTAGCTACGGCGGCGAAACTAAAGATTGGGATACATACCAACTGCAAGTGGGTCGTGACCAAGGCGTTCAAGTTAAAGACATCGTTGGCGCTCTAGCAAACGAACTAGGTTTAACGAAAGGTTCTATTGGTGCAATCAAACTGGCTCAAGGCCATACGTTTGTTCAGCTTCCAAAAGCAATGAACTCTGAAACTGCGGGTAAACTACGTAAACTGCGTATTCGTCAAAAAGAAACCGCTGCTGTAGTATGTGACTTTGATGACTTCCGTGAGTCTCGTGGTCCACGTCGCGATGGTGGTCCTCGTCGTGACGGTGGTAACCGTCGTGGTGGTGAAGGTCATCGTGGTAACCGTGAAGGCGGTGGCTACCGTGGTAACCGTGACGGCGAACGTCGTTTCGACCGTAACCGTGGCAGCGAAAACCGTGGTAATGGTCCTCGTGGCGACCGTGGTCAATCTCGTCGCAACTCTGGCGAGTAATATACTGTAGTGTAATTACAGACCAGTAATAAAATGTAAGAGCCGGGATACGTCAGTGTCCCGGCTTTTTTTCGCCTGAAGAAATTGGCATTGCATTCTATAGCAACTAGTATGATTTAATATCCATTAAAACCGACCAATATAAGAGAGGCTTTGTGGCTCATTTAGCATTAAAAATGGTCTGTAGCCCTTTAAAACACTAAAAACGATTTTAATCTTTTTATTTTTAGAAAAAATTTTACGGCTAAATAAATTTGCAGATTGATCTAGATCAAAGTATCTTATTTTGTATGATTAATTGATTAAAAAAAATTTGAATAAATTTCAAATTATTTGATAATCATGATTAAAGATTGAATGCCCCCCGTCTAATTTTAGGATTTAACTCATGTCAAACAAGAACGTACTCGTTATCAATTCAGGCAGCTCTTCGCTGAAGTTCGCTGTTATCGATTCTGAATCTGGTGAAGCGCTAGTAAGCGGACTAGGTGAGTGTTTCGGCCTTCCAGAAGCAACTATTGCTTGGAAATTCAATGGTGAGAAAACTGAACAAGCGATCACTGCACCAGACAACCATCACCAAGAAGCTATCAACCGTATCGTTAAGTTGATGGAAGAGTTAAGTCTAAAAGAGACTATCGTCGCTGTTGGACACCGTATCGTACACGGTGGTGAAAAATTCACTAGCACTGTTCGCATCGATGACGCAGTACTTGCAGAAATCGAAAGCATTTCAGATCTAGCTCCACTGCATAACCCTGCTGGCGCTAAAGGCATCAAAGCGGCAATGGAAGCGTATCCTTCTCTTCCACAATTTGCTGTATTTGATACTGCTTTCCACCAAACAATGCCTAAGAAAGCATTTACTGGTTCTATCTCACACGAGCTTTACGACGAATACCGCATCCGTCGTTACGGCTTCCACGGTACTAGCCACTACTTCGTAAGCCAAGAAGCGGCGAAAGTGATTGGCAAATCTGTTGAAGAAAGTAACTTCATCACTGTTCACCTAGGTAACGGCGCATCAGTATGTGCAATTGCAAATGGCAAATCTGTAGATACTTCAATGGGCTTCACTCCACAAGCTGGCCTAATGATGGGCACACGTTGTGGTGACCTTGACCCTGGTGTTATCGAGTTCCTACTTAAGAAAGGTTGGACTCAAGAGAAAGTATTCGAAACGCTATACAAAAAATCAGGTTTCCTAGGTGTGTCTGGTCTAACTTCTGATGCTCGTGGCATCCTAGAAGCAATGGCTGAAGGTCACGAAGGTGCAACGCTTGCATTCCAAGTATTCACTTACCGTGTAGCGAAATACATCGCTTCTTACCTAGTACCACTTAACGCTCTAGACGCGGTTATCTTCACTGGTGGTATCGGTGAAAACGCATTGGATATCCGTCGTGAAATCCTTGAGAACCTAAGCCTACTTGGCTTCACTGAAGATAAAGCAGGTAACGAAGCGGCACGCTTTGGCGCTGCTGGTCAAATCGGTGAATCTGCACTTCTTGGTGCTAAAGTATTGGTTATCCCAACAAACGAAGAGTTTGTTATTGCTAAAGAATCAGTAGAACGTATCTAGTCTACTTTTGATTTCGGTATAAATGAAAGCGAGCTTATTTTAAGCTCGCTTTTTGCGTTTTTTAACACGCTAGAATAAGCACTTATTTAGTACGGTTAGCATTATGCCTGCCATCGTAATGATGAAAATTTAAGGTGCGCCAAGTGCTCGGTTGATAAAATCGATAAACAAACGAAGTCTTTCTGGTAGGTATTTCATTTGTGCGTATTGCATCAAAATATTGCCATGATAATTGCCTGTAAGCGTCCAATCCTCTAATACTTGTACAACTTCACCATTTTCTAGTGCATTTTCCACCACAAAATCATGAAACAACCCAATCCCCAGGTGCGACTTTACGCCTTCAAACCTTAACTGTGCTTGGTTGACGGCATAGCGGCCAGATACGGTAACAGATTGAGACTCGTCTCCTTTATGGAAGGTCCACACATTATCGTGTTCTGTTTCTGCTAAATATAAACAGTTGTGGCGCAGCAGGTCACTTGGCTGTTTAGGAATGCCATGCTTCATTAAGTAAGGTTTAGAGGCGCACAGTAATAGATGGGTTTGACCTAACTCTTTGAGTACGAGATGTTCATCAGGATCTTTTGATAGACGAAAGGCAATATCAATGCCTTGTTTGTGAATGTCGACGGAGCCATCAATGGCACGGGCTTTTATCTGTATCTCTGGGTAGCGTTTTAAAAATTCGATGATCAATGGTTGTAGCACAAGGCTCAGCAATGCCTCCGGTGCCGAGATCATGATACTGCCCTGAGGCTTTAGATGCAGGTTGGATGAGAGTTCAACCGCTTGCTCGGCCGCATACAACATTTGAATCGCTTGTTCGTAGACCTTTTCGCCTTCTTCGGTAATCCGAAGGTTACGTGTAGTACGTTCAATCAGCTTCACTTCTAATGCTTTTTCTAAGCGCGATATCGTTTTTGAAACCGCAGACGGCGTCATAGATAAACTATTGGCTGCATTAGTGAAATTTCCTTGCTGCACCACTAAAGTATAAGTTGCAAGATCAGGGAGTAACGCAACGAGCTGACTGGTTTTCATTATTTGTGCCTTGAATTCATAAATGATTTTCCATTGAGGGCATTATACTCCTTGAAGGTTTGAACTAGAATCTCTTTACACTGTAAATCATCAACAAAGACTGGGTTTAAGCTCGTAATTATTTAGACTTAAACATCTCTGTATTGAAAGGATCGATAGCATTATGTCTTCAGCGTTTTATAAACAAATTCAAAACCAAATCGAAGAAGTGAAATCTGAAGGCTTGTATAAGTCTGAACGAGTGATCACATCACAACAACAAGCGTCTGTGTCTATTTCGACAGGTGAAGATGTACTGAACTTCTGTGCGAACAACTACCTTGGCCTTGCTAACCACCCTGAACTTATTAAAGCTGCTCAGTCGGGTATGGATGAGTACGGTTTTGGTATGGCATCTGTACGTTTTATCTGTGGTACGCAAGATATTCATAAGCAATTAGAAGACAAGCTATCTACTTTCTTAGGCATGGAAGATACGATTCTTTATACTTCTTGTTTTGATGCGAATGCGGGTTTGTTTGAAACCATCCTTGGTAAAGAAGACGCCATCATTTCTGATGCCCTTAACCACGCATCCATCATTGACGGCGTGCGTTTGTGTAAAGCGATGCGTTTTCGCTACGCTAACAACAACATGAGTGAGCTTGAACAGCAACTTATCGATGCTGATGCAGCGGGCGCTCGTCACAAGCTAATCGTTACCGATGGCGTATTCTCAATGGACGGTGTAGTTGCAAACCTACCGGCTATCTGTGATTTGGCAGACAAATACAACGCACTAGTGATGGTTGATGACTCTCACGCTGTCGGCTTTATGGGCGAAACAGGCGCTGGTACTCACGACTACCATAATGTGATGGATCGCATCGATATCATCACAGGTACATTGGGCAAAGCGATGGGCGGCGCATCAGGCGGTTATACTTCAGGTAAAAAAGAAGTGATTGACTGGCTACGTCAACGTTCTCGTCCGTACCTTTTCTCAAACTCAGTGGCTCCTGCGATTGTGTCAGCGTCACTGCGCGTGATTGATCTTTTGCAAGAAAGTGGCGATCTACGTACGCACCTTTGGGAGAACGCTGCTCATTTCCGTACTCGTATGGAAGCTGCTGGTTTTACTATGGGCGGTGCGGATCATGCCATCATCCCTATTATGCTAGGTGACGCTAAAGTGGCGGCCGAATTTGCAGAACGTGCATTGGAAAAAGGCATCTATGTTGTCGGCTTCTCATTCCCTGTAGTGCCAAAAGGCCAAGCACGTATTCGTACTCAAATGTCCGCAGCGCACTCACGTGAACAGCTAGATCGCGCTATTGATGTGTTTATTGAAGTGGGTCGTGATATGGAGCTGATCAAATAATGAAGATTAAAGCGCTCTCTAAATTAAAGCCAGAAGAAGGCATTTGGATGAACGAAGTCGATATGCCCGAAATGGGGCATAACGACCTTTTGATTAAAATTAAGAAAACCGCAATTTGTGGCACCGACGTGCACATCTACAACTGGGACGAATGGTCACAAAACACCATTCCTGTGCCTATGGTGGTCGGTCACGAATACGTGGGCGAGGTTGTGGCGATTGGTCAAGAAGTTCGCGGCTTTGAAATTGGCGATCGCGTATCAGGTGAAGGACACATCACTTGTGGTCACTGTCGTAACTGTCGTGGCGGCCGTACGCACCTTTGTCGTAACACTATCGGTGTAGGTGTTAACCGTACAGGTTCGTTCTCTGAATACTTAGTGATCCCGGCATTTAATGCTTTTAAGATCCCTGACGGCATTTCAGATGATCTTGCTGCAATCTTTGACCCATTTGGTAATGCGGTACACTCAGCATTGTCATTTGACTTAGTGGGTGAAGATGTTCTGATCACAGGCGCAGGCCCAATTGGTATCATGGCGGCGGCCGTTGCCAAACATGTTGGTGCACGTCACGTAGTCATTACCGATGTGAACGAATACCGCCTTGATTTAGCGCGTCAAATGGGTGTGACCCGCGCGGTAAACGTGGCTAAAGAAGACCTTAAAGACGTAATGGCTGAGCTTAATATGAGCGAAGGGTTTGATGTAGGCTTAGAAATGTCAGGCGTTCAAATGGCATTTAAGAGTATGCTAGAAGCGATGAACCACGGTGGTCGTGTTGCATTGCTTGGCATTCCACCATCAGACATGGGCATTGATTGGAACCAAGTGATCTTCAAAGGTCTAGTGATCAAAGGGATTTACGGAAGAGAAATGTTCGAAACTTGGTATAAGATGGCAAGCTTGATTCAATCAGGCTTAGATTTGACGCCAATCATTACTCACAACTTCAAGATTGATGACTTCCAAAAAGGCTTTGACGCTATGCGTAGCGGGGCTTCCGGTAAAGTTATCCTTGATTGGGAATAAGACACATCAATCTTTTTCTGTGTGGTGTTATCACTGACACAGTCTAAGATTTCAGTGACTTTAAAATGGCTCCAAAGATCTTTGGGGCCATTTTTCGTTTTACCGCAACATTTCTTGCCTTATCGACGAGATACCTTCTCACACCGATCTTCCGATAGCACAGTTTCTTCTTTTCTTACATTGCACACCTTCAAACCGTAATTAATTGAATTTTATCTGGAAATACAAACCGTATTTGAGTGATAATGTTTTTCAATTGTTATTGATTTGTTGTTTTTGTAATTAAGGGAGTAATTATGAGCACAGAAGGAAAGAGCTATAATTTTAATACACCGCAACGCTTGTTTGTCGGTTATACGTTAGCTGTGTTAGTGGATTTAACCGTACTGAATTTCTTTGACGAGTATTGCCAGTACGTCAACATTGAGTCGTTTACCATCTCTTTCATTGCTGCAATCTTGCTCCAACTATTGCTTAAATTATCCATAGGATTGGAACACAAGCTCGCAAACTATTTTAAATCGAAGCCCGGCACGGCTCCAAAAATCTACCGAGGTGTTTCTACCTATATCATCCTTGTAGGCTCTAAATTTGTAATGCTAGAAGCCATCAACATTATTTTTGGTGACAAAGTACAGTTTACGGGTCCATTTAATGGGGTTGTCGCCTTCTTCGCGGTGGTCTTTGCAATATTGATTGCTGAAGTGATTGTATCGAAGATCTACTTTGCTCTTGATGACACAGAAAAAGCGCAGACAACATAGAGGGGATTTAAGCGCTGTTAGAAAGGTGCTTTTTGATGCTTCTATTGCGTTCAAGTATAAAATCCATCGCTGAATACTGCCTGTCGTAGAGAGCAGTATTCAGCGATGATTTATTTGATCGTCTGCTAACAAATTTTACGTTATGTCTATTTAAAAACGATAACCTAATGTTAGTGACGTTTGTTGGTGACTGGTATCTAGGTTTGAGCGGTTGTATGACACGCCAATCACATAGACATCTTCGATAATAATATCTGCGCCGACACCGTAGGCTAAACCTGCTTGGCTGTTTATCTTTTTACCGTCGTCAGTATTGAAGGTACTGTTTGCCGCGTGATCTTGTTCGAGTTTATAGGATTCAACAGCAAGACCTAGCATAGCGTAGGGTGTCATCCTTACTTTCCCTGATAGGTTTTCAATAGGGTAGCCAAGTTTACCCATTAATCGGGTGTTGATTGCCCAACCATCAGCGGTGTCACCTTGTGAGTTGCTATGGAAATTAGATTCATCAAAAGAAGCGTAAGTACCCGCTAAGTTGATACTGGCGTATTTGTTGAAGCCAAATTCAGCTCCCAATGTGCCACCATAGACACTAAATCTTGGGTTATGAAAGTTAGATGAGATATTGCTAGCACCAGCAAAAACGGTGATACGCCCTGAGTCTTTGTCGTCAGCGGCGTGGGCTGTGATGGAGAATGAGCTAATGACTAAAATAGCTAATAGTTTCTTGTTCATGGATTGCTTCCGTACAATTTTGGTTTGCGCGGCGTCATTTTGATTAGAGTGTTACAAAAAATGTCAGGGTGAAGTCAATACTATACTTGTTTTGCTTCATTTAATGAGAAATTCTGGTGATAGTAATTATTTATCTATTAAATCAATGGAATAAGATTATTTGTGGAATGTAGTATCAACTTTTTGATTGATGACTAATATCCTCCTGCTCCCTTAAAAATTATCAAATCGAATTTCCAACCTGAACCGAATACTCGCTTCTTTCTCAAAACTTTGCTGATACTCTCTATACCAGTTGTACTCTGGAGTGATTTCATAGTAGAGCCATTCGTAAAATACGTTTTGACGGTAGGTGAGACTGATTAAGGTATTGTCTATAAAGCTGCGTGGGGTGTCTGTTGCTGTGGTGCTGATGGTGTAGTTAATGGCCTGGGTTGGGGATATGTATTGATAAAGAATAAAACCGGTTCCCATATTCCAGATGCTGGTGTCTTCGGCATGATCGCGTTCAAATTCGGCGAATGAGGTCCAGCGCAGTAAAAAGTGTGTGTTGATGGCGTGGTCAATATCAAACTGGGTTGACTCACCGGTTAATTCTGTTTGTTGATAGATTTTTTGCGTGATGCGGCTGACGGTGTTAAGCGTAATAGGGTAGGTAAAACGATAACGTGCTTCAATCTTTGGCTTGAAGGTGGCTTTGATATTGAAGCTGCTGTAGCCCTTTGCGTAGATATCGTACCTAAGTCCAATGTTATTTTCGACTTCATCCGAGTTTTTCGGAAAGAGATCGAAAAGAGAATCTTCCCCCTCTGATTCGATGATCAGTTTGAGTCGTTTGGTGACTTTCGGCAGGTTAAATTTTGCGTCGATCTTACTTTCGTATTTAAAACCGTCCTTTTCGATGTAGGAAAAGTCATTTTTCCAGCGCACGGAGGTGCCTGCACGGGCATCTTCAGTAACGCGATCATCGGCGAAGAAGTCATCAAACCATACCGCAGGCTGACAAAACTTGGTATTAAGAAAGTGATAAACACGGGAAATTGGCCTATCATCGTCTGGCTTGCTTAAGCATATTTCTTCGCTGTCTTGCGCTTGTACTTGTAGTGAAATGATGGCAAACAGCAGAAAGAAGAATAAGTGAATAGAGGGGGCGAGGTGCAAGCCGAATCCTTTGGTTATTTTGTTCACTTCTATTATGGTTGATGTATTTCATATTGTCACAAAGTGTTTGATTTGGTTTAGAAAGTGTTAGAAAAAGAAAATATACTTAAACTCGCGCACATGAAGATGCCGTTTGGTAAATACGCTGGACGCGTACTGATTGATCTTCCAGAAGAGTATTTATTGTGGTTTCAAAACAAAGCCCAGTGGCCGGAAGGTGAACTAGGTCGTCTGTTGCAACTTTGCTTGGCGCTGAAGGTTGAAGGGTTAGACTCGGTGGTTAAACCGTTAAAAGATAGCAGCCGTTATTAGCCAACATCAATAAGTCATTCTTTTGGTAGATGGAAATATCGCAATACGGCGATGATGAAATAGGTAAAAGGAGAGACCATGAATGAGCAATACGTTCCCCCTAAAGTGTGGGTTAATGACACCAATGGCGGTAATAAATGGGCCAATATCAATAGCCCTGAAGCAGGTGCTAGATACGAAAAGGCATTGCCAGAAGGTGAGCATTCATTACAGCTGTATTCCTTAGGGACACCTAACGGACAAAAAGTCACCATCCTGCTTGAAGAGCTGTTAGGCGCTGGTGTTAAAGAAGCAGAATATGATGCTTTCCTGATCAATATTGGTGACTCTGATCAGTTTTCTTCTGGATTTGTGGGTGTGAATCCCAATTCTAAAATCCCTGCTTTGGTCGATAAAAGTGGTGAACAAGCAGTTAATGTATTTGAATCTGCCTCTATCCTTGTGCATTTAGCAGAGAAGTTTAATCGTTTTTTACCTAGCGCTGGACCTGCTCGCACTCAAACGTTTAACTGGCTGTTTTGGGCACAAGGTTCCGCTCCTTTCTTAGGCGGTGGTTTTGGGCATTTTTACGCCTATGCTGATGAAAAACAGCAATACCCAATTAATCGCTTTGCGATGGAAGCAAAGCGTCAGTTAGATGTATTAGATAAGCAATTGGCAAAATATCATTTTGTTGCTGGTGATGAATATACGATTGCTGATATGGCAATATGGCCTTGGTATGGCAACCTTGTATTGGGTAAGTTATATGATGCCGCCGAATTTTTACAAGTAGACTCTTATACCAATGTGGTGCGTTGGGCTAAGCAAGTCGCACAGCGAGAGGGCGTGCAACGCGGCCGTATTGTTAACCGTGCTTTTGGTGAACCATGGGAGCAGCTTGCGGAAAGACATACTGCTGAGGATATCGATGCGGTGTTAAAATTACGCCCTTAGCATTTATTGCGCAGAATTAGAGCGCTTTCTATGCAGTGAAGCATGGGTATTAACTATGAGCGTCAGTGGCTATGTAGTTTTCTATAAGACCAGTCTAGACGGTGATTGATGCGTGCTAGATAGCACTCGGTGCTCAAATATTATGCAGGTGAATCGCAAAAATAATTATGCGAATGAAAAATGTTTCTATTAAAGCGTCATAAAGCTAAACTATGGATGCAGGCAATCTCCGTTAACGAAGGCGGAGATTTTTTTTGCCTATAGATTTCAATTAATCACTGTGAAAATGTGACAAATTATTTTAATTCGCCTTATTCGGTGTAGAATTCTTCTCATGGTGCATTGTAAGCCATTCGCCGGTGGACTCTCCCCGTAACTCGATGCTTCTATGCAACCCTTAAAGGCACTTGAAGGACAAATGATGGTAATACCTGATAAAAGCAGCATAGTAATTTTTGGTGCTTCTGGAGATTTAACTTATCGCAAGTTAATTCCCGCTTTATATAGACTGTACCAAAGCGGTCAACTTCCCCAATCATTTTATATTTTAGGCGTAAGCCGTACTGAATACAGTGATGAGTCTTATCGTGACAAATTGAAGAAAGCCCTTCGAGAATTTGAAAAAACAGAAGAATCTGTTCTAGAAGAGTTCATCGGCCATCTTCATTATCAAGCAATCAATACGTCCGATACCGCAGATTATGCCAAACTGGCAACTCGACAAGATGAACTTGCGGCGCACTATCAGTTAGAAGAGCGTAACGTTCTCTATTACTTAGCCACACCCCCTAGCTTATATTCTGTGATTCCTGCAAGCCTTGCCGCTCATGGTCTAAACAAAGAAGACGATGGTTGGAAGCGCCTTATTGTTGAAAAACCGTTCGGTTACGATCTTGCGTCAGCACAACTGCTAGATAAGCAGATCCATGAGCATTTTGAAGAAACTCAACTGTATCGTATTGATCATTACCTAGGTAAAGAAACCGTACAAAACCTATTGGTGTTCCGTTTTTCAAACATTATGTTTGAACCGCTTTGGAACCGAAATTTCATTAATTATGTTGAAATCACAGGTTCTGAGTTCCTTGGTGTGGAAGAGCGTGGCGGCTATTACGACGGTTCTGGCGCAGTACGTGATATGTTCCAAAACCACCTATTGCAAGTATTGGCCATGGTTGGCATGGAATCACCACCGCGCATCAATGCGGATTCTATTCGTGATGAAGTGGTGAAAGTATTAAGAAGCTTAAAGCCTCTTGAAGAACACGACTTAGTGAATAACCTTGTTCTTGGTCAATACACCGAATCTGAGGTTCGTGGTGAGTTTTTACCTGGATACCGAGACGAGCCGGGTGTTGCTGATGATTCGCGTACTGAAACCTACATTGGACTAAAAGCCTACATTAACAACAGCCGTTGGAACGGGGTTCCGTTTTATGTTCGTACTGGTAAGCGTCTGCCGACTCGCGTAACAGAAGTGGTTATCCACTTTAAAGATACGCCGCACCCAGTGTTTGGGCAGGATGCGCCTGAAAACAAACTGATTATCCGTATTCAGCCGGATGAAGGTATTCAGATTAGCTTTGGTTTAAAAGAGCCTGGAGCAGGTTTCCACGCGAAAGAAGTGAAAATGAACTTCCATTACAAGTCTTTAAACGAAGCTCATATGCTCAGTGCATACGAACGTTTATTGCTGGATGCATTAAATGGCGATGCAACGTTATTTGCTCGTTCTGACGCAGTTGAAACTTGTTGGGAATATGTTCAGCCTATTTTAGACTTTAAAGAACGTCCACAAGCGCTGTTTGGTTATGCCTGCGGAACATGGGGGCCGAAAGAGTCTCATGATCTTTTAGAACGTGATGGAAGAGCGTGGCGCTTCCCTTGTAAGAACTTAACAGATACCGAGTATTGCGAATTATGATGAATAGCAAAATCTTTAGTACGCCGACTCAAGTGGTAGAGCAGTTAGCCAAAGAGTTACAAAGCTTTAGTCATCAAGGTAGAGCGGTACATATTTCTCTATCCGGTGGCAGCACTCCCAAAATGCTATTCAAGTTGTTGGCGACAGAGCCACATGCGAGTAGCATTGATTGGAACAACCTGCATTTTTGGTGGGGCGACGAACGTTGCGTAGCACCAACTGACGCAGAAAGTAACTTTGGCGAAGCCAATGCTTTGCTATTTGTTCCTGTTGGTGTGCCTGAAGCAAACATTCACCGTATTTTGGGTGAAAATGATCCTCAGCAAGAAGCCATTCGTTTCGCAACAGAAATGAGCGATGTGATTGACACCCAAGATGGCGTTCCCGTGTTTGACTGGATCTTGCTAGGCGTGGGTGCTGATGGGCATACCGCTTCTTTGTTCCCAGAGCATACAAATTACAATGAAGAAAAACTGGCTATCGTTGCTTCACATCCAGAGTCTGGACAGTTGCGCATTTCGAAGTCAGCAAAAGTGCTACAAGCGGCCAAACGCATTAGCTATTTAGTGTTAGGCGCAGGCAAACAAGATATCGTACATGAGATCTACAATACGCCAGCTGAGGATCTTCCCTATCCAGCAGCAAAAATTCACTCCAATGCGGGTGAAACAGAATGGTTTTTAGACTCAGACGCAGCAAGTAAGATTGCTTAAGATAAGAATAGTAGGAGAGACAAAATGAAAGGTGATATTGGTGTAGTTGGACTCGCAGTAATGGGTCAAAACCTTATCTTAAACATGAACGATCATGGCTTTAAAGTGGTAGCACATAACCGTACTGCGGCTAAAGTTGACCAATTTTTAGAAGGTCCAGCAAAAGACACTAACATCGTTGGTGCTTACTCTTTACAAGAAATGGTAGAGAAGCTAGAAACGCCACGTAAAGTGATGCTTATGGTACGTGCTGGTGATGTGGTTGATAGTTTCATCGAACAACTTATCCCACTACTAGACAAAGGTGACATCATCATCGATGGTGGTAACACTAACTACCCTGACACAAACCGTCGCGTAGCTTACCTACGTGAAAAAGGCATTCACTTCATCGGTACTGGCGTATCAGGTGGTGAAGAGGGCGCACGTTTTGGTCCTTCAATCATGCCAGGCGGCTCTCCAGAAGCATGGGAAGCAGTGAAACCTATCCTACAAGGCATCTCAGCGAAAACTGATAAAGGTGAGCCTTGCTGTGATTGGGTAGGTAACGATGGTGCAGGTCACTTCGTTAAAATGGTACACAATGGCATCGAATACGGTGACATGCAGCTTATTTGTGAAGCGTACCAATTTATGCAAGACGGCCTTGGCATGTCTGCTGACGATATGCAAAAAGTCTTCGCTGACTGGAACACCACTGAGCTGGACAGCTACTTAGTAGAAATCACAGCAGACATCTTGAAATACCGCGACGAAGATGGCGCGCCATTAGTTGACAAGATCCTTGATACTGCAGGCCAAAAAGGTACGGGTAAATGGACTGGTATCAATGCCCTTGATCTAGGTATTCCACTAACGCTTATCTCTGAGTCTGTATTCTCTCGTTGCCTATCTTCTATGAAAGATCAACGTGTAGCGGCTGAGAAATTGTTTGGTAAAACAGTACAACCTGTTGAAGGCGACCAGCAAGAGTGGGTTGACGCACTTCGCCAAGCACTGCTTGCGTCTAAGATCATCTCTTACGCACAAGGTTTCATGCTAATGCGTGAAGCATCAAACCAAAATGGTTGGGACCTAAACTACGGTAACGTAGCACTCATGTGGCGTGGCGGTTGTATCATCCGTTCTGCATTCCTAGGTAACATCCGTGATGCGTTTGAAAACGATGCAGAAATTGCATTCCTAGGCTCTGATCCTTACTTCAAAGCTATCCTAGAAAACTGTCTAGGTGCATGGCGTAAAGTGGCGGCTAAGTCGCTAGAAGTAGGCATCCCAATGCCTTGTACAACGTCTGCTCTTTCGTTCCTTGATGGTTACACAACGGCTCGTTTGCCTGCAAACCTTCTTCAAGCGCAACGTGACTACTTTGGTGCTCACACTTATGAGCGTCTTGACCGTGAGCGTGGTGAATTCTTCCACACTAATTGGACTGGTACGGGCGGCGACACAGCATCAACAACTTACGACGTTTAATCGTCAGTGACTGTCTTTTTTACTAACAAGACAAAGGTTGATCTAACTAGGTAATTTAAGGGTGACTTGTTATGCAAGTCACCCTTTTTCGTGATTGGGCGACCTATTCAGAATATAAAAATTGCTATATCATCAAACAAAACAATCATCAGGTAATACAATATGACTACATTATATACAGAAGCGGCAAAAGAGCTTTTAAGCCGCCGCGTAGCGGGTACTAAAGCGCCACGTCTTGCAGAAAACATTCGTCCAACGACTCTAGAAGACGCTCTGCAAACTCAAGCGGCAATGATTGAACTGAAAAACGGCGCTGTAGGCGGCTGGAAATGTTTGAACCCACTTGGGGAAGACAAATACATCGTTGCACCTATCTTTACTGATAGCGTGAACAGTGGCGATACATGTAAATTGTTTATGGACAATGGCGCAGCGCGCATTGAACCAGAAATTGGCTTCAAACTGGGCAAAGATCTTCCTGCAAACGCAGAAGGTTACACTGAAGAGCAAATCAATGACGCTATCGGTTCATGCCACATGGCACTTGAGCTAATGCAAGCACGTTTTGCTGCAGACAGCGATGCTGAGTTCAACGAAAAACTGGCTGACTGCATGGTAAACCAAGGTCTGTTTGTTGGCCCTGAAATTGCTCGTGAAAAAGCCTTTGATGCGGCTAAAGTTAACGTGACTGTGACTCAAGGTGACAATGTTCAAAACTTTGATGGCACACATCCAAACGAATCGGCGCAAAGCCCTGTTTACTGGCTAATTAACTTCATGACTCGTCGCGGCGTAACGTTCAAAGCTGGC
This sequence comes from Vibrio ezurae NBRC 102218, assembly GCF_000467185.1. Classification (GTDB taxonomy): domain Bacteria; phylum Pseudomonadota; class Gammaproteobacteria; order Enterobacterales; family Vibrionaceae; genus Vibrio; species Vibrio ezurae. The sequence goes on from NZ_BATM01000022.1 coordinate 53,344, forward strand.
GAGACTATCATTACCGGTTCTTACTGTGGCATCGTTGAAGTTGAATTCGACAAGCCTACAACAGTAAATTACGCAGGCATCGGCGAGTACCAAGTGGTATTTAACGCTAAGTAACTCGTACGAAATAACAACTAAGCGTCATATTATTTGTTATTTTATAAGGGGCTATTGGCCCCTTTTTGCTGCGCTATTTCTGATCACTGAGTTAGTGGGATTGGTATTACGTATTGCAGTAAAGATGAGTTAAATATGGCTTATATGCAGGACAGTGTTAGACAATATCGACTCCAGTGCTAACATCATAATGCTAATGAAGAAGAGCCAATCCTTACGCTAAGAAGGCTTGATCGCAGTAAAGTCGAGGAGTTGTATGTTTCGATTTATCCAATATCGCAGAATGGCCAAAGTGATTAAAATACTATCGCCGATACTGCTAAAAGGGTATGGCAGACGTGATTATTTCTCTATTGGGCAAATACAAGCGAGCAGTCAAACCCTCAGTCAACGCCAGCAAAAGTTTGCACTGGCCCTGTTTGCAGATCCTCAAGACTTAGCAGGGTTAGAGGATGCCTCTTTATTTCATCGACTGCGCAAGGAGATATCTCATGATTTCTTTACCGACGCTGACGACTATACCGCAAACGACGTTTTAAATGTCCTAGGTAGTGGTGGTTGGAAAGGCGGGAGCATGAATGATGATATGTCTAACCGAAATGGGATGAACGGTCGTTATTAAATACGGCGTTAAAACCGTGTAGTGTAATGGTTATCGACGGAAAGTTACTTTGCTACAAGGCGCATTATTGCTACTCTAAAGGCCAATGATTTCTTATGGATAGCCCGATGAATAGCACAATCGAAACTCTTCTTTCTCACCGTTCAATTCGTTCATTTACCGAGCAAAACATCACGGCAGAACAACTGGAAACCATCTTAGATTGTGGTTTAGCTGCGTCGAGCTCTACCTTTATTCAGTGTGTGTCGATTATTCGTATTCAGCAAAAGGACAGCCGAGCAAAACTGGCACGCTACGCTGGCGGTCAGTCTTATGTAGAAAGTTGCGCGGAGTTTCTGGTTTTTTGTGTTGACTACCATCGTCATCAGGATATTCATCCACAAGCGCAGCTCGGGTTTACCGAACAAACTTTAATTGGGTCTGTTGATGCGGCTATGATGGCGCAAAACTGCCTTGCGGCCGCTGAGTCATTAGGGCTAGGGGGCGTGTATATTGGTGGATTACGTAATAACCCACAACAGGTCACCGAGTTGCTGGCACTTCCAAAACACGTTATTCCTCTATTTGGATTGTGTCTAGGGCATCCGGCGCAAAACCCTGAGGTTAAACCTCGTTTACCTAAATCCATCGTAGTACATCAAGAGCAATACACGGCATTGGATAAAGATGTGTTAGCCCGTTATGACGATCAAATCAAAAACTATTATGCCACGCGTACAGACAATAAAAAATCGGGTGCTTGGTCGGATCAAATTACTAAAATATTAAGTAAAGAAGCCCGCCCGTTTATGCAAGAGTTTTTACAAGATCAAGGATTTAATACCAAATAATATGAGTATTAATTTAGAGCAGGTAGAGCATCAAACTCGAGAATGGTTAGAAAAGGTGGTCATTGGGCTAAATTTATGTCCATTTGCCGCAAAACCTAATCGAAATAAACAGATCAGAATTGCCGTCACAGAAGCAGACAACGAAGAGCAATTGCTAGAGTTTATCTTGCAAGAGTTCATGCATTTGCAAAGCACCGACGTCGAAGAGCTAGAAACGACTTTGGTCACTATCCCTAATTTCTTAGATGATTTTATGGATTACAATCTGTTTTTAGATTGGGTTGATGCACTGATTAAACAGCAAGATTACGAAGGGGAGTTTCAAATAGCCACCTTTCATCCTGATTACTGTTTTGCCGGTACTCATCCCGATGACGATGAGAATTTAACCAATCGTTCGCCGTATCCGGTGATACACCTCATTCGAGAAGCAAGTATGGAGAGGGTATTAAAACATTACCCTGATCCAGAGGCTATTCCAGATAACAACATTGAGCGTGTGAGTAATCTCACTGATGAACAAAAACGAGCCTTGTTTCCGTATTTATAACCGTAGATTTTGCTTTAGAAAGCAGGCCTTAAACATCAGGTGTTACGTCACACAGTAGGGCCTGATAGCGTTTAGGGGGAATACCGCTAAATCGCTTAAAGGCACGCGAGAAGTGGGCTATGTCGGCGTAGCCCAATTGTACCGATATTTGGGTTAGGTTGAGGTTCTGTTTCATCAAATCACAGGCAGTATTAAATAAAAGGCTGTTCTTGATGGCTCTAAATGAGTTTTTCTCTTGCAGTAGCTTGCGCTGCAGGCTGCGCGTACTCATGCTTAATAGCGTGGCGGCCAGTTCTATATCAAGATTTTGCTCATGCACGTAAGGCGCGAGCGCGGTGTACAAAGTATCGGTGAAGGTACTATGCCAAATGATCTCTTTGGCGACAGGCTCTGGGTAATGGGTATAAATCGTTTGATCAAGCAGTTCTAAATCAATGCTGATTTTGGTGTTCTGTTGCGAAAATAACAATTGGATGTCACTGGGAATGTTTTTGGCAAACTGACCATGGCGACTTTGAATTAACGCCAACGACTTTGGTCGCCATGCCAGGTTATTGGTCAGTGAGCGAATAAGCTCGACGCAATATAAAACATTGAAGATCTCTTGCCAGTCGTTCACTTCTTTATGCTGCATTGCAGAACAAAACCATGCGCTGTTGTCGTTCACTTCTAAGTATTGTGAAGCAACAGGGATAGACTCTCTGATTAATAAATTAAACTGGGTTAATACCTCACGTAAGGTCAGATTTTTAGACAGCGTTCTTACAAAATGTGGGATGAGTTGAGTTCGTTGGGTATGAATAACCGCTTCGACAAAAGTAAAAATACCCTCATCGGTGTACACCTTACCGAAGATACTTTTCACTGAAGTATTCACGATCATATTGCTTGAATCTGTCAGCATTTCACGGCTGATATTGGCGTGACGCAGTGCCTCAGTCATGTTAATACCCTGTTTCTCAAACTGCACTATGATGGTGTTGACAACATCGGCACGAACCAGCGGAATAGCTTGCGTTTCCGAGTCATCGTCATGTTTAGTAATGTAAAGTTCAGGGCTACCTTGATTCAAAATTGATTTTCCAGTTTTTGGTGAACATCGACAGTGCAATGACAAATCTTTTTCATATTCGTTAAGTATAGCCAGTATTCAGCATTGACAAATTCTCGTTACAAATAAATAGGTTATAGAGTATCTATGTTGTCTGTATCTCCATTAACTTCATGTAAAAAATCAAATAGGAATAGTTCTTATTTTTAGAAAGCCGTACTACACTCAATGGAACTCATAAGGAAGGAGACAGTGGTATGCGCTATTTTTTGTATGCAGCGTTATTGGCGGGTTCTGCTAGTGTGTTAGCAGGAGAAGACGTTGTTTATGAAGTGGATGGAAAAGAGTATCAAGGTTATTGGTCTAAGATCTCTGATTCTGCGCCTTTAGTGGTCTTAGTTCACGACTGGGATGGATTAACCGAATACGAAATTAAGCGAGCTAAAATGCTTAATGAAGTGGGGTATAACGTTTTTGCTGCTGACTTGTTTGGTAAAGGTATTCGCCCAACCGAAGTGAAAGATAAAAAGCAGCACACAGGTGAGTTGTATAAAGACCGAGCGAAGCTACAAAAGCTAATGGCAGAAAGTCAGCTTAAAGCAGAAATGCTCAATGGTAGCAAAGATAATACCGTAGTAGCAGGGTATTGTTTTGGCGGAGCCGCGGTTCTTGAATCTGCTCGTGCGGGCAATAGCGCGAAAGCCTTTATCAGTTTCCATGGCGGTTTAAAAACGCCACAAGGTCAAGATTACAAGATGACGAAAGCACCGGTGGTCATTTTCCACGGCACAGCAGATAAAGTTGTTAGCATGACGGACTTTGCCATGCTAGCTGATGAACTGGAAAGCACTGGCATTCAACATGAAATGATCTCTTACGGCGGAGCGCCACACGCATTTACAGTGCTTGGCTCTGATCGCTATCGTAAAGATGCCGATCTAAAATCGTGGAATCGTTTTAATGAAGTACTTGCAGAAGTGACAAAATAGCGCGACTAACACCGATTATTTACATTCAAAAATCGCATAAAGATGGACGTATCTTTTCACAAAGGATCCGTCCTCTTCTCGTTTTAGAGGGTGAGTGTGGGTTTTATAACAAGGTTGTAAGCTAAGATCTTGCATAAGATCGTCCAGTTTAGGAGCCTGCGATGGTGCAAGGTGTATGCCTTTTTCCGCATATTGGCTTAAATCATCGGGTAGGTGATTGTGCCACCAATCAATGAGCTGTTGACTGGTGTTGATTCTATTAAGCCAATGATCACAGACAAGAACGACGCAATCATTAGGTTGTATGGCGTAGTTAAACTCACTTTGCCAAATAGCTAAGGTTTCAAACAAGTGGGATTTAAAGACTTTATTGGCCGTTTTAATCGAATAGGGAAATAGCCAAACACTGCCATATTGCAATGTAATGCGTCGATAAACGCTATCGGGTGCGTGTGTGTATTTATGGGTGTGGATTGGTTCAATGGTCATCGCAGAACCAAATTGTTGTGCGGTTTTTTGTAAGCGCCGCTCCACTAATGAGGTTAAGTGATGATTGCTGATTCCCCGATTATGTACGGTTGGATAATGTTGCTTTGAAAGCGCAAGACAGTCGTTCTGAACCGCTTTAAGTGCCTGAATAACGATGTCTTTCAGCAAAATAACTCCAATTACCTATAGAGGATAATAAATCTAATATAGTGTAATTTGTAACGTAAAGTAATAGCAATCATTCTTCGTAAACTTAATGAAGCTTTGTATTGCATCTGTTCAAAGTTTTCAATTTCAATGCATGAAATTTGTTTCCTAATACACTGACTATCTTGTAACCTTAATGTTAAAATATTTACCTGATGGTTAATGGCGCTTATCAAGGCTCGATAATAGTCTTTTATACTAATTACACTAAGTC
>NZ_BATM01000021.1 GCF_000467185.1 Vibrio ezurae NBRC 102218
TGTGGACGGTCAAGTGACGGCCACAGATGTTGATCATCGTGCAGTGCTCACTTACACGCCAGATAACTTGAAAGGGGTGTACGGTACGTTCACTCTAAATTCGAGTTCGGGCAAGTGGCATTACACATTAGACAATAACGCTCACCAAGCATTAGCGCAGGGCGAGTCTCATGTCGAAACTATGCAGGTCACTGTTACTGACGATCAAGGCGCTACTACTACCCAGCAAGTCACAGTGACAGTTGAAGGCACTAATGATAAACCAGTACTGAGTGCGGATACGCACACGGGTAGTGTCAATGAAGACGGTACTTTGTTTGCTCGAGGGCAGATTTTAGCCACGGACGCCGATCATAACGCTAAATTGACTTATACCGCAGGCAGTCATCATGGCACGTACGGTGATTTCACGCTAAATGCCGGCTCAGGTACGTGGACCTATACGCTGGATAACAAGCATCATCAAGATTTAGCCGCGGGTGAAACCCATACTGAATCTATGCTAGTAACGGTCACCGATGACAAAGGTGCAACGGTGACAGAAACCGTTGCAGTAACGGTGACGGGCACTAATGATATCCCAGTGATCACTAGCAAAGCACCCCTTGAAACAGTCAAAGAAGACGGCCTCCAATTTGTGGATGGTCAAGTGATTGCCACAGATGTGGATCATGGCGCAGTCCTGACTTATACCCCAGATAGTCTTCAAGGGCAGTACGGTACATTTGTATTAAATGCTAGCTCAGGTAAATGGCATTACACGCTAGACAACAGCGCTAACCAAGCGTTAGCCGAAGGTGAGTCTTACACTGAAACCATGCGGGTGACAGTGATTGACGACAAAGGTGCGACGGCCACTCAACAAATCACGGTGACGGTTGAAGGCACGAATGATAGACCGGTGATCACCAGCCAAGCGCAAGCTGAAACAGTCAAAGAAGATGGCGTTCAGGCTGTTGCCGGTCAAGTGACGGCCACAGATGTGGATCATGGCGCAGTATTAACGTACACCCCAGACAGTTTACAAGGTCAATACGGTACATTTCTCTTAGATGCCAGCTCAGGCCAGTGGAAATACACACTTGATAATGCGGCTCATCAAGCGTTGGCCGAAGGGGAGTCCCAAACAGACACCATGTTGGTGACAGTGACCGATGATAAAGGCGCGACGACAACGCAGCAGGTCGTTGTGACGGTTGAAGGCACCAATGACGTACCAAAACTACAGGCTGATACTCACACTGGTAGCGTCACTGAAGACGGTACTTTATCAGCCAAAGGGCAAGTGCTTGCTACTGACGTAGACCATAACGCCCAATTAGCGTATAGCACGAGTAATTCTCAAGGAGCTTATGGGGACTTTACTCTAGATCCAACATCTGGCGAGTGGACTTATAAGTTATCGAATGCTCAGCATCAAGATCTATCTGAAGGAGAGGTCCATACAGAGTCGATGTTGATCACGGTCACCGATGATAAAGGTGCAACCGTCACTGAAACGGTTGCAGTGACAGTGACGGGGACCAATGATCAGCCCGTGGTGACTTTTAAAGACAACAGCGCCGATCATACTCACGGCACACTTTCCTTTACTGATGTTGACACTTTCGATACTCATACCTACGCAGTGAGTGGTAGTACAATCTCTGGTGATACACAAACGATTGTGGGTCAATTTGGCGATCTTGTTTTAGATACTAAAACAGGTGCTTATACTTACACCCAACATCCGTCTGTTTCTGGTATGAGCATGGATGCGAATGGCGTTTATCATGGCAAAGAGTTTTTTGAAGTAAGTACGTCGGATAACCATGGTGGGACATCGACAAAATATCTTACTTTTGAACCTAGTATGGTTGCGAGTGCGCCCACAAAAGATGGGCAGCCTCCAGTATTAACTCCGGTATTGAATCAAGCTCCAGAATTGCTGGATCATCAGCCAGTGATCGCTCCGATTACCCCACCTGTCAATCAATTTGGTGCACTTACTATTGATCCGTCAAGTGATACGGGAACGAGTGACACTGACGGCATTACCAGCGTCACTACACCAAGTGTCACTGGTCATACTGATATCCCATTTTCAGTTGTGACATTGACGGATGAAAATGGCAACGTAGTGGCAACCACGACGTCCAATGCACAGGGTGACTTTAATGTCGCACTTGCTCAACTGTCCGGCAGCATTAGCGGCGATACCCATCATATCTCAGGCGTTGCGTTAGCGCCTTCAGCCACAGCATCTGTCTCTACGCCGACTCCTCTGCAATTGGTTATTGATACAGGAATTCATACGCCAAGTGTAGATATTACGGATGGAACAACACAGACGACGCAGCACCCTAATCATATTATTTCGGGGACAGAGCTCTCTAATGTTGAGATCTCTGGTGTCATCGATCATCAGGGGGTCGAAACTGACTTAACGGGTCTCACCGTTACTGATGAAAAAGGACATGTGGCTCATTTAGACCCGACTCAAGCGACAGTGGACGCCAAGACGGGTGTGTTCACTCTCCATGCCGATTTATCGTCATACGGGCTTGTTGATGGGACACTTACTGTTGATGCAACCGCTACTGATTTGGCAGGGAATACCAAACAGAGTACATCCACCGCAACTTTGGATACTCACCCAGGTAGCATTGCTATTGATGGCACGCTAAGTGGTGATAACGTTATCAATGCATTGGAGACTCAGTCGCCATTAACCGTTTCGGGAACAAGTACTGGTATTGAAGCAGGCCAGCTTGTGACGATTGATTTTAATAATCATCACTATAGTGCCACCGTGGGTACGGACGGCAAGTGGAGCACTCCAGTTCCCGCAACCGATTTGACTCAGCTTACTAATGGTTCAACGCCGGTTATTACCGCTAACGTCGCGGATAAAGCGGGCAATGCCGCCACGCCTGCCACGCATGACATGCAGGTAGACACTCACATTGATACCACGACAGTAGCACTATCCGATGGTGGTAAGGGTGCGAATTTCGATCGCGTTATTAATGCTGCGGAAAAAACGCATGCTGAAATTAGCGGCACGATAGATTCAACAGCAACATTAACCTTATTAACTATCAGTGATGGTCATAACACGATTCCAGTCCCTCTTGCATCGGTAGCCGTTACTCTTGATGGCCATTTTACCGCGACAGGGGTAGATGTCTCTTCACTTGCTGATGGTACACTGACTGTTACAGCAACAGCGGTTGATCCAGCAGGTAATGAATCGTCCAATACGGGCAGTGCATTAATGGATACTGCGCCACCAGTCGCGCCCCACATCACTCCAATTCCGGCTGGGCATGACAAAACGCCAACGCTTTCAGGTACTGGTGAAGTAGGGAGTACAATTACTTTTGTCGATGGGAATGGCAACACCCTAGGCAGCACTGTTGTTAATTCAGCGGGTACGTTTACCTTCACACCGTCAACCGATTTACCTGACGGCGGTAAGGTAACCGCAACCTCAACGGATATTCATGGAAACACCTCAGCACCAACGACGGTGCTTACTCATATTGATACTCACATCGCTCAAACTGCGGTTGATATTACCGATGGTACAACCGGTAGCACTGCTCACCCAAATCATCAGATCAGCGCTGATGAACTTCATGCTGTCTCAATTGCGGGCAGTATCGATCGTACCGATGGTACCGAAACACTGACGACATTGACCGTGACAGACAGTGCTGGAACAAAAGTGAAGTTGGATATTAAACAGGTCACTTTTGATTCAAAAACGGGCATTTTCTCAATCGAGAAGCTGGATCTAAGTGGTCATCAGTTCGTTGATGGTCAGTTAACCGTAGAGGCAACCGCTCAAGACGCTGCGGGGAATATCAGTTCAGTTCAGGGCTTGGCGACCTTAGATAAAACGCCAGGTACGCTCAGCTTTGATAATACTTTGTCAGGAGACAATATAGTCAATGCGAAAGAAGCGCATTCTCCACTGACGATTTCAGGGACGACCACAGGTATTGAAGCCGGTCAGATCGTTGATGTGACACTGGAAAGCCACACGTATCATGCAACCGTAGATGCATCCGGTCATTGGGTGACTACTGTTCCTCAAACTGATGTTGCCAAATTGCCTGAAGGTGACTTAGTCATGCAAGCTGAGGTGCACGATTTAGCTGGGAATAATACACAAGCTATTTCTCGTCAGCTATCAGTGGATACGGCGGTTAAGCCTCCAAAATCTGTGACGTTTGAAAGTACAGGTCAAGATAATCTGTATAACATCAAAGAATTGGGGCCAGACGGCACTGTTACCGCAACTATTGCGTTACCCGATGATGTAAAAGCAGGCGATGTTTTAACGATTAATGGTGTGCCGCATCCAATTACTGACCAAGATATTTTGCATACTGAAGTTACGACTCCAGTGACACCAACTACCACTGTAACGGTGTCAATTACCGATCAGGCTGGCAATACCTCATCAGATGTGTCAAATACAGCCGCGGGTTCTGATTTAACGCCACCTTCAGTGCCGGTATTATTACCGATCGCGAACGCCGATCACAATAAAGACAATACACCGGAAATTAATGGTATTACTGAAGCGAATGCCAAAGTGGATATTTATATTGATGGTACTGTTGTTGGCACAGTAACAGCCAATTCGAAAGGTTCGTTTACTTATACACCACCAACTTTACCGGATGGACTACACAGCTTTACGGCCATTGCAACCGATGCTGCAGGTAACCCATCAACGTTCAGTGCGGCAGTACAAACCACCATCGATACCACTCTTCCTGCTCAATTGGGTGTCAGTTTAGAGACCGATACTGGAGCCTCGTCGACGGATAAAGTTACTCAAACCGGAACATTACATATTCAGCACCATGAAACGGGTTCTCAAATATTGTATTCCGTGGATCATGGTACTACATGGAGCAACAGTTTCACGCCTGTTGAAGATCATAATGAAGTTGTTGTCAAACAAGTTGATCAAGCTGGAAATGAATCTAAGACAACCAGTTTAAGCTTTACGTTAGATACTCAGGTTGCCGCGCCTGGAGTGAAACTGAAGCTAGATAGTGGCTCAAGTTCTATCGACCATATTACCAAGAATGGAGACCTAGATGTGACGGGCACTGAGCCTGGTGCACATGTTGAATACTCTATCGATGGAGGTAAGCATTGGGTCGATACTATAGGCCACCAAATTGATGGGGATTATACCGTCTTGGTGCGCCAAACTGATGTCGCAGGAAACGTATCGGGCAGCACATCAATCAGCTATACCTTAGACACTCAAACTGATGTCGATGTGGCTATTTCAGACAGTTCAAGTGGTGTTTTCCATGGCAATCACTTCTTAAATAGTTATGAAATTGTACATAATGAAAATACAATCACGGGTCATATGGAGGTTGCTGGAGAGTTGACCAAGCTTATCATTTCTGATGCTCACCAGCATGAAGTGATCGTCGACTTGAATAAGGTAAATCTACATACCGATGGCAGCTTTGATATTTCGAATACGGATCTCTCTAGCCTAGATGACGGCACACTAACCGTGACGGCAACGTCAAAAGATATTGCAGGAAATACAGATACTTCAAGTGGTACTATTTTCAAAGACACGGTGAATGAAGCAACCGATGTTACCAATTCTGTTAAAGAAGAAGATATAACGACGATTTCTGGTCAGGTGAACATGGAGCCTGATGCGCATGGCAGTTCTAGCTTAGCTTTTGGTAGCAGCTCATTGTCAGGAGATATAGACGGTACTTACGGTACCTTGCACCTCAATAATGACGGCACATATACTTATGATCTGAACAACGCTGATCCTAAAGTTCAGGCGTTGGGTGAGGGCGCAACACTTCAGGATGTATTGACCTACAAAACCACCGATCCGGCTGGAAATGAAAAAGAATCGCACTTAACCGTCACCATTACTGGCACTAACGATCAGGCTGTCATTGCGGGTGTTGATACGGGCGATGTCACTGAAGGTGTCTCTCCGCAAGATCATTCGCTGTTGCAAACCGATGGTCAACTAACCATTGATGATATTGATACCAATACTCTTACCGCTGGTGGTGAAGAGCAGTTTGTTACGCAAGTTGCACCTGCATCTAATACTCATAACTTAGGCGCGTTGACGATTGATAAAGCCGGTCATTGGCAGTATCAAGTGCACAATGACGACCAAGCGGTTCAAGCACTGCAAGAGCATGATACTCATGTTGACCAGTTTATCGTGCATTCTGTTGATGGTACGGCTCATACAATCGCTGTGACTATTACTGGTACTAAAGATGCGCCGACCATTGAGGTGGCAACAGGCGCTGATCATGGTGCGGTGATAGAGCAAGGTTCTACGTCAGATGGGCATGCCATTGCAGGACAACAAACCACGACAGGTCAACTAGTCGGACATGATGTTGATACCGCAGATACTCAAGCATGGAGTATTGTTGGCACATCTGATGGCACATATGGGCATATCAGTGTCGATGCGAATGGCGAATGGACCTATACACTGGATAATGCTTTAACAGCCACTCAAGGTCTCACGCAAGATCAACATGTGACTGAAAGCTTTACTGTTAGGGTAACCGACAGTACGGGCTTAACTGCAGACCAGAATGTCGTAATTGATGTTAAAGGCAGCAATGACCAAGCCCAAATAGTGGGTACCGATATTGGCTCTGTTAAAGAAGATATTACCAGAAAACATCAGTTACATACTGATGGTCAATTGACTATTTCAGATGTGGATAGTGGTGAGGCGCATTTCCAAGCGAGCACAATGCTTGCTGGACAAAATGGGCATCATGGCACTTTAAGTATCGATGAAAAGGGCCGCTGGCATTACGTAGTGGATAACTCTCTGCAAGCCGTTCAAGAATTAAAGGAAACTGATCATATCGATGATGTGTTTACTGTCTTGAGCGCTGACGGCACAGAGCACACCATCACAGTAACCATCAATGGTACCAACGACCTGCCTGAAATTGTGAAAGGGATCGGTGATACTGGAGCTGTCACTGAAGCTGGCTCTCATGCCAATAGCAGCCACGATAAAGCAGTAGATGCAGGTATCCGCTCAACAAGTGGCACACTTACTGCGACCGAACACGATCAAGGTGACCCGGCTCATTGGGGCGTAGCTAAGCCTCAAGGTACTTATGGTCATTTATCCATTGATCCGGATTCAGGTCATTGGGTATACACATTAGATAACCTTAAAGCAGACAGTCTACACGCGAATCAAGTGGTTACTGAAACCTTTGACGTAACGGACACCGATTCCTCTAACACTCCTGTCTCACATAAAGTCGTGATTACGATTACCGGTAGTAATGATGTTCCTGTGATTACGGGAACGCGTGCTGGTTCGGTAACTGAAGCCGGTGGGACAGCGAATGCTCTGACTGGCACTCCTTCTATTCACGGCACACTGAGTGCATTAGACCCTGATAATAATGATGGAACATTAGCGTGGTCAGTACAGGGAGCAACATTAGGCACTACGGTTAAGGAAGGCACATACGGCTCTATTAGTATCGATCCGCACGGCCATTGGGTTTACACCATTGACGACAGTAAAGATGCGACTCAGGCACTTACGGGTAAGCAAAGTCCAAAAGAGCACTTTACGTTCTTAGTGACCGATTCTTCTGGACAGTCAATTAAGCAAAACGTAGAAATCACCGTGCATGGTAGCAATGATAACCCTGTGTTGTCGGCGTATTCGCCTATCACGTTTGCTGAGGATTCAACGCCTGCACACAGTCAAAGTCATGTACAAACGGTAGTCTTACCTAAAGTCACTGACGTAGATGATTCTACCTTTACCTATAGCATTGATTCACATCTAGATCATGGTAATCACAATAATCCGTGGATTACGATCGATAGTCATACTGGTGTGATTTCAGTTCATACTGATGCGAAAGATTTACAACATTTATCGGTAGGTGCAACGCATACTGAAGATGTGGTTGTTACCGTAAAAGATGCTCAAGGCGGCACGACACAGCAAACTTTGCATCTTACTATTTCAGGTACTAATGACGCACCTACGATTACCTCAGCAAAAATCACCGCAAATCAAGATGAGCATGGAAACCCTAGTGCACAAACAATTGGCAGTGATGCTCTTAATCGGGTTGATGTGATTGAAGATCACGTCGTCAGTGGTGTGGTACAGTTTTCTGATATTGATGACAATGCCGATCCGAGTCATCCAACGGGTGATACACACGAATTTTTTGTGGTTGATTCTCACGGCCACAATATCGATGTACCTGGGTTTATTCTAGACAAAAACAGTGGCTCATTCATGTTTGATACTAGTTTACCTGAGTATCAACACCTACAAGTCGGTGAAACAGAGCACGTTGATTTAAATATAAAATTGGTAGACAGATATGGTGCTGAAAGTATAAAAACATTGCACTTTGTTCTTCATGGCCAAAATGATGCACCGGAAGTGGTTCAACTACATCCGTTACAAGTATTAGAAGACACCACTTTGAAATTCTCTGTGGGTGATCTTGTGGGTGCTCAGCATCAATATATTCGTGATCCAGAAGGTGATGCTATGGCTATCTCTGAGGTCAAGGTAGTCGCTGGCCATGATGGGCATGTACATGGTGCAATAGTTGACTTGGGAATGGGGAATTATCAATTTAAGCCAGATGCGAACTATCATGGCGATGTACAGCTGCAGTATAAAATTGACGATGGCCGTGGGAGCACTGTAGTTAAAAATGGCGTGATTGTAGTGACGCCACAAAATGATGCACCAACTCAAGGTTCAACACAGCTAGCTCATGTCGCAGAGGATTCCGGAGCAATCACTTTTACTGTGCAAGAACTGCTCGCTAATATACATGACATTGACAACGTAGCTTCTTCGAACTCGGGTATTGAGCTGGTATTAGGCTCAGTTACACTAGAACATGGTGAAGGAAAGTTGGTCGATAATCATGATGATACATGGACCTTTATTCCTGATCCTGACTGGAATAGTCATAAAGGGGCTGGAGACGCTAAATTCGCATTTAAGTATATCGAAACTGGTACAGCGTTTGGTCAAGTATCCGGTGCCCCTGTTGAGTACGCCGGTGCAGCAACAATCAAAATAGATCCTGTTCAAGATCCTGCGACAATACATATACCGCGAGCACCGGGTGTTATCACTGCGGGAGGGGCTGATATTACAGGGAAATTGACGGTAACGGACCCCGATCTCAATGAGGATCACTTTAAGGCTGAGAGTAGTATTCAGGGGGCACATGGTTTTGCGAAGATTAACACCTTAGGTGAATGGCAATACCAGCTTCAAGATCAAGATCCTAAAGTTCAAGCCCTAGGTGAGGGTGAAGTACTTACCGATACCATTAGAGTCCATTCAGTGGACGGTACGGAAGCCAGTTTAGTTATTGAAATTCATGGTACTAATGATCAACCGACTATTGCGTTAGCGCACCAGATTACGGCAACTGAAGCGAATTTGGGAGATCAGTTTACGACTGAGCCTAAGCTCGTTACCGGACACTTTGCCGCAACAGATCCTGACGCACACGATACTGTTACTTTTACATTACTTGGGCATAGTGGTCTCCCTACATCTCACTTTAAAGGTAATACGGTACCGGGCCTTACTGTTCATTCCGACGGTAGTTATAGTTTTGATAGGACTGACGTTGCGTATAATTACCTGCAGGAAGGTGAAACACTGTCATTTGATATCACCATACAAGCATCTGACGGTCATGGTGGTGTTGATACGCGTGTAGTACCAATGGTCATCATTGGTACTAATGATGCGCCTGAAATCACCCAACAGATAGACAACTTAGGCACAATTGACTCAGCTCATAGCTCACTGAGATTCGATGAATCAACGTTATTGCAATCTGCGACGGATCCCGATGGAGATTTACTGAGTATCTTTAAGGTAGGCACATCGCAAAATGCGGATGTACAAGTATTAGACTCTACACTGGGTCATATTGATGAAGATGGCGCTGGTGGGTATATCTATCACCCAACTGCAAGTGCTCGTGGCAAGGATGTCGCAATATCTTATAAGGTAACAGATGGGACAGAAGTCGTAGTCGGGCATACTGTGATTCACGTAGATCCTTTGCCTACATCTACTGGCTCGCAAACGCCAACACCTACTCATACGGGTAATAATAATGTTCACTCTACCCCTCCAGTGATTACGGATACCGATGTTATATCTGGTGACTTGACAGGTGATGTAGGGGAAGATGGTACAAGTTATAAAGACAGTTCTGGACATACTCATGTGGCGGATATTGATGGCCATGTGTCAGCTAAGTCTCCATCGGAAAGTCATGCTCATGGTGTGTCGGGTGCAAACCATACACCAGGTCAGTACGGATATTTGAGTGTGACTCCTGCAGGTGATTGGCAGTATCACCTTTATTCTCATACGGGATTGACGGATCCAGTTAATCAGTTGAGCGAAGGTGAAACGCTAACGGACTCAATCAGTGTCACCAGCGCACACTCAGGACATCAAGATATTACCATTACCATTCACGGTAGTAATGATGTACCAATCATCATGGGTGTTGAGAATGTGCAAGTATTTAAGCAAGGTAGCAGCCAAGCCTTAGCTCAGTCGAAAGCGATCATTGAAGTCGATAAAATGCACCTTGAAGGTGATCTAAAAGCACAAGATCCTGATAGTAAAGACCATGTTACATACACACTTGACCCTTCAAATACAGTAGAAGGCTTCAGTATAGATCAGCACGGTCACTATCAATATACACCTACCCATAGTGACGCTGTTTTACAAGGCCTAAAACCGGGTGATACTCGCGATGTAACGGCTCAAGTACTCGTGTCTGATGGACATGGCGGTGATATTACAGTTCCAGTTGTATTGACTGTTCATGGTCGAAATACAGCGCCCACTGCGGATAAAGACGTTAGCTTAGGAAATAGTGACGAAGATCACGTAGTTCAGATCGATGGTACGTCCATAGGAACGGGTCAATTAGTGACACATGCTGGCACCGCTATTGATTTAGTCGCACTCGCGCACGCTAAAGATATCGATAATGACGATTTGCATGTAGTGAATATTAAAGTTGATGGCGGACATGGTACTTTTAGTGATAAGGGAAATGGCGTGTATGAGTTTGTTCCTGAATCAAATTACCATGGTTCCGTAGGATTTACTTATGAGATTACTGATGGCTTAGAATCTACGTCTGTTCATGCTACTTTAACGATTGATTCAGTTAATGATAAGCCAGTAGCACATGACTTTGCTCTTAAAACAACCGATGAAGATAGAGCCATTCATTTTACTCAAAATGATATTATTGGGCAGGGTACATTAGCGGCTCATGGGCACGTTGATGATCCAGATTTGGCGACAGATTCAGCAGAGAAAATTGTGCTGACAGACGTTTCTCTTGTCGATCCAACTCAAGGTACTTTAGCTTCTGACGGTAAGGGAGGATATAGCTTCACGCCAGCAAAAGACGTAAATGGTGATATACACCTTCATTACACCGTACATGATCAGCTTGGTTCACATCAAGGAGTCATCGGTGGTCAGCAGTCAGACAGCGGTACGGCTACCATTCATGTTACTCCGATCAATGACAAGCCTGTTATTACCGATTCAAAGCATGAATCATCTACTGAGGATGATAAATCTACTTTCGTGGCGGAAGGGAAACTTGATATAAGCGACGCAGATAGTGGAGAAGGACATTTTATCGCAAACAGCCATATGACACCTAACAGTGGTGGTAACTATGGTTATCTGGAATTAGATAAACAAGGTCATTGGAAATATCATCTCATGAAGAACTTTGATTCTCATATTCAAAGTTTAGCTGCCGGTGAAAAACTTCAAGAGCATTTTATTTTACATACTGATGACGGTGCTGGCACGACGCACGAGTTAGTCGTGGAGATTATTGGTACTAATGATGGTGCCCGCATCTCTGGTACCGGTACCGCCGGTACAATGAAGACAGAAGTTACTCCAAGTGTGACGGAACAACTTGGTAGCTCGGCAACCGCGACGGCAACGCCGCATGAAATCACTACCAGCGGCACATTGACTGTACATGATGTGGATAAGGGCGAGGCAGGCTTTAAAGCTCAAACATTAAATCCAACAAACTCTGGACACCATTATGGCACGCTGACTATTCAACAGTCAGGCGCATGGACCTATGTCGTCGACAATAATAATCGTGATGTTCAAGTACTTCATGAAGGTGAACAGATACAAGAACACTTTACAGTGACCTCTCTCGATGGCACCGCGACACAAGATGTGATAGTGACGTTAGTGGGAAAAAACAATGCGCCAGTGATTGCCGATATCGCCACACAGTCTACAGATGAAGGGGCAGGTGTTATTCGCGGTCAATTACACTCCAGTGATATTGACAACGATGCGGGAGCGGTGACTTATAGCTTAGAGCAGGGGGCCAAAGCGCCAGCAGGATTCCACTTAAATAGTGATGGTAGCTATACGTTCGATTCGACAGTAAATGCCTATGATGCTTTAGCAAAAGGTGAAACACTGCCAATTTCTGTAAAAGTAGTTGCAACAGATGCGTCTAGTGGCGTGAGCGAAAGCAAAGCGATCAATATTGTTGTAACGGGGACGAATGATCCTTCAGTTATCGGCGGTCAAGATACTACCACGGTTACTGATGCTAAAGATCTATTGGACGGTGCCACCTCTCAACCACAAACGTTAACGGTTGCTGATGTCGATCACAATGAAAATAGCTTTATAGCAGAGACGGACTTAAAACCGCATACTGCGGCAGCAAACGGTCTATCACAATCAGCGTATGGGCACTTATCTATCAATAGCAATGGTCAGTGGCAATATCACGTAGATCATGCTGATAAGGTACGTAACATCCCAGACGGACAGCAAGTTATTGAAACATTTACTGTTCAATCTAAAGACGGTACCAATCATACCGTTACCGTAACGTTAGAGGGTAAGAATGAAGCTGCGCAATTTGCTGGGCAACTCACAGGTAATGTCACCGATGGTCATAGTACAACGGCGGCAGGTACCCTGACTGTCACCGATGAGGACCACGGAGAAACAGGTAAAACAACAGCTGAAACGAATATTCAACCAAGTAGTACAACGGATAGCAAAGGCCATTCTACGAATGCTTACGGTCACCTTGATATTGATGAGCAAGGACAATGGACCTACACCGTTGACAATCAAAAGGCATTGCAAGCACTGCCAGAAAATAGCGCAGTGAAAGAAACCTTCCATGTGCATGCCGCTGATGGTACAGAGCACGATGTGGTTATTACCTTAACTGGCACTGATGACGCTCCAACTATCACGGGATCACATGCCGTTGATGTGACCGATACCGCTTTGCAATCAAGCGTGAAGCACTTACATGTGAGTGACGCTGATACAGGACAAAGTCACTTTAAGGATAATAGTCATGTGAGCGCGGACTCTAGTACCGCCTCTGGTGGCGCGGATCAAACTCACCATGGTGCATACGGACATTTATCTATTAAGGCAAATGGTAGATGGCAATACCATGTGGACGATGCTGATGCGGTGAAAGCCATCCCTGATGGAGAAACTGTCACGGAGACCTTTACAGTACACACTGCGGACAGTACTACGCAAACCATTACCGTTACGTTAGAGGGTAAAAATGAAGCTGCAACGTTTAAAGGTGACCTCGATGGTACTGTCACTGATGGACAAAGTACCTCTGTAACAGGCACTGTGCAGGTATCCGATGTCGACTACGGTCAAGCTGGACTTACAACCGCTCAGAATCATTTGGCACCATCGAACACCGATATTCAACACCATACTGGACTTTCGACTAATGCTTATGGGCACCTTTCTGTTGAAAGTAATGGGCATTGGGCCTATCACATCGACGATACCGCAGCGTTTAATTCGATAGCTGACGGCCAAAAGGTAATAGAAACTTTTGCCATAGAAGCAAAAGATGGCACTCATCATAATATTGTAATTACTTTGATTGGCAGCAATGATGCGCCAACGGTCTCAGGCGCTGTGGCGATGCAGCAACGTGGCACCGAAGATAGAACTATTACCTTAAACCAAAGCCAACTATTGTCACATGCTGTCGATGTTGATAATGCCGATCATTTAACGGTGGTGAATGTTCAGGCGTCGCACGGCACGATAAAAGTAGACCAGCACGGGAAAATACTTTACACGCCAGATGCCAATTATCATGGTTCAGAGACCTTTACTTATGATGTGAAAGATAGCAAAGGTGCCACAGTGCATACCCAAGCTAGCATGCAAATTGATTCTGTCAACGATGCTCCAACTGTGGCTCATAGCGTAACTTTGACAGGCATTAACGAAGATACTCATAGCAGTATTGATGCTTCGGCGTTATTAGCAGGAGCAAGTGATGCCGACCATGATAGCCTATCAATACTGAATAACTCAGTATCTGCCGATCATGGACGAATACAGTATGATTCGAATAGCCATACCTATACATACCGTCCGAATGCAAACTTTCATGGGCAAGATACTTTACATTATCAAGTATCCGATGACATTGGGGGGACGGTTGCACAGACCGCTACCATAGATGTTGCCAGTGTGAATGACAGTCCGACAGTCTCTAATAGTGTCGCACTTCCTGCTAGCGCAGAAGACACGAGTGTAACGATCACAACCACGCAACTGATTGCCAATGCGCATGATGATGATGGTGATACGTTACATATCAGTCAGTTAACGGCAAGCCATGGCTCTTTGCTCGACAATCACGATGGCACTTGGCGCTTTACACCAGACCAAAACTACAACGGTAGGGTGGATTTGAGTTATCAAGTTGATGATGGACACGGTGGTCAGATTGCACAAAGTGCAACCATGACTGTGACTCCTGAGAATGATGCGGCGCAAATTCAGCTCAATGCCGCCGTCGATGTAGATAATGCCCATAACCTGATTACGGGCGGAACATTAACTATCAGTGACCCCGATGGTGCGGCCGAAGAAAGCTTTAGGCCTGAAACAGGCTTACAAGGGCAATTTGGTGAATTGGAAATGTCTGCTGATGGTCAGTTTAAGTACACCTTAAATTCGCATCAGCCTGCTATTGAGCAGTTACCGTTTGGGCAAACGACAACAGATTCGGTAACCGTTCACTCCCAAGATGGCACTGAATATGTTGTGGTGGTGAATATTTCTGGCCAGACTGAGCACGCGCCAAGTGTGAGCCAGCATGTGCCGATTGCGCTGACAACCAGTGAACATCACCAGTTCTCTTCGGCGGATTTTGCGTTTAATGATGCCGATGGTGATGCGCTGGATCATATTACGATCACTCAGTTGCCAACTCATGGTGAATTAACGCTACATGGACAGCAAGTACAAGCAAACCAATCAGTGAGTGCTCAGGACATTGATCAGTTGCTGTTTACCGCTGATAACCATGATACAGGGCCTGTGACGTTTGATTTTACGGCAAGCGATGGTCATAGCGATTCGGCGCAAGCCAGTATGACGATTTCGGTGTCACCTGCGCCTGTGACAACTCCGCCGATCACCCCTGCATCACCAATGCCTTCGGTATCTTCTGATGAGCCAGTATTTGATACGCCGATAGAAACCGTGTCGATAGAAGACCCGTTATCTTTGGAGTCATTAGCCGCGTCAAGTAATGACGGGCATCCTATTGATGGAGCGCAGGCGTACTTAGATCAATTAGGAGTCAGTGATGACATCGCCGCAGGTCAATCTTTTACCGATCACCAACCTTCTGGAGATTTGGATCTTGTATTAGCTCAGGCTGATACGGTTACTGTAGATGTTGACGGAATTATAGTTACGCCAACAGAGGCTGATTCTGCCAGTGTTATCGACGATGAGCACAAACAGCATGATGATATACACCAACAAGAGATGCACCAAACCGAAGTGCATCACCAGTGGGATGACAGTCATCATGGCTAGAAATAGGGTGCCGTATTAGAGGTTTAAAAGGTACGTGAATATCGTTGCGGTAGGTTTGTGACGATATTCATGCCTATATCGGCATGATGCTAGCGAGTCTGGCGCTTTATATTGCAATGATTGAGGTAAATAAAAACGCCAAAGCAGGTTTGCTTTGGCGTTTTGTTTATTTAGTACGATTGGTATAAGCCAATAGGCGAATTTTATCTTTCGCCAAAGGCATGACTGATATTGGTATAAATGGGTTTCCACAAGTACTGGAAGACGGTCTTTTCACCTGTGGTGATATCGACTTCGCCAGTCATACCCGGAATAATTCTAAAGCGAGTAGGATCGTCCCCAAAATAGCCTTTATCTAGCTCTACGATTACATCGTAATAGATTTCACCTCTTTGGGTTTGACTAGTGGTTGGTGATATTTCGGTCACTTTACCTTTTAGTGCGCCAAATCGACTATAGTCAAACGCGTCGACTTTTACTCGCGCTGCTTGTCCAACAGAAACAAAACCTACATCGCGAGGGGAAAGCTTGGCTTTGAAAGAAGAGGTGCCGTCTATTGGGACAATTTCAACCACAGTACCACCGGGCTTGATTACACCACCATTGCGGGTAGTCGGCAGGCTCTGAACCAGCCCTTTTACAGGAGAAGTGACTAAGGTATTTTCTACTTTTGCTTGGCCTGAGCGTAATCGTGCATACAGTGCGGATAACTCTGAAACGGCTTTAGCGCGTTCTTTACTGACCTCGAGATTGCCGGTTGCTTTTAGTTGCTCGACTTTACTTTTGTTTGATTCAGCTTGCTTGGTTAGTACTTCTTTTTTCGATTTAGATTGTTCGTATTCACTTTCTAGCGCCGAAATTTTTTGTTGCATCTCTAAAACACGAACTTTAGAGATATTCCCAGATTTTTGCCCTTTAAGAAGGATCTCGAGCTCTTTTTCTGAAGATTCAAGCTGTCGTTTTTGTGCAGGTAACTGACGAATAACGCCTTTTAGTTCTTCATCGATACGCTCACTTTCTTTTTCGATTACAATACGCTTTTTCAAAAATAGGGATTTAGCGGCTTTTAATTGAGCACGTTGCTCAGCAACAACATCAGGATATTCCTCCTCATATTGAGAGAAGTCGGGCTCTCTACCTTCAATAAAAGCGGTTTTTCTTTCAATTCTTAAACGCAATGTCGCTTCTTTGGAGTGTAACTCTTCTAGTGCTGTCGTTTGAAAAGTAGCATCAAATTCAACAATAGGGTCACCTACATTGACGAGTTGGCCACGTTTAACCAGAATGTTCTTGAGTTTGCCGCCTAATTCACTTTGGATAACTTGACGTTCTCCTTCTGGGATCACCGCGCCTTTCGCCTTGGCAATTTCATCGACTTTGGTAAATATTGTCCATCCAATGAAGAGAATAATGCAGGCCCCAATAAGTAAACTACTTGTCGTGAGTAGGCGACGGGTAATACGGGATTCAATCACTTCCACTGTTGATTCTTGCATGTTTATCCCTCAATCACTTGTGTCATTTGTTCAGGTTGCACTTCTTGTTCTGTGCCATCAGGTATTGGCCCTGCGTAGCTCACGTTACCGCCATTAAGTACAACAACTTGATCTGATAATTTTATAAGGTCAGTGTCGTGCGAGGTGAAAATAATGGTACTTTGACCTCGGTTCTTCTCTAACCACTGCATAAATTTCTGCTTGTTTCTTTTGCTTGTTACAGGATTATCTAACAGTATCAATGGGTAATGATTACAGAGTAATTTTGCCTGTGTCAGCATCATTGCTTCATAGTTGGAAAACGGATGTGACATCGATTCGACTTGATTCAAATGAGTCTGTAGTCCATCTGGCAAGCTATTAACCCAACCCAGCGCTCCTATTTGCTCTAACACCGCTTCGATATTTTCAACCTCGAGTTCGTGCCCGTCAGAGATAAAATCTTGCACTGTCATTGGCACCATTTCAGGCTTATCAGAGTAATAGCCAAACCATTGTCTCAGTAACTGAGGATCATATTGGGTGAGGTTAATACCATTGAGCTTAATTACGCCATTTTGAGCGGGGATCAGTCCTGATATAACTTCTAATAGAGAGGTCTTTCCTGAGGCCATTGGGCCTGTAATGGAGATCACTTGTCCTGGCTCAGCTTTAAAACTGACGCTAGATAGTGCAGGTTTTAGCTGGTTGGCAAAACGAAGCGTGACTAACTCTAACTCAATAGAAGGGGCCTCATTGTTGAGGTGTTGGTGCTGGTATGAAAAATCCCCTTCAGCTTTATGATTAATAGACTGATTAATTTGTCGTTTTGCTTGTTCTATATGATGTAGACGAGAGTAACTGTTAGCCAGCATTTGCGCTGGACTAGTGACTCGAGAAATTAACATCATAGTCGCAATGAGACCACCGGCCGTTAATACATGAGCAAAGATAAGATCAATGCCCAGCCCGATTACCGCTAGCGTACTTAATAGGCTGATAGCATAGTAAATGGACGTGTACTTAGCTTGATGGCTAAGGTGTGAAAAACTGTTTTTTGAGGCTAAGGTGTTGGCCTTCTCAAAGCGAGCCATCCAGTGAGGTAAAATGGCGCTAGAACGAAGATAATTGAGCTTTCCATTGAGTTCATACAATAGAGAAAAACGAGACGTACCTGACACAGTGACCTGATTGCTCAGTAACATTTGTTGCTTTTGACTGCGTTTAGCTAACACCCAGTACAAGGCGAGTGTCACGATAGGCACAATAACGAGCCATCCGCCCAATACTCCAATAGCGATAATAAAAATAATCACAAAAGGGAGGTCAAACAATGCGCCACCAAGGGGGCCTTGTGCGACACTTTTTAAGCTTTCTGCTGTGGTAATACGGCTCATCAATGTCGCAGAGCCGGCCATTCGTGTCAGGCTTAATTGGCTAATTAAGATCTTACGTAATACGGCCTCGGAGACCTCTCGGCTAATGCGGTTAGAGATGGTGGTTAATAGCTGACTACGAATTACTTTTAATAGCAACATCATAGAAAACAACAAGATAGCGCCGACTGAAATGCCAATGACTTCGTGTCCAGCATCGCCTCCAATCACGTGGTCGTAGACCGACATGGTGATAAACGGGATAGATAGGGCAAACAGGTTGGCAATAAAACTTACCAACAGCAATTTGGGTATTAAGGGTTTAAAATCGCTTAATTTGCTTGAGAGCCAGTCAACTTCATTGCGCTCTTGTGGCTGTCCGTGAATCAAAATAGCAATATCGCTAATGGCAAAAGGGTTGTCTTTTGCGACAAACTCTCCCTCTTGATACTCAACATAGCCATCAAGATCATAGTGGCATGCGACACAAGAATTGCTGCTGACTTGAATCGCGGCAAGGTGATCGATCGACTTTAGTCTGCTATTCACCGGATGCACACTATAAGGGATCATTAATCGGTCAAGTAAACTAAAGATATCGTCAGCATCATGAATTGGATAGCTTTGTATCCATTCATTTGCGAAATTTTGAACGCCCGATTCAACTTTGATGATGCTGAGGACGTTTAATACCGAATCTGTATAGCTTTGATTCATGCTTGCGCCTCCAATGTGTGCAGTTGAACTTGCTG
This sequence comes from Vibrio ezurae NBRC 102218, assembly GCF_000467185.1. GTDB lineage: Bacteria > Pseudomonadota > Gammaproteobacteria > Enterobacterales > Vibrionaceae > Vibrio > Vibrio ezurae. The sequence goes on from NZ_BATM01000021.1 coordinate 19,604, forward strand.
CGAGGCCAGTTGAATAAGAGGGTCACTTTCTGTATTCATCACAAAGCAGCGTCCTTGAGAAATATAATACTTGATGATGTCACTGAGTCGGTTTAACGATTCAATATCAAGATCTTTTTCTGGTTGATCAAGCACCACAATCGGTGTGTTTTGTGCCAGTTGAGCCACAAGAGCAACCAATTTGATGCCACCGCGGCTTAGTTTACTGCCAATATTAAATCCCACTTTAGTTTCCATACCTTCAGATAGATCAGAAATTACGCGATTTAACCCTAGCGCGCCGACGAGTAGATTCGCTTCTTCAAGCCGTTCATTATTAAACCCACAGATATTGTCGATGAGAGATCCTGAGATAAGCTGAGGGTTCATAGGAACAAAGCTCACTTTGTGTCGCCATGAAAGTTGATCATTGAGAAAAGGGGTTTCGTTCCATAAGAAGTCACCGGAAACGGTAGGCTCTAGCCCTGCAAATACAGTAACCGCATTGCTACAAAGATCGTCGTCTTCATGATGTAAGATGATGGCTTCGCCTTTCGTTAATTGAAACGAGTAGCCAATTTGTTCGTTAAAACGATTAAACACCACGTCTTTAACACTCAATTGTTCAAAGTCATTGAGCTCAACATGATCATCCGTTGGACGGTCAAGTTCGTTCAACAAGTCTGAAACAGATTCATTAGCCACTAAGAAAGAACTATAGCGTAAACGTAAACCCATTAATGCGCTTAAAGGAGCAACCGCTCGACCTGACAATATTGAACAGGCAGCAAGGCCACCAGAGGTGAGATCGCCTGCAAGCACGCTAAGGCTACCTATGAGTACTACGGCAACCGAGGTACCCATGGCCGCAATTTGAATAAGCTCTTGCGCAATAGCGACTTTACGCTCAGATTCTGCAATAGAAAGATAGCGCTTTTCATTGAGATGGCGAAAGTATCGATAGGCTTTTGATTCTAAAGCATGTTTTTTGACGCCACCAAAAAAAGCAAACACCAACATTAGAAAGTTCATGCGGCTTTGTTCTGAGTAGACTGCTTCTTTAGAATACGCAGCTGATTTTTGAGTGAAGATCCATACGAACGCAAAAGTAATCGCCCAAACTACCACGGGGATGAAGACAAGGTTCCCCCCTACATAGTAAATTAAGCCTAAGAAAATGATGGCAAATGGAACGTCAATCAAGCCACTAATAAACCCGCCAGAATAGAAATCTTTGATTAAACTGATTCCTTTCAGGCTTTCTTGAAGCACACCCGGTTTTAAGTGTTTCATCTGAGCTGAAGTGGCATTATTGAGATGCTCAATAATGATTCGGTAAGTCGAATGCTCAGTATTTACCGCTGCGGCGCCTAACATCCAAGTTCGGACGTAACGTAGAAATGCATCCAACATGATCGCAATGGCTGAACCACCTAATAGCAAGAAGGCTGTACCATAGCTTTGGTTGGGCAAAATACGGTCATAGATCTGCAATATCACTAGTGGAATCACCAGTGATAACAGGTTGATAAGTAATGATGAAGGTAGAACACGAAGTATAGTAGTCCTTTTGGACGCACGACTATTTAATACATTGTTCATTACGAGTTTTTGTCCTGTATAGGCAATTTCAATGAAAGCTTACGAATTTGATATATTAAATGTAATAGGTGATCTTATAATTTTCCATAACTAATTGTTTTTGTAGTTATTTAGATTTCAGATCTGACTTTTATTAACTAATCGGCGTTAACTTATCATAAAATGAACGCAAAGGTTGCAAAATGTTACTCAAGGCAACATTGAGTGAGTAAGTTTGCATGTTAGTGCTTGTGTGATTGCCTGTTGTTTTGTCGGCGTGTGCACGCTCGTGTGGTATGCTTTTATGCATAAGTAACTGTTTTAACTATATTGGATATGTCTGTGACCGCGTTTAAAGAATTTCATGCAAGCTTTACTCTATTAACCCCAACACTTTGGCAACATCTCTACGCTGACATTAGTGAGTTTCGTCAGTTATTTAATTTGCCGATTAACACGGGAGTAGGCAGTGACAAGCTGTGTCATTTGCACTCAAACTTAATGATAGAAGAGTTAACGGAATTGGCTCGTGCAACCAACAAAGAAGATCAAGCCGATGCTATTACTGACACTGTGTATGTGGCTGTAGGACGCGCTGTGCATGCTGGTCATGAAGAGTTACGCGACACTACTATTGCTCGTCAAGTCGACGTGCTTTTAAATGTCGCTAAAACGTTAGACATACCTTTTAAGCAATGTTGGGACGCGGTGCATAGCAGTAATATGAGTAAAGCGGCATTAAATGAACAACAAGCACAAGAAACGGTCTTGGTGTATGCCGAGAAAGGGATCAGTGCGGATTATCAATTAAAAAATGGTAAATATATCGTTTTTTGCGATAAAGACTCTATTTCTAATGATGGAATCCATATCAAAGAAGGCAAGATATTGAAGAACAAGTACTACCAGGCGGTCGATCTTAGCTTTGTAGAATAGTTTGTGAGTAGCGTCGTAGAATTGCCTTGCGATAGCGTATTGTAGGGCAGTTTACCGCCTCATTTAGACCTAATGAGGCGGTATTGTTTATTGAGTGTTTGTTTAGCCAACTGAGTTCGATAGGCTTTTAATTTTGTCGTTTAAGTTAGACTCTAGCTCATCTAACCAAGCGTAGCGCTTAGTGTATAAGCGGCGTTTGGTTTTTTTCAGCTCTGATGGATCTTTACGTTCAGGGTTCGCTGGAACTAAATAACGATATTTATCGGCTTTTTCTGCGCCATATTCTGCCCATAATTCATCATAATCAAACGTCACAGATTTACTTTTAGAGCCTTTATAACGTAAGGCTTGGTAAATGTGTCCGCGATTTGATACGCCAACAAATTTGTTGATGCCCAAAGACTTACCAAACATTAACGCCACTTCAACCATTAACGCTTTTGGTCGTAGACCGTGGAAAGAGCGAGTTAAGGTTTTAATGACTTGGTTTCTATCTTCAATTTTCTCGCTTGGCCCTTTTAGTGCACCAACATGTAAAGTCGGTTCAGGCTCGGTAGAAAGGTTAAACGTAATGGAATAGATGGTTTGGTTTAAATCATTGATTAAGCGTAAACCCAGTGAGCCTTCACGCATCTCACCATCAAATAAAATCAGTGTGAATTGATTCCCTTTTGAATCAGACAGATCAAGAAGAGGTAAACCTTTACCAAATACTCGTGTGATTTCAGAATTGAATGTGCTGTTGAGCAAGTCAAAGTGTTGCTCAATGAGCTTCATGCGCTCATTAACCGGCAAATCAACGAATAGATAAGGCTTCAACGCTTTTTCAATCAGTCTTGGCTTTTGTTCGATTGCGCTGCGGAACACATCATTGTTGTTGGTCAGAGACTCAATACGTGTATAGGTTGCCTGATACACCTTGCTGAGTACATAAAATCGAGCTTGTAGCCAAATGTGTTTGAGTTTTTTATCTGATGTAGAATGCAATGATGCCAGCTCCATGTTGAGTATGATGCGGATATATGTCATATCGCAATAGGTGCAATTAGTGGCATTGAATGTATCAATCGATGGCGACGATTTATAGAAAAGTTGCTGAGAAGTTATTGTTCGTTTTTGAGGGGCGTCGGAAACTGCGGATTATAGATAAGGACTAATTAAGACCCCGTCAAAAGAAAGAATCTTAATTATTTCAATAGATTAGATAGCAAATTGCTGCTGCATTTTTTGAATGAATTCAGCGAGTTGGCTTTCGTGTAGTGCGTTAATGCCCGCCGCAGCCTTTCTGCCACCACCGCTTGGAAATTGACTGCAAAGCTCATCTGCCCCTTCACGACGATTCAACGGGCTTCGTACGCTTACGGTATAAGTTTCTTGCTCTGGGTTTGCTGTAATCACCGCGATGGCTTGGTCTGGGTATTGATTGGCAAGCCAGTTGCCAAAGGTACCGCTGATACGTCTTGCCCATGCTTGGTTTGGCAATAGATACACCGCAATGTGCGAAGTGCTATGGTAATGCTCGATGCTTTGTACTTGCGCCCAATCTGCATCAAAGCCTTCTTTTAGCTGATAAAAGACGCTGCTTTTATCGTTTTGCAGGGCTAAAGGAGAGGGATACGAATAGAGCTTTTGATACAAGGTTTGCGGATGAAAGTGCAAATCTTGGATGCTGTGACCGTAACCATTGTAATTAATCAAAGTGCCCAGCTGCTTTAAAAACTCAATTTCTTCACCGGTCAGTCCGTGCTGCTGGCCTAGTGCGGTCGCTTGAGTCATCAGATTGTCACCAAACGCGCCGGTACAGGCCCACAAATATTGAGCGCCGCTCAGGTATTGATTGATCAGAAGGCTAGTGCAAGTCTCAGGAGAGGTGTCTATTTTCGTAGTCAAATATGCCGACTCTGGTATAGCGCCCGTTCTATGGTGATCGCAGTAAAAGGTTGCAATATCGCGCTCGAGTAGCGTTTGTAGGGCGGCTTGGTTTTTCTCCATCGAGATATCCAATACACACACAGAATCGATGTTTTCCGAGTGGATGATGCTTTGCAATAATTGAATATCGCGCTTTACGCCAGTGATCAGTTGTCCATCCATTGGCGTTGTTTTACGCAATTGTAGCAGGGCGCAAATACCATCGGCATCGCCATTAAAAACGTCAAAATGCGTTAATGAGCTAGACATACCCGTGATCTCGTAAATATTGAACGACTTGCTCGGCAGTTTGCTCGATAGAAAATTGGTCGGTTTTAAGGTGCACTTCTGGCGCGATAGGCGCTTCGTAATCTGATGTGATCCCAGTAAAGTGTTTTATTTCGCCACTGCGTGCTTTTTTGTACAAGCCTTTTGGATCGCGCGCTTCACATACAGCTAAGGGCGTATCCACGAACACCTCAATAAAATCACCTTCTGGCAATAGTGCACGAACCTGTTCTCTATCTTGAATAAACGGAGAAATAAATGCAGTCAGTACCAGAGTGCCTGAATCGACAAACAGCTTCGCCACCTCACCAATGCGTCGGATATTTTCAACTCTATCGTGATCGGAAAAGCCCAGATCGCGGTTTAAACCGTGTCGAACATTATCACCATCAAGAAGATAGCTGTGCATTGCCAGTTGATTGAGTTTCACTTCTACGGCATTGGCAATGGTGGATTTACCCGAGCCACTTAACCCGGTGAACCAAAGCACTGCCGACTTATGCTTTTTCAGCGCTTGTCGCTGACTTGCCGATACTGAGGCTTGATGCCACACAATATTTTCCGTTGTCATAGTAAAACGTTACTCCTTGTAGTAGTGCAGATGGTTCACAAGAACCATCTTACAAGCCAAAAAAATGTTCGATAGCGAAAATAGCGGTAAAGCTGTAAATAATGCTGATTGGCGCGCCTATTTTTACAAAATCTGAGAGCTTATATTGACCTGCGTTAAACACCATTAAGTTGGTTTGGTATCCATACGGGCTAATAAAGCTAGCACTGGCGCCAAAGGCCACCGCCATGACAAACGCAATCGGGTTGGCATTTAAGCTCAGCGCCAGCGAATAAGCGATAGGGAAGGTCACCGCCGCTGCCGCATTATTCGTCACCAATTCAGTCAGTAGCAGCGTTGAAATAAACACAATAATTAGCGCCACATGCGGGCTTAATGTCAGGTTATTACTGACCAATATGGTGTCTAAATACTGAAATAAGCCACTGTTTTGTATCGCAAATGACATCACAATCGCTGAGGTGATGATAAGCCAAATATGATACGGAAAGCGCTGAGTGACATCATTTAAAGTGAGCACGCCAAAACATAATAGAGCGCCAAACAGTAGTAGCATGGCTTTGAATAAAGAGACAATCCCTACTGATGCGCACACTAACGCAATTACGAAGCTACATAAGGTGGCTTTTTCGCCCAGCCCTTTAAGTTTATTTTCCACTTCAATATCGCTAAGCAAAATAAAGTGTTTTTCAAAAGCGGGCGCAAGAGAAGGCGGCTCACCGGCGGTAAGCACCAGATAGTCTCCCGCTTTCAATTTCACTTCACCTAACTTGCCGGATAATCGCACGCCGTTGCGCTTAATTGCGACCACGCCTGCGTTAAATTGTTGGCGGAAATTACACTCTTTTAGAGAGCGGTTCACCAAGTTACTTTGTGGTAATAAGATAGCTTCAACAAAGCTTTTTGAAGCCAATCCTTCTTTTTCGGCAAAAATTTCTAGCCCATTGTAATGGGTCAACTGCGAGACTTTGGATACATCGCCGTTAAAAAACAGACGATCGTTCGCTTCTAGCACTTCGGTAGGGGAGACAGGGCTGATAATACTGCCTTGCCGCTCCATCTCAATTAAAAACAAAGACTCCATATGACGCAGACCGTTTTGATTGATGTCTTTGCCAATTAAGCTTGAACCGTTAGAGACGCTCGCTTCGATAAAATAGCTGTCGCTGACCGGGGTATCGGTTTCATTGTTGGGTAAAAAGCGTACAAGTAGCGTGAGCATTAAGCCACAAGCGACCACCACACATAACCCGACCGCAGTGAAGTCAAAGAAGGAGAGCGGCGGTAAATCGGTATCGAGTAATAAACTATTGACGATCAAATTGGTGGAGGTGCCAATTAAGGTCAATGTTCCGCCTAATATGGCGGCATAAGAAAGAGGTAATAACAGCTTAGTTGCGCTGTGATGAGGGTTGTTGCGTATTGGCGATAATAGGCTTGAAACTACGGCTGTGTTATTGAGAAACGCTGAGAAAACAACAGTAAAGCCAAATAGGCGAGCGAATGTCTCGCCATAGCTTGGGCGTATTACGAACTGTGCCATAATTCGTAATACGCGCGTTTTTTCCAGAGCAATAGAGCACAGCATTAGCAGAATCAGGGTTAATAACCCTTCATTGGAGCCAGCATTAATGACTTGTTCATTGGTGACAAGATTCAATGAAAACAAGGTCAATAATGCCAGACCAAACACCCGTGCAGGGTGTTTCTGAAAACGAATTAAAGCAACAATTGTGGTTACAAAAACCAGCAATACAACGCCGCTTTGAAGGCTCGTGCTCATTGGTTACGCCTTACCGAGTAGGTCTTTTGCATCCCAATGCGGGAAGTGCTTACGAACTAACTGGTTTAGCTCAAGCTCAAACTCAGAATAGGCATGAGTGGCTTTTTGTTGATTCTCTAGTGCGCCTTGCACCATACCTGCACCAACCGTTGCGTTGGTAAAGCGGTCAATGATGATGAATGCGCCCGTAATACGGTTGTTATCATAAGAATCAAAAATCACTTTTTCGTTAAAGTCTAAGTGACACTGACCAATCTCATTCAGATTTAGCTGAGTCGCCGGCAGTTTTTGCATACTGTTTACGTCAACTCGGTGAGCAATTTTTGATACTTGCCCGGTCACGGTTTTAGTACCGATCTTGATCAGATATTCGCGATTTAACTGCAGTGCATCTTCGTTCATCCAAACGATATTACAATCTAGCGCATTACTGTGATGCGGCTGTTGATCAGGGCGCACTAATACATCACCGCGGCTGATATCCACTTCATCTTCTAGGGTTAGGGTAATGGCTTGTCCTGCAAATGAAGAAGTGAGGTCGCCATCAAAGGTAACAATCGACTTCACTTTGCTTTCTTTGCCCGATGGCAGTACTTGAATGCGATCGCCTACACGAATCTCACCGGACACTATCGTGCCACAAAAACCACGGAAATCGAGGTTAGGGCGGTTAACGTATTGCACAGGGAAGCGGAATTCGCCTTCTATTTTACCTTTGTTGGTTTGCGCAGAGTTGAGTAGACGCATCAAGGTAGAACCTGGGTACCAACCCATATTTTTACTTGGGAATACCACGTTGTCGCCATGCAGTGCAGAGACAGGCACAAATTGGATGCTGTCAAAATTCAGCGCCTTGGCAAACTCGCGATATTCTTTTTTTATCTCTTGATAACGTTGCTGGCTGTATTCAACGGTATCCATTTTGTTTACCGCAATAATGGCGTGTTTAATGCCCAGCAGTGAACAAATGAAGGAGTGACGGCGAGTTTGAGTTTGTACGCCGTGACGTGCATCAATTAGGATAATTGCCAAATCAGAGGTCGAAGCACCGGTGGCCATGTTACGCGTGTACTGCTCGTGTCCGGGAGTATCCGCAATGATGAATTTACGCTGGTCTGTAGTGAAGTAACGGTACGCGACATCAATGGTGATGCCTTGTTCACGCTCGGACTGCAAACCATCAACCAGTAAGGCTAAATCGAATTCTTGGTCGGTGGTGTTGTATTTTTTGGAGTCTTTTTGAATTGCAGATAACTGGTCTTCAAAAATCAGCTGATTGTCGTATAGCAAGCGACCGATCAAGGTTGATTTACCATCATCGACACTGCCACAGGTGATAAAGCGCAACAGATCTTTGTTTTCGTGTTGTTTTAGGTACTCTTCCACATCGTATGAAAGTAGATTTGAAATTGTGTTCATCGGTAATCCTTGTCAAATATTTCCGTTGTTGGCTTACGCTATGTAGCTGGCTTACGTGTTATCGAATGGGGCTTAGAAATAGCCTTCCATCTTCTTCTTCTCCATCGAACCGGAGGAGTCGTTATCAATCACACGCCCTTGTCGTTCGGAAGTCGCCGTGAGCAACATTTCTTGGATAATTTCAGGAAGTGTTTCAGCTTTTGATTCGATAGCACCAGTAAGCGGGTAACAGCCTAAGGTACGGAAACGGACTTTTTTCATTTGCGGAGTTTCGCCTGGTTCTAACGGCATACGTTCGTCATCCACCATGATCAGTGTGCCGTCACGTTCCACAACAGGACGCTCTTTAGCAAAATACAGCGGAACCATGTCGATGTTTTCTAAGTAGATGTATTGCCAGATATCCAGTTCAGTCCAGTTTGATAGTGGGAATACACGGATGCTTTCGCCTTTATCTACGCGAGCGTTATAGATTTGCCAAAGTTCAGGACGTTGGTTTTTAGGGTCCCAACGATGATTTTGATCTCGGAAAGAATAGACACGCTCTTTCGCGCGAGATTTCTCTTCATCACGACGAGCACCACCAAACGCGGCGTCAAAGCCATGTTCATTAAGTGCTTGCTTTAGTCCTTCTGTTTTCATGATGTCAGTGTGCTTAGCACTGCCATGAGTGAAAGGGCTAATGTCCATATCTAAACCACGTTGGTTTTTATGCACAATCAGATCAAGCTCGTACTTTTCAGCGAGCTCATCACGAAATTCAATCATCTGCTTGAATTTCCAGTTGGTATCGACATGTAAAAGCGGGAATGGCACTCGAGCTGGATAAAAGGCTTTTCGTGCAAGATGAAGTAATACAGAAGAATCTTTACCAATAGAGTAAAGCATTACTGGGTTTTCAAACTCAGCAGTCACCTCGCGGATGATCTGAATTGATTCAGCTTCAAGGGCTTTTAAGTGGGTAAGTCGAGCGGTATCCATAATAGATGTCTATCCCTGTTATTAAGATGTGATAGCAAGCTAACAACAATCGATAGCTTTGGCTCATAACTAAGCTATCTAAGATAGGCAGAGAAGGACTAAGGGAAAATTCACTGATGTGATTTTGTTGGTAATGTTTATATTTATCAATACCTTAGCGTTAACTTATCGTCGTAGGAATAATCTATTAAATACCCACCTACTTAAAGCATAAAAAGAACATACTTATAACTAAAGTGAATATATGGAAGTTTTGATAACATTCGCTCTGCAGAGTCTTGGTTGTAAAAAATAACCGAGCTCACAGGTGCTCGGTTATTTTGTGTTTAATCTGCCTGTTTAAGAGTCAGGTTTGGCTTAAGGATTGAGCTGCCAATTAAAAGCGTCACTATGAGGTTTGGATTGGTTACTGAGTACAGCATTGAGTAGCGTTTTTGCTTGCTGGGCGCTTAACGGTGACGTTTTTATCGTGTCACTAAACGAATCACTGAGCAATTGTTGCCAGAGTTTGGTCGCTTCTTTATCCAATTTTTCATTAAACGTGCGGTTACCTGCGATTTTATAAAGATGGTCTACAGCCTCGGTAAAGTGCTGTTTTTCAATGGCGCAGTGATAGTGTTTAATCTCCGATTGAATGTCAGTTTTTATCGGTGGTTTTGCTGAAGGCTCTGCTGTAGAGCGACGTGTGTATCGAGCGATTATCACGGCGCTAATGATAGTGATACTGACAAGCACAAGAATAAGTTTGCCGTATTCAGAGAAAAACTGAGCAAGCACTTCACTGCTGTTATTTTGCATGAGTACGGCACTGCTATCACCAATTTGTAGCTGCATAGGCTCTGTAGTCAGGCTTTGCAGTTGATTGGACTTGGTATCCCACCATTTTATTGTTTGCGGCGGTATGACAAGTTTACCGGCTTGTTGAAATACCAAAGTGACATCTTGGGTTAATACGGCGGTATTTCGTTTGCTTAAACGATCAAACACATTCTCTTTTGCGGGCGGCTTGCTATATGCCTCTACGCTTGAAATATCGGGCATTACCAAATCAGGTAGCAGCATCATGTGTGAATTTTTTACTTTTAATTGATAGGTTAACACGACCGCATCGCCTACGGCGTATGAGGCCGAGTCACTATTAGGCGTATCGGTGGATAAGCGAAAAGTGGCGTCTGTGCCTGTTATAAAGTCCGTGACGCCTTTAAGTGCAGCAGGCATTGCAACGTTAAATGTGGCTTCTTTTGATGTGATGCTACCGGTTAATTGAGCATCACTATTCTCGTCATTTTTAAGTGACACATCGACCTTGAAGCTCGGTATGGTGAATTGCCCCTTAGTGAGAGGATAAATATAGAGCTTGGCCGTTTGTGTGTACCATTTTTCACCGGCTATGGTTTTGACTGAGCGCGCTATTTTCTGTTCGTCTTTTTTTACAACCGCGTTCGCAATATCAAAATAGGGCACCACCATTTCATTTTCAAACGGCTGACGACTGCTGAGTATGACGTTTGCCAATACTTGCTGTTTAGGCGCAATATTGTCATTTTCATGAGCGATTTCCACCGACAGGGTCAAGGTGTTGTCGTCGATAAATGCTTGAATATCATTGGCGTATGACGAGCCAGTTGCGATGAGCAGCGTCAGTGCCAATACCCATAATCGCCATTTGCTCTTATAGCTTTGAAAAGTATGATTATTCGTTTTCATTGGCAAATTCCTGTTGAAACTTTTGGCGTAAGAATTTTGATGGATCTTGACGAACCTGCTTTAACCAAACTTGATTGGAAAGCTCAGTGGGCGTGCCTAGTGCGGCGTCTTCATCGCTGGTGGCTATGCTCCTGTCATCAATTTTCTTGTCCCCTTCTTGCTTTTCTAAAGGGGCGTTTTTTTGCTTATCGATGGCGGCGTTTATGATTTCGATATTCTGCTTCATTTCAGCTTGCAGTGAAGGCTTGGTACTTTTCGCCATATATAGCGCAGTGTAGATCGCTTTTGCTTGCTCAAACTGATTTGAATAGGCCAGTGCGTTGGCCGTTAAGTATCGAGCTTTATCATCGTTAGCGTCTTGTAATAGGGTCAGGACACTTTGAAAATCCCCCGCCAGATAAGCGCTATGAGCTTTCCAAGCTGGGGATTCAAACGAGGCTTGAGCCTGCGCGTAATCACCTTGTTTAAAATGCACATAACCTTGCTGATCTTTAGTCAGCCAAAAGTTCATAAATTGATTGGGCGATAGCACTCCCCACGCTGTTACACAAAGGGCGAGTAGCAGTAAGTATTGCCAGTATGCTCTGCTTTTTAGCCAGCCTAGACTCATGCTTGTTGTTTTAGTTGTCACTACACTTACCATTGCAAAGTCCACCCTTTTCTAAACCACATCAGTTGGATAGGTAACAGTAAAAATAACAGTGGATAACCTGAATCTACCCAAGGCTGCGCTTGGTCATTCACCGCAAATAGGTTGCTTTGAATATCTTGATATACTTGCTCAACGTCTGTTGAATCGTGGGTAAATAGGGTCATTGAACCGTGCCCCGACTTAGCTAACGCATCTAGGTTTTGGATTTGAGTGTCCGATAAACCTTGAGCACCCTCTCGTCCACTTTCTGGATTTTCTCCCATCGCCCATATCAAGACTTGATGCGATAGCGATGCAAATTCTTGCTGCATTTTTTCTATCGCTTGTGAGTCGGTTTTATCGGTGACGATAAGCACAGTCGACGGCACTTTTGATTCTTTAAGCAAAGCCACGATAGGCTTAATAACCGATTCGGGCTTACTTTGATTGTCAGGCAATAAGCTAGGGTCAAGTGCATCTAAGAAATAACGAAAGAGCTCTCTGTCCTTGGTAACGGGCATAGCAATATGCGCACTGCCGCCGTAAACCACTAAGCCGGTTTTAGCGTCACCTCTTAGATCCGCTAACTGGGAGATTTTTTGTTTGGCGCGTTCCAATCGAGAGGGCTGAATGTCGGTGTTAGACATAGACTCCGACACATCAAGGGCCACAATCAATTCCGCGTTGTCTTCAAAAAAGGGTGACGCTTGTGTTTTCCATGTCGGGCCCGCCATCACCAATGTCGACAATATGGAAAAGAGTAAGAACAGCTTAATTGGCGTTAACCAAGTGTGGCTGTGCTTATTTAAGGTCAGCTGCTCAATGATATTTTTCGACATCACTGACTGCCATTGAGTTACTAAATCGTCTTGTTTTGCCATTGAGCGTTGTATCGCCACTAAGGGAATTAATGCTAGTAACCACCATGGTCGAATAAAATGAAAATTGCTGAGACTCTCGAAAAGTCCCCAGTCAAATAAACTATTCATTTGGCCCCTCTTTTACTTGGCTAAGAAGCGCTTTTTGGCGCTGGTTAGTGTGGAGTTTTTTACTAAACACCCATAGCGCGGCCAGTAAATTAAATAAAAAACTGACGCCAAATGCCCAATGATGCAGGCTGTGACGAGGTCGGTGTGTTAACAACTCAAATTCTTGTTGTTCTAGCTCGTCAATGGCTTGGTATGCTTGATCAAGCTCGGCGCGATTCATGGCATGGAACATTTGACCACCGGTTACCGCAGAGACTTTTTCTAGGGTAGGGAGATCCATTTTGTAACGCCCTTCAGTGCTAGGGTCGCCAATGGCGATGGTGTAAATCTTCACGCCATATTTGGCTGCTATTTCTGCAGCTTTAACGGGAGGCATTTGAGAACTGGTATCGTCCCCGTCGGTTAATAGAATCATCACTCTTTGGCGACTTTTCTCTTGTTCGAATACCGCAATGGAGAGTCCGATAGCATCACCAAAGGCGGTCTGAAATCCCGCGTAGCCAAGCTCGACACTTTTTAATAGCGCCAACCAAGTATCGATATCTTCGGTAAACGGCGCTTGAATGTAGGCGGCGTCGGCAAATAAAATAAGGCCCAATCGGTCGTGTTCACGACGCTTGGCAAAATCGGCAAGCACTTGTTTAGCAACGTATAAACGGTCGTGTGTTGTGCCCTGTTCATCGGTAAAGTCTTTTTCTGACATCGAACCGGATAAATCTAAAGCGACCATAATTTCTCGGGCGGATTTCTTTTGCTCTATCGGTTCGCCCACCCACATAGGTTTGGCTATTGCGACAATCAAACTGAGGTAGCTGATAATAACCAGCGTCCACTGCACCTTGTTACGATGCAATAAGGTGGCGCTGTGTGAAGGCTTGTCGTCAGACACTGAAACCAAGCGTTCAAAGAAAGGCACTTGCAGTGCACTTTTAGATTCTTTGTACGCTGGCAAAAAGCGATAAACCAGCAACGGTAATACCACAAGTAGCAATGCCAATGGATATTCAAATTCAATCATGATTCACCTCATGATGTTTGATCCAATGCGCTGTTTGGGCAATCAGATTGTGCGCAGCGCTTTCATTGATAGAGGCGTTAGGCGCATACGAAAGCGTGGCTAATAAGCCGCTTAATTGCGACGAAAACTGGCTATTTTTACATTGCTCATCGAGCCATTTTTCCCATTCACTGCCCAGCAAAGGTGAGACTTGATGGCGTGGGTATGCATTAAGCGCTGTTCTGCGCAGCAGCTGTGGAATCAGGCGCAGCCCGTCTTTATCTAAAGATTGCAGCTCAAGCAATGCCATACGACGATACGCATTAGCTTGGTATTGACGATATGCCTTAAACCCACGATAGATAAGCCAGATGGCAATGATGAGCAGTACAAGATACCAACCCGGCGCATTGGGTATCCATGAAATAGGCGCAGGGAGGCTTGGCTCGCCAAGCCCTGATAGCATCGCATTCATGCTGGCGGGTTTTAATGTTTCGGTTGTGCCATTCATATTAGGCTCCAAGGGCTTTTCGCAGCTGTTGATCCGCTGGTTGAAGCGTATTAATTTCAATCACTGGAACGCGGTATTTCTTCGCCATATTCGCAAAATTTTCTAACGCTTGAGTGACGTCATCAGCAAAGCGCTCTTTTGTCTGGGCTTGATTATGAGTGACGGCCAGTTGCAGGTTGCCGTCACTGAGCACCATTTTGTCCAGCTTTGCTAGGTTATGTTCTAACGGGTCGGTGACATGGCACAGCACTACATCGTTGTGCTTACAGAGCGTTTTGATTTGCTCTTCACTTTGCTCACGATAGCCGTAACCATCGGTAATTAAGATGACTAACGCATCGTGTTTAACCAAGCGTTTGGCTTGATGAAATAATTGAGCAAATGAATTGCCTTGAGAATCTTTTGCTTTACCTACGGTGAGCTGCTGATTTTTAATCACTATCTCATTTAAGATCTTTAATACGTGATTGGCACTGCGTTGCGGAGCTATTGGCACTGCGGTGGTGTCGTTATAAATGATGGCACCCACGCGATCGGTCGAGTCCGTCACTTTCCATGCAATGAGCGCTGCAATTTCGGCGGCGATAACCGATTTCATCTTTCCGGTACTTCCAAAAAACATATTGGTTCTTTGGTCGACAAGTAGGTAAACATTACGCTCACGTTCTTCTGAGAAAATCTTTACATGCGGCTTGCCGGTACGCATGGTGACCTTCCAATCCATAGTGCGGATATCATCCCCAATCTGGTAATGACGCATCTCTTCAAAGTTTAAACCTCGGCCACGCAGCTTAGATACATGACGCCCAGTTAATAGACTGTTGACAGGTTGCGGTGGTAAAAAATCAAAGCCTGTGGCTTTGTATTTCATGAGGCGCAACGACTTTAAATCGGTGTAGATTTGCGGGTCGAGTTGCGATGTTTGCTGCTTGATAGGATTGGAGTTCGCCATACCGTGCTCTCTTACGCGACTGCGACTTGAGATAAGATTTCATCAATCACTCGATCTGAGCTTATGCCTTCAGCCAATGCATCATAGGAAAGGATAAGACGATGTCGAAGTACGCCGTGCACCACTTGCCTTACGTCATCAGGGTCAACAAAGTCTTTACCTTTTAACCACGCCATAGCGCGAGCGCATTTGTCTAGTGCAATGGTTGCCCTTGGGCTTGAACCTACTGCAATCCAGTTTGCCAGTTCAGAATCCGGGTATTTCTCGGGCTGACGGGTAGCGATAATGATCGACACTAAGTATTTTAATACCGCACCACTGCAATAGATCTGTTGAATTTCTTCTCGCGCAGCAAAAATACAAGCGGGATCAATCGGCTCTGGCTTATATGACGATGGCTTTTCTTCTCCGCGCACCATCTTGATAATTTGTTCTTCTGCATCCGCGTCTGGATAGTCCAAATTGATTTTCATTATGAAGCGATCCATCTGTGCTTCCGGAAGCGGGTAAGTCCCTTCTTGCTCTACTGGGTTTTGGGTAGCAAGGACCATAAATAAATCAGGCAGTTGGTAGGTTTTACCGGCTACGGTGATTTGACGCTCTTCCATCGCTTCTAGTAATGCCGCTTGCACCTTAGCGGGAGAGCGGTTGATTTCATCGGCAAGCAGTAAATTATTAAACACTGGGCCAGGTTGAAAGGTGAGGGTAGGCTTACCATCAACATCCTGATACACCTCTGTGCCGGTCACGTCAGACGGAAGCAGATCAGGTGTAAATTGAACTCGACCTAGGTCAACGGATAAAGCAGAAGCCAATGCTTTTATCGAACGAGTCTTAGCCGTTCCAGGTAGCCCCTCAAGCAAAACGTTGCCATTGGTCAGTAGTGCGACCAACAAGGTATCGACCATATGTTGTTGTCCGATGACCGATTGCTCCATCTGCTTCTTTAGTTGCATTACTGATTCTAAATTAGAATTCATGTCGTCACTCTCTAGCTGTTATAACGTGAATAAATACAATTAGTTAAAGATAGTTTGTAATTGAGGAAATGGCAGAACATTTTTATTTTAAAAAGTGTGTCTTTATTTCAACGCTTATAAATATAGAGACTATTATTTGTTATGTAATATGCTTTTGGCGGATATCACATATGAATCTAAGTCAATAGCTTTGCAGGGACCAATCATAAAACTGTGAAACGTGAAAGGCACAAATCAAGTCAATTTCTAAGGGAAGCATTCGTTGGTTTGAAGTGTTCAATTTAAATGACAAATATAGGAAACCCATCATGAAAAAACTGGCTCTAAGTATTGCTCTAGGTCTTAACATTGTTGCACTACCAACGTTTTCGGCTACTGAAGTAGCGACCCTTACTGACTTCTTTAGTGATAAAGGCGAAGTGACCACTGAAAAGAACTATGCAATATACGAAACGGCGCGACAGTATCTGAAAGTTCAAGAAAAGGTGGGTGTGAATAACTTTGAACATAAGCGTGTTCTCACTCCGACCGATCAACAACCCGTAGTGCGCATGAATCGAGATACATACTATTCGATGGCCGTTGTTAACGTTTCACAGGGGGCAACGATTACGCTTCCACAAATTCCAGAAGGCAAATACATGTCTATGGAAGTGATTACAGAAGATCACCGCATTCAGGCAATGCAATACGGTTCGGGTACTTTTGATCTTTCTACTCATGCTGGCGACCATGTGTATGTGATTGTTCGCACCGATGCGACATTCACCGAAGATGAAGTGCATGCGATTCAAGATAAAATGACCATTGACGCAAAAGCGAGCGCAGAATTTAAGGCGCCACAAGTACAAAAAGGCCCTTTTGAAAAGGTAGAAAAAGAGCTGAAAGCGGAGATGCCAACCATATTGAAACGAGATGGTGCTCAGGCAACCGCAGGTATGTTTACCGATCCGCAAGATGAATCCAAAGAGCTATTTACAGAAGAGAAGTATGCGGTAGGTGCTGCAATCGGTTGGGGCGGGGCGCAACTGCAAGATAATATTTATGAAGTATCAGGTAACTTCCCAGCTGATACTTGTCACCAAGCGACTTTTGAAGACCCAGAAAATCAGGCGTTTTGGTCAGTAACTGTATATAACAAACAAGGCTTTATGTTTAACGATGTGGCAAATGTCAGCTCAAATACGGCGACTAAAAATGCTGATGGTACTTATACCGTGAGCTTTGGTTGTGGCGATGATGCGCCAAACAATATTGCGACTAAGAACGACTCTGGCGTATTTAACCTAGCATTCCGTCACTATATGCCAAGCCAAAAGATGCGCGATGGATTCCGAGTGCTGCCTTTAGTTAAAGCGGTTAAGTAACCAGTAAATAGCATCAGCTTTTAATCAGTATAGAGATCGAACTATTTGTGAACTCAAAGCCCTATTTCTTCTTGAAGTAGGGCTTTGTTTTGTATATGGGTTGTATAGGTTTAATCGTCACTAGATTTAGTTAAACCAACGTCTAGTGAGCCGACAATATGACCGGATGCTGCTGAGTAGGATGGGGCATGATTTGTGTTTGCCAGCTATAAACCTTAGCAATGGTTTCTGACGTTAGTACTTCCCATGGCGTGCCGTCGGCAACGATATTACCTTGATTAAGGACTACGATTCTGTCGGCGTATTGCGCGGCGAGGTTTAAGTCATGCAGTACTGCGACCACACAAGCGCCTTGCTTGGCTTGTTGCTGGGTAAGTTGCAAGGTGTTGTGCTGGTGGCTCAAATCCAGTGCGGAAGTGGGTTCATCAAGAAACAGTATCTTGCTGTGCTCTATGGAGTCCAACTGAGTCAGTACTCGCGCTAAGTGCACCCGTTGCTTTTCGCCACCAGATAAACTCGGGTAGAGGCGCTCTGCTAAGTGTAAAACGCCAGTTTCGCTCATTTTGTCTTTTGCCACACGGGTGATGTTTTGTTGCCCGCCCGATAAGGTCAGTCCGCCTAACTCGACGACTTCTTGAGCGGTAAAATTAAAGGTCAAGGAACTCGATTGGGGCAGTATGCCAAACTGCTTTGCGAGAACTTTTTTATCCCACTCATGCAATGGCTTACCCAAAATCAGGTGTTCACCTTTATAGGGCATTTCATTACTGAGGGTTTTTAATAAGGTGCTTTTACCTGTGCCATTAGGGCCCAGTAATACCGTGAATTCGTGAGAGTGAAACTCGATGTTGACCTTGTCTAATATGGACTTATTTCCGATATTGACGCTGATATCATTGCATTTTACGACAGGAATACGCATTAAATTCGTCCCTTTTGCGAGATAAGTAGCCAAATAAAGAAGGGAGCGCCAAGCACCGCAGTGATGATTCCGACAGGGATCTCTAACGGGGCGACTAAAATGCGCGATAGCATGTCTGAAATAAGCAATAGTAACGCGCCCAACACTGCAGCGAGAGGTAACAGTGTTTTATGGTTTGGCCCTGATATCATACGTCCAATGTGGGGAACAATAAGGCCAATGAAACCAATCATTCCGGCAAGGGATACGGTTACCCCTACACCAGCGGCAGTAAGTAAGATCAGTCGACCTTTTAATTTTTGAACGTTGATACCTAGATGGCTAGCCTCCGCTTCACCGAGCAGTAAAGCGTTTAAGTTACTGGCGTCTCTGTAGAATAAAACACCAAGTATAATCAATACGCTAAAGGCAAAGATCACGCCAGAAAAGTTTGCTCCGGCAAGTGAACCCATGGTCCAAAGAGAGAGGTCTCTAAGCGCTTGATCATCGGCAAAATAGTTTAAAAGCCCTAGCATAGCCCCAGAGAGTGCGCCTATGGCAACTCCAGCAAGTAGCATCATGGTGACGGATGTACCCGTTGGCGAGGTCCCTAACTGATACACCAATAATGTGGTGATCGCGCCGCCTAAAAAGGAGAACATAGGCACAGTGCCAAACATCAGTAGTTGAGGATAGCTTTGCGCAAGCGAACCAAAAACCACGATGGCTAATGCAGCGCCAAGGGCAGCTCCTGCTGACACACCAATAATACCCGGATCGGCAAGGGGATTTCTAAACAGACCTTGCATTACCGCACCACAAATTGCCAGTATCCCACCGATGGCGATAGCCAGTAGAGTTCGTGGCAAACGCACCTGTTGCACGATCATTGGAATGTGGCTCGGTAGTGCGCTGTCGTAAAAATCAAGGAAATCCAAGTTTGCAGCTAAAGCACTCACACTTTGTAAAAAGCTGATGTCCATAGGGCCGACACTGATTGAAAGAATACTGGTGAGGCACACACTGATGAGTGCAACACCTAGTAAGGTCGGCGTTGATAATTTGATTGAAGGTGCAAAGTTCATAGTTAGTCGCGCTGGAATGTTTGGTATAGACTTTGGCTCAGTTCAATACTTTCAATGCCAAATCCGCCGATGATCGCGCTGCCGGGAACAGGAATGATCTTATTGTTGGCCGCTGCTGATGTTGCTGCTAATAGCGGGAATTTTTGAATAATGCCTTGTTGGCCACCCATTGCGTCCCATGTACGTTGCGGAACCAGTATGTAATCTGGTTGAATATTAATGATGGCTTCAAATGACATGGATTTATAAGAATTAAAGTCTTGATTAGGTGGGTTATTCCCCCCTGCAAGTTGGATTACTTTATCAATAGTGGTATCAGAACCTGCAATCGTTGCCGGGCGCCCTTCACTTAGCATGGCAAAAATAGCTTTTGGATGATGTTTAGGATCAAGCTTTGCAAGGTGCTGCATTTGTTGATGCAGTTTGTCTTTTAACGCGACCGCTTGCACCTCTTTTCCAGTGACCTTAGCGACAGTATCAATACGCGCATCAAGATCCGCTTCGCTGTTGCCAGCCGGAACGGTAATCACTTGGATACCGGCGGCTTTAAGCAGTGTTAACGCGGATTCTGGTCCCATTTCGTTAGAACCAATAATGTGAGTGGGGTTTTGCGCCATAAGACCTTCTGCTGAAAGTTGGCGATGATAGCCGACTTGTGGCAGTTTACCTTCGCTATCAAAATGCTTACTGGTAATGTCGATGGCGACCAATTGATCGTCGGCATTGAGTGCGTACAACAATTCGGTAACGGTCGAGCCTACGCTGATAATTCGGTTAGGCTGGCTGTGTGTGCTCGCTAACGCCAGCGACGAGAAAAACGCTAAGGTGATTAATAAAAGTGTCTGTTTCATTATTTACTCTCTTCCATGACAATGTTTGTCGCGTCAATATTGTTCGTTTGAAGCCATGCTAAAAGTTTCAGCATTGATTCCACGTCTGCAGATTTATCGGGTGAGATAATAAGATCTCGATCTTGTGACGCCGTCACTTTATCTAGCAAGGCATCGGTAAAAGTATTCCAGTGAGTAAAGCTCTCTCCATCAATCGCCCACTTAGGATCTGAGGTAAGAATATTGACCGTAATAACGGTTTTGTTCTGTTCGCTAAGTACCTGTGCATCTGATGTTTGCGGGATCGCTACCTCCATGGTTTTGATGGTGATGTTGGCCGTTAGCAGAAGAAACACCATGACGATAAAAATGATATCGAGGAGGGGAGTTAAATCAGGCTTAAATTCTTCATCAAATAGAGAAGACTGCGATTTGATCATGCTATGACCTCTTCGCAAGACTTGGAATTTTCAGGACATTCGATGGAAATCCCTTCAATGTGTAAATTGCTGTGATTAAGGGTGTATTCGATAGTGGCTAAGGTTTTTTCAATCCACATGCCCAGCAGTTGAGCGCCTGTGATTGCGGGTAGAGCGATCAGCAAACCCACGGCAGTGGTAGACATAGCCAATCCTAATCCGTCAGCCAATACTGAAGGTGAAATAGAGCCCGAAGTCAGCGCTAAGCCTTTGAACATTTCAATAAGCCCTAACACTGTACCCAGTAGGCCAATTAAGGGGCTAATAACGCCGATGATAGAAAGCGTACGTATGCCTGATTTATATTGCTGGCGCTTTTTAAATAGCCAGATGCTAACCGCTTCTTCTCGAAGTTCTTTGGTGAAAGAACGGTGACCCAGTAGCATGCGCATGGCTTGATACATAATGGTTTTGCCTTGTAAATCATGCTCAATAAAGTGCTCTACTTGCGCTGAGTTTGAAAAATTTATTCGATGCACTTTTGACAAAATTTGACGTGTATGAGTTCGGCTATTTAATAGCATGTAGAAAGTGCGTTCTATGATGATCATAAGTGTGAGGGCTGACAGTACGGTCAGTGGTATGGTCATCATTCCGAGTTGGCTGTGAAGCGTAATCAAGGTATTCATAGTGTGCTCAAATCTAGTTAAGTTTAAAATTAATTGGAACTTGTACGCGATAGGCCATGCGTTGCCCTTGTTCTTGTCGGCGTTGGAACTTCCACTTAGTTATCGCCTTTACAGCGGCAATATCTAAAATTTCATGACCAGATGAATGGACAACGACTTGTTTCATTTGTTGACCATCTTCATTAATCCAAATTTCTACTAAGGTATTGCCTTGCCAGCCTCGTCGTTGCGCTAATTTTGGATAGTTCACCGCGCTCGGTTTCGCAGAAAATGTAGGCTTATTGACCATTTTCGGTTTGGCACTTTTACTGGCGCTTACATTTTCTTCCACTGCCACCTCGGTGGTTTCTTTTTTTACCTTGGCGGTTTTGTTAACCGGTGGCGTTTTTTTGGTCACCGTTTTTTCAATGACGGTTTGCGAAGCGGTATCCGGTTTACGTATCGGTTCAGGCTTCACAGGTTTTGCTGTTGTTTTCTTTGGCTCCGGCGTTTTATGCACTATCTTTTTTGGCTTTGGCTTTGGCTTTGGCTTTGGCTTTGGCTTTGGCTCAGGTTTCGGGGGCTGGATTTCTTTCTTTATAACCGGTTCGACAATAGGGGCTTTTTGTTCTACTTTGCTCAATTTAGAGACAGGTTCTTGCACTGTCGCTTCTTTTTTAACCTGTGGTATAGAGATAAATTGAATGTTGAGTGCTTGCCCTTGCTGGTTATTGGCAAAGGTTATCTCTGGCTTAGGTGATGAGAAAGAAAGCGCAACACCATGAATTAAAAGGGAAATAGCACCCGCTATCAAATATCTATACTTTTTCACTGTCGTCAAAAATGTCATAAATTGAGCCTGAATAAAGCCGAGTATACATAAAGTGGTAATAGGAACAATAATCATTTGTGTTACGATTCAATACCGTGACTTCGGTCACATACCTATCGAAATGAGATTTATTATCATTAAAAAGTATGACAATAATTCGGCAAATCGTTATTCAAATATGGAAAACAAAAAGTCGATATGAACCTTGAATTGGACAATGTAGATATCATCGGTAGGCATACTCCTGACCCGTTACGATTTGCCTTTGAAAAGAAAAAAGGCGCACACGCTGGAGGTATTGCTAAGCCCGTTGCTCCGGAGCTTGTACAATCTACATTAACGACCGCATATTCAGCTGTAGGGGAAAAGACGCCACGCTGTCTTTACATTCATATCCCTTTTTGCCGTGTACGTTGCACTTACTGTAATTTCTTTCAATATGCATCAAGCACTCAGTTAATCGATCGCTATTTTGAAGCACTTAAAAAAGAGTTGCTTTGGAAAGCCAGTATGCCTTGGAGTCAAGACTACCCATTCCAAGCGGTTTATATCGGAGGGGGAACCCCAACGGATTTAAGTGCTGCGCAAATCAAAGAGCTTGCCGAGTTGGTTCGTACACATTTTCCATTGACCCCAGATTGTGAATTTACTCTGGAAGGTCGTATTAATCGCTTTGATGATCATAAATTTGAATCTGCACTAGAAGGTGGAATTAACCGCTTCTCATTTGGTGTGCAAAGTTTTGATACTAAGGTACGCCGCAGCGCGAAACGCCTTAACGATGGTGATGAGGTGCTTGAGCGTTTACAACATTTTGTCAGTTACAACAGTGCACCTATCGTGATCGATCTTCTCTATGGCCTACCTTATCAAACCCTGACAACGTGGGAGAACGACCTTGAGTTATATCTCGAAAGTGGGGCGCATGGCGTTGATCTATACCAACTGATTGAAATGCAAAACTTGCCAATGGGACGTTTGGTTGAGCAAGGGAAATTACCGCAGCCAGCCGACACTCAATTGAAAGCCACTATGTTCAAAATGGGCGTTGAGTTTATGGCAAAACACCATCAAACACGCTTGAGTGTCAACCATTGGAGCTCGGGCAACCGAGAGCGTTCAGTCTACAACAGCCTTGCGAAAACATCAGCACAAGTGATGCCTCTAGGGGCTGGTGCTGGCGGTACGGTAAATGGCATTAGCTCAATGCAATATCGTGATATGGATAAATACATACAGGCGGGTGAAGCCAATGAATTTGCCGCGGCAATGGCGTTCCATAGTGCGCCAAATGCTCATATCGATAGCATGATAAAAGCTGCGTTTGATCGCGGAGTATTGAGCGCGCGCGCCCTACCAGATGGTATGTTCGAACGCTTACAGCCATTATTTAAAGCATGGGAAAACAATGGCTTAGCTAAGTGTGATGGCGCGTATTTAACTTTGACTCTAGCTGGGCAGTTTTGGTCTGTAACGCTGGCACAAAATTTAATTAAGGTTGTATCAAGCAACCAACCACAACCACATAAAAATAAAGTAACTGAAGCTGCATAGCTGATTTAGGGGAAAAAATGTATAGCAAATCAACCAAGCAAGAAGTACTAGAAGCTGTTGCAACCTTGATGGAGAAGGACGACTCGATACCTGTCTCTGATATGTCGTTACAACTGAGTTTAACTGAGGGCGAGATCACATTCGTGCTTCCGTCAAATATGATGACAGCGATTGCAGGTCAGCATGCTCAGGAGATTTTAGAAGCGCTTCCTGCATGGGGAAAAGTCACCACTATCGTTCACTCTTGTGGCTCGATATTTGAATATAAAGCGCCATTCCCAAAAGGAAAGGTGGCACATGGCTATTACAACTTAATGGGACGTGAAGGCGAATTGCACGGGCATTTGAAGTTGGATCTGGTTAAACACATCGCGGTTGTGTCTAAACCCTTCCACAAGATGGAAAGTCACTATATTGGTTTTTATGACGAAGCGGGTGCCTGCGTATTTAAGGTGTACTTAGGTCGTGATCAAAAACGCCAATTATTCCCTGAGCAATTAGACAAACTTGCACAGCTGAAAAAGGAATTTGCACTATGAGTGCCCAGCAACACGATGAAAAAAGCCGCGCTGAAATAAAACAAGAGCGACTACAAGGTCGTCTTGGTCCTGAGGTTCAAGAGTTTCGTGACGCTTGCCAAAGTTTACAGCTTGCGACGGTTACTAAAGAAGGCTTGCCTCATGTGAGCTATACGCCTTTTGCGTTTGATAATGCGGGTTATTACATCTTAGTCAGCGATCTTGCTGCACACGGTAAAAACCTAAAATCAAACAAAAAAGTGTCCATTATGATGCTTGAGGATGAATCCTCAGCGAACAATATTCATGCGCGTAAGCGCCTGACCTTTGATACAACGGCGGAGCATCTTGATAAAGCCTCCGAGCAAGGCATTGAAGGGGTGAAGGCTCTAGAAAAGCGCTTTGGTGAAATGGCACAAAACTTAGCTAAATTGGGCGATTTTCATTTATATAAGTTGACGCCAAGTAGCGGCCGTTACGTAAAAGGTTTTGGACAGGCATTTAACGTTTCAGGTAACGATTTGGTGGATTTCTTACACTTGTCTGAAGGGCATGTTAAGCAGGAAAAAGAAGCCATTGCTGAACTGACTTCAGAGCAAAACTGATCTTTCGTCCTCGCACTTAGAGGACAGTACTAAACACTTATTTTCGTGCCGACTGATGGTCATTCTCAGTCGGTAGGGTTTTTATCATTCAAAAAACGGATTTTTGGTTTAATCATGTATAAAAAAACAAGCATAGCCATCGCGATCAGTGCGATGTTTTCTTCTTCTGTCGTGCTTGCAGAGGAGACATTTACCTTTGATGAAGTCGTAGTGTCTGCGACTAAAACTGAGCAAAACAAAAGTGACGTATCTTCGTCAGTTGCGACAGTCAATCGTGACGAGCTTGATGCGCAGATGAACAACAACCTAAAAGATACATTGAAATATACACCGGGCGTGCAAGCGCAAGGCAGTGGTCGTTTTGGTGTGTCTGATTTCAACATTCGTGGCATGGATAACAGCCGCGTAAAAGTGATGGTTGATTCCGTACAGCAGCCATTTTCTTACAACCCCGGTTCTACTCAGCAACGTAAATACCCAAACACCATTGAAACTGACACTTTAGCGGGTATTGAGGTGAGCAAAGGTTCATCATCTAGTCTCTATGGCTCTGATGCGATTGGCGGTGTGGTGCTTATGCGCACCAAAAATCCTGATGATGTATTAATCACCGATGGCGACGAAAATCGTTTCGGCATTAAATCAGCTTATTCGTCAGTCAATAGTGAGTTTAAAAATACCGCAACCTGGGCAATGCGCCAAGGTAAGTGGGAAACTTTGACCATGTTTACTTACGCAAATGGTAACGAGCACCAAACACACGGTGATGGCGCGGACATCAATGGTGTTGATCGTGGCGCGGCTGACCCTGCTGATACTGAGTTATACAATGGTTTGGTGAAAGCCTTCTATCAAGTAAATGATGCGCATCGTGTTGGTTTGACGTTCGAATACTTCGATCGCACCTATGATGAGACCGTATTGTCTCAAGAAGGGTGGGAAATCCTTCCAGGATTCCAGTATTCAGATGTCAGTGCGAAAGACAACACCACTCGTATGCGCGTTGGTGTTGAGCACGACTGGGCGCTCAATAGTGCTATCGCCGATGATCTTCACTGGACTGTGTCATACCAAATGTCTGAATCGCATTCAGACAACTATGATACAACTAACTTCACTTCAAATGGCTTTCCTATTTACCAAGACCGCATTCGAAATCGTCAAAGAATTGCCAATGATGACTCTATTCAGTTTGATATGCAGTTTAATAAACTGATTGTGGCAGACACGCATTATCATGAGTTGACCTATGGTGCGAGCTTCTTACACAACGATTTTACTCTGGAAAATACCGATCACTTTATCCAAAGTGGCACCGGAGCTCCACCGAGTTCATCGCCGGGTAGTACAGGACTTCCGAACGCCACAGTTCAGCAATGGGGCGTGTTCTTGCAAGATCAAGCCTTCTTGATGGATGAAAAATTGGTAGTAACGGCAGGGGTTCGTTATGACTCATTTAAGACCGACCCAGAAGCAAATGATGGTTACGTTGATACCCATGAGAGCAACTCGGACGATTCATTTACTGGACGCGTAGGTGCGGTATACCACGTTGCTGATGCATTTAGCCCTTATGTTCAAGTGAGCCAAGGCTTTAAAGCGCCGACAGTTTACGATCTTTACTACTTCTATAATCAAGGTGCTATCTTCTATGGGAACCCTGATCTGAAAGCAGAAAAGAGTCTTTCCTATGAGTTAGGTTTCCGTGGCAAAGGCAGTATTTACCAATATGAAGTCAGCGCGTTCTACAATGAATACGATGATTTCATTACGACAGAGAAAGTAGGTACAGACGCTGCAAGTGGGCGTGATATCTATACATCAGTCAACATCGATGAAGCACGTATTTATGGTGCAGAAGCCGCCGGTAGCATTCTTGGGCCTATGGGCACTTACACCAAATTAAGCGTAGCTTACGCTTATGGTGAAGATACCAAGACAGGTCGCCAGCTTGACACTGTTGCGCCGTTAACGGGTGTGATTGGTTTGGGTTATGACAGTGAGAATCGTACCTTTGGTGGTATGGTGAACTTCACGATGGTGGCAAGCAAAGATGAGTGGACGGAAGTGGATAACATTGAAGCGCCATCTTACAATTTGCTTGATGTCACAGCTTATTATCGTCCAATGAACGATCTTACACTGCGTGCAGGTCTATTTAACGTGATGGACGAAAAGTACTGGTTGTATGAAGATTTACGAGGCGATACAGAGAAAACTGACTTTGAAACACAAGCCGGTCGTAACTGGGGTGTAAGCTTAGAATACCTATTCTAATATCAGCCAATATAAGACCACTCTACTGAGTTTTCTCAGTAGAGTGGTTGTCGTTTGTGAGGGATGTAAACTAAGCGTTTATTCCTCTTCTAACGAATTTATTTATCTCGATTGATTGTGCCTTTCTTTTACTAAACTTCATTTCAATGCGTACAATATGTACCAGTCGTCATCAGTTTCACCTTTACCATAAAAAGGATCTTGTGTGTTAAAACAAGACGTTGGCGTTACGCCGACCCTCAATAAGCAGTGGTTATACCAACAAGCATTGAAGCATAAGAAAATGCTTATTTTTGCCAATGTTATCGCTTTTCTTGCGACATTAATCAGTGTGCCCATCCCTTTGTTGCTGCCACTTATGGTCGATGAAGTGTTACTGGACAAGCCAGCCAAAGGTTTAGAATTCTTAAATCTCTTTTTGCCGCAAGGGGTACAAACGGCATCTGGATATATCGTCACAGTGCTACTGATGATCATCGCAATGAGAATCGTCAGCCAAGCGCTGAATATTTTGCAAACCCGACAGTTTACTTTGGTGTCGAAGAGATTAACTTGCCAGCTTCGTCAGTGGATTTTGGATAAGCTGGGTCGAGTATCGATGCAGCAATATGAAGAAAAGGGCAGTGGTGGCCTGACCTCGCACTTAGTCACAGATATTGAAACCATTGACAAATTTATTGGGTCAACACTGAGCCGATTTGTGATTAGCGTATTAACTGTGATAGGGACTGGCGGCATTTTATTGTGGCTCAACTGGCAGTTAGGCTTGTTCATTATTTTAATGAATCCGCTGGTTATTTATCTGTCGCGCCATCTTGGTCAAAGAGTCAAACATCTTAAAAAGAAAGAAAACCAAGCATTTGAACGTTTCCAGCAACGTCTAGTGGAAACATTAGACGGTATTTATCAGTTGCGAGCAGCTAACAGAGAGCAAGAATATCTGGGGCGACTCAAACAGGATGCAGAGTCTATCCGAGTGGATGCGGACAAATATGCATGGCAATCCGATGCGGCCAATCGCTTATCATTTTTGATGTTTTTAATTGGCTTTGAGATTTTCCGAGCCGCCGCCATGTTAATGGTGTTATTTAGTGATTTGAGCATAGGGCAAATCTTCGCGGTATTTGGCTACCTATGGTTTATGCTGTCGCCCGTTCAAGAACTTTTGAGTATCCAATATTCTTGGTATAGCGCATCGGCGGCCATGAAACGCTTAAATGGCATACTGGAGATGCCCGAAGAACATCGACCTAAAGCGACGGTGAACCCATTCTCTCAGGGCGAGCCTATCGAGATCGAATTTAAGAACGTCAGTTTTGCGTATGACGCAGAGCGTAATGTGTTAGATGATTTTTCACTTATGATCCCGAAAGGAAAACGCGTGGCACTGGTTGGGGCTTCAGGGGGAGGGAAATCAACTTTAATCCAGTTGTTACTGGGCATTTACCAAAAAGACAGCGGTCAAATATTGGTAAATGGACACAGCATTGAAACGGTGAGCTATGAAGCGCTGCGTCAAGAGTTAGCGGTAGTGTTGCAACAGCCGATGATTTTCAATGATACACTTCGCCAAAATCTAACCTTAGGGCGAGACTACGATGAAGCCGATTTATGGGCCGCACTTGAAGTGGCGCAACTTAGCGACCTGCGCCATACCTTACCTAAAGGGCTAGACTCTCATATTGGACGACAAGGCGTCAGATTATCGGGTGGTCAACGTCAAAGATTGGCAATTGCCAGAATGGTGTTGAGTAATCCAGAATTGGTGATTTTAGACGAAGCGACCTCTGCACTGGACACTTCAACTGAGGCGAAATTGCACTTGGCACTCAATCGCTTTTTGAAAAATCGAACAACGTTGATCGTGGCGCATCGCTTGTCGGCAGTCAAACAAGCCGACCTTATCTACGTATTAGAAGACGGCAAAGTGATTCAGTCGGGAACACATTTAGATTTGATTGAGACAGATGGTTTATATCAAACGCTTTATGGCAGTTTGCAGGCAGGGTAGAGCGCGGTAAGCAAGAGAAAAAGTAAGGACAATGCACGGCGCCTTACTTATTTCATTTTGTATTTAGGTTAATTTACTGATGGCATTTCTTTGAGTATGGAATCGACATAACCTTTAATGTGTTCCACCTCTCGGCTTGGCTTTGCACCGGCTTGAGCAAGAGAGTGCCAGCGCAGTTCCATCAATGGGTAAGTGTACATGGCGATGACGATGGTCCCTTTTTGGTCGCTGTCGCCAAAATCTTGTGCTGGAATGCCTGTGGCAAGGTGCGTTTTGTTGAACAGCTCGTCATCACTGAGCTCTGATTCAATCGCAACCCCATAGCCGACAATAAAATTGGGTTGATGCGACATTGGAACGCGAATGTATCCTTTTTCAGCAAGACTTTGCCCAATCGCTTGATTAAACATGCTTTGAACAGAGGCTTTATCTGCATTTTCATCAATATAGGCTTGCCCTGACTGAGGGTGCCATGCATAGGTTTTTGCTCCCGATGGAATAAATTGGAAATCGCCGCTACTTACTATGCCTATCGCAAAGTTATTGCTCTGTTGTGGGGTGGTGGTTGTGCAGGCTGATAAAAGCAAAGTAAACGCTATGGTTATAAACCGCTTCATGAACACCTCTAAGGGGGTAAGTCGTTAATTTGATATGCACATTAATGCATTTGGTAAAAACAGCATAAACGAGCCGCAGATAGAAAGTCCAGTGAAAACGAAGGGAGATGAAAGAGGAGTTGTAGCAAGGTATTAAGGTGATGTATGAAATAAAAAAGGTTCAAGCGATAGGCTTGAACCTTTTATTTAGTTAGGTTGGGAGAAAAATGGAATTAAAAGAAATGTCCCAAACCATGTAGTGAAGATATGAGGCTAGGTAATGCAACCAAGCCGATTTTTACTGCGATGATGATGCCAACAAATCGCCAAATGTTATGAGTGGCTGCTTTGTTGATCTCTTCTGAATGTTGGCTATATATCATGATAACACCTCAGGAGTTAATGAATATGCTTTCAACTTACTCTCTATTTAGATTATAAAAAGCGTCGTAGGGCGAAAGTATGAGCTAGGTCGATGCTGGTGTGTGGTTTTATGACGTTAACCACACATCAGGAAATTATAAGCAATACTATATTATGGGTGATGTTTTTGGTTTTTACCGTAATTCCCCTAAATTAGTCGTTTTAAATGCGTATTTGAGGGCAAATTTGTCACCAATACGACTCATATTCATCTATAATCATCGACCATATTTTTGGTTAGCCGCTGTTTGTGTTCTTTCATCTCGGAAAGTGTACATAATAGCCAACTGCTATTAGGAACAAAGAATGTCATTTTCGTCACAAGGTTTTTCATCTGATATTGTGCGCGCACTAACTGAGTGTGGTTATGAAAAACTCACTCCGATCCAACAACAAGCTATTCCGCACATTCGTCGTGGTGAAGATATCTTAGCGCATGCACAAACCGGCACGGGTAAAACGGCTGCATTTTCTCTTCCTATTCTGCAGCAGTTGCTCGATAACCCTAAGCCTCGCAGTAAAGCCAATGTACGTGCGCTGATCTTAGCGCCGGCTCGTGAGTTGGCTGACCAAATTGCCAATAATATTGAAAGCTACTCTAAATATACTGATGTTTCTGTTGCGGCGGTTTATGGTGGCGCAAAAATGTCTTCACAAGAGCGTAAATTGCAAGCGGGTGTTGATGTGTTAGTGGCGACTCCTGGCCGTCTCATTGAGCATCTTGAGCTTGGCAACGTGAGTCTGGCTAACTTGGAAGTACTGGTGTTTGATGAAGCGGACCGAATGTTAGACATGGGCTTTATTGGTGCGATCCGCAGCATAATGAATGGTTTATCGGCGCACCCACAAACTTTATTATTCTCTGCAACATCATCGGCGCAAATGAACGCACTTGCCCAAGATTACCTACGTAAACCAAAGCGTATTATTGTCAACGCGGAAAACTCTACCGCATCAACTGTTGCACATGTGGTATATCCAATAGAAGAAGAGCGTAAGCGTGAATTACTTTCTGAACTGATTGGTAAAAAGAACTGGAAGCAAGTGTTGGTGTTTGTTAACTATAAAGAAACAGCTAACGAAGTAGTGAAAGAGCTTAAATTGGATGGTATTAAAGCGGTATTGTGCCATGGGGATAAAGCGCAAAGTGCTCGTCGCCGTGCTCTGGACGAATTTAAAACCGGTAAAGCTCGTGTACTTGTGGCCACTGACGTTGCTGCGCGAGGATTAGACATTCAAGGTCTGCCTCACGTAGTTAACTATGATATGCCTTTCTTAGCAGAGGATTATGTGCATCGCATTGGCCGTACAGGTCGTGCAGGTCAACAAGGACATGCGGTTTCTTTTGTTAGTCGTAAAGAAGAGCTTACTCTTGTTCAAGTTGAAAAGCTGATTCAACAGCGCATCAGACGTGTCGTGTTGGATGGTTATGAGCCTGAGAGCCGAGATGCATTACTGGTTAAAATGCACAGCAAACCGGCTTATAAAAACCGTCAAGGCCGAACCAATAATGCTAATGAAAGTAATGCAGAAAGCCAAAGTAGTGCGGAAGGTCGAGTTCGCTTAATGCGCGCTTTAAAACGCCGCTCAAAAAAGTAAAACACGAGTGATAAAATAATACACCCAACGCGTTGCGTTGGGTGTATTGCTATTGTGATAGTGCGTTTTTAACTGGTTTCTTCTTTATCGGCTGTGATAGATAACAGCCAGATGCAAATTGCGGCTACGGCAGCAAAACCACCTAAGATAATCACGGGCATGGCACTGTAACCTAGTACGTGCCAAATGATAGATTCTAATTGACTCATAATTCTCCCTTACCAACCTTCAACGCCGTGCATGTCGGGTAGTTTGTGTGCAATACCTTTGTGGCAATCTACACAGGTCTTATCACCTGAAGCGAGTGCGGTTGAGTGCTGCTTCACACTGCGTTCACCCTGCTCAGAAAAATCCATGTAATCGAACTCATGACAGTTACGGCACTCAAGAGAATCGTTGGCTTTTAAGCGTGCCCACTCACGTTCAGCAAGGTGACCACGACGAGCTTGGAATTTTTCATCGGTATCAATGATGCCAATGATATGACCAAACACTTCTTTTGATGCTTGAACTTTACGGACAATTTTATCTGTCCATTTATGCGGCACGTGACAATCCGAACAAATAGCCCTTACACCAGAACGGTTGGAGTAATGTATTGTTTCTTGGATTTCTTTCACGATAGGCTCGTGACATCCAGCACAAAACTCTTCGGTATTGGTGTATTCCATTCCTGTATTGAATGCGCCCCAGAAGAGAAGACCACCTGCAAACCCCATGAAAAGGACGATACCTGCAGCCGCCTTACTAGGTCTGGAGAGTCTTTTCCAAAACGCTTTTAAAAATTTCATAAATAGCCTCTTATGTTAACAACTAGCAAAGCTTACTGAAGAGAATCAACAGGTTTGAATTTGTTCTCTACCAGTGGTTTAGCATTGGCTTGAGGAACATGGCACTGCAAGCAGAAGTAACGTCTAGGCGATACATCGGCCAGCACAGCATCTTCGCGATTCACGTAGTGAGTCACGCTGACTTTGGTTGCGCCCATTTCTTTGGCGTTTTTCCAGCTATGACAGGCTAAACATTTGTTGGCATTGAGCGAGACTTCGTAGCCACGAATGTTGTGAGGGATCAGTGGCGGCTGATAGACATAATCACTGCTTACAACTTGTTCTCTTGGGTACTTTTTAAAAGCGTCTGCCGCTCGCGTGGCTTCTAGCTCACTTGCGCCACGTAAAGAGTGAACGCCCCCGATACCACCAGGGTTATTCATCTGGGCTTGAGCAACGCCTGCATTTTCTGCTTGTTCTAAATCGGTTTGTTCTAGCATGCCATCATCAATTTCGTGTGATTGGTGACTGACGCCTTCCACTTCAGATTGCGCAATTGCGACACCTATGGCACTGATTGATAACAGAGCAATCAATAGCTTTTTCATTATTATTTCTCCGCCTATTGGCTAATTAGTAGGGGCTAGGTTGCTAGCCCCGAATAATGGTCAAAGGCCTTAGGCCACTTTAGTGATTTTCACCGGACACTTTTTAAAGTCGGTTTGCTTAGACAGTGGGTCAGTCGCGTCCAAAATCAGCTTATTGATGAGTATTTTTGCATCAAAGAACGGAATAAACACCAAGCCTTTAGGTGGGCGGTTTCGACCACGTGTTTCGACGCGAACTCGAATTTCTCCCCGTTTATTGGAAACCAGTACTTCGTCACCACGGCGCAGATCCTTAGCCTTGGCGTCGGCTGGGTGTATATAACACACGGCATCGGGTACGGCTTTATACAGCTCAGGCACACGACGGGTCATGGTTCCAGTATGCCAATGCTCTAAAACACGGCCAGTACAAAGCCACATATCTAACTCGTCATCAGGCACCTCGGGTGGCGCTTCATACGGCGCGGAAATAATCCAAGCTTTACCATCAGGCTTGCCATAGAAATCCCAATCAGAACCTTTCTTCGCATACGGATCTGAACCTTCTTTAAAGCGCCATAGGGTTTCTTTGCCATCAACTACAGGCCAGCGTAAACCTCGAACATGGTGGTAGCTCTCGTAAGGCGCTAAATCGTGTCCGTGTCCACGACCAAATGAGGCGTACTCTTCAAATAGCCCTTTTTGTACGTAGAAACCTTGCGCATGAGCATCATCGTTGAGCTCTTTTGCTTCGGTGATTGGGTATTTATCTACATGACCGTTCTTAAACAAGATGTCGTACATGGTTTTTCCGCGAAATTCGGGTGCTTTGGCGAGCAGGTCTTCAGACCAAACGTCTTCAATCTTGAATCGCTTCGAGAACTCCATGATTTGCCAAAGATCAGATTTGGCTTCACCGACAGTTTCAACTTGTTGGTACCACGCCTGAGTGCGTCGCTCGGCGTTGCCGTAAGCACCTTCTTTTTCTATCCACATGGCCGTAGGTAGAATCAGATCAGAGGCTTGCGCGGTCGCCGTTGGATAAGGGTCTGAACATACAATAAAGTTGTCAGGATTACGGTATCCCGGTAGGCGTTCAGTATTGATGTTCGGGCCTGCTTGCAGGTTGTTGTTACACATTACCCAATACGCATTGAGCTTGCCGTCGTGTAGCATGCGATCTTGCACTACAGCGTGGTATCCCGGTTTAGCCGGAATAGTGCCTTCTGGTAGTTTCCAAATCTCCTCAGCCTTCGCACGGTGTTTCGGGTTTGCTACCACCATATCCGCAGGTAGGCGGTGCGAGAATGTGCCCACTTCACGCGCAGTACCACAGGCTGATGGTTGGCCTGTCAGTGAAAATGGTGAGTTACCCGGAGTTGAGATTTTGCCCAACAACAAATGAATGTTGTAAATCAGGCTATTCATCCAAACACCACGAGTATGTTGGTTAACGCCCATCGTCCATAGTGACATGACCTTAGTGTTAGGATCGGCGTATTGCTGTGCTAATTGAATAAGGTGTTCTTCAGAAACCCCTGAAATTTCACTGGCTTTGGCCGCTGTGTAAGGCGCAACTGACTTCGCGTATTCCTCAAAGCTAATGCCAGACATTTTGCCAGAGTTTGGGTGAGCCGCCGCTTTTTGTAGCGGATCATCATCACGCAGTCCGTAGCCGATATCGGTTTCAGCTTGCTTAAAGTGAGTGTGTTTATTGACAAAATCTGTGTTTACTTTGTCATTTTGAATGATGTAGTTCGCAATAAAGTTGGCAATGGCCAAGTCACTTTGTGGATGGAAAATATAGCCATGGTCTGCCAATTCAAAAGAACGGTGATAATAGGTCGACAGAACATTCACTTTAACGTGTGGGTGGCTTAATCGGCGGTCGGCAATACGTGTCCATAATACTGGATGCATCTCTGCCATATTTGAGCCCCAAAGGACAAACACATCGGCATTTTCGAAGTCATCATAACAGCCCATAGGCTCATCAATACCGAAACTGCGCATAAAAGCTCCGACGGCAGACGCCATACAGTGACGTGCATTCGGGTCGATGTTGTTCGAACGAAAGCCGGCTTTCATTAGCTTAGATGCGGCGTAACCTTCCATGACCGTCCATTGCCCTGAGCCAAACATGCCAACGCTTGTCGGGCCGCTTTTCTTCAGTGCTTCCTTGAACTTATCCGCCATAGTATCTAGCGCGACATCCCAAGATACTGGAACAAAGTCACCGTTTTTGTCGTACTTACCATCGGTCATTCGAAGCAATGGTTTAGTTAGACGATCTTGGCCGTACATGATTTTAGAAAGGAAATACCCTTTAATACAGTTAAGGCCTTTGTTTACAGGGGCTTCTGGGTCTCCCTGCGTTGCTACTACTTTACCATTTTGTGTTCCGACTAAGACAGAACAGCCGGTACCACAAAAACGACATGGGGCTTTATCCCATTTGATTTTGGTTTGGTCTGAACTTGCGATGAGATTGGTCGCAGAAGCGGGAAGTGAAATTCCGGCTACAGCAGCCGCCGAAGCTGCCGCATTTGCTTTCACAAACTCGCGTCGTGTCATTTTCATAATGTGTCCTCTTGCGGGGTCGATGTACCGATGCTGGCATCGGTCGTAGCCGTTGCATGTATGTCGGTGTCTAGGGCGTCAATATCTGTTTCGATTTGGTGATAAACTAAAGCCGTACTCATCACTTCTGGCTGTTCGTTTATCTCGTCAATAGTAGAGGTGATAAAACCTTGGTTTTGCGTTTCCATCACCACCACAAACTTTCCGTCAGATTCTGCGTAAATTTCTGTACTAGGAAAACTGTTGATCTTGTTTCGAATACTGCTCATCGCTTGTGGCGCGCAGTAGATAACAAAACTTGAAATATGAACTTCACTGGCCGGCATGTTGATCCTCATTGCAGTCAGTCATCGATATAGCTGTGACAGGGCAAACACTTAAACAAGCTCCGCATCCGTTACACAACTGAGAGTCTAGTTTTGGCTGGGGGACATGCCCAACCGAAAATGTAAATTGTATAGCGCTCAGTTCGCACTCATCGGTGCACGTACGACACTCGACATTTTGAGAGGCAAGGCAAGTCTCATTAATTTTGGCGGTGATATTCCACGCTGGCTCCTCAGTCGAGCGAAAAATGTTTTCCGGACAAGCCTGAACACATTTTTGACAAAAAGTGCATTCACCTTTATTAAAGTCGATACTTGGAAATCCGCCACTGCCTTTAATGATAATATTGGCTTCGCAGGCTTGCAGACATTGGCCACACTGAGTGCAACCGTTGATAAATTCGGCATCAATTTTGGCCCACGGCAACCGTGTACCTGTTTCGTAAACCAAGTTTGTTTGAGCTGTGCGTCGCGTGAAAAGTTTGCGCCTTGATAAATCGACCAATGTTGTTCCTGAACTAAAAATATACGCCATATGATGCGTGTGCATCTAAACACTTACTAAGTTTAGGTGAATAAATTGTATTCGATATAACTCAAAAGGGTTAAACTTGTGTTTAAATTGTTTTAGATCAAATAGTTATTATGATTAAGTTCACAGATATGTCAGATAGGAAGAAAAGTGAAAAGTAAGTCAGCACAATCCGTGTCTTATACGATAGGTGGCGCCGTATTTTTGATGGTGCTGTTATCGGCACTCACTATTATGGTGGCCGTGGCAACGGTGTATTCAAGTTATGACGATGCTGAAGCTGTGAATGTGTCGGGTTCAATGAGGATGCAAAGCTATCGGCTAGCCTACGATACTGAAACGCACTTGAAAGAAATTGACAATCATATCGAACGATTTGAAAGGTCGTTATATTCACCATCGATGCAAAATTTAATGCGATGGAATGTGCCAGCTGACATTCAACAAGACTATCAAGGGATCATTGAACGTTGGCAGATCATGAAGCAACTTCTCCTTTCAGAACAATATGTTGAGTACCAAAAGCACGTTCCCATATTTGTTTCGCGTATTGATAAATTTGTATTGAAATTACAACTCAATACCGAGAAAAAGTTACTGGATATGGTGGTGTTTTGTGGCTTTGGTTTAGTCTGCATTATTTTACTGTCATTAGTCATCATGCGCTTTGTACGTTTAAAAGTATTGCACCCACTGCAAGCGCTAGTGCGAGCGAGCCGCCAAGTAGAATCACAAAACTTTGACGTGATACTTAATGATTCGGTAGACAATGAGCTTGGAGCCGTTGCCGCAACATTTAATGATATGACTCGAAAATTAAAAGATCATTATGAGCGCCTAGAGGCAATGGTGGAATATAAAACCGAGGAGCTTAGACACGCAAACAGCTCCTTAACTGTGTTGTATAAAAGTACCCAGCAATTGTCGGCATCTCGGCTTACCCCGGCTCATTTTCAGCAGATTATCGATAACATGGCCTCTATTGATCATATTGAAGCGGTCAAACTGATCATTGACGACAGTGCGGGGCAGGCAACCGAACTTATGTCTGGTGATTCATCGCAAGGGATGTGGCAAGATAAAGCGCTAATTTTAGATGAGGTAAGGCTTGGTAGCCTTCGCCTACAAGTGACTGAGGCTTTTGCTGAGCAGGAGCTTATCGATAATATGTCTTATATATTGGCTCGCGGGATTTATTATAATCAGGCGCAAAAGAAATTTGAGCAGTTGTTGATCTACGGAGAGCGTAGCGCCATTGCCCGCGAACTGCATGATTCGCTAGCGCAGTCACTTTCATTTTTAAAGATTCAAACTAGCTTGCTCAAGCGTACAATGAAGCAAGAAGGACCCGTAGACAAAATGACTAAATCTTCGGTGATAGTAAAAGACATCGATGATGGTTTACGAGAGGCCTATACACAGCTGAGAATGTTATTGAGTACCTTCAGGTTTAGCATCGATGAGGCTAACTTTGGTGATGCATTGAATGTACTATTAGAGAAGCTTCAAACGACGACAGATGCCGAAATTGAAGTGGAAAATAAACTGTCTTCTATTTTATTAGAAGCACACCAGCAAGTGCACTTATTGCAAATCATACGCGAAGCCACAAATAATGCGATTAAGCATGCGAATGCGACGGTAATTCGTGTAGAGTGCCTACAACATGTAGAGCAAATCAGCGTTGCTATTATTGATAACGGGTGTGGATTTGACACCAATATTGAAAAATCAGGTCACTATGGTTTATCTATTCTCAATGAGAGAAGCCAGTACCTAAATGGACAGTTAGCGATAGAGAGTGAGCCCAAGAAAGGGAGCACAATAAGAATTACCTTTAATTGCAAGGATGAATTGGACAGTGAGTAATACCCACCGCATTATGATTGTGGATGACCATCCATTGATACGACGAGGCATCACACAGTTGCTTTCGTTTGAAGAAGATTTCAACATTGTATGTGAAGCCACGAGTGGAACAGAAGCTTTAGCGCTTGCGCACCAGCACGATTTAGACTTGATTTTACTCGATCTAAATATGAAAGGGCTTTCTGGGCTGAATACCTTACAAGCTTTGCGTGACGAAGATATTTTAACGAAAGTGGTTATTCTTACCGTATCGGATTCGCCGGCGGATATCGATGCTATTGTAAGAGCGGGTGCCGATGGTTACTTACTAAAAGACAGCGAACCTGATGAGTTAATTGATCATTTACGTTCTGCGCTGGAAGGCAATAAAGTCTACAGTGACATCGTTGCTCAACAAATCCGAGATCGGGCCGAAAATCCAAGCTTATTAGATAGCTTGACGGAAAGAGAGTTAGAAATCTTATCTAAGGTCGCTTTAGGGCATCGCAATAAGCAAATTGCAGACGTGTTGTTTATTTCTGAATCCACTGTAAAAGTGCACATGAAAAGCTTGTTGAAAAAGTTGCAGGTAAAATCACGTACCGCTGCAACTATCTTGTATTTGGAGCACTATAGCTAACTGAGACTATAGCGCTGCCTGTCAAATATCCTGCAAATATCGATATGAAGTACATTATCAAAGTACTTCATATCGTTTATTCCGTTTAATAGCGTGTTAGTTATTGGATTGGCAACTAATCCAACGTAAAGCCTATCTTTACGGTCACCTGCCAGTGAGCTACTTTTCCTTTATCGACGTGTCCCCTGACTTCCTCCATTTCGAACCAACGAATGTTGTGAACACTTTTACTGGCTCTTGCAACCGCATTGTTTATTGCATCGTCAATACCAATAGTGGATGAACCGACAATTTCCATTTTTTTATAAGTATGGTTTGGCATTCGATAGCTCCTTGAGTTACACCGTCATCACTGTTTAAAAACTAGACTGCGAACTCGGCTATAGCAAGGCGTTAGCAATTGTTTTCTCTATAGGGATAGTGGTTATCTAACGGCACAGAGTCATCAAGCTTTCTTATTGATATTTAACAAGAAATTAATGTCTGAGAGTGTTTTATTCTTAATGTTTTTGTTACATTGAGGATAGTAATGTTTTTGCATATCCCAAACACATGTACCGTTAAACAGTGATATCAAAACAACACACTTTCCACAATCAAGAGGTTTGAAAATGCTAAATGAACAAACTGCTACTCGACTTGATGTACAACAGAATGATTCACTGCAATGGTTAAAGATTGTTGATTTACAGCACTACCAGCAGAGTTGGGAAAAGGCGAGCGACTATTTTCAATCACAAATCTCTCAAAGCGACTGGGTGGATGCGGTGTCGGCGGTGCGGTCTTCAATAGGTGAGCTAGTATCGCGTGACATTACTATGTCAAAACCAGTGACACCTTTATCTGATGCTCCAGAAGGTGAATACAACCAGTGCCAATATAAATCTACGTTTAGCCAAGGTGAATTTATAGAAACAGTCACTTTACTTAAAGAGAACGGTGATTGGAAAGTGGTGGGTTACTTTGTGAAGTAGAAGTGGCAAAACGCTTATGTATTAAAAATAGAGCACGTAATTAGAGTAAGGTGGTGCTAAACATTAGTCACCACCGAAACAGACTACTTACTGCCACAAACTTCACATTGCGCCTGCTTAGGCAAAGTAAACTCTTGCCATTTCATGCTTAGCGCATCAAACATCATTAATTTACCCAACTTATGCTCACCTAAATTTGACAATATGCGCACGGCTTCTAATGCCTGCATGCTACCGATCACGCCGACTACAGGCGCCAATATTCCGGCTTCAACACAGCTCAGCTCATTAGCGCCAAACAGGGTGCTTAGGCACTGGTAGCATGGCTCGTCATCTTGGTAGGTAAAGCTGATGACTTGCCCCTCAAGGCGGATTGCCGCGCCTGAGACGAGTGGGGTTTTATATTGATGACAAAGGCGGTTGAGCTGATTGCGGGTGGTGAGGTTGTCGCTGGCATCAATAACTAATGAGTGCGCGCGTATTGCTTCAGCAAGTTCTTGCTCGTCTAAGCGACGAGCAATGGAGGTGAGGTGACAATGAGAGTTTAATTGAGCCAAACTTGCTTTTGCGGAGTCCACTTTAAAAGCATTAATATCCGATTCAGTGTGTAAAATCTGACGCTGTAAATTCGACAGTTCTACTACATCATCATCAACAATAGTCAGCGCGCCAACGCCCGCTGACACCAAATACGGCGTTGCCGCGCAGCCAAGGCCGCCTGCGCCAATCACTAATATTGAGGCTTGTTTTAGCGCCTCTTGGCCTTCAAAATCAAACGAACGTAGGATGATCTGCCTATTGTAGCGAAGCATCTCTTGGTCACTCAAAATCTCCATCACACAACCTCTAGTACAATGTTGAGTTAAACAACTGGATATTGACCGTTTCGCCCACTTCAACGCGGCCACGCTCTCGCTCTAGAATCACAAAGCAGTTAGCAAGGCTCATTGAGCGAAATGCGCCCGAGCTTTGGTTGCCAGTACTTTGCACTTCAAATTGGCCTTGTTCATTAATGGTGTAGATGCCGCGCTGATAATCAGCACGTCCCGGTGTTTTCTTAAAGGCAGAATGGGTGGTTGCAGGCAGTGTCGGTGGACACTTCCATTCACTTTCACCACTGAGTTTTGCCAGCAGTGGCTGAACCAATATATAAGTGGTCATAAAGGCAGATACTGGGTTACCCGGCAGGCCACAGAACAGCGCATCGCCTATGTTGCCAAAAGCAAAAGGTTTACCCGGTTTGATGGCCAGTTTCCAAAATCCGATTTGTCCTTTTTGCTCTAAGATGTCTTTGGTGTAATCGGCTTCACCGACACTTACGCCGCCGGAGGTGACAACGACATCGGCTTGTTGTTTTGCTTCATCAAAGGCTTTGGCGAGCAATTCAACGTCATCAGGGATCACGCCAAGGTCGATAACCTCACAACCGAACTTTTTAAACA
Source organism: Vibrio ezurae NBRC 102218 (assembly GCF_000467185.1). Lineage (GTDB taxonomy): Bacteria > Pseudomonadota > Gammaproteobacteria > Enterobacterales > Vibrionaceae > Vibrio > Vibrio ezurae. The sequence goes on from NZ_BATM01000021.1 coordinate 61,204, forward strand.
GAGGAATGGTGCCATAGCGGTTGCTGTCATAAATTTCGCCTTCACCTAAGGCTGCGCCAACCGGTTTTAGTTCATCGCCAGTCGAGAAGGTGGCAACAATCGGTTTACGATAGACAGAGACCTGCGCTACGCCAAGTGACGCCAGCATAGGGAGATCGCGCGCGGTCAGTCGTTTGCCTTTACTCAGCACCAACTGCCCAACCTGAATGTCATCACCAAGAGGGCGAATATTCTGGTTATGTTTAGGCGTTGCGCTATCAAACTTAATTCCTGCATCGGTAACTGTCGCTAACTCTTGCATGATCACCGCATCACAACCGGCGGGAATTTTAGCGCCGGTCATTATGCGAATACAGCTGAGCGGTGGCCATTCACCTTGCAGTGGCGCACCAGCAAAAGATTGCCCTGCTAATGGAAGCGTCGATTGCTGCTCAAAATCGGCAATACGCACCGCATAGCCGTCCATTGCCGAGTTGTCAAAAGGCGGCACATGAATAGGGGAGGTGATGTCACTACAAAGAACACGACCAATGACTTTATCTAAAGGTAACGTTTCAGTTTCATTGACCGTAAATGTACTTTCGAGAATTTTGGCCATTGCTTGTTCGATTGGCATTAGACCTGGGGCGTCGCAACAATCCATCGTAGTTCCTTGTTTGTGCACTGAAAAAACGCACTGTAACACGATGCCTGCATCGAGACACTTAAGTGATTAAATTAGATAGTGTAATTTTGACCAAATCCAAGTATTCTCTTTCGCCATCGCGTAAATTTTGATCGTGCGATGAGAAGATGTAGAAATGGAGAGACATATGTCAGCATTAAGCGAATCAGCACTGCTAGTCAAACAAGCGCTTGCCGATAGAGGTTTAGAAACCCCTATGGTGGCAAATGAGCTTACCGCAGAAGATAAAAAGCGCAAGATTGAACATCATATGCGTGAAGTGTTGGAAATCTTGCAGTTGGATTTAACCGATGACTCTTTGCAAGATACCCCTAAGCGTATTGCCAAAATGTATGTTGACGAGGTGTTTTCTGGTCTAGATTATGCGCGCTTTCCAAAAATCACGGTCATTGAAAATAAAATGGACGTGAGCGAAATGGTTCGTGTCAAAGACATTACCTTAACCAGTACCTGTGAACATCACCTAGTGACTATTGATGGTCGAGTGACCGTCGCGTACATTCCGCGTACTAAGATCATCGGTTTATCAAAAATCAATCGCATTGTGCGTTTCTTTGCGCAGCGCCCGCAAGTACAAGAGCGTATGACTCAACAAATTTTAGTGGCGATGCAAACGCTACTAGAAAGTGACGACGTAGCGGTAAAAATTGACGCGACTCATTACTGCGTTAAATCTCGCGGTGTTATGGATGCGACCAGTGAAACCACTACCACTGCGTTGGGCGGTATTTTCAAATCAAACCCAGCCACACGCCACGAATTTCTGCACGGCCTAAGCTAATCGCGACAATAGCTTATTGCGGTTTAATCTTCTTATGTTGAGGTTTAAACCGCTCTGGCCAATACATCACCACATATCCCGCCGACACCCACACCACCAATAACGTTGCAATCGTCAGCTCAAAGAAACCAAATGTGTGTAGCCAATACCAATTGTCATGGTGATATTCAAACCATGTGGTGAGTTTGGACATCGCAATAGCACTGATCACTGAAGGAAAGGTGACCGCTGCAATAGACGGTTGAAATTTAAGTCTGAGTAGGTTGATGTAACAAAGATAAATAAGCAAGGTCATGGTGATGGCAATGCCCGCCAATGCGCCAGTTAAGATAGGGTCAGGATCAGGGAAATTCACCAAATAGGCGGCCAGCGTTAAGTTGATTGGAGCGGCCATAATAGCCAGAGTCGGACGCGCATTTCTAGGGAGCTTACCAAAGAAAACCAACCGATAGAGCACGACAGGCAGCATAAAGAAATAAATGCCTACACAAGTCATGACGATGGTTTCAGAAAATACAGTGTGCCCAAACTGGGTTGCTGCAAGGGAACTACTGATCACCCCAACAGGGTATAAGAACCAGCTAGGCACAATATTAGACATCTTAAAGTTGGCGATTTGATAGCCAAAAAATAACGTCATCATAGTAATGTGTAACAATAGGGCAAGCACCCAGAGCGGGTAGGCTATATAGGGTGATATCACTGCAAGATAATCACAGAGTATTAGCAATGCCATACTCATTGGCGCCATTAAACTGCCTCTAAGAGGGTGTTTAATATCGGCTTTAAACGTGGAAACGCTAGTGAGGTACTTCATTAACACTGGGGTTAATAGCAGTGCCCCGAAGCAGGCAAGGAAAGGGCGTATGGCCTCTCCAATAGGAGGGATATATAAAGCCCATGCTTGGCCTAAGCCAATGACACCCAGCGCCAATGCGGCCTGAGAAGGCGGTACATTTTGATATCGTGTAAAACGTTTCCAGTCCAACAAGCATTCCTATTTAAAGAGTCTTTTTATTATTTCGCTTTTCCCTACAAAAAACAGGGAAAAGCGGCAAATAATAGCAAGATCACAGCTTGTACTGCAAATAGTTTACTACTCAGTCGGAAGATCGTCTTGGCGTAGCTTATTATTCTTCAGCGTTCTGTTAAGCAGTTGGCTGTAGATAGGTTGACCACCTAGTAACTGAGCAAATATAACGGCACCTAAGCTGGTGATGATTAATGGCAGAATTAAGTAATAGTTGTTGGTCATTTCAATAACCAATAAGATCCCTGTGATAGGCGCTCGAACAGTGGCAGCAAACAGTGCCCCCATACCTGCAATAGCGAACATGCCAGGAGTAATAGGAAGGTCAGGAAATGCTGCTTGTGCAATAAGGCCAAAAGCGTAACCAAACAGAGTACCTAGTGCGAGCATCGGAGCAAAAATACCCCCTGGTGCGCCAGAGCCAAAACACATCATAGTGGTTATGATTCGGGCCGCAAATAGGAACAGTAACAGTTTTACACTAAAGCCACCGGTGGTGATGGTTGGAATTAAATCGATACCACCGCCAGTCACCTCTGGAAGGTACAACAAAATTAACCCGAAAGTACCACCGATCAAACTGCCCGTGATTAGGTAGCGACCACGTTTGTTTTGATGCAGTTTAACAAAGGCGTCTTGAGAGAAGGTCACTAGGCGGTTGAAGAGCACACCAAAGATACCAAACATGACACCGAGTAATAAAAACAGCCATAAGGTCGACAGTTCTGGCGATGCATATTGAGGCGTTTGAATAACCGCATATTGTCCGTTAAGAGCGCGGAAAACAATGGTCGCAGAAATAGAGGCGATAATAACCGATTTAATTGAAATTAGAGAGTAGCGGAACTGAGGACGCATCTCTTCAACCACAAACATTATCGCAGCAAGGGGTGCATTAAAAGCCGCTGCAAGACCAGCCGCAGAGCCCGCTGCCAGTAGAGAGTGTCGAGTATCGTCATTCTTAACGCGGAAAACATCGCTGATCATTCGGCCAATTGCGCCACCCATTTGCACAGTTGGGCCTTCTTGACCCAGCACCATACCTGAACCTAATGTACCCATACCGCCAAAGAATTTTACTGGAAGTACACGCCACCAACGTACAGGTCTAACGCCTTCCATTGCCCCTTCGATTTCTGGGATACCTGATCCTGAAGCTTCTGGTGCAAATCTATGTACAAGGTAGTAACCGATAAATGCTAATCCCGCACTGATTAAAAATGCGGCTAACCATAGTGGTAAACCACCGATGGAGCTTTTTAGCCAGTCTGTACGAGTATCCGAAACAAAGTGAACGGCAAGTTCGAAGGATGTGGACACGAAACCTGCGAGAATACCTACGACAATTGATAATAACAGTATTGAAATTGAGCTGACATCACGTGAGAAAAATTGATTAATCGCATCCTTGGGCACTTTTGCTAATAGGGACCGGGTGATTTTTTCTCTGTTTGTCATTTTTGTAAGCCTTAGCACTAATTATTAGGTGAGGTATCGATGTAAATAATACGTTTATATGTGAATAACTATAGGATAATAAAGCGTATATTTTCCATTAGTTTACATGGTTTATATAAGAATAAACCTCGCTATTTTGTCATTGTAAACTTGCACTTTTTGTAAACTTAGCCATAGTTAAAGTGTGAGGTAAGCATTGAATCTTACAGGGAGGACAGAGTGCCTCACATTGAATAACATGTTTAGTTAAAACATTTCGTTAAACATAGTGTTATCGCAATAAAGCTGAAGAGCTTAAAATACTTTAAAGCTCGTTAAATGTTCTCCGGTATATTACCCGCGAGATTCGCAAACTCACGATTGAGTAACGAGACCATAAGGCGCATGCAAAGTGCGCCTTTGTGTTATTTAGTGTAGTCATAATATCACTGTACGCCTCATTAATTTTCTGATTATTTATTCCAAAAACGTAAACTTGCTTTCCGATAAATCACACTAATAACTTGTTTGAATTTCAGACGGTAACTGTATAATTCCCCATCAATTTTAAGCGGTCTGTTGAGTATTTAGATCGTCTTTTTAGCGATATGTTTTAGTCGTTGGTGAGGTATGTAATGAAAGTGGTCGAGTATGTATTGATGTCGGGTTTATTGATTGGCATCGCATGCACTATGTTTGGTTCGTTAACCGCTCATGCTGGTGATATTTGGGGAACGGTGCTGGCGATAAAATAAACGATTTTAAATCCACCATCTGCCAATAAGATACGTTACGGATGACGTTCCTTTCTTTTTGCCATGCTATTCATTGCTGATTTCTCTTTCTTTGTTACTGCCTTTTATCTTCCTCAGTGCATTTGAATCTTGTAAACTCATTCGACTCTTTGTATTTGATTGTTCAGGCTTTACATTATGTCGACGAAAACCCCTACTAATATCATTACTGGTTTCCTCGGAACCGGAAAAACAACCGCCATCTTAAACCTACTAAAGAACAAACCAGAAGGTGAAAACTGGGCGGTTCTGGTGAATGAGTTTGGGGAGATCGGCATTGACGGTGCCTTGATGTCAGAACAGGGAGCTTTAATCAAAGAAGTGCCTGGAGGGTGCATGTGTTGCGCTGCGGGTGTTCCTATGAGCGTGGGCATTAACCTATTACTTCGTCAAAAGCCGGATCGCCTGTTAATAGAACCTACAGGCTTGGGTCACCCTAAGCAGGTGATGGCAACGCTGACCTCAGAACAATACCAGCCTTACATTGAGCTACATACCACCATTACTATGACTGACGCTCGTTATTTTGATAATGAGAAGTACACGTCAAATGACAATTTTAAGCAGCAGCTTGCTGTAGCGGATGTCATTGTGGCAAATAAGAATGAGCTTGCTGAGCCATCACAAAATAGCGCTATGCAAGCGTGGCTAACTGAGCAGGGACTGACGTCTCATGTTGTAACAACTTCAAACGGTGAGTTGGATATCGCATTGCTAGATGAAGTGATTAAAACCAATACCACGCAACAACAAATTGAAGAGCACCATCACCATCATGCGGCTATGGAGCCTCAGTTTGCAATCCCACCCAACCAAACGTTCGTAAGAAAAGAGAATAAAGGGCAAGGGTATTTCAGCTGTGGTTGGTTATTTGGTCCTGAAGTGCAGTTTTCTTTTGATGATGTGTTTTCATTGTTCTCAGACATTACTGCTGAGCGCTTAAAGGCTGTCATTAATACCGAAAGAGGTTGTTATGCCTTTAACGTAACGAATGGCGTGGTATCGGTTAATGAAATGACCTTAGAAGGCTTCGAATCCCGCCTTGAAGTGATCGATAGTCAACTTCTGCCTTGGGATCAGCTAGAAGGTATTCTTCTTTCTATTGCGGGTTTAACGGCTGATGAAAATCAGTGACCTGATATAAAGTCATTAAAGGCTTGAATAATGTCTTGTGCCCCATCTTGCAGACTGCCGATGGGGTCAACACTCATAAACTGCCATACTTCTTCACCAAATATCGCCATAATTAATAGTGCTAAGACGAATGCAGGTAGGAGATAGCGTCTAATCATATTTCGTACTCCGCTAAAGAAGTCAGCGTATTGCTGTATGAAATATAGTCGATTAGACGCCATTTGGCTGTTTTTTGTGAGGTTAACGTTTATTACGTAGGTAACGTTTACGTCGCTCTTCTTTCTTCTTCGCTTTCGCTTCTTCTTTGCGAGCGGTTTCAATCTCTACTTCAATCAGCTCTCCACTGATCATTTCTGGCAACTCTAAAGTCACCTGACCAAGAATACCTTGTCGCAGTTCGTGCAGCAGTATTTCAGAGGCTTTATGCAAATCCACTCGACCGCCAGAACGCAGTGCACCACGTTTACGGCCAATCGCCTCCATGAGTTCGATTTCTGTATCAGGCAGTTCTTCCAGTTGATAACGCTCTTTAAGACGCTCTGGGTATTGCTGCGCTAAATATTCAACCGTATAAAACGCCACTTCGTCATATTCCATTGCGGTGTCTTTGATAGCGCCGGTGGCCGCTAAACGAAAACCGCTGTGTGGATTCTCTACTTTTGGCCATAAAATCCCCGGAGTATCGGAAAGAATTACGCCATTTTGTAAATTAATACGTTGCTGACGACGAGTCACCGCAGGTTGGTTACCTGTTTGAGCGATAGTTCGGCCTGCAAGGGTGTTAATAATGGTGGATTTACCGACGTTAGGAATCCCCATAATCATAGTACGAATGTTTTTGCCCATAGCTTCACGGTGCGGCGCAAGCTTGCGACAAATTTCCATGATTTTGTGGATCTCTTGTGGATTCTCCGTAGTTACTGCCATTGCTTTGACGCCATCTTGAAGCTCAAAATGCTCAATCCAACGTTGGGTTAATTCAGGATCGGATAAATCACGTTTATTTAATACTTTTACACATGGTTTATCTCCTCGTAATTTAGAGATAACAGGGTTCTCAGAAGAATAAGGAATACGAGCATCTAACACTTCGATGATGACATCAATCTGAGGAATGACTTCCTCAATCTCTTTGCTCGCCTTATGCATGTGTCCAGGGAACCACTGAATAGTGTTATTAACCATTTGAAAAATATACCTTTTGATTAGATGCTTGGCGGGTGGGGAGTGGGTGGAGTACGGATTCGTACAGCACACTAAAGCCCTCGCCGTGGTCATTTTGATGCCACGATCATAGCATTGATGCTGGTTTAGCGGAAATATTGCGTGCTAATGGCACAAAAAAGAGAGGTTTTGGTTTTTTTGTGTCATTGATAAACAAAAAAGCAGCGATGAGACCATCACTGCTTTTATTTTCATGTAGTCATTTCATCTATTTAGCTTTGTTTTTGATTCAAGTTCAGTTCAAAGCGAGACAGTGAAAGAATTAGAATGCGTAACGTACACCTAGAGCCGCATCCACACCGAAGTGGAAGCTATCAGGGATATTCACACGTGGCGCTAATGACGCAAAGCCGTCCCACTGTGGAGCGAACTGCCAATCAAGACCTAGAGGTACGCGAATACCGTAGTCGTTGAAGTGGTTACTTTCGTTTTCTTCCCAGTAGCCGTAGTAGCCGTTACCTTCGTCGCGGTAACCATTGCGCCAGTGATGACAGTTGCCGTTGTTATCAACGCTATCACAGTAGTTATGTCCAGCAACATATGGGTGAGAAACCCAATGACCGTGGTCGCCATGCCATGTTTTGTTGAAGTCATAGAAACCACCTACAGCAACGTAGTAGGTGAAAGGTAATCTAGGAGAAAAACGCTTATCTTTTACGATTTTGTAATCAGCAGAAACGCCGTCATTACCAATGAACGCATCGATAGTATCGTACAGCTCAGCATTGATACCAAAGCCTTGATCAAAACCTAAACCTAGTTTGAAATCTGAGTGGTTTTCATAGCTACGTGGTTTTGTGTTTACAGGCGTGCCTGTGTCAGCATAAGCGGTAACCGACGTTAACAGCACACTTGCTGCAACCAAAGCTTTAACTTTATTCATGTGATTCCTATGATTTATTGTAAATTTGTCTCGATGATTCTTATCATGTTGTGACTATTATCACAGTAAAGTTTTAAAAAGTTCAATTTAGCGGGCTTTTTTGATGTGGAAAAATAATTTGCATAATTGCAGAGTGCGCTATTTTAATAGGTTTATCAGTAAGCTACGAAGCAAATAGACATTAAAAAATGAATGTGAATATTTTTAATTTAATGGGTGAAAACGGCTAAAAAACAAGGCTATAACAATGAAGGTTCATATTAAAATAGTGACAGTTAGAATGAAGATTACGATATAGTGAAGCCCATGTTAAAGCGGGATTGATAGGTGCAGTAATGAATATTAAAGAGTTCTCTGAACGGGTTGAATTATCGTCTTATACGTTACGGTATTATGAAAAAATTGGTTTACTTAAGAATATACAGCGCAATAGCAGTGGGCATCGCGTTTATAACATAAAAGATCTGCAATGGATGGCATTTGTGAAACGCTTGAAAGAAACAGCGATGCCTCTTGAGGATATTTTGCGGTATGCAAAATTAAGAGAGCAAGGTAGTGATACGGTGACTCAGCGTCAAACTTTGCTTGAACAGCACCATGAGAATTTGCGTTTGCATATTTTACAGCAACAAATCCACCTTGCAGCGTTAGAAGATAAAATTGATTTGTACAAAAGTGGTAAAGTGGGTTGACTTAGAGTGAACTCTAACTTGTAAGCTATACCTATCTTTATGAAATAGGAACCGACTAATGACTCAATCTCGCTTTGAATCTGGATTAGAACTGCTTACTCAAATTGATGGAGAAGCAGGACAAAATGTCATCGATAGTTTACAAGATATTTGCCCCGATCTGGCAAAATATACGATTGAATTCCCTTTTGGTGATATTTACGCTCGAAGTGGCTTAGATCTTAAATCTCGCGAAATTGCCACAGTGGCCGCCCTTACCGCTCTAGGCAATTGTGCGCCGCAGTTAAAAGTTCACTTAAATGCTGCGCTGAATGTCGGTTGCACAGAAGAGGAGCTCAAAGAAGTCATTTTGCAAATGGCCGTTTACGCCGGCTTCCCAAGTGCTTTGAACGGTATGTTTGCTTTCAAAGAAGTTCTTGCTAGCCGAAATACGGCTTCTTAGTCGAAATAATCGCTTTAAAGAGTATCAGCACATCAAAGTACATTCCTGTCATTAAACAGGAATGTAAATTTCAATACTTCTTCCTTCAATACCTGATCCTATGAGTGCTGTGTGGTAATATCGCCATCAATTTATGCTTTCTATTAGGTCATCTATGTCATTTTCCACGCTGGGTTTAAGTACTCCTATTCTCGATGCAATCAGAAAGGTGGGTTACGACAAACCCACAGACATTCAACAAAAAGCAATTCCAATCGTGTTGGAAGGAAAAAACCTTATTGCTGCCGCTCAGACGGGGACAGGTAAAACGGCCAGCTTTGTGTTGCCTATTCTAGAGATGTTGAGTAAAGGTGAGACGCAACGTAAAAAACGCATTCGCGCGCTTATCGTTGTGCCAACTCGTGAGCTTGCTATTCAGGTAGATGAAAAAATAAAGCAATATGCGAGTGAAACTAAACTGACGTCAATGGCAATGTTCGGTGGGGTTGATTATCAACCTCAGAAGCAAGGCTTAGTTGATGGTGTGGATGTATTGGTTTCTACGCCAGGACGTTTAATCGATCTTTACGGCCAAAAAGCGGTGTACTTTGAAGAAGTTGAAGTATTGGTGCTGGATGAAGCCGATCGTATGTTGGATATGGGTTTTATTGAAGACATCAATAAGATCATTGCTCGTTTACCGCAAGACATTCAAAACTTGCTCTTTTCCGCTACATTATCTAATCCTGTTCGTGATCTCGCCAAAAGTGCCATTGATAGTGCGGTAGAGATCTCTATTGGTAAGCACAGCGCTTCTAAGTCAAACATCGAGCAATGGTTAGTGACCGTCGATAAAGATAAAAAATCAGCGTTACTGGCACATATGATTAATGAATATCAGTGGGAACAGGCGTTGATCTTCATTGAAACCAAGCATGGTGCAGCCAAACTTGCCGCGCAGTTAGAAAAACGAGGAATTCACGCTGAAGCCTTTCATAGTGGGCGTAGCCAGCATATTCGCGCGCAACTACTTAATGATTTCAAAGCGGGTAAGATCCAATACATGATTGCTACGGGCGTAGGTGCGCGTGGTATCGATATTCACGATTTACCAAGAGTGATTAACTACGATTTACCTTACCCAGCAGATGAGTATGTACACCGTATTGGACGTACTGGTCGTGCAGATAAAAATGGTGAAGCGATCTCATTTGTATCAAAAGACAACTTTAAAAACTTGTGCATGATTGAAAGCCGTCTTGGGCATTTAATTGAAAGGCGTGAAATTGAAGGTTTTGCACCGCGTAAAGAGGTGCCGATTTCTATCCTCAATTATGTGCCAAAGCATAAACGTGAGCCGAAAGATTAGTCTTTAGTCACTTAAGGCACATTAAAAAAGCTCTATAAGGTTTTCCTTATAGAGCTTTTTATTATCTGTGATTTAGCAAGAGTAAAACATTCACGTGTAGGCCTGTAGGTGCTGCACGTGTTTGGTATTTACTTTGCAGTAGCAACTGTAGCGTCAGAAGCGACAACTGTTGCTGAGATAGTAGGGCGACCAACAGGTAGAATAGTACGACCGTACTCACCGTTTAGCACTTGAGCCATAGCAAAGTAGATTGCTGATGCGCCACAGAAGATACCTTCAATACCCGCTACAAAGCCGATAGTGTGGTTACCAGTGAACTCGTGCGCTGCAAGCAAGAAGAATAGGATCGTTAGAGAACCAAAGATAACTTGCTTAGCGACAGGGTAGCGCAGTGAACCAATAAACATAAAGCCTGTGAAGATACCCCATAAAACAAGGAACCAAGCCATGAAGCCTGCTGGGCTTGCTGCTTGACCCATGCTAGGCATAACAATGATGCCTACAAGTGTTAGCCAGAAAAGGCCGTATGAAGTAAATGCTGTTGTTCCAAAAGTATCGCCACGTTTAAAGCACATAATGCCAACAATCACTTGGCTCAAGCCACCATAGAAGATGCCCATCGCTAAGATCATTGAATCCATAGGAAAGAAACCTGCATTGTGGATGTTAAGCAAGACGGTGGTCATCCCAAAGCCCATAAGTCCAAGTGGAGCAGGATTGGCCAATTTGTTTGACATATATATACCTTATTCAAAATAGTGCGTAAAAATTAGGCATGGATTTTAAAGGAGTAGATCTGAATCACAAAACACTGAAAATGCAAACTAAGATTTCGATATGCATGTGCGCATGAGTGAGTATTTGAAGTAGAGGATAGATGGGCATTTTATCAAGAAATAAAAAAGGGAACTCGCAGTAACGAGCTCCCTTTTTATAGGATCAATGATGAATGATCAGTTTGTGCGAGGTGTTGATTTTGCGTATACCAAGAAGCCTAGTACCGCAATCAAGCATGACAGCGCAAATGAGGTAACGTGCGAAGGAATAAATCCATACAACGCATAACCTGTTCCGCAGATTGCAACAATGACAAATAATGGCAGTGCAGGTACGCGAATGAGTCGCTGAGCATTTGGCTGAGTAACACGTAATCTCCATACACCGATGAAGAGTGATGCGTAGATGATCCACATCAGTGCAATCGGTAAGTCACCGTACAAATCGAAAATATTTTTTTCAATTCCTGTGGTAACCAATACAAAGCCGACGATCATGTAAGTAGCAAGAACGGCTAGCATGGTAACGCCAGAACGTACTGGTAAGTTGGTTTTTGGCGAAACTGACAGTAGAGCTTGTGAGCCTGCAAAGTTGCGACGCATCGCAAGAGAGTAGGGCATACGCATGCCTAAAAGCATTAAACCGTTAAAACCACCCAGTGCAGAAATAACAATAAACAGTGATAGTGTTCGACCTAGGCCTTCACCGAAGAGTAAGTTTGCTACTTGAGAAACGCCCATTTCGCCATTTACGTATGCAGGGCCTTGAGCAACTGAAAGTAGACCTAGAGTGAAGGTCACGTATACCAACCCGATAATCACTAGACCACCGACCATAGCCAGAGGTAAGTTGCGTTGTGGGTTCTTGATTTCGTGCGCGATAGTGGTCACGTATATCCAGCCATCTAACGCAAACAGCACAGGGATTAGCGCAGCTGCAATAGCAACACCAAAGCTGACTTCTGTTACTGAAGCTACAGCATCAGCAGATGCTACAACAGCGTCACCTTGGTAGAAAAAACCAAAAACTGCGATAGACAGCAGTGGAATAAGTTTGATGATAGTCGCAGCGCGTTGTAAGAATCCGCCTAAAGACTCAGCAAGCAGGTTCGCGCCAGCAATCACAATGAAGTATATCGCGCAAAGACTTGCCAGTAGCGGAGTTGTTGGGTCAACTTGCAAGAACGCGCAAGTAAATACCGCTGAATAATAAAGAATAACCGCTAGGATAAGCGGGATATAAATGACCGTTTGTACCCAACCAACAAAGAAACCGAAGCGTTCGCCCCATGCGGTTTCACTAAATGACATCAGTCCACCGGTTTTTGAACCCATAGACGCAATTTCTGAGATGACCATGGCCGCGATAGTCGTTAATACTGCCGCTAAAACCCATGCAATAACAGCGTATGTACCATTACCACCTGTCGCACTTAAAACAGGACCTGTTTTAAAGAAGATGCCGATACCTACCACAATACCAACCACGAGTGACACCGCTGTGCCTAAACCGTATTTAGGCTGTAACTTTTCGTGCACTTTAAATTACCTCTATTAATACCTAGCAAAATACTCGACCGCATTTGCGACGAGAATATAATTAAAATCCTTATAAAGGTGTGCAGTCTAAATTAATGAAAAAAAATGCGAGCCACAATACCTTCGGCGGTAGCATATAGAAGCAAAGGTGCACTTTAATTCGGCTAAATCTTAGATTTCATTTATGGTGGTGCGGGTTGGTTGGCGAAAACTAGCGAATAAAGGATTGGGCTTGTTGAATTTGACGGATAACCTTGGCTCTGTCTACACCTAAGTGATTGGAATCTAAAATCATCGTCCAATGAGCGATAGCTTGTGAATAGCGAGCGCTAAGGAAGTGATCAGATGCAATAAGCTGTAACGCGGTTTCGTTAAAAGGTTCCATTTCTAAGGTCATGTCGAGTAGACGCTGTACATTTGGGGTGATGGTTTGCGAGTGCTGATAGTAAAGTGCGCTAGCAAGGGCGGCAAATTGACTAGCGTAAGGTGTTGTAGACAGTCTGATGGCATAGTCAAAACAGGTGCTCGCGGAATCAAATTCATATTGCGCCATATACAACTGTCCAAGCTCAAACCACGCCTGTTGATCATTCGGCGATGAAGTGAGTTGCTGTTGTTTCTCTGCTAATAATTCCTCAAGAGTCGGCATTTGTTTGGCGACTGGCACGCTTGGCGTAGGATCGTGCATCAATGCCCACACAGCGAAAGTACAAGCAAACAACAAAACACCGCTCATAACGGACAGCTTCAAATTGGCTTGCTGAGGACGCGCGGTGCGCAACACAGTATAAAGGATGGCGATGGCAAGCAATGCCAAACCGATAAACGCCAGATATGTGATTAGCATTGGATCCCTCCTATTAATAGCGATGTCTGAAAACTGAATACCAGAGCATTGAATGACAGTGCTAGGTATGAAAAGGCTCCGAGGAGTCGGAGCCTAGTCTATTAATACAACAACTTAGTAAGTTGCTTCGCGTTTTTTAGCTTCTTCGTCCCATTGTGGCACAAGCGTTTTTAAGAAATGCTCTTTTTCCGCTTTCATTCCTTCCATATCCATACCAAGCACTGCTTGCGCTTTTTCTTTGGTAGAAATGTCTGGTATTTGAATTGGGTCAGTAATGCCTTTCTTCGCTAGTAAACGAATCACTTTAGTTCGGGCATCAGCCGCTTTATCCACCGCAGTACCAAGCACTTCTAGCGCCACTTCAGGAGCATGCATATGAACGCCGTGTGAGGCGATAGCGTAATCCCAACGCCATTGAGCGTGACGAATATCCATTAAAATAGGCTTCATCTCTTCTTCAGTTGCGCCTGCATCCCATGCCGCTTTCGCTTCAAAGTGCGCCGCTACTATTTGTTTCTCTGCGGTTAGCTTCATGCTTAGTACTTGAGCTTTGCGAGTAGACACAATGTTTTGTAGCTGATCTTTGCTCTGGGTATGACAGTTTGCACACGTATCTTCAAAGCGATCAAATGGGTTACCAATCTTATGGTCGGTATACACAGTGCCGTCTTCGTTTTCTACTTTAGGCATATGACAGTCAACACACACAACATTATTTTTGCCGTGAATACCGTCTCGCCATGTCTCATAACCTGGATGCTGTGCTTTTAGCATTGGCGCTTTAGAGACGCCGTGTGTCCAGTCAGCAAAATCGATAGCGTCGAAATACACTTCCATTTCACCCACGGTGGTGCCCATATCCCATGGGAACTTAACCGCATTGTTAGCGTTTTTATCAAAGTAGTATTCAACGTGACATTGCGCACACACACCGGCTTGCTGATCTAAGCGTGATTGCTCTTCAAAAGGTTTGCCGATGGCTTTAAACGCACGTTCTGTATAAGGGCGCGTTAAGGCTAGCTCAGGCTCACCATTTTTGAACTTATCACTTTTGGTATTGTGGCAGTCAGAACAGCCAATAGGGTTAACCACTTCTGCGCCTAAACGAGCCCATTTGCCGGCAAAATAACCGTCTTCACCTTCTTCATCAATTAAACGCGCTACGTCAGGGCTTTTACAGCTCCAACATGCCATCGGCATAGGGCCAGATTCTCCGTCCGTTGGGCCGCCAGTACGCAAGGTTTCTCTGAGATCTTCCACCGCATAAAAGTGACCACGCGCTTTATTGTAATCTTTAGCAAAGCCATAGCCTGCCCATAAGATCACCATATTAGGGTCTTCTGCCAAAGCGTCTTCCAGTTGTTCACTTTCACTGGTGGCTTTCCAGCTTTGATATTGATCAGGATGAGCCTGTTCAAATGCCGCATTACGCGGATCAAAGCGCTGCTCTTGTTCTGTTGACGCATAAGCATTGAGGGTTATTAACCCCAACAAAGCTATGGGCGCTAACACACCGAGTTTCCATTTTTTGTTCGCCATATTGTCTCCAAACTTTCATTTTATGAATTGCGTTGTGGGGCAGGTTCCTAAAAAGAATTGGAGGTGGTGACCTTATTAAAAAATATGCATTAATTCGGCCAACAGTCGAAGTATAAATGAAAAGATTGATTTCATATCAGCCAAGCATAACTAAGTTGATCCTAATCAAAAATGGCTATAGATCGCACTCACACTTATATAATATTCTGAATTTACGCTTCTAGATGAGATTAATTGCTATTTGTAAATTAATGAATTATCTGGGGTTTCTCACAAATATATAAAATAAATAAAAATAGGGGTGGGTCACTAATATGCACAATTGGACTAGGGAAGGATGTGATTGAAGGTTATTATTAAATAAAGCGTTGTGGCTTATCCTAAATAAGAATTGATTGCACTTAGCCTGAAGTAAATTGGGCTGAGAGTTGTTAATTGATGGTCGAATTATATTTATAAGAAAAATATTTCGATTTAAGGAAAGGATACAATGGGCAATATTAAATTGACCATAGCCACGATGCTTAAAGCTCTAATCGCATTGTGCCTATTTGGTTATTCTATTAATGCTTTGGCCAATGATGGTGTCCAGAACCATTCAGCGACATCCGAACGCTTTAAAGTAGAGTTCACTCGTGACAAAGACTACAAATGTACTCAGTGTCACAAGGATTCTAAACACACTTTAGCTGAATCTCATGGGCAAAACGTTATTGATAAAGTCGGTAAAGAAGTAAATTGTACCGATTGTCATAGCAACATAGGACCGGATCACAGAGACGGTGCCTCTACCGTCGTCAAATATTCTGATGCACAGTCTCGCGCTGGGACAGATAAGCATCAGCTACCACCAGAACTGATTCTAGAAGCTAACGCAGCTTGTACTGATTGTCATACGCCAGAACGTTTGCGTGAAGCTAACTGGACGCACGACGTACACGCTAAGAATCTCACCTGTTCAAACTGCCACACGGTTCATGGAACCGATGCCAAGGTGCTGTCACATGACCACAAGGCAATCGTTGGTATGTGTGTGGACTGTCATTCAGACTTCAACCACAAAGCCAAAGAGTAGGAGATGATATGAGTTGTTCTAGAAGAAACTTCATAACCGGCGCGGGTGTCGTCATCTTTACTACTGGCGTAGCGGGTACCGCGGCATTATCAAGCCGTCGCTCATTTGCCAGCGGTGAAGAAGAAGCGGCCATTAAGTACGGCATGCTGCACGATGAAAATGCCTGTATCGGTTGCACCGCTTGTAGCGATGCCTGCCGAGAAGTGAATAAAGTGCCAGAAGGTGTCAGTCGTTTAGATATCCATCGTTCTGACCCGATGGGCGAATTTCCTGATGTCGAGTATCGCTTTACCCGAAACTCCTGTCAGCATTGTGAAAACGCCCCTTGTGTGTATGTGTGTCCTACGGGCGCGGCTTATAAAGACCCTAAAACTGGCATTGTAGATGTACACAAAGATAAATGCGTAGGCTGTGGCTATTGTTTAGCGGCATGTCCTTATCAAGTGCGTTTCTTCCATCCTGAAAACAAAGCGGCCGACAAATGTAACTTTTGTCGAGACACTAACCTCGCGCAAGGCAAACAACCGGCTTGTGTTGAAAGCTGTCCAACGAGCGCCCTGGTTTTTGGTGATTTAAATGATGCAAACAGCACGATATCTCAGGCGATAAAAAACAAGCCTGTATATCGTGACAAAGTAACGTTGGGCACAAAACCTCAGCTTTACAAAGTGCCGTTTGATAAGGGGGAGGTGTAACATGAGTAGTGCATTTCATTTCGACTCTTTAGTGTGGGATTGGATCATTGCGATCTATCTCTTTTTAGCGGGTATGTCGGCGGGCGCTGTCATCGTCGGGTTATATTTAAAACGCAAAGTGATAGAAGGTGATGCGGCGCAAAATGGCATCATCAAAGCGATCGCTTGGATTGCGCCAATTGGCATTATCCTTGGACTATTGATACTGATATTCCACCTAACCAAGCCGTTAGATTTTTGGAAAATCATGATTTACTACAACCCAACGTCAGTCATGTCGATGGGCGTGTTGTTATTCCAAGTGTATATGGCGGTATTGTTTGTTTGGATTGGCATTATTTTCAGAAGCCAAATCATGAACTTCTTAGGTGGACGCTTTCAGTTTATTGACGGCGTTTTACTCAAGTGTAAGCGCTTTGAAAATGGCTTGGAGCTGTTACTAGGCTTTTTGGCGATTGCCTTAGCCGCTTATACTGGGTTCTTATTATCGGCGCTGAAAACCTATCCGATGCTAAATAACCCTGTACTGCCGATTTTGTTCTTGTTCTCTAGTTTGTCCTCTGGCGTTGCGGCCTGTTTGTTATTCGGTATCTTGCTGTTTAAAGAAAGTGTCTACAGCCCAAGTGTGGCTTGGATTCACAGCTTTGAGCGACCTGTAGTGTTGTTTGAATTATTTGTTCTGGTGACCTTTTTTACTGGGCTTATTTTTGCAGGTGGACAACATGAGGCGGCCGCATGGAACGCCATCGGTGGCGGCTTTTGGTCGAACTGGTTCTGGTTTGGGGTTGTGGGCATAGGAATGCTCTTGCCACTGGCGATGAACTACTTTAGTTCGGCAACGACCAAGCATAATCGTGGCTTCATTTTAGTGGTGACAACCCTGAGTTTGATCGGTGTCTTAATGCTGAGAACATTTGTGCTGTACGCAGGACAAATGACGGTAATATAAACCGATACCAAAAATGCCCAAGCAATACCCAATATTGGCTAATAACTGATTGGTATAAATTGAATTTCTTCAATGGCTTGGGCCTATTTCTATGAGTGAGACCATGCTAGCAAACCTCGGCTTATTTTGTTTGATCTTGACTGCCATAGTCAGTAGCGCAGGCGTTGCTGTAGGTCTCTATACTGTTGCGCAGTGGCGAGTCTTTCAAACCGATAAAACGGGTCATGCGAATTACCCATCCGGTAACTCTTCATCACAGCATCGCTCAATGTGGGTACAGTCTTTAGTGCGCTCGTTTGCCTTGATTTCCTTTTTGGCATCGACCATTTCTATCTCTTTGCTTGCTTACGCCTTTGCCAGTGATGATTTTTCACTGAGCTATGTCTCCGACAATTCAAACAGTGCCTTAGCTTTGCCATTTAAAATTGCCGCCACTTGGGGCGGGCATCAAGGCTCAATGTTATTTTGGATACTGGTGCTAGCAGGGTGGGCGGTATTGGTCTCTAGGCGACACACGAAAGACAGCGATTATCATGCAAGTTGGCTGATGCTATTGCTGGTGGCCATATTTAGTTGGTTTACTTTAATTGCTTCCAACCCTTTTGTTTTAAATGAGGTTTTGCCACTGCAAGGGCGAGATCTTAATCCCATGTTGCAAGACATCGGGCTGATTATTCATCCGCCACTGCTATACATTGGCTATGTCGGATTTTCTTCGGTATTAGCGCTTACCTGCGGCTATTTATTGGCACTAGATAATTTAGGCGATGTGTTTGAAAGGCTGACGCGACATGCGTTATTAGCATGGATCTTTTTAAGTGCCGGGATCTTAGTAGGTGCGGCGTGGGCGTATTATGAGCTCGGTTGGGGCGGATGGTGGTTTTGGGACCCGGTCGAAAATGCTTCATTGTTGCCGTGGTTAACCGCGACCGCATTACTGCACTCGGTGATGGCAAGTCGCAAGCAAGGTCAGCTAAAGGTGTTTACCTTTGTATTGGCTATTGTCACTTTCTGTCTAAGTATTTTAGGTACCTTTATTGTACGCTCAGGGGTGCTAACCTCAGTGCATGCTTTTGCGGTTGACCCAAGTAAAGGTCTGGCGCTGTTGGCTATTTTAAGTCTGGTATTTATCAGTGCTTATGGCTTGCTGGTAGCGCGAGTACATTACGTAAAATCCAATGCCATCACGCATTTTGCCAGTAAAAACTTTTTGATATTAGTGTCGATTAATCTATTGGTGTTAGCCACAGCAATTGTGTTGCTAGGCACTTTTTATCCTATGCTTTATCAGCTGTTTGGCTTAGGCAATATCTCAGTCGGCGCGCCGTATTTCAATCTACTGTTTGGTCCATTAACTATACTGGCATTAATTGTGATGGGGTTTAGCCCGCTAGTTAAATGGCAAGCACAATCGGGCGCATTCCCGGTAAAGTTTCTGTTGGGTTCGCTTATCTTTTGCGGCGTATTAAGCGTGTTCTTTTTGCAGATGTACATTCATAGAAACAGCCACGTCTCTGCCTCTTGGTCTGCTTGGGCTTTATTAACCACATGGGCGGCAATGTGGATGAGCTTTACTCATATTGCGCGCTGTTTTCGCGTAAGAAAACAGGTGTATAAATACAAAGTGTATCTGGTGTCTATGGCGCATATTGGAGTCGCTATATTGGCATTCGGCGCTAGCATGAACAGCTTTTATTCCTATGAACTCACCGCAAAGTTAGGCCCAAACAGCCAAGTTCAATTTGGTGACTATCAAATCCACTATCAAAACACCAAGCTGTATATCGCCAGCAACTATACTGCCGAGCAAGGAGTGGTCGAAATTACCGCCCCTAATGGTCAAACGCATATCGCATTGCCAGAAAAACGCTATTACTCAGTGCGAGTGATGAATATGACCGAGCCATCACTAACCCCATTTTTAGATGGCGATGTGTATCTCACCCTTGGCGAAAAACTCGATACTCAGCACTACGCCGTCAGAATGCAGTTTAAAGCCTTCATCCGTTGGATATTATTAGGCGCAGTATTGACCATTGTCGCAGGAGTAGGGCTACTTGGAAGAGGCGTATTAGTAAAGCAATGGTTCACTCAAACCAAAGTAGCCAAGGAGTATCAAGCATGAAATGGCTGTTAGGTTTTGGGATTTTGTTAATAACAGCCATGCTTAACGTCAGCATGGCATCGGGGTATCAATCCATTTCACATCCCGTCGATTTATTTGAGTTTGATTCTGTCGCTCAGCAAAAGCAGGCGATTCATCTAGCCAAAACACTTCGCTGCCCAATGTGCCAAAATCAAAATTTAATCGAGTCCAATTCAGCGGTCGCGAAAGACATTCGTTTACGAGTGTTTGAGCTGATTAAAGCGGGTAGTAGCGAAGCCGAAGTTAAACAGTACATGGTAGCGCGATACGGAGAGCACGTTTTATATCAACCCAGCATGAGCTTAAAAAATGCTTTGTTGTGGGGGATTCCGTTGCTACTTGCAGTCGGGATGTTTGGTTTTATGGTGAGGCATATTCAGCGGTTGGGGAAAGAGTAGGGTTATTTAAAACCTGTTCTAAAACTGGAGTGGTTGCTTTAGGTATCTTCATAGTTCGAGTTTTTTTGAAAGTGGCGATGGTTCTAAGCTCGGAGAAAGGTTAAGACTGGTACATAAATAGATTGCATCTGAATTAGCTAAACCCCAAACACAAAAAGCTCAGCCCGAAGGCTGAGCAAAGGCTCTCTTTAGAGGAAGAGATAAGAACTACTTTTTCATCTGATTAATTTGCTGTTGCATGTTGTCAATTTGGTCAAGTTTGGCTTTTACGCCGAGCGAGGTTTGACTGATTGCGGCAGGGTTTAGCACTTGCCCTTGTTGACGAGGGTATTGATCTAGAGTGGCAAAGAATTTGCCTAGCTCGTCTTGTACTGGAACAAATAACCACATGTTATCCGCCATCCAACGAAGGTACATGCCTGATTCGTGTGGTGCTTTTTCAAATGGGTCTGCACGTAGATGGATGATTTTCGGCCAGTTAGATTCAAAACGTACTGCATCGGTGATGTTGCCTTCTAGGGTAGCGAAGTGCAGTTTCCAATCTTCCCAGCGAATGGCGTTTAGCTCACCGTTGGCACTAAAGTACAGCAGTGAATCACGAGGGCCTTTTTCTTCTTTTCCTTCAAAGTAAGGCATGAAGTTGTGGCCGTCGATGTGGACGCGCCATTCTTTTCCGTTCGCTGTGTAGCCTTTTGCTAGCTTCTCTTTTACATCCGGTACGCCAGCGGCTGCCATAATAGTTGGTAGCCAATCTTGGTGCGCCATCATGTCGTTGTAGCGAGTACCTGCTTCAATCACGCCAGGCCAGCGGACCAGTTGTGGTACGCGCATGCCGCCTTCCCAAGTGGTGCCTTTTTCTCCATGAAATGGCGTTGCGCCGCCGTCAGGCCAAGAAACGGTTTCTGCGCCGTTATCTGTTGAGTAGATGACGATGGTGTTGTCGGCTATTCCAAGTTCGTCTAGCTTGTCTAGTAAGATCCCGACATGGTCGTCGTGCTCTAACATGCCATCGGCATAAATGCTGATGCCTGATTTACCTTGGTATTTCTCTTGTAGACGAGTCCATACGTGCATGCGAGTGGTATTGTGCCAAATAAAGAATGGTTTATCGGCTTTTACCGCTTTTTCCATAAAGGCGAGAGAAGAATCTAAGAACTCTTCATCGGCGGTTTCCATGCGCTTACGCGTCATAGGGCCAGTATCTTCAATGCGACCGTCAGCGTAAGATTTAATTACGCCGCGAGGGCCGTAGTTTTTACGAAACTCTGGGTCTTTTGGATAGTAGTAAGTCTCTGGCTCTTCTTCGGCATTCAAGTGGTACAAGTTGCCAAAGAACTCATCAAAACCGTGTTTAGTTGGCAAGTGCTGATCTTGGTCGCCTAAGTGGTTTTTACCAAATTGTGCGGTCATATAGCCTTGATCTTTTAGCAGATCGGCAATGGTAGGAGCCCAATCAGGAATGCCGTGGGTTGAACCTGGCATGCCAATGGTGAGCAAACCGGTACGAAACGGTTCTTGACCGGTAATGAACGAAGCACGTCCAGCCGTACAAGATTGCTGACCATAGTGGTCGGTAAATAAGGCGCCTTCATTGGCAATACGGTCAATGTTTGGGGTTTTGTAGCCCATCATGCCTTGGTTGTAGGCACCTACGTTCCATATACCTATATCATCGCCAAAGATGGCAAGAATATTAGGTTTGTCGGCGGCTACAGCGGTTGCTGAAACGGCTAACATTCCTGCTGACATAGCCAGTTTACTGAATTGATTAGTCATTGAGACTCCATCGCTTTTTTCTAAGGAAAAGGAATTCAACGAATCAGTCCCATGAATTGCTAAGGGAAATATTAAGGCGCTCTTTGCATGTATTTGCGTTAAATCACTTACAAGAGGGCGATAAACCCGATGCGTTGTGGGGGCATAGTAAATATTGGGGAAATGCTTTGTCGCTTTATAGACCTTATAACCTTTAGTTAATTACTTGCTAACTATTTGATTTTTGGATTTTATTTGATTATTTAGAAGAGTTTGATAAGTAAAAAATGTGAGATGGCGCATCGGTTATTACCGTTGGCTATTTAAAATACTCGACTTCGAAATAAGCTATAACGACTTTCCTGTATAACCTTTTGTTATGGCGAAATTACATACAATGAGTGGATTCAATGTATGAGGGTCGATTATGAATCAGTCACAACAGGCTATTGCCAATCTAATTTCGCGAGTAGAACAGTCCGTGGTTGGTCAGAGGCATGTGGTTGAGTCGTTAGTGCTGGGTTTATTAACCAACGGGCATGTCTTGTTAGAAGGCTTACCCGGCACTGCGAAAACGCGCTCAGTTAAAGCTTTGGTCGATGCGTTAAATACCTCGTTTGGTCGAATTCAATTTACCCCAGATCTTTTACCCTCAGATGTAACGGGCACAGAAGTGTATCAAGAGGTTGTAAATTACTCAGGCAATGCCAAGCCTCAGTTGCACTTTCAAGCAGGCCCAATTTTTAACAGCATTGTATTAGCCGATGAAATCAATCGCGCTCCGGCCAAGGTGCAAGCGGCATTGTTAGAAGCGATGGCGGAGGGAACGATCACCGTTGCTGATGAAACGCATCAATTACCTGAGTTATTTATGGTGCTGGCAACACAAAACCCGATTGAGCAAGAAGGGACGTACCCATTGCCAGAAGCGCAAATGGATCGCTTTCTTTTAAAAGTGCGAGTGGATTACCCAGACGATGATGCCGAGCTTAATATCATGCGCCTTGTGCGTAGCGAAGAGACGCAAGATGACGAGGGTGATTCTTTAAGTGCAGAGCCACTTCCTGCAATAGATCCTAAATGGGTGTTTAAGGCTCGCCAAGAAATCGCCAAGGTTGAAGTCTCAAGCATCGCAGAGCGCTATATTGTGGCGCTTATCATGGCAACTCGTCATCCCCAAAGATACCCAAACAGCAAGTTACCGCGCTGGATCCAAGTAGGCGCAAGCCCTAGAGCCTCAATAGCCTTAGACAAATGCTCTAGAGCCTATGCATGGCTACAAGGGCGCAATTTTGTTGAGCCTGATGATATCCGCGCGGTGGCCCACAGCGTGTTAGGCCATAGATACACCCCTAGCTTTGATGCACTAGCAGAAGGAATTTGCGCCACTGAGATCATTGACGAGCTACTTGATCATGTCGTGATTGGCTAGCGAGAGGCAGTAAAAATGGTTCAAGTATCCCATGACGAACGAATTCATTGCCAATATCAGCGTCTAGTTCAGTTGCAAGGGCAGGTGGGCTCGTTGTCGTTTTTACCGAAATTGACCGCAGGTACTTTGTTATCAGGGCGTCATCACTCTTTGTTTCGTGGGCGCGGACTTAATTTTGAAGAGCTACGTCATTATAAGCGTGGCGATGACATTCGCAACTTGGATTGGAAAGTGACCCTGCGCACTGGCAAGCCTCATGTGCGTGCCTATACCGAAGAAAAAGATCGCAATGTGATTATCTGCGTTGACCAACGCGCGAGCTTATTTTTCTCTTCTGCTGAGGTGATGAAATCGGTAGTGGCTGCGGAAATTGCGGCGTTGAGTGCATGGCGAGTGCTAAAAGATGGTGACAGAGTTGGCTTTGTCATCGCTACACCGAGCGGGCCGCAGTGGCACAAACCTCAGCGCAGTCGTGCACATCTTTTACATCATTTAAAGCATCTTACGGACGCTAATCAAGCCTTAAATGTGCGTTGCCATGATGATGAAAACGCTTCATTTTCCCATCTTATGACAGCCTTGCGTCGCAGTGTCACTAAAGGCTCAATGGTCATCATACTCAGCGACTGGCATGGCGTGAGCCAAATGGATATCGAAGCGCTCAAGCAGCTACAAATTCATAATGATGTGCTTACCGTGATGATTTCCGATGAGTTTGAGCAGAGCTTACCTGCTAGTACCTCATTGTGGGTATTGGGCGATGGTCAACATCAGCTCAATCTCGGCGGTGCCAATCAAATTCAAAAAGCCAGTCGCGGTCTAGCGCAGCATCAAACCATGAAAAAAAGCCAACTAGTGCGCTTAATGGCGAGCAAAGGTTTACCTCTGATTTGCTTGGGCACAAAAGGCGATCACCTTGCGCAATTTAAGCGGGAAATGGGGACGGGACGATGAGCCTACACACTCCACCACAAAGTTATATGTTGCGTGACATCGTGGAAGTTGCGGTCGCGCCTTCAGTGAGTTGGTTGCCACAGACGATAGGCTGGAAGGTTTTAGCATTCGTGCTACTCGGCGCTTTTTGTCTATGGGTAGTTAAGCAATTTAAAATTTGGCACAGTAACCGCTACCGCCGAGAAGCGTTGAATACACTAAATCGTATTGCAAAAGCGTGTCACGGCAGTATTCAAGATCCAGCGGCCTTTCGCCGTCAGGTCAGTTGCGATCTCTTTTCGGTGATGAAAGCGGCGCTGCGAGTGGTAAATCCAAAGGGTGCTAGTTTATACGGCGCATCGTTTTTACAAGCGTTAGATGCACACATTCCAGAAAATAGCCGTCAGTTTGAAGCTAAATGGTCGCACTGGATGCGCGGTTTGATGGACAGCCAATATGTGCTGAATGAGATTGAATTACTGCTGTTGCTAGACGATTGCCAAAGATGGGTAGGTGAACATCACGCTTTTCTTACAGAGAGTAACTGTGAGACTAACAGCGAGGTACAAAATGTTTAGTTTTGATCTCGAACTGGCGCATCCACTTTGGCTTTTGGCTTTGCCAGCACCTTTGTTTATTTACTATTTTATTCCAGCCTATCGCACCAAACAATCAGCCATCAAAGTGCCGTTTTTTGGCCTCTTGCTAGAGGTGTTAGGTGAGAGCCCAACAGAGGGTGCCAGTCAGTTGCGTCCATCACTTTGGCAACGCTGTATTTTAGTGTTGTCGTGGTCACTTGTGGTTTTGGCTATGTCGAAACCGACCGTACTTGGCGCGCCACAAACAAAGCAGCAATTAGGGCGTGATGTGATGGTGGTAGTCGACTTGTCTCAGTCGATGGAGGAGCGTGATTTTACCTCATTAGATGGTGAGAAAATATCAAGGCTAGAGGCGGTTAAAGAGGTATTGCAAAACTTTGTGCAATCTCGACAAGGCGACCGCCTTGGCTTGATTTTGTTTGGTGACGCGGCATTTGTGCAAACTCCATTTACCGCCGACCAAAGT
Source organism: Vibrio ezurae NBRC 102218 (assembly GCF_000467185.1). GTDB lineage: Bacteria > Pseudomonadota > Gammaproteobacteria > Enterobacterales > Vibrionaceae > Vibrio > Vibrio ezurae. The sequence continues at coordinate 86,803 of NZ_BATM01000021.1, forward strand.
GTTTGGTTGGCATTACTCGAGCAAACTCAAGTAGGAATGGCAGGGGCAAGCACGCATCTAGGAGACGCAATCGGCTTGGCGATAAAAGTGTTTGAACAAACGCCTGCGACACCTGCAACACCTGCAAAAGCGAATGAAGCGCGCGAGAAAGTCGCCATTGTCTTAACCGATGGTAATGATACGGGAAGTTTTGTCGAACCGATTGACGCGGCAAAAGTGGCTAAAGCCAAACAGGTGAAAATTCATGTGATTGCCATTGGCGACCCAACAACGGTCGGCGAAAAAGCCCTTGATATGTCGACGATTGAACGTATTGCTTTGGAATCTGGAGGCGAGTCATTTCAAGCGTTAGATAGGCACTCTTTAACACTCGCGTCTGAAAAAATTGATGCATTAGATCCAGAGCTTTACCAAAGCACCACTTATCGACCCAAAACCAGCTTACATGCGTACCCTATCATGCTGGTGGTTGCGCTTTATCTGTGCGCTTTTGCGGTTAGCTTGTGGTGTCGCACGCTGAATAATAAGGAGTAAAGGCATGTTTGATTTTGCCCTTTTTGAGCGATTGTTTTGGCAACAAATACTGACTCAGTTCCATTTTATAAGACCGTTATGGCTGTTGGCGTTGTTGCCATTGTGTGCAGTGATTTATTGGCGATGGCAATTAGATACCCAACGCCAAGGGCAAGCCGTTTTACCTAAGCACTTAATCCAAGCTTTATCTATTGGACAACAAGGGTGGCGAAAGCAATTGCCACTTAAATTTTTGTCTGTGGTGATGAGCTTGGCAATTGTGCTCTGCGCAGGCCCCACTTGGCAGCGTGCACCATCACCATTTGGCGAAGACAAAGCCTCACTGCTTATTGCGTTAGACGCTAGTGCTTCAATGCTAAATGAAGATTTAGCGCCAACACGCTTAGCGCGAGCAAAACAAAAAATTCATGACTTGTTAGAGCTAAGAGATGGAGGACAAACAGGCTTAGTGGTGTTTGCGGGGACGTCACATTTGGCGATGCCGCTAACTAAAGACCGTCAGGTATTTGCGCCATTTTTGGCGGCCATTGACCCAGACATAATGCCTATCAAAGGCAAAAGAGCCGATAGCATTATTGAGCAAATTGAGAGTCAGCTGTCTGAGAAAATGCCTGCTAGCGTGTTGTTAATTAGCGATGGTGTTACGCCAGATAGCTTAGTGCGTTTGGCGGAGTATTTTACGCAAAGTTCTCACCAATTATTGATTTTAGCGACAGGCAATCCAAAGCTAAAAAGCAACAACCCAATGGATCTTAGCTCGTTGCAACGCTTAGCTCGTCAAAGTGGCGCAAGTTTAGAAGTGGTCAGTATTGATAATACCGATGTGCTGGCACTAGATAGAAAAATACAAAGGCACATGCAGCTCAATAATGAGTCGGCAATGCCGTGGCAAGATATGGGCTATTACTTATTGTTTCCTATCGCTTTGCTTTTATTGCTGTGGTTTAGAAAAGGCTGGCTAGTGCAATGGGTTGTTATTGGCTGTGTGATAGCGCCTTGGTATTCAGCATCGGTAATCGCTGCACCGGTTTATTCTGTTAGCGCTCATCAAGCAGAGAGCGTAAGTGCTTTTGAAGAAGTGACTACGCTGGATAAAGTCTCTAGTGCATGGATAAACCTTTGGCTAACTGCAGATCAACAAGGGCAGTGGCACTTTAATCGACAACGCTATTTGCAAGCCGCCACCCACTTTCAAGAGCCCATGCGCAAAGGCATTGCCTATTACTACGCCGCTGAATACTCGCTAGCTCATTCTGCGTTCTTAAATGCAGACTCCGCCAATGGCGCGTTTTACGCAGGCATTGCGCTCGCAAGGCAAAGGGAATATCTAAAAGCGCGTGACCTGTTTGCCTATTTATTAAGTGAAAAACGCTGGCCGTTAATGGCTGAATTGCGCTCGCAAATTGAGCACAATTTAATGGTGATGCAGGGCATAGTCGACGAAGTAAATCGTCTGAGTGCTAGCCAAGCAGGCACTACCGATGGTGCGGAGGATTCCATTGAGTTGGGAGATAATCCACAAACCGGTGACGGCGCAGAAGACACTGCGGTTGCTGAGATGATGCTAAAAGAGTCGCTCAATGCCAACGAGATTTTAGGCAGTGAAGAGTTGGCTGATAAATGGCTACGACGGGTAGAGTCCGATCCTAAGCTCTTTTTACGCGCTAAGTTTCAAATACAGCGAAGCACACAGCAAGCACAGGAGCGAAATGATGCCCAATAAATGCTTAAATATCGTATTGCTGGTGTTGGTCTGTTTACTGGCTTTTAGCACTTATGCAGTAAGTGGTGATGTGCAAAGTAATGAAGAAAATAGAGTGCCAAGCCTGCCCAATATTCAGCTAAAAAGTTGGCTACAAAAGCCGGGCGACACAGCCAATGCGTCACATACGGAGCTTCAAGCACAGGTCAATCAGCCCATTATACTGTTTGTCGAAGTATCAACGCCACGATGGTTTACCGCAGGTACACAACTGAGCCTGCCAGAAATTGCCAATGTCATTGTGCAAAAGCCCTCCCAACTTGCGGTTAATTACGCAGAAAAACGAGCGGGCAGTACTTGGTCGGTGCAGCTTTGGGAAATTCATTTATATCCGCAGCAAGAAGGGCATTTTGTTGTGCCGTCTTTACGTGTTCAAGCGCAAGTCTCGGTGCAGAGTAGGGATAATGTTCAAAGTGAAATGTACACTCAGCCACTCAAATTTAATGCGCAACTGCCAACAGGATTGTTAACGCCGAGCTCTGCGTGGATCAACAGTCCGCAGGTTGAGGTTACTCAAAAGTGGCAACAATCAAGCGCAGAGTTAAAAGCCGGTGATGCGATTACTCGCACTGTGACGGTCACCGCCGACAATACTCTGGCTATGCTACTGCCACCGATATTTAATCGTAAGCATGATTTAGCCAGTAATCATTACCAACTGTATTCTCAGCCAATTAAGTTATTGGACGCGCAACATCGCCACCAATTTCAGGCGCAAAGAACGGAGCAGCAAGTGTATGTATTGCAACATGGCGGGGAGGTAACGCTACCTGAGCATTCAATACTGTGGTGGAATTCTCGCACGCAGCAATTGGAAAATGTGCGGGTAGAAGCTCGCACTTTTAAAGTCGCGCATACACTTACATCGTGGATGAACTACTATAAGAATAGCATCGCTATTTTGTTGTTATTTTTGTTCGGTTTTTCTATGTTAATCATAGCGATGCGACGATTTTATAAAACGAGACCACAGCCTCTGTTTTGGCAATTTTCACAAGTGTTGTATCGCGGTGATACAGGCGAAATTAGAGCGGCTTTATACGCACATTTAAGGCGTTGTTCCAGTGAGTTACAAATGAGCAAATTATCTAGCGCAAGCCAATGGCAGATAGTCGCCAACCAGATACAAACTCAGCCAATTTCATTTGTTCAAGGCTGGCTGGTGTGGTGCAAAATAGCGTTAATGCGCAGGCGCACAATAGGGCAAATAGGCTTGCAAAAAGCATTGCCAGAATTAGACAACATCAATCGCCGTTATTAACTCCGGTTAATAACAACCTTGGCGGTTGGTATACAAGTGACGCAAGAGTAACTTTAAACTATGAAAAGCACTGAGCTTAATTTAATTCCTTTCTTTGTCGCTGTGTATGAAGAAAGCAGCATGTCCAAAGCGGCTAATCGTTTAGGGGTGAGCCAACCTGCGGTGAGCAAAGCCCTAAAACGTCTGCGTGAGATTTACGATGATCCTTTGTTTCATCGTAGCCCAGTTGGGGTTAAGCCAACTACCTTTGCCTCTGATATATATCCAGCGCTGTCGGCGTCGTTTAAAAATTTCACGTCTACATTAACTGCCACCAGAGATTTTGATCCTAAGGTATCAGAGCGCATTTTTTCTATCGCTTGTATTCCTTTAGTCGGGTATCGATTGATGCCAGAGCTGCTTTTGAAAATCAAAAGTTTAGCGCCCAATATAGATCTGGATGTTCATCCGTTGTTTACCGAAGACCATGAATCAGATTTAAGACTGCAACGCTATGACTTGGTGCTAGATATGCGCCCAATCGAAAAGACCAGCTTAAAGATAGAAAAGTTAGGTACTGAAAGTGTGCACGCGATTGCCAGACAAGGGCATCCAAGGATCAGTGACAGTATCAGCATTGAACAGTTTTTAGCGGAAGAGCACATAGCGGTATCGCGCTGGCAAAGCAGAAGCTCATTTTTATCGAATGATCACTTCCCTGAGCTGAGTAAGCGAAAAATTGTGTACCGTTCGCCGGGGATTTTAGAAGTGTTGCCAGTGGTATCCAGTACCGACTATATCTCTTTATTTCCGTCATCGCTGATCAAGCAAGTGGGCGGAAATTATCCCATCCAAGTGTTAGAAACATCGTTTTTAGATATATCAGAAGATTTATGTATGTTGTGGCATCCAAGCCGAACCGCAGAAGTTGGTCACAAATGGTTAAGAACTCAAATACAGAGCGTATCTAAATCGATATTTAATGAGTAGAGTAAAGGCGCGGTAACCGTCTTGGTATTGTTTTTCCCTTACAATACCAAGAAGGTTTCTAGGCGAGCACTTATAAGCTGTACCAAGCTTTTCCTGCTTGGAAGCCGATAAGAGATGACATTTGCTCAAGGTAGATCGCAGGAACGTCAGAGGTCTCTTTTTCGAGTTCAGATTCAGATACAAATTGAGTTAAAAATGTTTTGTACGTAGAGATCATACCTTCATTAGTATCTGTGTTGCCTTGCTCTCTTGCGATTTTACGCGCTTTTTGAGTTAGGTAGTTTTCGATAGTACTTGCTTCGCCACGAAGTAAAGCATGTTTGTTCACCATGCCTAGCTCATCGTTTGCGGCATCAGTAGAAATTGAATTTTTTAATAGTGTTAATTTCGCCATATTCACTTAAGTATTCCCCCACAGAATGAAAATAAAAGATGATTTTTCTTATTGCTCGTTATACGCCACAGGGTGCAAGTACGGTGTCAAATAGTGAACAACAGAAAAGTTGATGCATCCTAGATCTAGAATGTTAACTAGTCCACAAAAATCGTATGACTATGTAAGTTTGCGAATAAAATAGTTTACATTTTAATCTGGTTGTGAGTGGAAAAGAGTCGATTTGAGAGGGGGAGAGTGTTTTAATGAGGTTAAAATATGCTTTTTTGTATGAGGTATAGAGTTTATATAACGCTGGGGAATATGAGAGAAGTTTCATCGATTTTAGAAGGTTCATCGATTTTATAGGTAGAGCCCATAATTAACACTATAGGCTCTATAGAAATACACTTACAAGCGTGCGCTAGCGAGTTCACCACCATCTACGTGCAGAACTTCGCCTGAGATGTAACTCGCTCTCGTTGAAGAGATAAAAACCGCGGCATTGGCAATTTCTTCAGGGGAGGCGAGTCGGCCCATAGGGTGTGCATCTTCTTTGGCTTTGAACTCGGTAGGGGCGGCAATTCTGTAGCCATCCCAACCGCCACCGGGGAAGAGGGTTGATCCTGGTGCGATAGTATTAAAGCGGATTTTTCCTGCATATTGCTTAGACAGGGAATAGACATAGTGAGTCAGAGCCGCTTTAATCGACGCGTAAGCACTGGCGCTGTCCGAAATATTGGCACTTATTGAGCCGATGAAGGTTACCGCAGGATTTGGGTTGGTCATTGCTGGAATAACGGCTTCGATGTTCTTCACGGTTGCGAGCAAGTCGATGTCGATGGATTCTTCCCAGCTACCACTTAATGCGCTGACATTGGGAATAAATACATCAACCGTACCAATTTCTGCAATCCATGCCTTAAAGTCGGCTTCTTTACTGACGTCTAATTGCTTGCTGAAAACATGTTTAAAATCTTTGAGATTTTCTAGGGCAAGATCAATCTTTTCTTGGCTACGGCCACAAAAATAGACATTGGCACCTTCTTCGAGGAAGGTTTTTACCATCGATGCGCCAATACCAGAACTACCGCCAGTAATTACAATATTTTTGCCTTTGAAGTTCAGATCCATATCGTCCTATCCTTTTAATGTTTTGTTCCCAAGTCGGCTTTGTTGTCGCAACTTAGCTCCACGGTCTTTATGACAGTATATGTTGATTTTCTAGATAAAAAGCAAGCTGTTACTTACTTTGTCTTTTTTTAAAGGTCAGGGCAATAATGATTTGGGAAATATCAGAATTAATCGGCTGGCCTAGTATTAACCCTTTATGAGTGAGTAGACGAGTTGGCTGAGTATTCTATCTCATGTTCAATATAATCATCGTCACTAAACCAAGTGACTGTGCCAACATAATCATTGTCTTTAAGTTGGCCGTCGATGAGCGCCGCAAATCTCGCGGTCATTTTAAATAAACCATTTTGATTGTCTAAATCTGTGAGGAGCTCTGAGACAATGGCTTGTGCTTTGTCGTCCAGTTGTAGGTTCATGTAGTGCATGTGTTCTCGCTTAATTATTGTAATGACATCCCTTAAGCCCGCTAGTATGAAGGTTACCGTGCCAAGTTGTAAGTCACTTATTTTTTCTGTGCTATTTTTGATCACTTAATGAGTGTGCTTGGCATCATTTTGACCGTTGTTGCTGGAGGATAAGGGAAGAAAGGTGCTTGAGTTGGATAAAAAATGCCGCAAAGTTGAGCTTTGCGGCATGTTCTAGTCATTGTTTGTTTATTTGACGTTGTTACTGTTTAGGAAGAAGCTGTTTTACGGCTGTTTCTAATTGAACGTCGCGCTGGTTAGCAATGCTATCTGGATAGTTGTGAACAATTACGTCGGGCACTATTTCTTGATTTTCCAACCAGTTACCGTGTTTGTCTTTTACACCAAGCTGTGGCACGCCATAGATTAATAGCGGGTTTTGCTGATGCTGCCAGTTAACAAAGGTCCCCGTTCCTGGAACGGTATCACCGACCACTTTACCTAATTTATTGTCCTGATATAGCTGCGCCATGACGGAAGCATCAGAGTAGCAATAGGAGTTAACTAACAAAACCGTAGGTTTAGTCCAACGTCGGATAGGGAACTTAGCCGCTTGATAACCGTCACGACTGACTGCTGTGCCATATTCAACCGCAGACAGTAAATCCACTATTTGATCGTGTAGGTTGCCACCGGTATTAAATCGAATATCAATCACTACTGCGTCTTTATCACGATTTTCACCAAACAGCTTATTGACCAACTCTTTATAACTCTCAGAGTTCATCTGAGGTACGTGTACATAGCCAACTTTGCCTTTAGATAATTGATCAGTCAGTGTTTCGTTTTTATTAACCCAGTATTGATATGAGAGTGCTTGTTCTTGCTTGCTATCAATAGGGAAGACCTGAACATTGACAACTTTATCGCTATCTGGCTTAACAACGCCAAGGGTCGTTGGCTTGCCAATAAGATTGCGTAAATACGGGTAAATATCATTGTTTTTTTGGATAGCAATACCATTGACACTTTTGATGATACTGCCTGCGACAATAGCAGAGTTGGGCAGATCCGCTGGGCCGTTGTCCAATACGGCATCCACACGTACGCCTTCGCCTTGATAAGTATCATCGTAAAACAGTCCTAAACTTCCGACTTTTTCCCAATTCTGTCCTTGAGCATGGAAAGAAGCGCCAGTGTGAGACGCGTTTAATTCACCCACCATTTCACTTAGCAAAATAGCAAAGTCTTCATAGGTATGAATCGCAGGTAGATGACGAGCGTAACGGGTCTTGAGTCCGGCCCAATCAACGCCATGCAAGTCCTCATTATAAAAGCGTTGCTCGGTCAATCGCCACACATGGTCAAAAATGTAATTTCGTTCTTGTGCGAAATTAAATTCGGCTTGTAGATCAAATGCTTGAGTCTTAGATTGATGAGTAGCAAGGCTATAGCTTTCGATTGTACCGTTTCCTAGCATGTTCAAAGCGCTACCATCATCACTGATCTGAATTTGCGAAACAGCCGCCGCAGGACGAGTAAATAAAGGCGTAAACTCTTGAGTGGCAACTGAGAAAGTCGCGAACACAAGGTTTTCTTTTTGAACGTATGCGACGAGTACGTCTTTATTGTCCGGTGACAACGCGGCAAACTCTAAATTTAACGACAGTGGCGTTAGACGGTGTACTCGCTGTGCTAGTCCTTTTTCCTCTATACGGGTTGCGGGTGCTTGTGGCTCTGCTGGCTTTTTCGCATCGCTATCGTCTTTATCTTTTGCTTTGTCGTTATCTGCTGTTGGGGTCAGTGCCACTGCATCTTGATGTTTAAACCAATTGTATTCAGTGAATTTGTTGAGCGATACGCCATAAACATCAAGCTGTGTTGGTGAACCGTCTAGCTCAGTCACCCCGTCTTTAGTGGTCACCCAGTAAGCAATTTGACCGTCGTTGGAGAAGGTAGGGGAGTATTTACCAAAGCCACTTTGGCTTAGCAGAATACGCTTATCTTTTTGCGTCGTATCAAACATCACAATTTTGTTTGCGTCTAATACACTGCCAGTGCGAGAAATAATATATTGGCTATCAGGAGACCAGCTATAGCTCCAATCACTTCTAGAGTACGAATACAACTCGTTGGCTTTGATCAGTGGAGTAATAGAGTGATCGCCCAAGTTTTCAACCACTAAGCTATTGATATCAACTCGGTAGGCCACTTTTTGATTGTCAGGAGACAGTACTGGCTGTATTTCATCTTGCGGAGTTTGTGTGATTGCTGTTTCCGTGATTGACGTAGCCCCAACAAAACCAGAATCTGCGGCGTTAATCTGGCTGCGGAAAATATCCCAGTTACCGTTTCGCTCTGAGCTGTAGTACAGCGATTTGCCATCTTTAGAGAAAGACACGTCTTTTTCTTGCTGTGCGGTGTGGGTGACACGAACCACACTGCCGCTGCTCATTGAGACAACAAAGATGTCTCCACGAGCGACGATAGCCGCTTCTTTGCCGGACGGAGAAACGGCAAACTCAGTAGCTTGATATTTCAGGTTGACGTTACTTTCACTGCCTTTCAGGTCCTGCTTGCGGATATGGATAGCCACTTTGTGACTTTTTGCATCGTGGCTTGGCTTTATCCAAATGTCGCCATCATAGCTAAATACCAGATCATTTTGATTACTTACAGATAATGAACGCAGTGGGGCGGTATCGAAAAAGGTTTGCTGCTCTGGCTTAGCCGTAGGGTCATTAATCTCTTTACGCCATACGTTAAATGAGCCTGAACGTTCGGACAGATAATACATAACACTGTCATCGGCAGACCAATGTGCGTCTCTGTCTTCACCTTTGTAATAGGTGAGCTGAAGGTGCTTACCCCCCTTGTACAGCCAGATATCCCGTGCGGATGCCGACGTTTGGTGTTTACGCCATTCTTGTTCAATAGAGGGGCGGTTTGTGTAAAGAAAGCCTTGCGCGTTATGAGCACTGTCAAAGCTGCTGACCGAATTGCCCAGTTCTAGATGTTCTCGTCCACCCTGAGCATTGACTGAATATAGGTAAATGCCCGCGCCAAATAGACCGTTGCCCATGTTTGCTTTGCTATTACCAATACGACGACTTGCAAAGTACACAGTACTGCCGTCAGAGCTGTAAGAGTACGGAACATCTTTACTCGGGTGGTAAGTTAAACGTTGCGATTGTCCACTATTTACATCCATAGTAAACACATCACCGCTACCATAACGGTTAGAGGTGAAGGCAATAGATTTGCCATTTGGCGACCACACCGGGTGGCTGCTAAATACTGACTCACTGGTGAGTGGAAGCGCGTCTCCTCCTGTGCTGGGTACTAACCATAGCTGCCCTGCATAGCGAAAGACAATTTGTGAACCGTCGGGTGATACGGCGGCATCGCGATACCAATTGGCAGAATTGGCTGTGTCCGTTTGCTGTACTGGGGCGGCAACCACCACCGAAGTAGTGACAGCTAACAGTCCAAGTGTTTGAGTCAGGCGTTTAAACACGAAATATTCCCATCTAGACAAAAGGTAAACGGTAGCAAATTGCGCCTCAGCTTTGGGTTATATTATCGGTAAATTAGCTTTCAATAACCGTGCTAAGTCTTTGCTGAGCAAAGAATAAGGATAGTTGAGAGCGTGGTGATTTTAAAACAAATAGGGCTAAACCTCATCAAAGCTAAGTTTGATGCGATTTAACCCGATAAAATAATCAGCGTGAAATGAATAAGCCGTTATTTATTGCTCGCTGTATTACTCACGGTCTTGCTCATAGTATTGGTCACCTCATTGAGCACATTACCGGTCGCGCCACTAGGTAGGGTGATGCCCAATAAGTTAGATAAAGTGGGCGCAATATCATAAGGGGTGATTGCGGTGGTGACTTTTTGCGCGCTGATGTTATGTCCGGCAAAAATGACAGGCACGTGCGTATCATAGCGCCACGGCGAGCCATGAGTGGAAGCTACCGTTAAGCCATCCATATCATTAATATAGGTTCTTGGCTCGAATACCAAATAGACATCACCGGAGCGGTTAGCATGATAATTATTGCTGACCATGGTATTGAGATAACTATCGGCCAATCGCCCTGTTGCGATATCTTCACTGGTGACTGCGCTCGCAACGCCTTTTATTTTCATCGCTTCCTCGGCAATAACCGCTTGTAATTGCGCAAGGTCGATGGATTTTTGTTTGATTAACTCGTGATTCAAATACACATAAGGTTGAGCATAAAGTCTTATGATCTCTTCATTAACCGCAAACTTTGTGGCAAGTCGTTGTTTGAGGTTGTCAGTGAGTAAATTAGATTTATCAAAATATTGGGCTTGTTTTAACCCAAGTGAAGCGGCCACAGGGGAGGCTTCAGGTGCGCCATGATCAGCGGACAATACAATCACGGTATTGTCTAAACCAACGCGCTTGTCTATCTCAGCAAACAATCCTTGCAAGGTTCTATCTAAACGAATCAAGTTATCCTCGGCTTCAAGGCTTGATGGCCCATAAAGATGCAGAACATAATCATTGGATGAAAAGCTGATCGCTAGAAAATCGGTGACACTGCGACGCCCTAGTTGTTCTTCTTCGAGTAAGGTTTTGGCAAAATCTGCGGTGATTTCATCGCCTGCTGGGCTGATGGTGAGCATGGTCGAATAGTAAGGGAAGCTTTCTGGCCCATAAGGGTGGGGAAAGGTTCTTTGAAAACCGGCTAAATCGAACTTGTGTTGCTGTGAGACTTCTTCAAGTGTGTATTTGTCCCTTGCCAGAGCAAGCTCCCAACGCTTACCAGAATATTGTGAGGGTACATTCTTTTTATTCCACGTCTCGACCCAGCTCGGATAACGGGTGTAGTAATAATCACTGGTGACAAACTCTGCAGTGGCTTTGGAAAACCAAAAGGCTTTGCCTGTGTGACCGGCTAGCGCAATGGCGCCGCGATCTTTAGTGGATACGGCAAACACTTTTGAGCGGCCATTGTTTGAAATTGTCAGCTCATCGCTAAAAGTGGAGACCAGCATTGGCGCAGGCGAGCGACCATCTTGCTTAGCGGTACGTTGGGTTGGATCAATTTCGGTGGATTGATCAACCCCTGCTTGTTGAGTGAGTATTTGGTAGTCGCCATCTTCAACGTTGTACACTAAGCGTTGCTGAGCGCGGTCATACCAAACGTTGCCGACCATGCCATGCACCGAAGGAGGGGCACCGGTGGCAAGTGAGGCGTGACCGACAATGGTTTCGGTGTTGGCGTGTTGATAATGGGCATTGCGGTAATAGACGCCGTTATCCATCAGGTAACGAAAACCGCCATCGGTGAAATTGTGCTTATAGCGCTCTAGAAGATCGCCGCGCAGTCCATCGACTGTGATCTGCAATACCAGTTTAGGTTGGGTGTCTTGCGCGCAAGCAAAAGTGCTAAATAACCCCATACTGGCAAAGCCTAAACCCAGTGCAATTAATTGTTTTTTCATAGTAATGACCTATTAACCTGATTTTTAAAACGCACACTAATGTGCACTGCGCACTAGTCGTAATCCCATATCTGACATGGTGATGGACTGACTGGCGAAGTCTCGTCGAAAGTTCTCCGATTGCTCAGCGCTATAGGCAAAACTGCCGCCGCGCACGGATTTATGGGCAAGTTTGATGTCAGTGTGTTGGGCGTTATTTGGGTTATCTTGTGGGGAGTTGCGGTAATAGGTTTCTTCAAAGGCATCTATAGTAAATTCGCCAACATTACCCGTCATATCATACAGTCCGAGCTCGTTGGGCTTTTTCTGACCAACGCGGTGCGCTTGATTGTTGGCATTGCCTGCATGCCACGCCACCTCATCAATGTTGTTGGAACCGCTGTAAGTGTAACCTTTAGAATAATTGCCTCCCTTGGCAGCAAATTCCCATTCCGCTTCGGTAGGCAAGCGATAGTTTTGCCCAGTCACTTCGTTTAAGCGCTGCACAAAAAAGTACGTTTGTTGCCAGCTCAAGTTGTTTACGGGTACTTGCGGGTCTTGGAAAAAACTTCGAGAGTGTCCCATCACTTCTTCAAACAAAGCCTGAGTCACTTCATATTTGGCGATATAAAAGCTATTCACTCGCACGGTATGCGCCGGCTTTTCTGCTGCGTGTGCGGAAGGTGAGTCTGAGCCCATGACAAAGGTGCCACCTTCTACGAGCACCATATCTGCTTCTATTTGCGCGGTAAGAGGGTGAGGCTCTACAAGAGAACATCCTGTCATTGTTAACACTAGCGTCCATGCTACGAGGGAGTAAGAGTTTTTCAAAGGCAGGTTCATGCTTAGTCTCTTTAGAAATCAAAACATAAGCTTATCAAGGAGTGACTTTCCAAATGGTTATAAGCGCAATAACAAGCCTTTTGTATAACCAAAAGTTAAAATTATGCTGTTTTTGGCAATCAAAATAACGGTATCGATATGTTGTTGACTCAAGGCCCACAGTTTAATGGTCACCCTTCGAAAAGAATGCACGTCATGGCAAAGCCGATTGGCGCCGCGTGTAATATTGATTGTAATTATTGCTACTACCTAAGTAAGCAAGACCTTTTACAGTACAAAAAAGGTTGTTCACCACAGATGAGTGATGACGATCTTGAGTTGTATATCAAACACTATATTGAGGCGCAAAATACCCCTGAGATCATTTTTTCATGGCAAGGGGGCGAGCCAACCTTATTGGGATTAGCCTATTTTGAAAAGATTGTTGAGTTGCAGAAAAAGTATCAGCCACAAGGCGTGAGTATTGCCAACGATCTGCAAACTAATGGCACCTTGTTAAACGCTAAGTGGTGTCAGTTTTTAAAAGAGAACAACTTTTTAGTGGGGCTAAGTATCGATGGCCCTGCGATGTACCACGACGCTTACCGCACCAATAGAGCAGGGCGCGGCACTCATAAACAAGTGATGGAAGCGGTAAAACTGCTGCATGAGTATGAGGTGCGTTTTGCCACACTCACTTGTATTAACAACCTAACCAGTCGTAATCCGCTAGAGGTGTACCGTTTTTTGCGCGACGAAGTGAAATCGCCGCAAATGCAGTTTATTCCAATTGTGGAACAAAAGACGTTTCGCGACACAGCGCCGCAAACTTGGGCGGCAAACGAACAACCTCGTCAAGGTGATAAACGCTTGATTCCGGGTGCAAAAAACTCGGTGATGGAATCATGGTGTGTATCAGATGAAGCGTGGGGTAATTTTTTGATTGCCGTATTTGATGAGTGGGCAACTCACGATATAGGCACAGTGTTTGTGCAATATTTTGAAGCCTTTATCGAAACGTGGATGGGGCGCAAGAATCCGCTTTGTACCTTGAGTGAATTTTGTGGAAAGGGCTTAGCAATGGAGCCAAATGGCGACGTATTTGCTTGCGATCACTATGTGTACCCTGAATATAAGATCGGTAACTTGCATACGGATAATTTAGATGAAATGGCGTTTTCTAGCCAGCAACAACGTTTTGGCTTTTCTAAAACTCGCAATTTAACCGAGCAGTGTAAGCAATGCGATTACCAGTTTGCTTGTTTTGGTGAGTGTCCTAAAAACCGCTTTATCCGCACTCGTCAAGGTGAGCCCGGTCTTAACTATTTGTGTGCAGGTTGGCATAAGTTTTATAAGCATGCGGATCGCTCTTTAGCACATATATTGCGCGTGATGGGTTACCCAGTCGCGCACGGTAAATACAGTGATTCGGTAATGCGTCAAGCTATGGCATTGCAACAGCCAAAGCCGGTAAAGAACGACATGTTCAATAAAAACGTATTCGGGGCTAAGTTTTGATGAATCGTAACTATCTCAATGTAGGTCCAATCGTTTTGTTACTGACTATGGCACTGAGTTTCTCAGTTAATGCCCGTTTAAGTGCTGGTGGAGAAATAGCGGATACAAGCCATAACCAAACTAGCCATCCGTCAGCTGAGCAGCTTTCGTATATTGCGCAAGACAGAAATAACCCAATTGCAACACGCATCGATGCGCTACAACAACTGGCGCAGCACCCAAGCCAAAGTGCGCTTATTGCCGTGGCAAGAGGACTCAAAGATCCCTCGTATGAAATAAGAGAGGCATCGGTGAGCGCAACAGAGCCTTATCAGTTTGCGCATCGCTGGCGATTATTAGCGCCACTGATGAACGATTTGGTAGTGGATGTGCGAATGGCCGTGGCGCGCAATTTAGTGGTTGAATATAGCGAAATGAATACGCTACAAAAACAGCAGTTTGAGAGCGTATTTGACGAATGGATAGCAAGGCTTGAGCAAGCCTCCGACGAAGAGTCGTTAATTAGCATGGCGCTAGCGTATGTGCATGTTGAGCGCTATTCACAGGCGAGGCAGTTTTATTTTCAATTAACCGATCAATCACAGCACAATGTCGAAGCTTGGATTGGCATCGCCGAAACTTACCGCTTGGAGCACAATGATTTTCAGGCGTTAAATGTGTTGCAAGATGCCCTGCAAGCCAATCCGCAACAGCCGCAACTGTATTACTCTAAAGCATTGACTTTAGTACGGTTAGACAGAAAGCCCCAAGCGGCAAAGGCAATGGAAAAGGCCGCAACATTGGCGAAAACCAATGCGCATTACTGGTATGTAAATGGCATTTTGCACGAAGTGTTCAACCCTATAGCAGCGCAACAGTCCCTGCAAAAGGCGTACGACATTTCGCGTAACCCACAACATTTGTATGCGGTGTGCGATTTAAAAATTAGACACGCTGATGCTGGTGCAAAACAGTGTGTGCTAGAGCTAAAAAGCCTAGCACCCGATGACGTGAGGAATGCATTAATGCGTCGTATTGACCACGGGGATAATGATGTTGTTGCGTACTAAGGCACGTTTTACGTTTTTACACAGCTTGCCAAAGCGTCGAATATCATCAAAGTTTGGCGGCGTACCATCTGAGATGTAATGCTCCCAATACGAAAGCTCAGTATCCACTAGCTCCATTAATTTCTTTGGACAACCGACGCAGTTGGTTCCCGTACCGCAGACAAAAGTCTCATCTTCATAAAGAGGCAATTCGATTTTGGCTTGCTCTATAAGGTTATGCATTGCGGTGAGTCTATCGGGTTTACGTTCGGTCATGTCGCTGAGCCTTGAATTCTAATCGGGGATATAATAATACAAATAAATCTAGTGTGTATAGATCGTTTCATTATTAAGAAATGCCCAGATTTAAATAAACCTACTAGGTAGATACTTAGGGGAATGTCTACTTGTTTAAAGGAAATTGTGATGATGAAGTTGATAATGTTTTTGGGTGTTTTCGTAGTCAGTTTTTGGGTTTAGCAAACTGTTGCCCCAAAGCTTTGCTATTACAAACTTATGGATGGCCTGTCATTTGTAGTAATAGGAACGCAGGAAGCATTTTTCTCAATGCAAAATTCAAGACCTGACCTCATTTACTGTAATTCAGCAAAGTTTTTAACCGTGTAGTTTTTTACTTTGAGCAAATGAGATCGCGCTAAGTTACTTAGCTTGTATTTGTGCTTTTACATAAGTTAGTTACAGCGAATTCAGAAAGCTTTCGCCATCAACAGTGTTTCCATTACTCCAGTCTTCTTTAGCTGACTTAAAGCAGTGTTTTAGGTACTCAACTTTCATAGCTTCTAGCTCTTCAAAGTCACGAATGGACATGATAACGACAGCATCTTTACTGTTTTTGCTGATTTTTATTGGCTCGCATTGTGCGTTTAGAAATAGCTCGCCGAAATTTCATTCGGCATCATTCGCAGTTAATGTACGCATGGTCAGTTCCCATTTGAGTTTACAGTTAGATTATAATGTACCGCATGAAATGTTTAATTTAATTAAATCGTGCGATTCGAGCGGAATTCAAGTTAACAAAACTGTACATGAGGGGTCGATACAACAGAAATGAGGCTTTTATCCCTCAATAGACTCTAACTTCTTTGAAAACCGCCGCTACCCAACAAAAATTGCCTTCTGTCTTATTTAACTTATCAGTGGTTTGATAGAGTTATGATTCGATATGCAGGGAGGGTTTGAGATGGGAACGATAATAGGATTGGTCATTTTAGCTGGGGTAGATTGGTATCTTGTTCGGAAAACAGGACTTCATATACCTCAACTAATTTCCAAAAAGTATGCCGAGTATTTACGTGGCAAAGAACATCACAAATAAGATGGTATTGATTACGTTCAAAATTCGCCAAAGTATGACTGCCAAACGTCATGTTGAGTAACGACACTTATATAGAAACTTAGAATATAAGTGTCGGAATTTACTGAATTAAACGACCGCTGAACCAAAACGGTTGTGTCCATCACTGCCTTTAAAAAAGCCAAGATAAATCAGCATTAATAGTGAACCAATCAAAGGCACTAGGTTGACCAGCACCCACCAGCCTTTTTTATCGAGGTCGTGTAAGCGTCTTACTTGCGTTGCGATAGACCACCACACCATTAAGAGACTCACGATAAATGTCAAAAACGCTCCAATCAGCGATACATTTTCCGGGCTTTGATGAGATAAATTACCATTGAGTGCAAGACGCATGCCTATGCTTACCACGAAACAGCTGACGAACATAAACCAATACGTTTTGCGACTGGCACGTCCCTGAAATGAAAGCATGTCCATAATTGACCCCTTTATTACGATAGCGTTGTATATTTGACTCAACATAGCACATACCCAAGTATCTCTAAATACAAGAAGTTAAAGATCAAGAGATACGATTTGGTATGATGTGTTGAGTTGAGCTTAGAGGAATCACTTTTTTGTTATCAATTCCCTTAGCATCAAGCAATACTGTTCTTAAGGTTGTTGTTTGGTTGGAGCGAGTGCAATTTTTCGAATGCATACGTTTTGCGGCTGTTGAAAAGCAAATAATACACTGCGCGCCACATCATCGGTAGCAAGTACACCACTCATGTCTTCCCCACGCATCATAACCATCTTTGATCTCTTGAGACGAGGTATGCGAAAGCTGCATCGTTTCTAGCGCGCTCAGTGCAATTGTGGTTCCTCGTACATTGGCCGCAGCCACTTCTTCACGAACATTTGCTGAGATGGCATGTACGGCAAACTTTGTACCGCAATAAGCAGCATGACTAGGGAATTTTTCTGCCAGCGATGGAGCTGATATTAATGATAGTACCACTGTTTCTCGTGGTCATTGGCGCGAGTACCGATTGCATGCAGGTGAGCAGTTTTAATTGGCTGTCTGATATTTGTCATATACATAACCCAATTTCAAATAAAGCCTGAGAGAGGGTGTTAATGCACAAATTTCCGCAATCTTATACTGCATCCCTCAATCAAGTTAGAAGGTGGTTATAGTCGTCTATGTTGAATGCCATCAATTTATCGGTGCTTCGTTCATTTGTGTTGGTGGCGTGCTTGGGGAAGAGCTTCTCGTACATGTGTTCTCTGATTGGCACATACCTAGCGTTGATTTTTCAATGACTTACCATAAAGACAAATTTAGACCTGAGTGTTTGATTAAACTGATTGTATTTATTACTGATAAATTCAAACAGATGAGAAAAACATGAGCGGGGTTAATTTTTAAGGAAATTTAGTGAACAGTTATCAGATTTTGTACAAAGAAAAGATTATTTGGGCAGTCAATCTTAGCGGTGACAATGCGGTAGATCAGATAACGAGTTTAACTGAGCAAGGGTATAAAATATTCAGCCGAATAGTGCAAGCTGTTACGGAAAGTGACGCTATACGCCAATTTAATACGTTGCATAAACCGGCTAAAAATAGCGGTGATGTGACGATGAGAAATATACTTTGCTATAGAACGAATAAATTACAGAGACTGCCTTTTCTTGCATATACGATAGCCAGTTATATCGTTACTTTAGTCAGTGTATTGTTGCTAACGTTAGTTGCGCACGAAAGTGATTTGGACTATTCAATGGTATTGCTAGTCCCTATATTTATTGGTTTGATATGGTTTATTAGTGGTTTATCTATAGCGAGATGGAAAAATTGCGGTCATAAAACATGGCACTATATAGTATTGACACTTTGTTGTACGGTATTGGATTTTTATTTTCTCGGGGCAGCAAATACGTTATTGACGCTGTATATGTTGTTTAGACCGCAATCACATAAAGTGGCATAACATCATTTAATTTAATAATGTTATGCCACTAGAAAATGAACAGGATTAGAGTTGAAAAGTAGATGATTTGTAGCGATTAAGTCGAGATTTAACGTAAAAGAAAAAACGTTATTGCTACTAAGAGAGCAACATCTTATTAGACTTTAGCAGTCGAGTTAATTGTTCTGTTAGATTCATTCGTTTTGAGAGAGTTAATCGACCTGCATCATACAGCCTAACTAAAATACTAGTGTCTGTGGTTTCACATCGATTTTCATAGCGTATCTCTTCTAGAAAAGCGTCCATTTTATATGGAGACAGTTTAAACCTTTCCATTTCACACTCTAGATCACAATCGTATATAACTACTTCCATACATGTTCTCCTAAGAGTTATTATTTTCGATGGGTCTATTATCCTTATTATATTATTTAATTAATCAGTGCTAAGTCACATAAGGTTTACCAGTAACAATATGTGTGATTCCGATCAATAAATATGAGCCTGATGGCCATATATATGAGCTACAGCTCACTATGTTTCGAACGGGTAAAGTGTGGGGAAATGCTCTATTTGTATGTAAAATACGATTATTTACGCTTTATTAAACATTAATTTACATGCAGATGTGATACTTGATTTATATAATCAAGTATCACATTAGTTAAATACGCATATGCGTTTGATGGTGTATGCAGGCGCGATAGTTAAAAGTTCAGGCTTTATAAGGTTAAGCCTGAACTTTTTTGTTTTATATATTATGCCTGTACAAGTCTCTTCTGATCGCTTTTCTTTAAGAAAGCGTAACTGAAGCCAGTAACCAGTGTACCTGCCGCAATGGCGACTAAATACATGAGCACTGGGGTGATAGCGTTTGGAATTAACAATACAAATAGACCACCGTGTGGTGCGAGTAATTGTGCACCAAACAGCATAGATAGTGCGCCCGTTAACGCTCCCCCAACCATACATGATGGGATAACACGCATTGGATCTTTAGCGGCAAATGGAATCGCACCTTCTGAGATAAAACATAGTCCGAGTACAAAAGAGGCTTTACCTGCTTCACGGGCACTGGATTCAAACTTATTTTTGGCTAAGAAAGTCGCAAGACCCATGCCTAGAGCAGGCACCATACCAGCGGCCATAATGGCGGCCATTGGCGCATATTGTTGTGATGCCAGTAGACCCACACCAAATGCGTATGCTGCTTTGTTTACTGGGCCACCCAAATCAAAACACATCATTGCGCCAAGTAAGATGCCGAGCATAACAGCGTTCCCTGCGCCCATGGTATTTAGGAAGTTCTCAAGACCACTCATCGTTGCTGCAACAGGGCTGCCGACTACGTAAATCATGACTAAACCAGTAAACAGTGTCGCGATAAAAGGAATAATCAATATGGGTTTAAGTGCTTCCATCGACTGCGGCAAAGACAGTTTTTCGGCGATAAATTTTGCGCTGTAACCAGCAATGAAACCTGCTGCTATACCGCCAAGAAAGCCTGCCCCCAATGAGCTAGCTAACATGCCGCCGACTAGACCGGGAGCGAGTCCTGGACGATCTGCGATAGAAAAAGCAATGTAACCCGCAAGTACAGGAATCATCAATGCGAACGCAGAAGCGCCGCCAATGGTCATTAGAGATGCGGCAAGTGTGCCTTCTTCTTTAAATGCTTCAATACCAAAGACAAAACTCAGTGCAATGATAAGTCCGCCAGCGACAACGACAGGTAACATGTGTGATACACCGGTCATTAAATGTTGATAGATGCCTTTGCTTGTCGCGTTCTCATCACTCGTGTTTACGCTGCCTGTTGCTTTATAGGGAGTGGCTTGCGCAAATGCATTCTCAATTTCTTGTTGAGTTTTCTTAAGGGCAGGGCCCGTTTTTGTTCGATACAGTAACTTGCCATCAAAACGATCAAGCGGTACATCAATATCTGCGGCAATAATAACTAAATCGGCGTCTTGGATTTCTTGGTCTGTCAGTTGGTTTTTTGCACCGACTGAGCCTCGTGTTTCAACTTTTATTTGGTGTCCTTGACGTACAGCTTCGGATTCCAACGCTTCAGCAGCCATAAAGGTGTGTGCAACGCCTGTTGGGCACGCGGTGATAGCCACAATCTTTTGGCTGGTGGAATTATTTTGCACACTTGCAGTGGTTACCTCTGAACTGGTCAGGGTAGATGCATTGTGAATGGCCTTGGTTAAAAACTCACTGGCATTGCTCACGGCATTACCAATACTTCCTTGATAAACTGGCTTGCCAACAAAGCGAGCCGTATCAATTGCGGTATCAGTGGCGATGATAATGGCATCGGCGCTGTCAATATCGTGTTGGGTGAGTGCATACCCTTCAACGATTTTAGATTGGCATTCAATTTTTGCGCTGATCTGTAGGGATTGAGCGGCTTTTTCTAACAGTCCGGCAGCGATGATGCTGTTCGCAACGCCACTAGGACAGGCGGTAATAATTGCAATATTCATAGGGAAGACCTTATTTAGTTATAATGGTGTGTCGTACATCAACTTGATTGATGACGCTGTGCAATTGTTCGCTGCTGGGTATGCCGACTCCCACTTGCGTGACGGCAAGAGCGGATAAACCTGTAGCAAACTGCAACAAGGGTTCTTTTTCCATATTTTGCATGTGGCCCCAACATAGGCCTGCAACTAATGTGTCACCAGCACCAACAGTGCTAACAATTTTTGCTTTCGGTGGTTGGGAAAATAACCATATTCCCTGTTCTAGCCACATTACGCCGTTTGCGCCCATCGAGACGACGATGTTATCAATGCCTTTATCGGCAAGCTCTAATGCGGCTTGCTGGCACTGCTCAGCCGTAGTTAATGAACGGCCAACAAACTCAGCCAGTTCTTCATCGTTAGGTTTGATAAGCCAAGGCTTAGCGTCCAGTCCAGCACGCAGGGCATCGCGGCTACTATCAAACAGGACTTTTTTCCCAAGTTGATGCAGTCTCTTAATCCACGAAGCGCAAAGCTGTGGTGAAATCCCGTTCGGCAAGCTACCGGCTATTACGAAATAATCGTGGTCTTTGGCAAGTGCAAACAGTGTTTCTTCAAAGGCTCTGATGTCGGCTTCAGTGACCGTTACGCCAGGGAAGTTGATGTCACTGACTCTGCCATCTTGTTCAATCAGCTTTACATTGATACGTGTTGCGCCATCGACTCGAATAAAGGCATCTTTGGCCTTGATATCGTTGAATAATTGGCTAAACAACTCTGGGTTATTTTTACCTAAGAACCCCGTTACCGTTACCTCTGCGCCAAGTTCACTGAGCACTTTGGCAACGTTGACCCCTTTACCTGCGGCGTGTAACGAGCCTTGCTCAACAAGGTTTACCGAGCCTAAATCTAGCTCTTTCACACTGCCTGTTAGATCTAAAGCAGGGTTTAAGGTAACGGTGACTACTTTATTAGTTGTTGTCATATTTTTATCCTTCACCAAGTCCTGACTCTATGGCAATTCCGATTGCGCTTAGCGCCGCTTCTGCGTCTATTCCATCAGCAGAAAACTGTAATCTATGACCATGTTTCACGCCCATTGCAATCACCTTCATCAGGCTTTTCGCGTTTACTGGTTTCGCTTCAGCGTCTAAATTGCATACTTTGATGTCAGATTGGAATTTCTTCGCTTCTGCAACTAACATCGCACCGGGTCTCGCGTGCAATCCATGAGCATTTTTGATAGTAAACTGAGCTTGGTACGCGGCAGAGGCGTTGATATCTTGGTCATGATTATCGGTAGAAAACAGTGTCAGCAAAGCTTGGGGAGTCGATTGCAAAAGCTCGTTTTGTCTTTGTACTGCGACGGTATTGATTAAGGTAGTCAACATCGGTTGATGAGTCGCATTGGTGGCAGAGAACGCCACTAATCCTTTTACAGGTTGCCCTTGGTATTGGCAGTGATTCGCTGTGGTCACAAATGACATCGCAGTGCGCTGGCAGCCAATATCACTCGACAGTAACCACAACCCCTGACCTAGATTCGTCGGCGTTTTCGTCACCAGATCGGCGATGAATTCGTTGTCCACACAGCGTTGGTTTTTAAGCAGTCCCCCAGCCACGACGACCAGTTGCAACATATCATTGGCAGGAAAGTTAAGCTCAATCAAAGAGGTGCTAAAATCGGCATTAAATTGCACGTCACCGTTAAGTAAAGCGACGATGGTTTGTGCGGTTTTTGCATTTTGCAGGGCGCTCTCCACACCATCGGAAGAGAGCACTTTGGTTAGCTGTTTCAAAATGCCTAAATGTTCATCAGATTTGGCCGCAATACCAATGGCTAAATAAACGGTATTGCCGTCGCCCCACGATACGCCGTCAGGAAAATGGTGAATTGCAACCCCCGTGTTTTTTACCAGCGAACGTGTATCTACCGTGCCATGGGGGATTGCAATGCCATTGCCCAAAAAGGTCGAGTTTTGCGATTCACGATTTAGCATTCCTTGAACGTAGTCAGACTCAACAAGTTGTTTGTCCGCTAGACTTTTAGCAATGCTTTGAATCGCTGCTGCTTTATCCACCGCTTTTTGCTGCAATGTGATGTCTTGTGTCGTAATTGTAAGCATGTTTGCCTCTTCCTATTGGTTTCCTTTCACTTAATCGTTGCTTTAAGTGAGTTGCTTAATCGATTCAGCAAATTGAGAAATAAAATGCCCTTTACTGCTAGGGCGGCTGTTTTTGTCTTTTCTAAAGGCGTACTTTATTCATCATAGCGCACGAATAAATCATTATGTGCGCGGGTAACCACCTTGATAGTTTGTACTGTAAGTGATTAATCGGCAATTTTCTTAACAAGAAAATAGTGATCTAAGTCATCTATTTCTTTTTGCTTAATCGTTTCAGCTTTAATAGTTAACCGATTCAGCATATCATTCAAATAAAAGTAGCCATTCATCTAAATAATTATGATCTACTGCACAATTTACTAGGAATTGAGATGACGTTAGAAGAAATTGCCAAGCTGGCTGGTGTATCAAAAACGACAGCAAGCTACGTGATAAACGGTAAAGCGAAAAAATATCGCATTAGTGAGAAGACGCAGCGCAAAGTGATGGCCGTTGTGGACGAGCATCACTTTCAACCGGATCATGCGGCCTCTTCTTTACGTGCGGGTAATAGTCGCTCGTTTGGCTTAATCATTCCGGATCTAGAGAACAGCAGTTACGCAAAGTTGGCAAAATTGCTGGAGCAAAACTCAAGAAAGGCAGGTTATCAGATTTTAATTGGGTGTTCTGATGACAACCCAGTGACTGAGCGTGCATTAGCAGAGGCTTTGCTGAGTCGCCGAATAGACGCATTATTTGTGGCAACCTCAATGCCTCAAGCAAACGAGTTTTATCAGGCGTTATTAAACAAAGGGACTCCCGTCATTGCGATAGACCGTTTGTTAGATGATGAAGTGTTTAGCTGTGTGGTCAGTGAAGATTTTGAAGCGGCGCTGCAACTTACTCAATCCATTATGCATGAAGAGGTGACAAGCCTTGGCATCGTGGGTGCACTGCCAAATTTACCCGTTTCACGACACCGTCAATCAGGCGTAGAAGCAGCCCTTAGAGGCAGTTCGGTATCAATCAGTTTTGCCTACGGAGAGCACTTCTCTGCAAGCGAAGGAAGATTGTTAGCGCAGCAGTGGGTGGACAATGATTGCGTGCCTGATGCGATTATTTGTACCTCTTATACCTTATTAGAAGGGGTGTTGGATGTGGTATTACCGAACCCTGAATTGGTCAAGCGCCTGAAAATTGCCACCTTTGGTGACAATAGGTTATTGGACTTTATCCCGATCAAAGTTAACGCCATGGCGCAGCGCTTTGAAGAAATAGCGGATAGTGCATTAGCGTTAGCCTTAAATGCCAGCGCAAAACGTTATGAACCGGGCGTTGAGTTGATTGAACGTGCCTTAAAAGTACGCAACCAACCAACGTAACAGGTTATTCAATGGAAAAAGCCTTATTTTGTAAGGTATCGATAATGAGCTGTTTTAACCACTGATGAGCAGCACTATTTAAGGTGCGTTTGTGTTCGATAAGATACACACTAATTGCCATTTTAGACTCATTTTTCAGCTCATAAACAGGCGCTAGGCGTTGCTTAAAATTATCAACGCTGCGTAACGTATGCGTTGATATCAATAGCTTATCTGAGTCTTGCATGGCATCGACTAAGGTATTGAGCTGACCACTTTTAAAGACCACATCTCGCTGTAATCCCTTAGTTTCTAAATACGTATCGATAGGATTATGCTCGCCAAATACCGAACGAATGTCTAAGTTCAAATCAACAAATTGATACTTTAAGCAATCTTGCAACGTCACTTTCTCTTGCAAGGTTAGCGGATGATCGAGCATGCCATAAAACACCGCGTGAGTATGCCCGATAAGTTCACTGGGAAATTCTTCAGTGTTGTTGGGTTTTTCAATGTGGATTGAAAAGTCGACCGCTTGCTCTTTAAGTAATGCCGTAGGATCAAGAGATGCTGAGTATTCTACAAGACTGGCGTTTGGCGCGTGACGCATCAACTCTCTAATCAGTGGTACTGATAATTGTCGGCTCATTAGTGGCGGTAGCGAAAGCCTGAATGTTTGGTTACAGCTTTGCGGAGAAAACTGGGTGCTATCAATAAGCGAGTTGATTGAGAGCAGTATTTCATTAAGCGGCTCTTGCAACGACAGCGCTTTTTCTGTGGGTTGCAGCCCGGCTGATTCACGATAAAAAAGTGGGTCGTCAAACAATTCTCGCAACCGCTTTAAGGTTCGGCTCATTGCCGGTTGAGAGAGAAACAGCATCTCTGCCGCTCTAGAAACATTTTTCTCTTTTAATAGCACACTTAAAGAGACTAAAAGGTTTAAATCTAACCGTGATAGCTGCTGCTCTAACGTTTTCATGATATCCACTTAAATTATATTAATATGTAATAGAGTGACATTATATGAATATGACTATAGGTGCATTTCACGAGGTTTGTCTAGCCACTGACTTTGTTTTTTGCTTGTTGAATAGAGTTTTTGATCAGCTCAATAAACTGCTGATAACGACTAGGAAGGGGACGATCTTTTTTCGAAATCAAATACAGATCATCTTCCACATTGCTCTGGGCTTGATGAACACAGAGTTCGGGATAAAAAGGTGAGGAGTGCACAGCGCTTAATGGCAAAACGGTAAAACCAATCCTTTGTGCAACGGGATATAAAATTTGGCTTAACTGGTTGATATAAGTCACGCGCTTTATGGTCGGTAACGAAAGTTCACTCAGCTCTGAGTTTCCACACTCTTGTAAATACTGCGCTAAATATTGTTCAGCATCAGGGTGCTCAACAAGCCCTAACGCTTGCAAGGCATTAGCATTGATGGGTGTTTTCGCATAGCTTTGTGGCAAAACCAGACATAAAACTTCAGTACCAATTTTAGTCACTTCAAATTCAGCTTGGTTTGGCACTTGAGTCACAAGCC
The DNA here is from genome assembly GCF_000467185.1 of Vibrio ezurae NBRC 102218. GTDB lineage: Bacteria > Pseudomonadota > Gammaproteobacteria > Enterobacterales > Vibrionaceae > Vibrio > Vibrio ezurae. The sequence continues at coordinate 112,815 of NZ_BATM01000021.1, forward strand.
CGATCAAAGAATGCCCTTGCTGAACATATTCACAAATTCGTTTGTTGGGTGCGGATTCAATACTGATATTGAGTGCATCATATTGTGACTGTACGGTGATGAACTTAGGATAAAGCCACTGCGCCAGCGCACCTGAACAGGCCAGTTTAATACTACCGCTATACGGATCATCGGTTTTTAATGCAGTTAGAAGATGCTGCTGTTGTTCAATTAATTGGCAAGCATATTCATACACAATATGGCCTTGTTCGGTCAGCTCAAAGCTTTTTCCTTTTTTGATCAAAAGCGGCGCACCGCAAGCTTGCTCGAGTTTTTGAATATGCTGAGTCACCCCTGGTTGGGTCATAAACAGCGCCTCTGCCGTGCGGGTAAAATGATTCACTTCCACCAAGGTTTTAAAGGTTTTTAGCCAGCTGTTGTTGAGCATGTTAATAACATTAAATAATGAATTTGTAGGTAAATCATAATTTAATGTTCGAATGATGCAAGGTGAAATTTGCTCAGTACATGCAGTGACAAAGTGGAGAGGGTTGACATCAGTATAGTGTTGTAGCGGGTACAGAATAGAAAAAGCCAGCAATACATGCTGGCTCATAACTTAGAAATTACAATATCAATCAGTAGCAATATTTAGCTATTAGTAATTATGCTTCCGAAGAATAATTACCATATTTCTCAAGAAGTAATATGTTCCAACGTAATTCTTTCGGGATACGTTTTGGATCTTTTAATTTCGACTTTTTAGTCATTAATGTTTGATATAAAGAATCAACGTAAGATTTTGCTTCAGTATTATTTATATCTATCAAAGACTTAATTGCCATTGCTCGGTCTTGCCACATGTTACTGTCTTTATGAATATTAATAAGCATAGCAACGCTGCTTTCATCCTGTAGAGTACCTAATGCTGAAATAGCCGCTAATCGAATATATTCATGTTTATTCTGAGTATATTTTTTCAGTGCAGGGATAGCGGTTTTGTTGTTAGAAAATCCTAACTCATAAACATCAAGATAGGTTGAGCCAATGGTTTGTGATTGATCGATATGCGCAACCAGTTCAGCGACTTTTTCATCCGGAAGTTTTCCGTGTAAGAAGTCTCTATTAATCTGCGCTGCAATGGTCTTGATTGATAGAGATAACGGTTCGCTATAGCAAGGCTCATTGAGTTCATTCATTGACCACACGGGTACTTTGGCACGTTTAACGAACGACTTATAACTGTGATGCTGGTCGCCAGACACTACGTCAACCCTCGCAAAGGTAAGGGTTACCATAGGTGAAAACCCTGATACTCGATTAGAGATAACTTGGTAGTCTTTGAAGGTAACAGTATTCTTTGTTGATGCATCATCAACAGTGAAACCTCGAGCAGTTAATTCAGATTTGATACTTTCTTTAAACACATCAGCAGCATCTAATTCTTCTTTTCCGTCTTTAATTATGACTGGAATAGGCATCTCAGAAACTGAATATTCATGTTCTGGCTTAATGTCAGATTTGAACGTATAGTCAAAGTTATTGTCTGAGTTTATATATGCATTCGATGAATCGGCTGGTCTATTTACCTTTGTGACAATACTACAACCTGACAAAGCAAATAAAACAATAATTGCAACACATAATCTTTTCATGCATACCTCACTGCTAGCATAAATTTATTTAAATTGAACGTCATAGCTATCACAGTCATTAGACTGTTATTTCAATTACCGTGATTGTTATTAATGGTTCAACTTTAGGGTACGCGATTATATGGATTATTTTTAAACGATCTAGCACTGGAAACTTAAATTTTGTCATCTATTCATGCACTGGATGTGAGCGTGTGCTAATTGTGTGTCTAGGTGCGTATTTAATGGTTATAAGTACAAAATTTATATCACGAATGGGAAATAGTTATGGCAACACGACTCGTAGAGTTCGTTGCGGAAATTAATGTCTAGCAATAGCTAGTTAAGTAATTTATGAACAAAGAGGGGAAGTGGAAGTATTACTGGGCATCTTTATTGGATCTCAATGCTTAAGGTTCCCAACATTTGCTCTGTTCGTCTCGGTTTGACCTCTGTTGTTTTATTAAATAGTCGAAAGTTTCCCAAGCAGCATAATCAGCGCTCGCTTTCTTATCTCATGTGGACTTCGATGATAGCGATGTAAATATTGACGGTGAACCTAGTATCTATTCTTTAGGTTTGAGTTATCATGCTAACCCACAATTGATTCTCTCAGGCGAAGTTAGAAAAACCGAACAAGGAAGAGGGTGCTCTCACTGGTTTAACGGTTATTTATGCATTCTAACGACGGTTTAAGTAAGGTGTAACAACAATGCAAGGCGTTCTTTCAATACAATCCCATGTTTCTTTTGGTCACGCAGGCAATAGCAGCGCGGTTTTTCCAATGCAGAGAATGGGATTAGAAGTTTGGCCGATTCATACGGTTCAATTTTCTAATCACACTCAGTATCCCCAAGGTTGGAAGGGGAGTGTGTTTTCTGCTGATGACATTAGTGATGTTGTCCAAGGGTTGAGTAATATTGGAGCGTTAGAAAAATGCCAAGCGGTTGTTACTGGCTATCAGGGCAGTGCTGAGCAGTGCAATGCGGTAGCCGATGCTGTTAGCCAAACCAAGTTAGCAAATCCTGATGCCCTTTATATCTGCGATCCTGTGATGGGTTCACCAGAAAAAGGCTGTATTGTTGCATCAGGTGTGGCAGAACACTTGTTAACTCGTTTGATGCCAATGGCCGACGTAATCGTACCTAATCAGTTTGAATTGGGACAATTTGTGGGTATGGAGATCAACAGCCTGTCAGATGCGGTCAAAGCGTGTCAAAAAGCACTGACCATGGGACCAAAAATTGTATTGGTTAAACACATTTATTGTGTATCTGACGACAAGTTTTCTATGATGTTGGCGTATGAAGGTCAATGCTATTTAGCACAGCGCCCTCAACTTGATTTTGAACGAGCATTGGTTGGAGCAGGTGATTTGATTTCATCTGTTTTCACTGCCGGATTAGTCAAAGGCTGGCACCCAACAACTGCGTTCAAACATTGTAATGAAGCAGTTTATGGTGTGGTAAAACAGACCAAACAAGCCGACGAGTGGGAATTACAAATCATTGCCGCTCAAGATGAGTTTATTACCCCAACAGAATCGTTTGATTTGATTGAGTGTGATTAATCTATATTTCGGCAATGCTTCTACAAGAGTGGGGTTTAACTCACTAATAACAGGCATAGTCGAATAGATCTTCAATAGTGTCAGTTTAAGAAGTTATCAATGTCAGTCGTTGATAGCTTCTTTTTGTATCTAGACTCAACTATCCGCTATAGCGAGTCTGTGCCCCCCCCCCCAATCCTACTGCATTTGCTGTTCTGGCATTGCACTCCCCATTTACTTAGAAAATACCTACCCTCATCAACTTTTGCGATGCAAAGGGCATTCGAGAAATAAGATGACAGAATTTGCCAAGATGCTTGCAGGTGAAGAGTTTGATGGCGGCGCCGAGGGTATTATTAAAATTCGTGAAAATGCATCGAGTTTATTGCAGGCCATTAATCAAAATACGGATGAAACTCAGCGTCACGAGCTGTTTCAACAGCTGCTGGGCAGTATTGCAGATAGACGGTATTTTTTGTGTTTGCATTCAGCTTATATTGCATCATTCACTAGGAGTCTCAACAGGTGTTAAACGGTAGTGTGAATCGAATTAGAAATTCGAGAGAAATTAAAGAAAGTAATTTAGTGAAGCCACCTATCTTGCCTGTGCAAATCATAAAGCGATCGACGACATACTCAAACAGCCCTAATTCAGAGTCTATATTCGGCTAAGAGACGAGACGTTCACATGAAAGAACAGAGCTCCCACAATGACAGCCAAAGCTCCACCAACCCAACTGTCACTTACCATAAATCCAACTTATACATTTCCCCAAAATAGGTGCCTAAACCGAGGGATCTATTTTGGGAAATGTGTAAGTTTCTTATTTCAGATCTCAGTATGATCTCGACATCGATTTCAGTAGAAGTGTCCAAAATTGAAATGTTGTATCCGATAGGCGCTGATGATGTTTTCATTTGACACAATGATGAAAACACTAAAATTCATTAATAAAGGTAAGGCAATGAACTCTAAATATATTTTTGCCCTGTCATCGGTGCTTATGGCGCTAATTAGCATCTCTATTTTGACATGGGGAAGTAATACAAAGCTTACCAATGTGGTGCTAGCTAATACCAACTCAATAAATTCTATTTCCGGAATGTTCAAATCTCAATCGATAAATTTGTATGACTGCTTTGCTTTTAATTAACTGAGATACCATATATGCCACTACTTAATGACAAAACCCGAATACTACTTAAGTTATTCGTTCCACAAAGAAGGACGCCTAACCCTCAGCATGCTATTCCCGAAGGAGATAAAAACCTTCAAGGAAAGACCATAGTATTTACCGGTGGGACCGATGGCATCGGACGTGTTGCCGTTGAAATCTTGTGTTCAATGGGCGCAAACATTGTTCTGCTCGCTAGAAATAAGGCTAAGGCAGAGGCGGTGATTGAGTCGATTAAAGCTGGTCATACGCAAGGTTCGATAAACCTACAAATTTGTGATCTGGCCTCGATGGACAGCGTGAAAGCGTGTACTGAGCGTATTCTTTCTGAATATCCAAAGATAGATATTCTGGTGAATAATGCGGGCATCAACATGACCAAGCCTGTTATCACTAACGACAATTTTGAAACAAACTGGGCAATTAACTACTTTGGCCCAAGATTACTTACTGAACTGCTTCTGGATCGCATTAAAGCGTCAGCGCCAGCACGCATCGTAAACCTCACCACAAATACAGAGTTTATACCTGAAATCGATTTTGATTACATTCAGGCAAGCGCTAATTTCGATACCGACGAAAGCTACGTGGAATCAAAGCTTACTATGAATATGTTTACTGTTGACTTAGCAAAGCAATTGCAAGGTTCAGGGGTAACCGCTAACTCGCTTTGCCCGGGCCATATCCGCTCTAACTTGCTCAGCCACCTTGAAGGCGCTGAAAAAGTCATGAGCTATGTCATGCACTTCATGGCTTCTCCAACCCTAGTCGGTGCAGACCGAATTGTAAGATTGGCAATCTCATCTGAATTTGATGACGTCACTGGCGTTTACGTTTGCGAGGACAATCTGAAACCTCACCATCAAGAGACACAACAACCTGAAAAACGAACGCAAGCACAACAGATGACGGCAAAAGCTCTTTCTAGTTGGCTACCCGAAAACGAAGCAAAGACTGGACAATAAGGATTAACATCATGAACAACAAAACTGTACTGATTACTGGATGTAGCACTGGCTTTGGCAAGTTTACCGCGCGACTTTTTCAAAGCAAAGGGTGGAATGTCATCGCGACAATGCGTTCACCAGAAAAAGAAACCGAGCTCGACAAGCTTGCTAACGTACTCGTGACAAGGCTTGATGTCACTGACCCACAAAGCATCACTGATGCTATCAATGCAGGCATGAAACAATTCGGCACCATTGATGCGTTAGTCAACAATGCGGGCATTTCTGGGATGGGCGTTTTTGAACAGTGGGATGTTCAAGAGATCAACGCCATATTTAATACTAATGTTTATGGTCCGATGCGTGTTGCACAACAAGTATTACCAATAATGCGTAAACAAAAGACAGGGGTGATCATCAATATCTCTTCTCTTGCTGGAATTTTAGGTTCACCTTACTCTTCTATTTATAGCGCGGCTAAATTTGCTATTGAGGGTTTAACTGAAGCCCTAGCTCTAGAATATGCCCCGTTCAATATTAAGACAAAAGTCATTGCTCCTGGAGCTTATGAGACCAACTTGTTTACCACGATCCCTCATCGCATTCTTGCTAATGGTGACCAACAAATTAGGGATTACAGTGATAAGATGCGTCAGAAGATGAATGCAACGATGGAGCAAATGCGTCAACAAGGTACGAGAGAATCCGATCCTCATGAAGTCGCTGATAAAATCTATCAGTGTGTGACCGAAGATACCCCCGTGCATAACGTATCAGGAAGCGATGCTGAGGCAATCTTACAAATGAAGAAATCCATGCCTGAAGATCAATTGATGAAAGCCGTTTCTGACATGTTTGTACCAGAAGTACACACAGCCTAAATGTAAACGCAGTTGAGGAATAGCCAATGAATAGAGTGAACACTGTCAAATCCATCACCCAATTACATCGCTACTTAGAGCTGCCTAGTCCATTGCACCCGTTGATCACGGTGATTCCTCAATCTGCGTTTCAAGGTAAAGTGGAATCAGGTAACACCTACGCTTTTGAGTTGTATCAGATATCATTGAAACAGGGTATCGAGTGCACTTTGAACTATGGAAGAAGCACCTATGACTTTAATGATGGTTCAATGGTGTTTATTGCCCCCGGACAATCAGCGGTCGCTTCTGACATTGAGATAGATCCGAATGCAGCAGGTTGGACAATCGCGTTTCACCCTGATCTGATCTCTCGTTCAGGCCTTGGGAAGAAAATGGATCAGTACACCTTCTTCAATTATGAAAGTAACGAATCTCTGCATCTTTCCGCCAAAGAGATTGAACTTGCAACAGATATCGCCAAAAAAATAGAATCTGAGTATTCCCAAACCATCGACCGCCATACTCAATCATTACTGCAATCTAACCTCGAACTCCTACTCAATTACTGTGTGCGATTCTACGACAGGCAGTTCTACGTTCGGACTGATATAAACCGTGATTACTTGGGGCGGTTAGAGAAATTATTAAATAACTATTACCTTAGTAATAAACCCTTAGAGAAAGGTATGCCAACCGTTCAATATTGCGGCCAGGAGTTAGGACTATCGCCTTATTATTTAAGCGACTTGCTAAAACGTGAAACAGGAAAGACAGCGCTGGAGTACATCCACCTTTTCCTTATTGAGAGAGCTAAATCGTTAATAGTTGAGGACAACCTGAGCATTACCCAAATTGCGTGTGACCTTGGTTTTGAATATCCACAATATTTTTCTAAGCTATTTAAATCCAAGACTGGAATGTCTCCGCGAACCTTCAAGTCATCCTTAAAGACAAAGCACTAGCGCTTGAAGTAATAAAACAATGAAAGTCATCATCACGGGTGCAACAGTTATGTTTGGAAGAGGGGAACGGGGTCAGGTTTTGAATTTTGCACAGAGAAAATGTGTCCTGCGTACCTATCATTATAAATGATAGGTTATTGATGAGTGTGTGATAGCAAGCGTTGGGGCAAAACCTTGTTAACCGATTTGCTGAATTAACTCACTTTTGGACAAAAATGAGTTAACTGAGACTGTGGCCTGACCCGAACCAGTAGCTTTATTATATTGGCAACCGATAGACTGACTCGGGCACGCAAAACTTCTAGAGGTAATATCTAAACCTGCTTATGCTCGAATGAAAATAGAAATATTTCTATTTGTTTTTTTGATAATCACTGTACTTTTTTGCAATCCATTGATGTAAATGCAGTCCGCTTTTACGCTTTAGTTGTACATCGATTATCGCCAAAATTAATAACCCAATTATTGTTCCCATAATCATCTCCACGTTTACTGGTAGTTCAAAATCTATGAAATAAATGCTATTCTTTTCCGACTCAACTGTTTTTAAATATGAGTTAATTTATTATCTAACAGGATAACTTTTATCTTTAATTCTAAGGAAAATAATGAAAATCAAACTTGGTACCATAGCTTTAGCCTTCGCTGCAAGTTCTGCTCAATCCTCGATTGTTGAGTGCCAAAATGAAACGATGTATTTAAAAATTGATACCATAAAACAAACAGCGCTGAAATATTTTACAGAAGATAATAGGACTGAACATCCAAAGGTATTACTTGTAACTGAGGACGTTGTTACCGTTGAAAGTCAAGTATTCGAAGGAGAAATGATAAATTATGCTATGTATGATGTGCATAGTAACTCTCTAACTTCCATCGTAATTGATGTAAAAACAGGTGCACCATTTCATGTTGGTTCTGTAGACATTCAATGTAAGATCAGGCCATCTTTAAAGTAGCCTGTCTGATCAACTAGTATCATATTTGAATTTCTAGTGAGTGCCTCTCATTGGACTTCCTAGGCTCTTCGCTAAAACACGTTTTGGGGCAAAGACGTGTTACGCAAACTAGTAATAACACGCCTTTGAACCCAGTTAACTTCGTCTCAGTTGCCCCTTACGAAAGCTGCTTAGTAAAGAACTCAAGTGTGCGAGACCAGGCTAACTCTGCTTCTTCTTTAGCATATCGGCCGGTTGAATCGTTGTGGAAGCCGTGGTTTACGCCTTCATATATGTAAGCGGTGTATTCAGCGTTAATCTTTTTGAGCTCGGCTTCATAGTCGGGCCATGTTGCATTTACGCGTTTGTCGATGCCGGCAAATTGGATGAGCAGGGGGCCTTTTACATTCTTTCTTAAATCAGGTGCGGCGGGTGTGCCGTAAAAAGGGACGCCTGCATGTAGCTCGTCTGGCATTACGGCAGCTAACATATTAACGATATAGCCGCCAAAGCAGAATCCGACTGCGCCTAGCTTTCCGTTGCTTTTCTCATGAGTTTTCAAAAAGTTGGCTGCGGCGATAAAGTCTTCTTCGATTCGCTCTTTGGATAGCGATTTTTGCATCACTCGGCCTTCATCGTCATTACCTGGATACCCGCCAAGGGAATAAAGCGCATCGGGTGCAAATGCAATAAAACCTTTGGCGGCGAGTCGCCTTGCAACGTCTTTAATGTATGGGTTTAGGCCTCTATTTTCATGGACAACTAATACGACAGGCAACTTGCCATCGATCTCTTTTGGCACAACTAAATAACCTTGTCCTTCACCATGACCTTTAGGTGAGGGGAACTTTTCGTAGGTGGCTTTGATAGAAGGGTCGTTAAACGAGACTTGCTCAGCTTTGGCGTAATTAGGAATTAGCGCAGAAGTTAATGTTGTCATGGTTAAGCCAAGTACGGCCAGTCCAGATAAGCGAGTCATAAACTCTCGGCGATCGATTAGGCCGTGTGCATATTCGTCATACCAATCAAATGCTTCTTGTGGAATCGTTCTAGTTGCTGTTGACTGAGATTCGGGATTTTGATTCATAACCTTTCCTTGTCGTGGGTTGTTAGACCAAATAACTATAGTAGAAAATTGAACGATCGCTCAATAACATTTTTAATGTTTGTGACGACCAAGCCGCACATCACGATGACATTAAAGTAAAAGGCAGGCACTGCGCTTGTTAGGCCTTATGTGTCTGCTGAGTGTATTGGATAGAAGTGCTCACAACATCCGCTGTATTGTTACAAATCATATGCTTGTGATCTGCTTGCTTCTCGCCGATAGCGACTTCTGTAAAATGAATAAATGTCACAACACTCGCTCGTAAACCACCACTGTTGTTAACCAAATGGAGCTTGATTAACTATGAAAATGATCTTTGTGGATGCTGAAAATGTCGGATTGAAAGCATTGGAAAAATTAACGGCTTCGTAGTGGATAAGGTATTTGTTTTTTCCAAATCTAACTCAGTTAAATTGGCATGTGAAAAGTCGCTATATTTGTTTTTAAATGATTATCCTAATGGGCAAAATCAAGCGGATTTTTATATTATTGCTTATTTGTCTAGGGTGTTGTCAGCTTTAGATAAGCGACAATTAGGTTCGACGCATTTTGAGTTATACAGCAATGACGAAAGCTTAATCTCCGCGTTCGAATTTCAGTGTGAGCAGTTAGGTTCAATATGTCAGAGTATTAGAACCAAAGAACAAACGGTGGTTCCGCTTGTTAAGCCAAACGTGCCTAAAGTTCAATTAGCAGAAGATAAGATGCTCAAAGCGTTAACTTCTCCCCGCAGTTTAGACCCTAATTTTCAAAAGCACTTAGGGCTATCGAAATCTGATTTTGGTAAAGCAATCACAGCGCTTACAGCAGCACAAAAAATTAAACGCTGTAAAAATGCGAAGAAGAAATGGGTACGATGCTAGCGTTCATTATCTTCTGTTCAGAATCAAGGATCATTGAATACTTTTTATTACAAATAACCTCGCGCAGTCACTGAGCTTATGAGTACACTTTACTTTGTGGACAGACTGCGTATTAACGGCCTTTCTATACTTCATTTTTATCGTTGTATACGTTGTTATATGACGCACTCAGCATTGATAGCACTATAGTGTTATCGGACATCATTTTTTAAAAAGGCATTTAAGTGGGAATTTTGGAATTTATTTTGCTGTTTGTAGCAGGAGTTGTGGGCGGCGTAATGAACTCCATTGCTGGTGGTGGCAGTTTTGTTACTTTTCCTGCGTTAATGCTCAGTGGCGTGCCGCCGATCATGGCAAACGCCAGTAACACTTTGGCGTCGACAGCGGGTTATTTGAGCGGTGCTTATGCCTTTAAAGAGGACATAAAAAAAGATCGGGCCAATTTACCGAAGATCGTACTGCTAAGTATTATTGGCGGAGGGTTAGGGGCGTGGTCGCTGATGCGTGTGGAAGAGCACACCTTTTTAAAAGTGATCCCTTGGTTATTATTGTTCGCCACTGTGCTGTTTATTGTTGGCCCTCAATTTAATCGATTTTTGCAGACGTTAGCCGCTAGATATAAACACGCCTCTAAAATAGGGCAAGTTTCTATTTGGTGTGGGTTATTGATTATTGCCACCTATGGCGGATTTTTTAACGCGGGCTTAGGGATTATTTCTCTGAGTTTTTTGGTGATTGCGGGCTATCGAGATATTAACACCATGAATGGAGTTAAGTTGTTGATCTCCTGTGGTGTTTCTTTGACTGCGATTGTCATTTTTATGCTACAAGGCGCGATTGATTGGCCGGCTACTATGGTGGTGTTAGTGGGCACCTTAGTGGGTGGATATTATGCAGCGCATATATCAAGGCGTTTACCGCAGATATGGGTTAAAAATAGTGTGGTGGTGATCAGCGTATCTATTACCTGCTACTTTTTCTACAGTACCTATGTGTAGGTAAAGACATCGTCAATACGTAAGCAGGCTGAGTTTAACGGGCTGTATCATTATCTAAGGTTACTCCCTAGATATGCTAAATTATTAGATAGATTAATGGATTAAAGTGAATTCTGATGATGCCAACAATGTTAGTTAAAAATACGCTCGCTACCTTACTAGCTGCATTATGTTTAACTGCGTGCAACAGTGACAGTAGCGGTAATAGTGGCGAAGAAGTCGTTGATCCTGAAACCCCCATCAGCCCTGAGGATGACCCATCATCAGCACTTAATTTACCTGATACTCATTTTAATTACTCCAATATCGAACTTCCTGAACACTATTTGGTGAACGATTTTCCGGCTGGTTCTCAGTTTCAGCGCGCGGCAATCGATATGGATAATCAGCCCGATCACAACTTAACTACGGATGCGGGAGCAACGTTAGGTAGAGTGTTGTTTTACGACATAAAGCTGTCGGCGAATGGCAGTGTTTCGTGCGCCTCATGCCACATTCAAGAAAATGGTTTTTCCGATCCTAAAGTTTTAAGTGTGGGTTTTGACGGCGGTGAAACCAGAAGACACTCTATGGGGTTAACCAATGCCACATTTTACTATTCAGGTAAATTCTTCTGGGATGAAAGGGCAGATTCATTAGAAGAACAAACATTGATGCCTTTTCAAGACCCGGTAGAAATGGGGCTAGTGTTAGCGGAGTTAGAAGAGATAGTCAGAAATCAGGATTATTACCCTGCGTTATTTGAAGATGCCTTTGGCGATCCGACCGTTTCAAGTGACAGAATCTCGCGAGCATTAGCCCAGTTTATTAGGAGCATGGTCAGTACCACGGCAAAGTATGATATTGCTAGGCAAGATGTAAGCTCGCCAATTAGAGATTTCCCGCAATTTACTGAGTAAGAAAATTTAGGTAAATCGTTATTTTTCTTACCGCAAGAAACTCGAAATGGCGATAGGGTCAATTGCGCAGGATGCCATATATCCGAAGCCTTTGTCGGTGTGGTTCCGCTTGAAAACGAGGAATTAGCGACAACCATTGCCACAAATAACGGGCTTGATCTTGCGTCAACGGATGATCTAGGTGTTGCTGAAACGACTCAACTAAGAAAAGATGAAGGTAAATTTAAAGTCCCTTCTTTGCGTAATATTTCGGTGAGAGCGCCGTATATGCACGATGGTCGATTTTCGAATTTGGATGAAGTTATTGAACATTACAGTACTGGCATTCAAAAACATGAGAACTTATTGAGTCCGCTTTTAGGCAGTGATGGTGAGCCTATTCGATTTGATTTTACTGATGAAGAGAAGTTGGCTTTAATCGCATTTTTAGACACGCTGACCGATAAAAGTATGTTAAGTGATGAAAAATACAGTAATCCTTTCGTAGAACAATAAAAGTGCTAAATAATCAGGCTCCTATTTTTCACGGTGAATAGGAATAGTGCAAAACAAAAGGCTTAGTCGAAGACTAAGCCTTTATAGTATCTAGTTAGTCACAACCGTTATGCTTCAGCAGTACATAGCATGCTGTTATCTGTACCACAGTCGTTGGGTACGTAAGCATCCGCTTTAGGGTCGTTTTCCCAAATTTCACCGTCAATCAGGTAGCGAAATTGGAACTGTTCGTTTTTTGGAAAACGAGTTTTAAAGTTAAATGCCTTCTTTGCTTTGCTGTATTTCATGGCAACAGGTTGCCAATCGGTAAAATCACCAGCGATAGCAATGGATTGCTCTGCAGATTTTGGCCACTCGAATGTGACTTCAACTTCATCCTTGGTTTTGAAAAATCGTTTTTTCAGCACGGTAGATATTCCTTATATATGTAAGTCAATGCTTATCCAATTTTCAGTGATTAAAATATGAACTTCAAGTTATTTTGTATTTTTATAAGTTAATTTTAACAATCTGTAACTTTGGTTCGGTGATTGTTACCGATGCAGTGGCTTTGAGGTGCCTTAAAAGATAAAACGCCAGTGCTGTTGTCACTGGCGCTTTGCTTTGAGTCGTACAACATTAAAGGTTATTCATATTCGCAATTGCATTGATAAGTGGCTCGCCAAACTAAATTTCGAGAATGTTGCATCGTGTTTAAAAGCTCTTTTCCCGTAATCTGTGGGATAGCAAGCAACACTCTTAAATCGAGCCCTGAATCATCTGTCTGATAGGCGCGAACATGAGTAAATGTCGTACGCTCATTTTGTTTTAGCATTGCGCTGTTTATGCATATGCCGAATGCGTCTTTATTCATGTCGAAACCTCCTTTTCTGCAGACTATTTCATACTACATCGTACTACTTTTTGGGTATAGTAAATATCGGTTAATTTTTGAGCTCGATCAAATCTTAAATTCGATATTTTTCACTCAAACAGGAGGGTACATTGATAGCAAATAAAGTAACTGTGCTTTTAAATAGCATTTAGCAGAGCTTTATGTCGCCACGGGCTTCTTTTTATTTAGAATGTTATGAGTACGTAAAATCTCAAGCATAAAATATTTGATTACATTTATGATCTTTTGTGAATGCTGATTTCGTAGAAAAGAACAGCTATTTTTATTCTCATTATGACTAAAACTCAATCTAATGTGAGATTAAATTCATGAGGTTGAATTATAGATAAATGGAATATAAAAATATGTTAAGTGAATGTTTGGTAAAGGGTTTCATCTTGCTTTTTAGTTGTTAATATATCTTGTATAAGAAGTGCTATAACAACTCAGTTGTATTGTGGAGTACTGCCTTGATGATGGATTATTCAGGCAGAAGACAAGGATGTAGGTTATGAAAGAACAAGTACTGATCACGGACGTATCCGTTGTAGAAGCAGTGGGTAATTCAGTTGTCATTAATGCATCTAGCCCTGCAAAGCCAATTAAGAAAGGCGATACCCTGCAAAAAGGGGATGTTTTGCTGATTGGTGAGGATGCGAAAGTCATGGTGCAATATGGCGCTAAGGCGGAGATCTTTACTCAAAACTGCGCAGTGTGTGTCGCGAGCGTAGGCCCGGAACAATCATCACTTCTCGCATCATCAAATTTAAGCGCTTCTTTAGAGTTGCAAGACCATCCCTCTCAATACAGCGAACAAGAGATTGCAGCAGTGCAACAGGCTATCTCGCGTGGTGCCGATCCCTCTGAGGTTTTAGATTTTTTAGCTGCGGGAAATAACAATGACGATGCGCAAAACTCAGCCAATGGTGGCTTTGTCAGTGTCGAGATGAATCGTGCTGAAACCCGACCAGAAACTGGATTTGAAACCGATGGAGTAGACATTGCTGGGGAAAATCTGGCAGATGACAGTTTAACCATCAATTTTGCGGAAGGGGGCGGAGAGATCAACACCGCTGTTGTTGAAGGTTCTCTGACTACCAATACCTATCCTCAGACCACTGTAGGCAGTGTGGTAGTTGAGCAAGCCACTTTTGCTTTAGACCCTGACACGTTTACTGTCGTTCCTTTAGATGTGGATGCGGTGCTTGCAGAGCTAAATGCTCATATTAGCTCCGGCGGTGAAGCGGTGAGCTTTGTCTATGATGAAGGGTTAAACGCGCTAGTGGGGACGCTTAATGGACTAGAAGTGATTTCTTTTACCATTGCTGAAACTGTGCTGGATAGTGGTATTGAATTAAGCGTGACGACCTTAGTTTCACAACCTATCGATCATGTGGATGTGAATGGTCAGTACGTTTCTATTGCCAACGATCAGCTCAGCGTGAACTTTGCCATTACTGGTGAAGATATTAGTGGCTTTGAACTTATCGACCCTGTGCAGTTTAGTGTGGTGGTATCCGATGGAGACAATGCCATTATTGATGCGGTTGTTTCAGACGAAATCGAATCAAACGGGGCAAGCGTCAATGCTATTTCTGGTGAATTATATCAACTGGGAAGTGACGGCTTAGACACAGTTGTGTTTGATGCAGAAAGTTTGGCCTTGTTTGATGGATTGCTGTCGAATAATTCACAAACTCAAGTACAGCTCAGTGACGATGGTACTACCTTGACGGTGGTATTGCGTGACGACCCATTGAGCAAAGTGTTTGAAATTACGTTAGATCGCAACGGTGGCTATTCGTTACAAGCCTTTCAAGCCATAGAACAAAACAGCCTAGAAACCCTAAGTGTTGCTCTGCCTGTCACAGTGACCGACAACGATGGTGACATTACGAAAGGCTTTTTAACTTTAGGTTTAACCGACGGTAATGACTTAACCATCAATAGCGTGATTGCGCCAACCGCGAATGAGGACGAAATCGGAATCACTTCGCCATCTTCTTCTGGTGACATTGGCCTTATTCAAGGCAGTGATAACGTTGAGTCCATTACTATTGCCCCTTCAGTACTGCTTGATAGTGTATGGAATCAATTAACATCCAATGGCGAAGCAACTGGCTTGCGCCTTGAAGAATCCACGGTTCAACAAAACGGCGTTGGGGATTTAGTTAAAGATAAGCTGGTGGTGTATCTAAAAAGCGATCCGAGCAGCGTGGTTTTAGAAGTTATCGTCAACGTAGACGGCACCTATCAAGTCTATCTAAAACAAGCTCTAGACCAAGATAGCCAAAATCTGACCTCTCTTGATGTCCCTGTGATAGCCGTTGATACCGATGGTGATAGCAAACAAGAAACCATCTCTTTGGAGATTGCCGATGGCAGCGATCCAACCGGTCAAGATAGCTTGCTTGATTATATTGAAATCGAAGATGAATTTAGCACCTCTCGCGAGATAGTTTTCAGCCAAGGCAGTGACAAAATTGCCGATATTTCTTTTGAAGCGAGTGTGGTGGATGACGCCACGTGGCAAGGTATCGTCAGCAACGGTGAGCAAACCTCAGTAACGTTTGTGGATAATAAAACCATTCAAGTCAATACCGTCAATGGCGATCCAGTCCTGCTGGTCACTATTGATAATACCGGTAAATATACGCTGACTCAGTATCGCGCCATTGAGCAAGATACGGATGTGTTAAATCTGATTATTCCGACCACCGCCACTGATACCGATGGCGACTCAGTGACTCAAAACATCACTATTACCGTGCGTGATAACATTAGCCCAACAGGTGATCCAAGCGAGGTGAGTTACGCCGAAACGGGCAGTGTTGGGCAAGCTAATCAAGGTCAAATTGATTTTTCGGTCTTTAGTGATGCCATCGAAACGGTGCAATTTTTACCCTCTAGCATTGTGGCGCCTATCTGGGCCGATCTGACTTCTAATGGCGAAGAGACCAGCGTTAGTTTGTCCAGTGACGGCACAGTGTTAACCGTATCAACCGCCACTCAAGACGTGCTTATTGTCAGCATTGGCGTTGACGGCAGTTACAGTATTGTGCAAAACGCAGGGCTTGATCACCCAAGTGCCGGCGATCTATCTGATAATTTATTAGTGTTACCCATCAATGTATTAGCCACCGATTATGATGGTGATACTGCTTCAAACGTGATTTCGATTGACATCACCGATGGCGCCGATCCACAGGCTGCCAACAGTAGCATTCAATATATCGAACTGGGCGAAATAGTGAGAACCGTTTCGGCTCAAGTAGTGATTACTAAGGGTTCGGATGCCATAGATACTGTGGTGATCGACCCAGAAATCATTAATGATCCAGATTGGTTAGGCATTACTAGCGGTGATTTGGATACCGAGCTTCGCGTCGATGGAAATGCATTGACCGTTTATTATCTCGATGCTGACAACAATGAAGTGCAAGTGCTTAATGTGAGTATTGCGTTAGACGGCACTTATACCGTGGTGCAGTCCAAACCGATAGACCAAGATCCGACGACCGATTCTATCTTGCTCGACATTCCAGTGCTTGTCACGGATACCGACCAAGATACCGCCAATGCGAATATATCCTTAACCATCATCGATGGTGCTCCGCCACTGGTGAGCGACAAAACCATCGCCTTTACTGAAAAAGCCACGGAACAAAGCTTTTACGATCAATTTTTAATTGTGGTGGCTGATGACCCGATTGAGACCGTGGTATTTAATGTTGATGCGTTAAACGCCGACCCTATCTGGGATGGTTTGGTCAGTAATGATTTACCACTGAGTTTTTCCTTAAGCAACAATAACGCTTTGCTGACTCTGTATGTTACTGGCGATACCAGCAATAAAGTGCTTGAAGTTGAACTAGAAGATTTGGCGGGCAACTTTAGAGTCACGCAATTTCAAGCCTTAGATCATAGCGTGTTAGAGACTTTGCTATTGGATCTAAGAGTGGACGTATTTGATACCGATGCGTTAGACAGCGAACCGCAAATTGCCAATATTCGCATCGAGATCACCGATGGCGACAATGCCACTATCACGCCGAGCACTGCGCCATTGATCACCGAAACAGGTCAAGAAATCACTGTCTCCGGCACAGTAAATGTGCAGCAGGGAAGTGACGATGTATTTAGTGTGGTGTTTGATAAAACCAGCATTGAAAACGATACCGATTGGACAGGGCTGTTAAGCAACAATAGCAGTCTAGAGGTCAGTGTTACTGGCAATAATCTGGCTGTGTATGTATCAGGTGACAGCAGTAATCTAGTACTGGAAGCCACCATCAATGCAGATGGTAGTTACACTGTCACTCAATATCAGGCGTTGGAGCATAACGGCACTGATTCTATCTCATTAACCTTGCCTGTGATTGTCACCGATACCGATAATGATTCAGTTTTTACCGACATCTCTTTGCAGATAGAGGATGGGGACGACCCTGTTATCGTCAATGCGAATGTTGAGTTGTTTGATGACGCGACTGATACGCCAACCGCTGCGACAGGAAATGTGGGCTTAGTGGTTGGCAGTGACGTCATAGAATCGATGAACGTGACCTTAACCGATGCTGAATTGGCAGCATGGTCCAATATTGAAAGCAACGGTCAAGCAACCACGTTAGAGGTGGCATCGGGGCAATTATTGTTGACCTTAGGCGATGGTAGTGAGGTATTAAAGCTGGAAATTGGTTTGGACGGGCAGTATTCGGTCACGCAATTTTTGCCTATCGACCAACCTGCCTCCAACCAAAACCTATTGTCGGTGACCGTAACCGCGACTGATGCGGATCAAGATGCTGATAGCTCTGTGATTAGCATTACTATCAATGATGGTGTTGATCCAACTTCAACGGCTAGCGTGAGTACGCCATTGGATGAAAATGATATCAATGACCCCGATCAGGTGGCGAAAACCGGCAATATTGGTCTAACCGATGGAGTGGACGATTTTGCCAGTGTGGTGTTTAATGCCAGTGTGGAACAAGATGCCACTTGGCTTGTGCTTCGTAGTGACAATCAAGCCACAGAAGTCAAACTCAGTGATGACGGCACAACGCTGGTTGTACATCTGCAAGGGGATGAAACTGCGATTGTGCTTACCGCCACCATTAACTTTGATGGTAGCTACAGCATTCAGCAATTGCGCGCATTAGAGCAAGACGTTGACAGCAATGTGAATGATTTAACTCTGCAAGTTGATGCGACCGATACCGATGGCGACGTGACTTCAACAACCATATCGGTTCCCGTCACCGATGGCGCAGATCCGAGCATTGTCAATGACGCCATCACTGTGGAAGAAGACCAAATTGGCGACCCTGATATTCAACCCCAACAAGGGGATCTAGGTTTAGTCAAAGGGACGGATTTAGTTGAGTCAGTCGTGATTGATGATTCAGTATTAACAAACTTGGATTGGACATCCATTACCAGTAACGGCAATGGGGTTACTTTAGAGCTGTCATCGACCAATCAGTTAAATGTGGATGATACCTTGCTTATTAGTCGCACTGATAACGATGCTCCGGTGCTAAAAATCATCGTCAATATTGATGGTACGTATAGCATTGAATTGTTTGAGCCTATTGATCAATTAGGTGACCAATTAAGCGGTGATTCTGTTACTTTGTCGCTGCCTGTTTCAGCAAATGACGCCGATGGCGATAGCTCGCAAGCAAATATTATTGTGACTGTGAATGACGGCGCGGATCCTAGCGGCGTAGACAGCACAGTCGATTTACAAGAAACCACAGGCGTTGTTAGCGAAGGCAACCAAATCGTCTTTAGCGCAGGCAGTGAAGATATTGCCGACATCTCTTTTGATCCTGACGTGGTTTTAGATTCAGTGTGGAACGGGTTACAAACCAATGGCGAAGGGGTGACGGTTGCATTAACGGACAGCAAAACTTTAGTGGTATCTTCGGTATCTGGGGCTGAAGTATTAAAAGTAGTGATTGATAACGAGGGGAATTACCTTGTCACTCAATCTAAGCCAATTGAACAAGACTCAACGACCGATCTGACCAAGCTGATACTACCGGTTATCGCCAGTGACTCTGATGGAGACTCAGGTACGGCAGACATTATCATTAATATTACGGATAATATTGCACCTTCCGCGCCGCTAAGCCCAATCGCCTACATTGAAACCGGTGAAAGTGGCCAAACCAATACCGGAAATATTCTGTTTACCCCTGGCAGTGATGCAGTAGAAACCTTAGTCATTGATGACAGCGTTGAAAGTGATGCTATATGGGGCGCATTGACCAGCAATGGCGTAGCCACCGACTTAACTTTGGATGCAACGGGTAAAGTTCTAACGTTATCCACCTCAAGTGGCGTGGATGTTTTAGTGCTGACACTTGCCGATGATGGCAGTTATTCCTTAGTGCAAAACGCCGCTCTTGATCAGTTTGCCGCTAGCGATATTAGCGAACTGTTAGTGCCTGTGATTGCCACCGATTACGACCAAGATTCTAACTCAGCAAATATCAGTATTAAGATCACCGATGGCGACAATGCCACTGTCGAGGCCAGCAGTATTTCATTGGATGAAGATGGGGTTGCCATTAATACGGCAACCGATACTGGTAGCATTAATTTGCAAAAAGGCAGTGATGCCATTAAATCGGTCGAGTTTACTCTTAGCGACGCGCAACAAACGGCGTGGGAGTCATTAACGAGCAATGGGCAAGACACGCAACTTGTCATCACCAGCAATGGTTTGACCGTACAACTGACCGATGGTACGCCTGTATTAACCTTAACTATCGATATTTCAGGCTCTTATACGGTAACTCAACTACAAGCGCTTGACCAAACGGCAGATGTAAATGCATTGCAAGTGGGCGTTGCTGTTACCGATACTGACTTAGATGTGGTCGCGACCACTATTGATATCACCATCAATGATGGCGATGAATTTGCGCTCTCTGTTGATGAAGCGCTATGGAATGAAGACAGCATTGGTGAAGCACTGGTGCTGCCAATTACTGGCAGTTTGGGTTACCAAGGTAGTGACGCCATTTCGAGTGTGGCATTGGAACTCTCACCTGAGCAACTTAGCGCGTGGCAAAGTATTACCAGCAATGGCGAAGCAACCGTTTTAACCATTACTGATACAGGCATTACTGTGACCACCTTGG
This sequence comes from Vibrio ezurae NBRC 102218, assembly GCF_000467185.1. Taxonomy (GTDB): domain Bacteria; phylum Pseudomonadota; class Gammaproteobacteria; order Enterobacterales; family Vibrionaceae; genus Vibrio; species Vibrio ezurae. The sequence continues at coordinate 133,253 of NZ_BATM01000021.1, forward strand.
GCGGTGATGATGTGTTGGTGATTTCGGTCGATACAGACGGCACCTATACGCTTAATCAGTTAGCCTCAATTGATCAAGATGAAAACGACGCACTCAATCCCGATACCTTAGTATTAGATGTAGGGGTTGCGGTTACCGATACCGATGGTGATGTCACTCGCGCACCGATTTCTTTCTCTATCAGTGATGGTACTGACCCCGTCATCGTAAATGATATTGCCGATCTTTTGGAAAATGATATTGGTGATGTGACCAAGCAACCATTTGCCGGCGATCTATCATTAGATGCAGGCAGTGATGCTGTGGTCAGTATTGCGATTAATGAAGATGTGGTGGCACTGGATAGCCCTTGGCAAGACCTCACCAGTAACGGCCTTGCAACCAATGTGGCTTTATCATCCACCCATCAAAGCGGCATCAACGACACTTTAACCGTATCACTTGCCGATGGTACGGTAGTGATGAAAGTGATCGTTGGTATTGATGGTTTGTACAGCATCGATTTAAGAGAGCCCCTTGATCAAGACATCAATAATTTAACCCAGTTAAGTATTAGCGTTGATGTCAAAGACAGTGATTTAGATGTGAGCTCTGCGACTATCAGCGTTAAGGTCACAGACGGTACTGATCCAAGCGGTAGCAATAGTGAGATTATTCTCAACGAAATTTCCGGCGTGCAATCCGATAGCGGGCAGATTGATTTTGTTGCGGGTAGTGAAGATATCCAGAGCTTGAGTTTCAATCCAGACGTGGCGTTAGATGCCACATGGAATGGATTGCTTAGCGAAGGATTAGCAACAGACGTAGTGCTGTCCAATAGCAATAAAACGCTAACGGTTATTGTTGATGGCGACCCAGATCAGAAAGTGCTTGAAGTAACCATTGATGATGATGGCGAATACGTTGTCACTCAGTTTCAACCGATAGAACAAGACGCACTTTCCAATCTTACTAATCTCATACTGCCAGTGTTGGCGAAAGATTCCGACGGTGACAGTGGCACAGCCAACATCAACATCAAAATTAATGATGCGGGTAATCCGGTTGGCTCGGATATCAATGTCAATTTCAAAGAAGAGGGTTTGCCGCTTGAGATCAGCGATCAGCAAATGGTCTTTACTCCGGCAAGTGACTCTATTGAAACCTATCAATTGGACGCCAGTTCCATTGCTGTAGATGCCTGGAATAATCTTACCAGTAATGGCGCTGCCACCTCGGTAAGCATTAGCGGCAATACTTTGTCGGTGATTTTAGCCGATGGCTCAGATGCGGTGGTATTGCAGTTGGTTCTTGCCGATGACGGCAGTTTTAGTGTTAAGCAAAACTTGCCTCTTGACCAAGATGTGACCAGCAACGTTAATGAGCTCTCTGTGAGTGTGATTGCTACCGACTTTGATGGTGATAGTGACAGCGCAGACATAAAACTTAAGATCACTGATGGTATTGATCCTGAAATACTGGACGCCACATTGAATTTTGTCGAAGTGATCGACGGCTCGTCTTTTACTGGCACTATGACCATCAATAAAGGCATTGATGACATCGCCAGTGTTAAATTTGCTGATTTAGCGGACGATTCTCCTTGGCACTCCATTACCAGTGATGCTCAACCCACAGACTTAAGCATTAACACTGATAAAACCGAAATTACGGTCTACAAAGACGGTGATATTTCGCAATTGGTGCTGGTGGTTAAGATTGCCGCCGATGGCACCTACACCATTACCGAATACGATGCGGTTGACCAACCCGTTGATGGGCCGTTAGCCCTTGAGCTTGATGTGGTGGTAACCGATACCGATTTGGATGTGGATACGGGCACGCTAAAACTGAACATTTTTGATGGTGCGGATCCCGTGGTATTGGACGGTGCGATTGATATTGTCGAGATTTCCGGTGAGCAAACCTTTTACGAAAGCTTTGTGATTACCCAAGGCACAGACGAAATCGTTGCGGTGACGTTTGGCGATAGCATTGAAACAGCCGTTGAATGGAGCGGATTGGTCAGCAACGACCTAGCCACTAGCGTAACGGTGACCAATAGCCCGAATAATAACTTGCCAGGTAACACCTTGATTACCGTTTATATTGGCAATGATCCAACTAACAAAGTTTTGGAAGTTGAAATTCTCGACCTTGAAGGGAGCTACCGAGTCACGCAATTCCAAGCACTTGATCATGAAAGTTTAGAGAAGTTACTGCTCGATATTCCTATTTTTGTTGAAGACAGTGACGACCAAACAGATCCTGTAGAAGCAAAAATAGCGCTGACTATTTCTGATGGTGACGATCCTGCGCTAAGTAGCGATACACAAGCGTGGAATGAAGACGATATTGGTGTTGCTTTCCCAATCTTCTCTGATCTAAATCTTGTTACTGGCAGTGATGATATCAGCAGTGTCCGCTTTGAATTGACTACAGACCAGCGCAGCGCATTAGAAAACTTAACAAGCAATGACTTAGCCACAGACGTTGTCGTGACAGATAAAAGCATAGTGGTCAGCCAATCAGGTCAAGATGTGTTAGTGGTGACCTTAAAAGACGATGGCTCTTATTCCATTGAGCAAAAACGACCACTTGATCAGGACGCAACAGATAAAACCAATTTAGTGTTTGATGTGGTGGTGGCAGACAGTGATGGTGACGACAACATTGATCCCATCACCAACAGGCCGCCTTCTGTGATTGATATTACCATTACCGATGGCAGTGTGATTGAGTCTGATGATGCCACCCTTACGTGGGATGAGGATGATATTGGCGTTGCAGGCTATGAGGTGGAAGGGGATCTGAATTATCAAGGCAGTGACGCCATTGATACCGCAGTGATCAGCTTAACTACTGCGCAGCTAACGGCGTGGCAAGCCATTACCGTTAATGGGCAATCCACAACGCTGGAACAAACAGACCAAGCCTTAATTGTACGCTCGGCTGGCGTGGTGGCTCTGCAACTGACCCTCAATAGTGACGGCACTTTTAAGTTGGAGCAATTTCTTGCCGTTGATCAAGCCAACAGTGGCGGTGATGAAACTTCACTCAGCGCAGGTGTGGTATTTACCGATACCGATGGTGATACCGCAAATTCAACCATTACTGTCACCATTGACGACGGCACTGATATCAAGTCAACGGACGCTACTGAGGGCTGGAATGAAGATGAAAGAGGCACAGATACTCAGCCAATAGAAGGGGATATAGGTCTTACCTTGGGCGCTGATGTGCTCGCCAGTTTAGATTTTGTATTTAATGCGGCGCAACAAACCCAGTGGCAATCCATTACCAGTAATGGACGTGCGACTAGCTTGGTCGTGAGTGAACGCTCAATTGAAGTGTTTGATGGCACTACTTTAGTGTTGTCGATGAGCATGGATAGTGCGGGTAACTACAATATTGAACAATTTGCCGCCATTGATCAGAGCGCAGATAATGATCTGCTTGAGCTTTCAGTAGGGGTGAGCGCGATTGATGCCGATAACGATGAAACACTCAGTGAAATCGTACTGGAAATAGAAGATGGCGCAGATATTGGGCTGACAGCCTATACGGTGCGCATCAATGATAATTCCCTTGATGTTACGCCATCTATTGGGGACTTAGATCTCACCGATGGTAGTGACGCACTGGTTAACCTTGCGTTTAATTTGGCAAATGGTCAATTGAACCAATTAGGGGCGTTAACCAGCAATGGCAAAGCGACTGAATATACGATCACCGAAGAGAATACTCTGATCACGCTTTCACTTAGTGAAGCACCGAACACGTCAGTGTTGACCATTAAGCTTAATCAGGACGGCACCTATGTGGTCGATCAAATCCAAGCAATTGACCAAACGGCAAGCAATGATAGATACATTTTAAACTTAAATGTGGATGCTACCGATACCGATGGTGATGTGACTAGCGTGAATGCCAGAGTAAGAATCGACGATGGTGATGATCTCACCTTCACCGATGCGGCTATTTCTCTGCAATGGAACGAAAATAATATTACTGGCGGGGTCGATTTCCCAGTCACTGGCGATATGGGGCTAACCCAAAGGGCCGATGCGATAGCCTCTGTGGTGTTTTCACTGAGTAGCAGTCAGCAATCTGCGTGGGATGGATTAACCTCCAACGGCATTGACACCAAAGTCGTGATAAGCGCTGACGGACAAACCTTTAGTCTAGTGACCGATGACACTAATTTAACCCCTGTATTTGTCGGCACTATTGATATCGATGGCAAATACAGCTTTGAACAGCTGCAAGCATTAGATCAAGTCGCCTCGGATGATTTTAATCGCTTAGGTGTCACCGTTGAAGCTACCGATAGCGATAATGACACAGTCACCAAAGAGATCAGTATCAACATCGAAGATGGTACCGATCCAAACTCAGACGACCAAGTGACGCCTGTCGATGAGAACCTCATTCTTGACCCCGATGCAGCTCCTGTCACGGGCAGTGTCGATTTAGTGAAGGGGATTGATGCGGTTGCTACAGTAAAATTTGATGCTTCATTGAGTACAGATTTGGCGTGGGGCTCACTGCTCAGTAACAATCAAGCGGTTGGCTTACTGTTAAGCGCAGATGGCACCACTTTTACCGTACATATTGCGGGCGATACTAGCGATGTAGTGCTGGTGGCAAGCATCAACATAGACGGTTCTTATTCCATTGAGCAATTGCAAGCGCTGGAACAAGATAATACCGCTTTGGATATCAACGACCTTACCTTGATTGTGAATGCAACCGATACGGATGGGGATGTCTCAACCGCTGAAATCAACGTCAAGATTGCCGATGGTACTGATCCACAAGTGAATGTTGCGCCGGCAGTGACACTGGTGGAGAGCAGCATCGACCAAGGTGATACAGGCGTGCCACCAATCCAAGGCGGTAAAGATCCCGATGCGAACTTAGAGAGCGCAAGCTCTAGTGTTACATACCTGCAAGGCAGTGACGATGTTGAAGCTTTCTATTTAGATACCGCCAATGTGAGCGCCACTTTTGTCGATGGCAGTGGCGATGTTGCGCTGACCTATCAAGGTCAACCGATTACCTTTATTGTGGTTGCCGGTGGCTATATGGGCGTGGCATCGGTAAATGGTCAACAGTTGGATATTCTGTCCATTCAAATCAACAATGATTTAACCAGTGCTGACTTTGGTCAATTTGATTTTGAGTTGATACGAGCCATTGATCACCCAATTTCGGGTCCTGATACCAATCCAGATTCTGCTGATACCCTCAATATTGTATTGCCTATCTATGTGCAAGATATGGATGGGGATAATTCTCCAACCAAAGACTTGGTTGTCAGCGTGGTGGATGATGTGCCAGAGGTGATTGAAAAATCCTTTACTGTGACCGAGGGAGATGCTTCTTCAACCATTAATGTGTTGAAACAGAGCGGCCTAGAAACACAAGGCGCAGATGATGGGGCATTAACCCAGATTCAAATTGGTAGCACGGTGATCTCCATTGATCCTAGCGCTGGTTTTCAAAGCTTTAATTTGTATAGCGACGGTAGCGACCCTGCTAATCCTGTTGATGCTGATTCTCTGATGGGGGTGTTAGAGGTTCACCCTGATGGGCGAATCCGATTTACCGCAGAGGATGATGTGAAGCAAACAGGAGACTTTGTCGCCATTGATGTACAAGTGACCGCCACCGATGGCGATGGCGATACCAGTACCAAAGCAATCAATATCCAAGTGGATGATATTACGTCACAAATTACTTCAACCGGGGCAAGTGGCAGTGAAGATGCAGGTCGAAGCGTTACTCAAAATGACACTAACGCTCAAGATAACCTTCCTGTAGGTGACGCGCCAATCAAGGTCAATATCAGTGTTAACACGGACGATTTTGATAATAACGAACAGCTTGGCGCGATTACAGTAAAAGGGGTCGATGCCACAGAAGGTGATTTTTATTACTTCAACGGCACTAACTATGTAGCGCTGACGGTCAGTGGCTCAGAAGTGACCCTCAGTAAAGACCAGCTGATGGTGTCAACGTTGGATAATGAAAACTGGAATGTGGAGAATTTATTCTTTGTTCCGGCGCGAAATCAAGGTTCAGAAGGCACCGATTACACTTATGACATCAGTGTTGAGGTGTATCGAAATAACGCCCTTAGCGAAACGTTAGATGGCAGCTTGGACGTTGAGATAAAAGCCATTGCAGATTCCGCAACATGGGAGCCATCAGCGGGTAATTTTGAAGTTACCGTGGATGAAGATGGTGACGATGCAATTTTACAAATCTTGGCGCAAACTCAAGACCAAGACGGCTCTGAAACCATTACCTATGAAGTAAGCTTTGTTGAAGAACTAGGCCATCAACTATTGATAGATGGCGTCGTGCAAACGCCTAACGGCTTTGGATTGTTTATTATCTCTGCCGATGATATTGGCAAGGTAACGGTGAATCCAACCGATAACTGGAGTGGCACTATTTCTGTAAAAGTGGTCGCTATTACCACTGAATCTGATGCCAATGCGTTAGTTCCTGAAGCTCGCTCTGAAGAGCGTTTCTTTAGTATCAAGGTCAATCCAATCGCGGATGATGGCGCTATGGTACTTACGCGTATTCAGTTAGAAGAAGATACCACCACCAACTTAGATCAACATATTAAGCTTAGCCCAAGTCAAGATCTTGACGGTTCAGAGCAGTTGTTGGTGCAAATTTCCGGGTTAGCAGACAGTAATGGCAATTTAGCCACATTAACGTGGCTTGGAGATCCAGCGGACAATCCGATTAATGAGATCTCCGCAGGGGTATACGAAATCCCTTATGACATGCTTTCGCAAGTGCAGTTTACCCCTTACTTAAACAGTAACGTCGATTTTAACATGACGGTGGTTGGGATAATTCGTGACTTTGCCCAGCAACTGGAAAACATCGATGAGACCACTGGCACAGGTACGTCCGTTACGGTCAGCAATGATAGAATTATAGACTCACGACCGCTGGTGGTTGATCTTAAAGGCGTTGCTGATTTCCCTACTATTAATATCGATGGACTGGGTGATACTTGGCTGCCTATTTTAGATGACGCAGGAAACGCGGCAGGTGTTGAAACCTTAATCGATGAAAATACCGATGTGCCACTGAACTTTAAAGTGTTTAGTGGCGAGCTTGCCGATACGCCGTTAGATGATTCTGAATCAGTGACAGTTCTGATTTCTAATATTCCTGATGGCGTAAAAGTACTCGATAGCGAGAACAACGAGGTTGACCTCTTATTTGTCGGTTATGACGCTGCAGGAGGGCCAATTTATCAAGCGAATTTGACTGAAGCAGGCGTGGATACAGGCATCGTTTTACGCCCGATCCCGTCATTTACGGGCAATATTGACCTGACTGCAACGTTAGTTGTCACGGAAAATGATGGTGATACCACAATTATTGAAGGGGACATTCTGATCAAAGTTCAGCCGGTCATTGACGCGAAAGACGGTTATCAGCGAACTTCAACCGGCGATGAAGACAGTTTTATTGAAATTGATTGGCATCCTTCAAATGCTGATTACCCAGATTCTGATGAAGTGATTCAGTTAGTCACACTAACGGGCTTTCCTGAAGGCTCTGAAGTGAGAGTCAATGGCGTAATAACGACTATTGGCGTTGATGGGCTGCTTGTGATTTCTGACAGTAATGGTTTACGCGAGCTCCTTGATGGTTCAGCTATCGTCGAAGTAAAACCGCCTACAGACGACAGTTCTGATTTCCAGCTAAGCGTGAGCATTGAAGTGTCTGAAGAGGATTATGAGTTTACCGATGGTCAAGCTGAATATGAAAACACGGCCACAACAATCATCAATGGCACCTTAGATATCGTGGTGCGTCCTGTGGTGGAAAGTGATGCCAATCTGTCGGTGACCGATCTTGCGAATCAGTTAATCGGCGATACAAGCAACCCAATTATCGCAGATGCCAATGGCATGATTAACTTCACTATTAATGAAGTTAAAGACGATGCCTATAGCGTCAACTTTGCTGATTCGGATGTTACCCAAACAGAGCAAGATGCGTTAGACAAGCTTGCCGCTGATCCTGGGGCTACGTTAACGCCTGAGGAGCAACAAGAGTTAGCGCAAAATCCGGATGAAATGATCGAAGAGTTAGTGGTCGATTTTGGCACTGTGGATCAGGACATTCTCGATCAGTTAGTCATCATTGGTGCCGTCAATAACGGCGATGGGAAATGGGTGGTGACCGATGAAGATGACTTCACTATTGTTGCGCCAAGTGGGCTTAAGATTGCTGGCGACGGTGATGATGCGTTTTCTGATCTGACGATCACCTTCATAGCATTGGTTTATGACACTGGTGAAGAGGGTGAGGAAAGTGCTCGCGTACAGAAGCAAACGGATGTCACCTTACGTTTCCCAGAAAATGTTGTGGTCAACGACTCAATAGCGGCTGAGGTGATCACCAATACCGATTCTGACGACATTATTATTGGTACCGAAGACACGAATATTCGTTTAGGTCAGCAGATAATGGACAAAGGCATTCTTGCGACTACAGCAGATAAGGATGATGTCGCCGACCTGCTCACGTTGGTTTTCTCACAAGCGGATTTACACGGATTTTCGATTCTGGGTGCTGAGTACGACTACACGACCGCCGAGTATGTATTCAAAGGTTCGGTGGATGAAAGTGGCGCTATTTTAGGCTTAGAAAATCTCATTTTAGTGCCTGCGGAAGATTATGCAGGAGATGTGCTGATTGAGTTTACTGCGATCACCACCGATACCCAATCGGGCGATGAAAAGTATCATCCTCTTAGTATTCCTGTAGCAATCTCTCCGGTAGTTGAAACGACTCAAACTTTTACTATCTCCGTCAATGGTACCAGTGGCTTAGACGCAAATTTTGCCCCAATTGATGAAGGTGGTACCGAGGTATATCAAGACGATATCGCCTACGAAGATGGCATAATACATCTGCAAATCGGCGTTGAATCTACCGATATAGACAGTGCCGCAGACCGAGGCGTAGAGCACTTCCAGACGGTAACCATTGCCCTTAAAGATGCAACGGAAGGGGTATTAATTGATCTTAATGGAAACGAAGTTAGCGCGTTTACCTTAACTTATGACTCGAACAACCCAAGCGCAATTGAAGATTTTTTACAGGATGTGCAGTTTAAACCCGCAGAGAATTTCCCTACGGGTGATGATGACAATCTGGTTGAGTTAACGATTTCAGGTACTCTGCGAGATGCGACCGAATTTGACCAAACCTCAACCTACGATCACCCATCAAATGTGGACTCAGATGTCGCATTCAGTGGCGAGCTTTCATTTGAGGTCACTCCAGTGGTGGACTCCATCATTGTTGACGGCGGAGATAAGTCAAACAAGATAGTTGTTACCGGAAATGAAGATACGCCGATTTTCTTAGACCAAATTCAGGGCACACCTTTTACCATTTCGCTAAAAGATAACGACGGTTCGGAAGAATTTGTTTCGTTGCGTATATCGGGAGTGCCAGATGATTTTCTGGTCAGCTCATCAAGTGCTTCTGATCCAGACGGGTTTACGGTGAAAAACAATGGTGATGGATTCTGGACGATTCAGTTAAACAATCCATCAGTTACTAGCGTCTCCTTTGCCGATTTGGAGATTACCCCCGCAGAACAATTTAGTGGCACTGTTGATTTAGGCATCATCGCCTTTACTCAAGAAAAATTACTCGGCGTTCCTGTAGAGCACAACGCGAACTTTACCTTGGTGGTTAACCCTGTTGCAGATGCGGTTGATACGGCAATTGTCGATTCAGCTTCTGGCATCGAGAGTGAAGACATTGAGATAAAAATTAATGCGCAGATTATTGATGATGAGTACTCTCTTGCGGGCATAGTAGATGAAGAAAGCGCGCCAGAGATATTGCGCGTCACGGTACTGGATGTGCCAGATGGTGCGAGCATTCGCTTGTTTGATGGCACAAGCTTTGTCGACAATGGCGATGGCAGTTGGACTTTAGATATTAATGCTCAGCAGTTGGAGAGTATTTTCTTCAATTCTGGCGATAATAACGCCACCAATTGGAACCCTTCACAAATTAAGATTCAGGTTCAGTCGGTGGAATATGATTTCAACGGCGTTGAATACACCAATCCGGATGCAATTACTGAACAAGTGGTCGATCTGACCATACAAGAAGCCAATGACCAGCCATTATTTGGTGGTGTCACGCCTATAGATGCTATCGAAGACAATGAATATATCATTGATAATTTAAGCATATCGGACGTTGATGAAGTCGATGATCCAGACGCTATTTATACCTTTATTATTAGCGTTGAAAGTGGTTTATTGAACTTTCAAGATGGCGCAGAAACTTTGTTTGGCGTGCAACTGACCCCAGCATCGGATACCGCGGCGACTTCGATCACTGTCGAAGGCACAATCGCCAATATTAACGCAGCCTTGCAAGACGGTGTTCGCTTTAATCCTGACAGCAACTTTAATGGCGATGTCAAAGCGAGCATTTTTGTCGACGACGGCGGTAACTTTGGCATTGCGGCAGAACCCACTGAAAACAGCACAGACTTTATCATTACCGTGCAACCTGAAAACGATCAGCCTCTGTTTGCGGCTATTGCCGATGAGGCGGTCGATGAAGAAGGGACGGTGTTGATTGATTCCATTCAGATCAGTGATATTGACCAAGGCGAATCGCCATCAACTCAGTTCAGCGTTACTTTAGAGGTGGATGCAGGCGCGGGTAACTTCAGCTTTAGTTCAGCACCTACTGGAGTCGTCGTTACCCCAGCTACTGGCTCAACGATAGTGCTAACGGGTACACTGGCTGATATTAATGCAGCGCTGGCAACTGGCGTTCAATTTACTCCAGAAACGGATGTCACTGGTACATTACCTGTGACCGTTACGGTCAATGATGGCGCAAATGGCGGCATTGTCGATGCGGGCGATTCAACGACATCAAGCACCAATCAAGTGACTTTTGATGTTGTGGTGTCGCCAGTCAACGATGACCCTATTATCACTGGCGTAAGTGATGTGAGCACGGATGAAGATGCGGCGGTGCGTATATCGGGCATTCAAATTGATGATCCTGATCTTGCGGATGATGCCACAACCGATTATGTGGTCAGTATTGAGGTGACCGATGGTCAATTAGATTTTGATGCCGTCGATAAAACGGCATTTCCAGGTCAAATAGAGATCACCAATAATAAGATTGTGATTACTGGACTGGCCGATGATGTGAATACTTTGCTTAGCGCTGGGGTGCTATTTAGCCCATCGAGTGACTACATTGGCACGGTATCGGCAACCGTTACGGTCAGTGATGGTGGCAACATAGGCAGTGGCGGCACGTTAACGGCGACAGATTCGTTTGATATCACGGTAAATGCGCAAAATGATGCCCCCGATATTTCTGATTTACCGACGCTAACGACGGATGAGGATAGTGATCTGCTGATCACTAACATTCAAATTTCTGATATTGATGAAACGGATGCGCCAGATGCGATTTACAATGTCACTATTGATGTGGAATCAGGGCTACTGTCGTTTCTGTCTGATGTAGAAAACACCTATGGCATCACCATAGTGACGGCGACATTGCCTGCCACTAGCGTTGAAATATCGGGCTCGATTTCGCAGATAAATGCCGCCTTAGCCAACGGTATTAACTTTGCCCCGCAGAGTGATAACTTTGGCAGCGTCAAAACTACGGTACTGGTTGAAGACAACGGCAATTTTGGCGTCGTTAACGACCCTAAATCGCAAACCAAAGAGTTTGATATTGAAGTGGTAGCGGTTAATGACGACCCAATCACTACTCTGCCTGCTGATATTACTGTCGATGAGGGCGGCACAACCAAAGTCGAAGGTATTCAAGTTTCTGATGTGGATTACGTGGGCAGTAATGCCAATGCCGATATTGAGGTATTACTGAGTGTTAATATCGGCACGGTTAATATTGTCACTACAAATTTGGCGGTGACTATTACCGATAACGATTCCTCATCTGTGACTTTGAGCGGCCCCATTGATGAAGTGAATGCCGTTTTAGCGCAAAGTGATGCTTTGCAAGGTGTCTTTTACAGCAATCCGCAATACACCAATAGTGCTGAGTTAACCATAGTCACCCGAGACAATGGCATATTTGACGATGCCGGAGCAAATGCTCAAGACAGTGATGTGGTGACCATTAACATTACTCCTGTCGCCAATGCTCCTACGCTGACCTTAAATAGTGAAAATCAGCGCAGTTTGAATACGGTTATTTCAGAGTCGGCGTTGGCATCAAGAGTGGTGCCTTTGTTGGGCTTAATGGCCGCATTAACCGATGCCAGTGAAACCTTAACCATTGAAGTACGCGGACTCGATAGTGCTCTTGTGGTTCAATCGGCAAGTGGTAGCGCGGTGGCTGGCGATGACGAGGGTACTTGGGTATTAGATGCAACAGCACTCACTGATGCAGTGATAGTGCTGAACGACCCTCTAGTATTCCCAACGGATGCAGTGAGCTTTGATGTTGTGGCTATTTCAAATGAGAGTGATTTGACCCTCACTGCAGAGTCGAGCGCTGTGAGCTATACCGTGGCGATTGTGACAGATGGCAATGAGCTCGATGCATCTCTTGCAACAGGCGCAAGTACATTGATTGATGATGACCAAGGTTCAACATTGCGAGGGTCCGATTTTGACGATGAACTGATCGGGGGAGACGGCAATGATATTCTCATCGGCGGGTTGGGGTCGGATATTTTAACCGGCGGTGATGGGGCCGATATGTTCATGTGGGACGAGGTGGATGATGCTCAAGTCGACGTGATCACTGACTTTAATTTGGCCGAGGGTGATCAGGTTGATCTTGTTGGGGTACTCGATGAGCTTGAATCTGGGGCGACACTGGATGACTTGTTGGTCAATTTTGACGATCAGCAAAATTTAACCGCGACTTTGATTGAAAATAGTGATGACGTGCAGGTAGAAGTCAGCTCCGATACCGAATCACAATCTATACTGATCAAAGGCTTAAATGATCAATTGAACTACGGTGGTGATCCTGACAAGGATTTATTAACCACTATGTTTGAAAACCAAGTGTTTAAATACGGCGGTAATTAACCAGCAGTATAAAACCTTGTGGCACAGGCTGTGGTAGCTCGGCGAATGGACATTGCTGGCTAATCGTTGAGTTATCACACACGCTCGGCTTCATCGGTATTACCCTCATGGTGTCCCTCATTGTATGGCATGTATTCGAGGGGGATATGGGGAGAATAGATCGTGTTGTCTGCTAAGCCTACTTTTCGTAATTCACCATTTCTCACACTGAGGTGACTATGGCTATATCTTCTTTATCCTCATCCGAGCTCTATCGCACTGCCGATTTGGACTTATTTTCCTGTAAATCGACTAAAGATATTCCACCTATTGACGAAATTGTTGGGCAAGAGCGAGCGCAATCAGCGGTTGAGTTTGCGATGTCCATTCGCGAAAAAGGCTATAACATTTATGCAATGGGCCGTAATGGTTTAGGCAAGCGTACAATGATACTTCGCTACCTAAAGCGTCACCCTTTTGATCAACACCAATTATACGATTGGTGTTATGTGGCTAATTTTGAAGATATTCGTGTCCCCAAAGTACTGAAAGTGCCTAGAGGGATAGGGCACAGTCTGCGAATTGATATTGAAAAGCTAATGACTAAGTTGCTCAAAGCAATTCCGATGGCCTTTGACAACGAGATGTATTTTTCCCGCGCCGATCGGTTAAAAAATCAATTGGCAAATAAGCAAACCACAGCGCTGGAAGCATTGACGAAAAAAGCCAAAGAAGAAAGCATCAGTTTGACGATCACCGCACAAGGTGATTATCAGTTTGTTGCCCTAGATGGTGAAGAGGCGTACACGGAAGAGTCGTTTGCATTGCTTGATAAGAAGACGCAAGCGAAATTTGATAAAACCATTGATACGCTAGAAATCTCTTTGCGACATATCATTCGCGATCTCACTGAATGGGAAGAGCAATACACCGATAAAATTCAGAAACTGAACTCAGATGTGACCTTAGATGTCATTGGGCATTTTATCAAAACGCTGAAAAGTAAATATAAGAAATACCCAGAGGTAAAACAGTACCTCATTGATCTTCAATCTGATGTCATTGAAAATGTAGATATTTTCCTCGAAGAAAGCAACGAGCAGGGAGAGATCGCTACTGCGTCTCTTGATAAAAAGTTGCCTCGTCGCTACAAGATTAACGTGTTGGTTTCACAGGCAAAAGATGATCTGCCTATCATCATTGAAGAGAGTCACAATTATCACTCGCTGTTTGGGTATGTTGAAACCGCGACATTCAAGGGGACCGTTTTTACCGATTTTTCTTTGATTCGTGCGGGCGCTTTGCATAAAGCAAACGGGGGAGTGTTACTCATTGATGCTGTCAAAGTCCTTGAACAGCCTTATGTTTGGGATGGCCTTAAACGAGCATTGCGTTCAAGAGAGTTGAACTTAACGGCGTTGGAAAAACAGGTCACAATGACAGGAGCTGTTTCCCTTGATCCTGAACCTGTTCCCTTAGATGTGAAAATCATTTTGTTTGGTGATTATCGAACCTATCAGTTATTGCAACATTATGACTCGGAGTTTGCTGAACTCTTTCGGGTCAGTGCCGATTTCGAAGATGAAATGAAGCGAGATCACGACTCAGAGCTTCACTACACTCGTTTTATTTCGAGCATAGTGCATGACAACAAATTGCTGCATTGTGACAAGAAAGCCATCGCAAGAATTATAGAATACAGTGCCAGAATTGCGGGAGATCAAAATAAAATTTCGCTGCATTCGGCTAACGTTGCCAATCTATTACGTGAAGCAAACTACATTGCCAGAACTGCAAATGCGAATATAATTCGTGCGACCCATATTGAGAAAGCGCTGTTAAATCAGCTCTCTAGAGTTAGTCGATTGCAAGAAAGCGTGATGGAAACCTTTACCAATGGCACCACCTTAATGCAGGCTCAAGGCGAAGCGATAGGTCAGGTGAACGCGCTGTCGGTTTTAAGTACCAGTGACCATATGTTTGGTGCGCCTAACCGAATTACCGCCACCACCAGTTACGGTAGCGGCGAAGTCATCGATATTGAACGTAATGTTGATTTAGGTGGGAGTATTCACTCAAAAGGTGTGATGATTTTAACCGCTTATCTTTCGTCGGTGTTTGGCAAAACCGCAAAAATCCCCCTCACAACCAATATCACCTTCGAGCAATCGTATGGGGGAGTGGACGGTGATAGTGCCAGTATGGCTGAATTTTGCGCCGTGGTATCGGCTTTTTCAAAACAGCCTAACCGTCAAGATATTGCGATTACGGGTTCAATGAATCAGTTTGGCGAAGCACAACCTATAGGTGGAGTGAACGAAAAGATCGAAGGCTTTTTTGATGTATGCAAAATAAAAGGCCGCATCGCAACACAGGGGGTGATCATCCCCAAATCGAATGTGCATAACTTAATGTTACGAAGTGATATTTTACAGGCGGTTAGTAAAGGGGAGTTTCACATTTGGGCAATTGAACATGTCTCAGAAGCGATTCAATTGTTTACTGGTAAGGAGGCGGGTACGGCAACCGATGAAGGCAGTTACCCAATAGAGACTATTTATGGTATTGCTCAGTCAAAACTCAACGCCTTAAGGAAATAGTCAATGCGTCACCCCATGTATACTGAACATGCCAATGCGTATGCCAAAGCAGTGCAAGATAACATTTATAATGCGCATTTAGAGCGCCCTTCTTTACTCTCGTTACTGAATATTACTCCAGGAGAGCGAGTGTTGGATTTAGGCTGTGGTTCGGGTGAACACGCTAAAGCCATTCAAGGGATGGGAGGCATAGTTACCTGTATTGATCAATCCAAGGAAATGATCTCGATTGCTAGAGAAAATGCGCAGCCTTTTAAAGCATACGTTCAAGACGTTGCGATAGGTTTACCCGCTGAATCTAGCGCCCAATATGATTGGGTGATTGCGCCACTGATGATTCACTATATTAAAGATTTTAGGCTACTTTTCAATGAAATTAGGCGCGTATTAAACACAAATGGTCATTTTGTCTTTTCCACGCATCACCCGATTAATGACTTCTCTGTGTCACCGTCAGGTAACTATTTTGCGACTGAACAAATTGTCGAAACCTGGGATACGGTAGGTGAACCTGTCACTGTTCGCTTTTATAGACGAAGCCTACAAGCACTGTTTTCGGCGGTACATGAGGCAGGGTTTACCGTATCGGTTTTTTCAGAAGGTCGTGTTTCATCAAAAGTCTCAGAATTAGATAGAGAGACATATTTGAATTTAACCACCAAACCCAGCTTTATCTATATGCACTGCATTTTATAAAAAATTGTATTATTGCGATAAAATTGTGCATAATTAACAGTCGAACTTTGATTTTTATGATTAATTTGCTGTGAGAGAACATTCACATGTTGAGTTAAAATGTGATTTAGTTCAAAATCGGACCCTTATAGCTACCTTAAGCTTCACTGGAGCGTGCATGAAAGTTGTTGATATTCTTAAACACAAACGAGGATCTCTTTCGAGACATCATATGGAGTTTATGGATAAGATGTCCCCCTCACTTCGAGAATATTGGAGTGAATTAGTGAGCCGTGCCCACGCACAGCACATTTTTCGTGCATGGGGAAAAGATTTTCAAAAACCTGCAGTTAATGAAGAAGTTATAAGCCCTGTTCAAGATATCATCAACATGAAGCCTGATGCGGAAGCTTTGTATTTAGAGCTTTCACAAAAGATTGGTGAAGAGTTGCATGTGGGGGATTGGTTTAGTATTGATCAAGAACGTGTGGATGCATTTGGTCGTGTGACTGAAGATATGCAATGGATTCATACTAACCCAGAAAAAGCAGAACAAGAGTCACCTTTTAAATCGACCATCGCTCATGGTTTTTTAACTCTGGCACTGCTTCCTCGTTTGTCTGATGCTGTCGACCCTGAAAAACCGCTGTTTCCTACGGCAAAAGTGACAGTGAACATGGGAATGAACAGTGTTCGTTTTCCGTATCCTGTTCGAGTAGGGAGTAATATCCGAGCTCACAGCCGTTTACTCAAAGTGACACCCATTCAAAAAGGCTTAGAGATCACTCGAGAGCTGAAAGTTGAAATTGAAGGTGTTCGTCGCCCTGCGTGTGTTGCGGAATCGGTGATTCGTTTATACTTTTAATGCTTAAAGTCATCACCTGAGTGATTAGAACTATTTGTTAAAAATGGCCAAAGCTTAGCTTTGGCCATTTTTATATAGAGGCTATTTAGTGCTACTCAAGTGCGCGGTATAACCTTGATTTTCGATTATCATGCTTGCTTCTTTCGAGGTTACGTACTTAGCAAATTCTAACGCGGTCTTATCCTCTAGATCTTTATGATGGAAAATCAAAAAAGGACGAGCCAGTTCGTAACTCTTATTCAGTAAATTAACTGAATTTGGTACAACGCCATCGAAGTTCAGTGGTTTAACCGATGCATCAATAGATCCCATGCTAATAAAGCCAATAGCTTGTTGGTTATAGCTGATCAGGGTTTTCATCATACTGTTGGTGCTGACCACCAAACTGGTTGGGCTGATGGTAGATACGCGGCGATCGTTAAGAACGCGTGTTAGGCCAACTTGATCTTCAAAGGCGTATCGAGATCCAGAAGAGGTTTCTCTGGTTACCACTGCGATAGTGCGATCAGCGCCACCCACGTCTTTCCAGTTGGTGATTTTCCCCGTATAGATTTTATAGAGCTGCTCTCGCGTAATGTTTGAGATGTTGTTTTGCTGGTTGACTACAACTGCAAGCCCATCATAGGCAAAAGGTAACACCACTAAATTATCTTGATACTCTCTTTCTGTGAGCAGTCGCGAACTCATGCCGATCTCGGCCACATTGTTTTTGACCAAAGAAATCCCCGCAGTTGATCCAACACCTTGCACTGCAATATAGGTATCTTGATGGGTGCGATTAAAATTTTCTGCCAAAATATCCATGACGCGTGCTACTGAGGTCGAACCGCTGACATTGATTTGAGCTGCTTGTACGTTCCCTATACTTACTATCAGGCAAGCTAGTGCCGTGATAACCACTCTAAACATAATCATCCTTTTTCTTCTAACTATAATGATAGACACCATACAAAGTAAGATGCCTGTGTTACAAGGTTGTGACACATAAGATAAATCTATCACATTTTTACTTGTATGATTGAGGTTTGCTACTACGCAATGCCATAAGTATGAGGTCACCATGAAGCTATCAGAGATAGAGCGACATCAAATCATTAAGTTGGCGACAGAGGCGTGTTGTTCGCGCAATCACAATGTGAGTGTCGATTTGGGTAAAGCAGAATTTGAATTGTCTGATACTGGGGTTGAGTTTTATCGTACGTGTTTTAAGTTGGATTCCAAGCAGGCTGATCATCGTTGTTTAGTGGCTAAAATCCTAGTTCGTCAGAACGCATGGACATTGCTGGTTGCCCACCGAGATCAATACGATATGTTTGAGGGATGGCATACCCATCCCTCAATAGATTCTCTTGGCACGCAGCTCCACCAACTGATAAAAGAGGTGGAGAGCGACCCTCAAGGGCTCATTTGGTAAAAATCACTCAAAGTGATAGCCTTCTGGTACCACGACAATCCCTTGATCTGAAATGGTAAATCGTTCCCGATCTTGTTGTAGGTCATAGCCTATCTTAGTGCCATTAGGAACGCTGACGTGTTTGTCGATAATGCAGTTTCTTAGCTCGCAGTGCTCGCCAATTTTTACATCGTCGAACAAGATACTGTTCATGATGGTGGCACCATCACTGATTTTTACATTGGAAGACAAAATAGAACGCTGCACTGAACCGCCACTGATCACCACACCGTTGGCAACAATTGAGTTGATTGAAATACCTTGGTTACCCGTGATCGAAGGAACGGTTCGTGAAGGCGGACGTTGCTGCTCGTAAGAGCGAATCCCCCAATCATCTTGATAGAGGTCAATAGGGGGAACGGGATCGAGCAGATCCATATTCGCTTGATAAAATGAATCAACCGTCCCCACATCTCGCCAATAGACATCTTGTGATACTCGGCCTTCTTCTGAGCCAAATCGATACGCATAGACACTTTGACTATCAATCAGTTTAGGAATGATATCGTGACCAAAATCATGACTGGAGGTGTCTATCGCGGCATCTTCTTCTAATGCATCAATTAACGCTTCCATAGAGAAAATATAAATGCCCATAGAGACCAAACTTTTGTTTGGGTTGTCTGAAAGCGTCGGTGGCTCGGATGGTTTTTCTAAAAAGGAGACAATACGACCGTCTGCAGCGCTGCCTACCACACCAAACGCACTGGCTTCTTGAGCGGGGACTTCCATACAAGCGATGGTCAATGCCGCATTGGTTTTTTTGTGCTGCTTGAGCATGGGTTGATAATCCATGCGGTAAATGTGATCCCCTGATAGCACGACAACGTGTTTGGCCTCACTGCGTGATAGTAGCCACAGGTTTTGATAGATCGCATCTGCGGTACCTTCATACCACGCATCGCCTTTTCTCATTTGCGGTGGAACCGCAGTAATGTATTCACCCAGTTCAGGGTTGAAGATAGACCAACCATCGCGCAAATGTTTTTGTAATGAGTGTGATTTGTACTGAGTCAATACCAGCAATCGTCTTAGTCCAGAATGAAGGCAGTTGCTGAGGGTGAAATCGATAATGCGGTATTTCCCGCCAAAGGGCACAGCAGGTTTTGCTCGGTCTTGAGTTAACGGTGCAAGTCGAGAACCCATGCCTCCGGCTAAAATGACGGTTAATGTATCTTGCATGGCGACACTTCCTTGTTATTTTTGGGTACTGTATTAATTAAGCAAAAACCATTCCAACATCTAATCCATTGATTGAAAGGGGGTTTACCTGTCGATGATTCTGCTTTGCACCAGAATGAAACTCCATTTAGTGCACTTGTACTATATTAGTGCAACATGTTGAGTGCATGGGATTCAATGAATGATAATTTGACAACTTACGTCACTTTTTAATGCAATAATTGAGCTTAGCAGACAGGCGATCGCTATGATGATGTGTATGATTTCTTTGAATCGAATAAAGTAGGATATTCACTATGGCCACAGGCTCTTACATTGTCGCCCTAGATCAAGGCACCACCAGCTCAAGAGCAGTCGTATTTGATTCTCAAGCAAATATTGTCGCTCAGTCACAACGAGAATTTACTCAATATTATCCACAAGCGGGTTGGGTGGAACACGATCCGATGGAGATTTATTCATCGCAACGTTCAACACTTATTGATGTAATGGATAAGCTCTCTATTGCCTGCGAAGAGATCGCTGGCATAGGTATTACTAATCAGCGTGAAACCACCATTGTATGGAACAAAGAAACGGGCAAACCCGTTTATAATGCGATTGTTTGGCAATGCAGACGCACCAGTCAGATGTGCCAATGGCTAAAAGATCAAGGCTGGGAGGAATACATCAAAGAGGCGACCGGTTTAGTCTTAGACCCGTATTTCTCTGCCAGTAAAATCAAATGGATCTTGGACAATGTATCCGGCGCAAGACAACTGGCAGACAACGATAAATTACTGTTTGGGACTGTGGACACTTGGCTATTGTGGAAGCTTACTCATGGTAAGGTGCACGCGACGGATTATACCAATGCGTCACGCACTATGATGTTTAATATCAATACGATGCAGTGGGATGAGAAGATACTTGAACGATTGAATATTCCCAAATCTATGCTGCCGGAAGTCAAGCCTTCATCCAGCTTATTTGGCGAAACCTGCATCGGCGAAAACAATGAAATACGCATTCCAGTCGCCGGTATTGCTGGAGATCAACAAGCCTCTCTATTCGGTCATCGATGCGTGAGTCCGGGTCAGGTGAAAAATACCTATGGTACGGGTTGTTTCTTGTTAATGAATACAGGCAAACAAAAAGTAGACTCACAACATGGCCTATTGAGCACATTGGCCTGCGATGAAAACGGAAAGCCGTGCTACGCCCTAGAAGGCGCCGTGTTTATGGCAGGTGCCTCGATTCAATGGCTAAGAGATGAGTTAAGGCTACTTAACGAGTCTAAAGATTCTGAATATTATGCCAACAAAGTGGACTCTTCAGACGGCGTGTATGTCGTCCCTGCATTTACCGGACTCGGTGCACCTTATTGGGACCCATATGCCCGTGGCACTATGGTGGGGCTTACTCGTGGGACAAGCGCTGAACACATCGTACGCGCTACACTAGAAAGTATTGCTTATCAGACTCTTGACGTGATTCAGGCGATGCAAGCAGACTCGCACATTGCATTGAGTCGATTACGAGTCGATGGGGGAGCGGCGCAAAATAATTTCTTAATGCAGTTTCAATCTGACTTACTAAATTGCGAAGTACAACGTCCCCAATTGACTGAAGTGACGGCTTTAGGGGCGGCGTTCTTAGCGGGCTTAAGTGTAGGTTACTGGAAAGATTTGTCAGAATTAGCCGGACGCTCAGAAATAGAAACCTGTTATATTCCTTCGGATGACAATGATAAACGAACTCAGCGATATGCGGGTTGGAAACGTGCGATAAAGTGCGCACAAATGTGGAGCTCATTGCAGGACGAAGAATAGTCTAGCTTGCTTAAGTAAAGAAGAGCTTGAAATGAAGAAAGGGTTGCCCAATGAGCAACCCTTTGTGTAAGTATTTTTTACCTTGAGAGGTGGAATTAAGCTTCCACTTTCCAAGAGATGGTTTCACCGCCTTTAATTGGCACGACGATGTCGCTACCAAATGGCATAGTTTCGGCTACTGCCCACTCTTCTTTCACTAAAGTTACGGTATCGCTGTTGCGTGGCAGGTTGTAGAAATCTGGGCCGTTATGGCTAGCAAAAGCTTCTAGGTGCTCTAGTTTTCCTTCGGCTTCAAATACTTCTGCGTAAAGCTCTAGTGATGCGTGCGCTGTGTAAGAGCCCGCACAACCACAAGCGGTTTCTTTGCGACCTTTAGCGTGCGGCGCAGAGTCCGTACCAAGGAAGAATTTCTTGCTACCGCTGGTTGCTGCAGCGACTAACGCTTTTTGATGGCTGTTGCGCTTTAGAATTGGTAAGCAGTAAAAGTGTGGACGAATGCCACCCACTAACATGTGGTTACGGTTGTACATTAAGTGGTGCGCCGTAATGGTTGCGGCAACGTTATCATTGGCGTTTTGCACAAACTTAACCGCGTCAGCCGTAGTGATGTGTTCAACAACGATTTTTAGATTTGGGAAATCGCTCACGATAGGCGCTAATACTGTGTCTAAGAACTGTTTTTCACGATCAAAAATATCAACATCGTGCGTAGTCACTTCACCGTGAATCAGCAGTAGGATGCCTTGTTTTTCCATCTCTTCTAACACAGGGTAGATTTTTTTAGCGTCTGTTACGCCAGAGTCAGAGTTGGTTGTTGCACCTGCTGGGTATAGTTTACATGCAACAACTTGACCTGATTCTTTTGCTTGTTGGATATCTTCTTTACTTGTGTTATCAGTTAGATAAAGAGACATTAACGGTTTGAAAGTATCACTATGATTGTGCGCATTGATGCGTTCAAGGTAGGCGATAGCTTGTTCGGTGTTGGTCGTTGGCGGAACGGTATTGGGCATAACTAAAGCGCGACCATTGTAGCGACTAATGTCTTTTACTGTATCTTTTAGTACATCACCATCACGAAGGTGTACATGCCAATCATCTGGGCGTGTAATGGTTAAGTTGGTCATAGTTGTGCTCCCGCCAAAAAAGTCTAAAGGTGTAATACCAATCGTACTAAAT